>CAVUGV010000022.1:0-245865 GCA_963741065.1 uncultured Verrucomicrobiae bacterium | reverse complement strand
TCACTGCCCGGAAAAGGCGAAGGCCGAAGGATTACTTAAGGCAGCTATTCTCGAGAAGCTCAATCAACTGCCACAGGGCCAGATGGTCATGCTCAAGCTGACACTACCGGAGCAAGACAACTTCTACGCCGATTTCGTCAAACATCCCAAAGTTTTGAGAGTAGTTGCGTTGTCGGGCGGTTATTCGCGGGATGAAGCCAATAACCGCTTACGTCGCAATCATGGTGTTGTGGCGAGCTTCTCGCGGGCCCTTGCAGAAGGACTATCGGCCCAGCAATCCGCCGCTGAGTTCAATGCCACGCTGGACAAATCCATTCAGAGCATCTTTGAGGCATCCAACACTTAGACTGCGCGCAGCAACGTCAATTAAAAGGAGGAGTAACAATGCAACTTGGAATGATTGGACTCGGCCGAATGGGCGCAAACATGGTGCGCCGGCTACTGAAGAATGGACAGGAATGCGTGGTGTTCGACCGTTCACCTAATGTGGTCAACGCACCTCGTCAAAGAAAAAGCAAGTGGAGCTACTTCCCTGGCAGACTTGGTGACGAAGCTAGACCGGCCGCGAGCTATCTGGCTGATGGTTCCGGCGGCGGTGGTCGATGAGACGATCGGCGAGCTATCACCGCTGCTTGAACCTGGCGATATCATTATCGACGGCGGCAACTCCTACTACATAGATGATATAGAACGGGCGAAGGGACTGCGCTCGTTAGGTATTCACTATCTCGATGTCGGAACCAGCGGCGGCATCTGGGGCTTGGAGCGTGGCTATTGCATGATGATCGGCGGTGAAAAGGAGATAGTCCAACGTTTGGATCCTATCTTTGCCGCGCTTGCGCCGGGCATTGGCAATGTGCCGCGCACTCCTGGCCGCGAGAAACTTGGGGGCACGGCGGAACAAGGTTACTTGCATTGTGGACCGAGCGGCGCCGGGCACTTCGTCAAAATGATCCATAACGGCATCGAATACGGAATCATGGCCGCTTACGCCGAGGGTATCGGCATTCTGAAAGGCGCTGACGCGGGGAAGAGTCAGAGTGAGGTGGATGCCGAGACTACGCCGTTACGCGATCCGGAGCACTACCAGTATGACTTTAACTTGGCTGATATTTCCGAAGTATGGCGGCGCGGCAGCGTTATCGCTTCATGGTTACTCGACCTGACCGCAACTGCGCTCGCGGCAGACGCGCAGCTTTCGAAATTCGGCGGAAGAGTCTCCGATTCCGGTGAGGGCCGCTGGACTATCAAAGCAGCCATCGATGAAGGCGTGCCGGTACCGGTATTAACGACGGCTTTGTACCAGCGATTCTCGTCACGTGGTGAAGCAGACTACGCCGACAGGCTGCTTTCCGCCATGCGCTTTGGTTTCGGCGGCCACCTGGAAAAATCCTCTAAATGAGGAGCACGCATGAACTACGGGAGAAAACGACGACAGACGAGGAGATGACTCAGCTAGCGATCAACACAATTCGTACCCTTGCGATAGATGCGGTTCAGCAGGCTAGGTCCGAGCATCCCGGTACTCCAATGGCGCTCGGTCCGCTGATTTGTACGTTCGTTTGACGCGCTTCGATCCCGAGCACCAAACAGCGTGATAGGTTTTGTGATAGCGGCGGCGCAAGTTAGAAGAAGTAAGACTCACATTGTTGTCATTGCCGTGCTGGCAACGCTTAGTGGTTGCGCGCCGCTGGCAACAGTTCGTGAGACCAGCCCGAGGCTGGGCGCACAATACGGAACATCGCCCCAGCTTCAGCGCGCTGAGCAACAAATTGCGGCCGGCCAGCAGTTAAAGGCTAGCCATCCAGATAGAGCGACAGGCTTTTACCTGGCCTGGCGCTGAATCAGCAACGAGCGAACTGCGCAAAAATCCAAAAGACCGCATCGCTTTGCGTGATTATAACTTCGCCTTGTCGCGTGTCTTTTCCGTGATTCGCGACGCTCCCTTTGAGCCCTGGACACGTCCGTTAAACGTTCCTGCACCGAGCGGAGGCGAATATTTGCTCACCCACCGTGCAATTGCGAATCGCCTCTGGCGACCACAGGATTACGAGCTGATTCCGGCCGACGAACTTGATGTGCGCGGCAAGTTTGTTGTTCCTCGCCTGACTCGCGAAGGCGCAGGCGCCGCGCTCGTCGCTGTGCGGCGCGAGCAGGCGCCGCAGATTCCGCTGCGATTTGCTCCGCCGCGTGTTTATACCGCGGTTAGCGCCGTAGCTCGCTTCAGCCGAGCGCAAGTGCGAGATCCAATTCATTGACCCACTTGCCAGTGAGACGGTCAGTATTTCAGGTCGAACCCTGCCATTGCACGCAGATTTCACTGCCCCAATAGCTCTCGGTCTTACGCGCGAGCATCCAGAGAAGATTGGGTTCGCGGCAATGCTCAACCCGGAGAAGTTCGCCTACACCGAGCGATTCGATACAAGTCCAACCGTATGATCCAAACAAGATTCCGGTCGTGTTCGTGCACGGTCTTCAAGATACGCCTGTGTCCTGGGTGCCGATGGTGAACGCGCTCTGGTCTGATCCCGTTTTGCGCCGGAACTACCAGGTGTGTGTCTTCAGTTATCCCAGCGGCTATCCTATCCCGTACTCAGCCTTGCTGCTCCGGCGCGAGCTGGACGCTCTAGACAGAACTTTTCCTCATCACCGGCCGATCGTCCTTGTAGGTCATAGCATGGGTGGCATTATCAGCCGCCTCATGGTCACCGACTCGGGCGGTGACAAACTTTGGCGCTACTTTTTCGGCAAACCTCCCGCGCAGACGAAACTCTCTCCGGACACCAAGGCGTTGCTCGAAGAGGCATTGATCTTTAAGCCGCGACGTGATGTGGCGCGACTCATTTTCATTTCGACTCCACACCGCGGTAGTGTTATTGCGGAAAACCCGATCGGCCGAATCGGATCGAGCCTGATCCGAAAGTCTGTGCAATACATGAACGCGGGCCGCGAGATCTTACAGGCATCCGTCGTTCAGGAAGACCCGACAGTTTTGAAACTCAACCGGCTACCGAACAGTATCGATACCCTTGCGCCTAACGATCCGTTCATGAAGGAAATGAATACACTGCCAATGGCGAAACGCATTCCTTATCACTCGATCATCGGCGATCGCGGACGCGGCGATACGCCCGAATAGCAGCGACGGCGTCGTGCCCTATTGGAGTTCGCATCTCGACGGAGCCGAATCGGAGAAGATTGTTCCGTCGGGTCACGGCGCCGAACACAGGATCCACAAGGGATCGCGGAGATGCTTAGAATCCTGAAGGAACACATCGCGGGCAAAGGCTCAGTAAACGAGGCGATTCGGAATTGCGCGGAGCCGAAACGCGCTACGACTCGCCGTCCAGCAATGCCAGCCGCAACTCTACCATCTTGAGTAACTAAGTCATGCCTAACGAACAGCTCGATCACGTTTCAGTAGATGATTCCGATCCGCGCGTGCGTCTCGCCTGTGAGCGCACGTTGCTCGCTTATGAGCGAACGCAAATCGCATGGGTGCGAACGGCGCTTGCGCTTATCTCCTTCGGTTTCGCCATTTCCACATTCTTCAGCTACCTGCGCGAGCAGCAGGGCGAAAGGGCCACCGTGCTGAGTCCGCGCGCCGTCGGCATCACTATGATCGTCATCGCTCTGATCGGTCTCACTCTTGCCACCTGGCGGCAGCAGCGCGCGGTGAAATTGCTCCGCAGCCGTTGTCCCGATTTACTGGCGCCGATTGGTGGTCATGTCATGGCAGGAATGATCGCGTTCCTCGGCATCCTCGCCTTGCTGGCAGACCTGATTCGTTAAATCTGCTGAATCGCATCGCACTCACGGTACAGAGGAATTTTCCCAACGGATTGCCTGTCCTGCTAGTCAGAATTTACGATTGCATGCGACGTCAACTCGCGTCGCGCGCTTCGCATCGCTCGGGCAAGCACGTGCCCCAGTTGTCACAGGTTAGCGGTGTGTTCTGGCAGGCAGATGCATAAACCTTGTCGATTGACGTGGCCAAGCTGTCCGCGGCGAAGGCCGAGACAATGCTGAGCCATTCGAAGTCGTTGTAATGATAGCAACCGACAATGACCGGTTGCCCGGGCTGGTCTCTTCCTCATCCCATGTCTCGCGATTCTCGAACTCAACTAACGCGAGAAATTTTGACTCGTCAGGCGCGGGCTCCAAAAAAAATCGAGCATGGTGCGGGCAAAATGCTGATAGGATTCATGCACGATCTGCGCGCGGCCCTCGCTTGAAATCTCATCGCCAAAGGCCACGCGCAGATTACTCATCGCAACGCGTCGGCCCCGACGATCGAGCAGGGCGCCGAGCGAGCCGAGCAAAAGGGCCAGCCGATAACAAGCTTTGCGCGACAAAAACGGAAGGAATTTCGTGGCGGATTTGAGCCTCAGCCACTCCAGACGGTAACGAATGTTTCTGGCCCCCGTGCGCATCGCGTCAGTCTAACCACGCGTCGCGCAGGCTGCGAACGCCCGCTCAGCGAGCAAGACGAGCGCATGGCGAAGCCGGGTCATTTCTTGTGATCCTTCTTCGCAAACTCATTCGCTAGGGACGCGCATCGAGACCTGGCAGCCAGGTTGACGACCATATCGATGCCGTCGCCGACCTGCTGCTTGATGAATTCGTCGGACGCATAAGTGCGTGTGATCCAGGCCCACGTTGCGCGCTTGCTGAAGGGCATTGATTTCGCGATCTGGTCGCCCCGCTCGCCTGCGAAGCGCCTTGCGAACGGATCGCGGAAAACGGCATCAGGGCGTTCCGTTTCCGCGAGCGCGGTCTCGGAAATGTTGCGGACGAGGGGTTCGCGGGTGCTCATCAAGACAACGACATCCGTCGCACTACAAGCACTGTTTACCAATCACTGATCACTCCGCCCAAAGTCTCGGAAAGACGCGGGAGCGCTTCAACGGGCGTTGGCAAATGAGCAAAATGCAACCTTGGAATATTCATCACCAGCCTTCGATTTTCTGTTTCAGTCTGGATTTTGTCGCACGAACGCGACCAGTCCGGGGCGTGCCGTGCCAGATGCGCACGCTATCCCGGGTCACTAGCCATGTCGAGCCGACTTCCGCTCTAGCGGCCGCGTCGGCCGCTCGTTCCGCAATTCGCAGTGCGGAATTTTCTTGATCTTGAGTTGTCGAAAAAAGAGTCGAAGCTTACGCACAACAGCCCGCACCGGAACTGCAATTCAGACACCGGCGATTTTGTAAGTGAAATATTAAACCGTTGAGACGCGACCCCATTTTCTTCCACCGGTCAAGATAAAGCTGCCACTAACTCAGGCTACCTCATGACCACGATCAACCGCGTCGCTTTCCTGGGAGATTATATGCCCAGGCAATGTGGCATCGCGACGTTTACGACCGACATTTGCGAGGCGGTCGCAGCCGAGTATCCGCATTGCGAATGCATCGTGGGAGCGGTTAACGATCGCCCTGAAGGCTACGATTATTCGACGCGTATCCGTTTTGAGATCGATGAAAAGGAGATCGACTCATACCGGCGCGCGGCGGATTTCTTAAACATTAACAACGTCGAGGTCGTCTCGGTCCAACACGAGTTTGGCATTTACGGCGGGCCGGCCGGAAGTCACTTGCTGGCTTTGCTGCGCGACGTGCGCATGCCGGTAGTGACAACGCTGCACACTGTGCTGCGCGAACCTAACGAGCCGCAAAGATTCGTCATGGAGCAGCTCGATGCGCTCTCGAATCGTTTTATCGTGATGGCTGAACGTGGGCGAGGGTTGTTGAAGGAAGTCTATGGCGTCTCGCCCGAGAAGATCGATCTCATCCCGCACGGCGTGCCGGACGTGCAGTTCATCGACCCGACCTTCCACAAGGATCAGTTCGGCGTGGAAGGTAAGACGATGCTGCTTACCTTTGGACTTCTTTCGCCTAACAAAGGCATCGAGTATGTAATCGAGGCGTTACCGGCAATTCTCAAGGAGCACCCGAATGTCGTTTACATTGTCCTTGGCGCGACACATCCCAATCTTCTTTTGCGGGAAGGCGAGTCTTATCGGTTAAAGCTTGAGCGTCTGGCTGAAGATCGAGGCGTGACCAGCAATGTGATTTTCTACAATCGCTTCGTGACGCTGGAGGAACTAACCGACTTTATCAGCGCGGCCGACATTTACGTCACCCCCTATCTTAACGAAGCGCAAATCACTTCTGGCACCTTGGCTTATGCTTTCGGCGCAGGTAAGGCGGTGATTTCCACTCCTTATCTCTACGCGCAGGAGCTACTCGCGCAGGAGCGTGGCATTCTTGTGCCCTTTCGCGACAGCAATGCTATTGCAGAAGGAGTAACTCGATTCCTATCTCAATCCCGCGCTGATGGCGGGAATGCGAAAACGTGCATGGAAACTCGGGCGCGAAATGATCTGGCCGGTAGTAGCCGGTCGTTACATGGAAAGCTTTCAGCGCGCGCGTGTGCGTTTGACTGTTCCGCCGCGCAAAGCCTTTGCCGTTCGAACTCTGGAAAATCGTCCCTATGAATTTCCGCCGCTAAAACTCGATCACCTTTTTCGGATGACCGATAACACCGGAATTTTCCAGCACGCTATTTTCAACGTGCCGAATTATCGGGAAGGGTATTGCACCGATGACAATGCACGCGCTTTTATTCTGACTCTGCTACTTCCGGAGATGACCAGTCGTGTTGCGCAACGGGACGTTGAACGCCTGGCCAGCACTTATCTTTCGTTCTTATGGGATGCATTCGATCAGGAAACGAAGCGCTTTCGGAATTTTATGAGTCATAGCCGGGAATGGCTGGAAGAGGTCGGTTCGGAGGACAGTCACGCGCGAGCGCTTTGGGCTGTGGGAATGGCGCTTGGCCGATCAAGAAATGACGGTCATCGCAATCTCTGCGCGCTGTTATTCCAACGCGGTTTGCCGGTCGTAGAGCAGTTCACTTCTCCGCGCGCCTGGGCCTTCGTCCTGCTCGCAATGCAGGAATACCTGCGCAGCTTCTCCGGAGACCGGATGGTGAATCAGTTGCGTGATCTGCTCACCACGCGACTGCTCGAGTTGTTTCAAGCTAACAGTTCGAAGGAATGGCAATGGTTCGAGCCGGTCGCCACCTACGATAACGCAAAGCTTTCGCATGCGATGATCCTGAGTGGTCATTGGACTTCGCGTGGCGAGGTATTCCAGGCAGGTTTGCAGTCGCTCCGCTGGCTGGTGGATACGCAAAGAGCGAAAGCCGGACATTTCGCGCCGATTGGCTCCAACGGTTTTTGGAAGCGCGGCGGCGAACGCGCGCGTTTCGATCAACAGCCGGTGGAGGCCTATGCTACCATCTCGGCCTGTCTCGAGGCTTTTGCTCTCACGCATGACGAATACTGGAAGCGCGCGTCGCGACGCTGTTTCGAGTGGTTCCTTGGTCGGAACGACCTCGGAGAATCGCTCTACGATTCCAGCACGGGAGGATGTCGTGACGCTTTGCATCAGGATCGCGTGAGCCAGAATCAGGGAGCAGAATCAAGTCTCGCGTTTTACTTATCCCTCGCGGAGATGACGCAGGCGGAAACCGCGCCTGACTTAAAGATCCCGAGTCACAAAGCTGGATGAAACTTCATCCGACGGGCGTCCTTCTTCGGCCGGACAACAAACGCGTGGTGGTGCGTCCGTTCATCCCGATCAATCCCACGCGTGTCGAGCATATCATCGCGCGCGCTCTCGCGCTAAGCGAGCAGGAAACCGAAAAGCAGCTTTCGTTAGTTAGAGCGGATTTCAGCGAGAGACATATCGATCTTGATAAGAGTTGGCTGCGACATTTCGAAAAAGTGCGAGGGCACATCCGGGACAGCGAAACGATTTCCGAAGCACGCCGGCTATTTATCGGCGCGCTCTTCTCCGGTGAGTATGCACTCGAATCGGCAGCCTTGTTCAACCCCTCGATTGTGCCGCATCCTGACCAGACTGGTCTAGGTCAGGGCGATCTTCGTTTTATCTTGAGCCTGCGCTCGACCGGTGAAGGACATATCTCTTCGATCCAGTTTCGAACCGGAGTTATCCATCGTGATCATTCAATAGAGATCAGAGAAGACGACGCCTTTTGTAACACTGCCTGAGCTTAATCCTAATCCCACCTACCATAAACGCGCCTTTCTGGACAAACTAAGTGAGATGGGACTTGAGAATGACTGGGCCGCCTCGGTCATGGGACGATTAGGTAAGACCTTCCTCCTTGATGAGTTGGATAAGTCCATCCAGCAAGCAGCGTCCGACGAAGCTTCTGCACACACGCGCGACGTGCCGCGAACTTTGGAGTGCATGCACTGGCTGGCGGAATCCAACTACGAAATTCATTTCGCTCCTTCTTCGGAAATGTCGGAACGCATTATCTTTCCCGTCTCGCCTAACGAGAGCAACGGCATTGAGGACGCTCGCTTCGTTCGTTTTGTCGAAGACGATGGGAGCGTTATCTACTACGCGACCTACACGGCCTACAATGGTCGAGTCATTCTACCCCAGCTGATCGAGACCGTGGACTTCCTTAACTTCCGTGTCCTAACTCTTAACGGGCAGGCGGTGCAAAACAAAGGCATGGCTCTCTTCCCTCGTCGGATCGATGGACGCTATGTGATGCTTTCACGACAGGATGATGAGAACCTTTACCTGACGTTCTCGGACAACCCGCATTTTTGGAGCGACCCACTGCTACTACAAGAGCCCCAACAGCCCTGGGAGTTTGTGAAGCTCGGTAACTGTGGCTCGCCGATTGAAACCGAAGCTGGCTGGTTAGTTCTTACTCACGGCGTCGGTCCAATGCGAAAATACTGCATTGGAGCGACCTTGCTCGATTTGCACGACCCTGCAAGAATCATTGGCCAGCTGAAAGAGCCGCTCTTAAGACCGGAAGGGAACGAAAGGGAAGGCTACGTTCCTAATGTCGTTTATTCCTGTGGGTCGCTCGTCCATAACGGGCAACTCATCCTGCCTTATGGCGTTAGCGATACGGCTTCGAGCATTGTCAGAATCGAATTAAGCGAGCTTTTGACTGCCCTTACCTAAAGATACCGCCTCCCAGACGCCGCCGTTTACTAATCAATTTATTTTCTTCAATACGAGCGTGACATCAGCCAGATTTTGTCCTTAACTCTAAATGCATCGTCAATTCGCCTTCGTGGCGAGCAGGAGGACACATCATGAAGCTGAAAAATTTAAGGAAAAAGATCCAACGACTTGAGAAGCGTCTGCGAGAAGGCCCAAAGAAACTGGCCAAACTAAAAGAAAAACTGAAGACAGCTGAGGCAGCAAAGGCATTGAAAGCCGCAAGGAAATCGGCTGCCCGCGCTACTGCGGCTCGCCCGGCTGCCAAGTCTCCAGCGCAAAACGACCGAGGCGAAGAAGCCAGCCGCCGCCAAGAAAGCGAAGAGGAAATTGAATCTCTCACCGGAACGTCGCGCGCAACTCGCAGCCGCGATGAAAGCCAGGTGGGCCGCCAAAAGAGCTGCTGAGACGGGTCCGAAAACGGCCTCGAGCGATGATCAACATTCTGCGCCGGAATCAACTCCGCAGGCTCCCGAAAGCAGACCTGACGGCGGCTAATGGGAAGCTGGGACGTCTGTTTAGCGCCAAAGGCGCGGCATTCACCGCAGGCTTGGGGCAGCGCCCCAAGGTTCATGGTTCCCGAGACGCCAGCACTGAAAGCGCGATTCATTTCGGATGCCATTAAAAGGCGCCTTCAGCGTTTTGTAATAGGCGATTTGAATTCGTGGGGCAATGTGCCCCAGGCTAGCATGAGACAGCGCCATTGGCGCTAAACACACAGCAAGCTGACAGTTTCAGCTGCAGGTGCCACATTGTGTTCAAATCTCGACAACGTGATTGAGTCGTTAAAATTGGAAGAGTGATGAACCGTAATCACATTAAATGCACAGCGTCCTGGTTGGTTCTGGGAGCATTTCTATTCCCGTTCACGGGCTTCCATTCCTTGGGGGCGACTCTGGACGATCTCAAGAACCTGGAGATCACTTGCTTTGTTCCTTCGCATTTGCCCCAAGGTTTCCAGTTAAAGAAAGTCGAGATCACGTACGATGAACTGCATGAAGGATCCGATGACATGAATCATCCGTTGCCGCTTTACTCGGTGGAATATGGAAACGGATGGAACGCGACATTCTCCATTGAGTCGGCACGCGAAGGCATCGGTGACCGCAACATCATGCCGGACGAGCAGAATACGGAAGAGACTGAAATCAAGTCGCCTTTCGGGCCGATGTATCTGATTTTCCGGCCAAAAGGAAAAGAGGGCCGCAAGATCGAGATTATCGCGAATTGGGTGAGCGACGCGAACATGAACGAGGAACTAGCCAAAGGCCCCGATAGCCATCCTGTCCTCGGCAGATATCACGGATTTTCCGCGACTGGAATTACGGTCGCAGAGTTCACGAAGATTGTTCAGTCGCTTCACCCTCTCCGCGGCAACAAGGCTCCGACGCCCGATGCGGCGCCCGCTACGACGCCTGCAACGCAAACGCCCGCGCTTAAGATTCATCCGAAAGTTTTCAACATGATTAGTTCCTGGATCTCAGATTCGGAGAGTCCGGTGGCGACAGAAATCAATCTGGATGCGATGGAGAAAAACGGGAACGAATTCAACAAGGATGAAGTGCAGCAGGACGGCGAATGGCTAAGGTGTCCGGTGCCTGATACCGAGGGATTCATGCGGTACCGCGTGCTCGAGTCGAAAGGTGATCATTATAAGATTGAGTATCAGGAAAACGGAGGCGGGACGCTCACGACAGCAGCCATCATCGAGTTCAATATTGAAAAAAGGAACATTCACCGCGACGGCAAGCCGGTGACGCTTCGCGTCCTTCGAGTGTCATCCTACAATCAGAAATAAACAGGAACCCTCCGCTAACCCCATAATTCGCGCGGAGGAATTCCAATTCTTCCATTCTCGTACGGTAATGCGTGATCGCAGTCGCGGGCGAGGAGCAGCGGGCCGTCGAGATCGACCCACTCCGCGGCGCTGGCCAAAAGGCGAGCGGGAGCCATGCTCAAAGAAGTACCGACCATGCAACCGATCAGTAATTTGAATCCGCTTTCGCGCCCGCTCTTACACAAGTCGAGCGCTTCGGTTAGTCCGCCGGTTTTATCGAGCTTTACGTTGATCACTTCGTAGCGATTCTTCAGTCGCGGAAGATCGACAGTCGCATGACAACTTTCATCGGCGCAAACTGGCACTGGATGGTCGAGACTTTCCAGAACTTCATCGGCGTCCGCAGGAAACGGTTGTTCGAGCAATTCAACGCCTAATCCTTTCAATGCCGGGATAATTTTCCGGTAATGCTCAGGCGACCACGATTCGTTGGCGTCGATGAGCAGACGCGACATCGGCGCGGCCTCATGTACTGCTTCAACGCGCTGGCGGTCGAGCTCATCACCTCCAAGTTTCAGTTTTAGAATTGGACGATTCGAATTTCCTTTCGCGGAGGCAGCCATTTTCTCCGGCGAATCGAGACTGATAGTGAATGATGTTTCGACTTCGGGAACGATCGGGATGCCCGCCAATTCCCAAACGCGTTTGCCAGAGCGTTTCGCTTCCAAGTCCCACAGCGCGCAATCCAATGCATTCCGTGCTGCGCCCGGCGGCAGCAACTGTGGCAGTTTAAATCGATCCAAATCGTGCACGCTTTTGAACGACTCGATGTCCGCCAACACCGAAGCGATGTTCTGCTTGTAACGCTTGATCGGAACACCTTCGCCTTGTCCGATGTGCTTGCCGTCGCTCACGGTCACGACGACGACTTGCGCTTCCGTACGACTGCCGCGGGAAATCCGGAACACTTCCTTTAGCGGCCAAACTTCTTCTCGAGCGTCGATGAGAAGAGCTGTCATTACAGAAGGAAACGAAGTTAACAGAGATTATCCATTACTTCTTCTTTGTTTTCTTTGTTGTCTTCTGTTCGGATCCCCAAAAAGATCGGTGTCATGAAAATCACAAAGAATATCGGTATGCTTTTGCTCGGGGTCTATTTGATCCTCGATGGCCTTTTGGGGTTCGGCCTGAATCTCGGCCCGGCCATCTTTCTTCTCTACATCGTAGCGCTGGCCGCTGGCGTCCTTATTCTCATCGGCAAATAGTCCGAGCCGGACTGGCAGTTTGCTTTACCACCCGCCGTCGCCCTGCTATGGGGTGGCGAGCAGAGATCACGGAGGTCACAAAGTTCCGGCGGCAACTTCGACAGCGGCGACATGTCGGCCCACGCCAAAGTTTTCGATTTGACGGCGTCACTTCACCAGCGCAAATAGCAATTTCCAATGGACGCTGAGATTTCGCCCAATTCACCCGTGACGATTTACGATGACGAAGTGTTTCAGATGGCCTGCGAGCAGTTTCGCGTCATCGCCGATTATCTGAACATCGACAAGGGCGACCGCGAGTGGGCGACGTATCCGAAGCGCGCCATGGCCGTGACGTTGCCGGTGCACATGGACGACGGAAGCACGAAAGCTTTCCAAGGTTATCGCGTGCAACATCACATCGCGCTCGGCCCGACGAAGGGGGGCACGCGGTTTGCGCCTTCGTTGTCAATGGGCGAAACGGCCGCGCTGGCAATGTGGATGAGCTGGAAATGCGCGCTGGCCCAGTTGCCCTATGGCGGTGCGAAGGGCGGAGTTGCAGTTGATCCCAGCAAATTGTCGCGCACGGAACTGGAGTCTGTTTCGCGCCGATACATGCAGGAGATGATCCCGTTCGTCGGGCCGCATACGGACATCATGGGGCCGGACATGGGCACCAATGAACAGATCATGGCCTGGTTCATGGACACCTACTCCGTTTACATGGGTTACGCCGTCAATGAAATTGTTACCGGCAAACCGGTCGCCATCGGCGGCACCGAAGGGCGACGTGAAGCAACCGGGCGCGGTGTCGTTTACCTGATCGAGCGCGCCATGAACATGCTGAAGATGGATCCCGAAAAGTGCACCGCCATCGTGCAGGGATTTGGCAACGTTGGTTCGGTGGCAGCTCTTTCGCTCGCCTACAAGAGCGGCGTCAAAGTCGTCGGCGTCAGCGACGCGTATGCTGCGATTTACAATCCCAAGGGAATCGACGTGAAAGCGGCCGAACAGCACATGCTGAAGAAGGGAAACCTGCGTGCGTTCGATCAGGGTGATCATGTCGATCCAAAAGAATTCCTCACGCTGCCGTGCGACATTCTCGTTCCGGCAGCAGTTGATCGCGTAATTTCCGGGAAAAACGCGGGCCAACTCAAATGCCGCATCCTTGCTGAAGCCGCCAACGGTCCGACCACGCCGGACGCGGACTTGATTCTGGACACGCGTTGGGACGAGATCTTCGTGATCCCGGACATCCTCTGCAACGCCGGCGGCGTGATCGTCTCCTACTTTGAATGGGTGCAGGGTTTGCAGGCGTTTTTGTGGTCGGAATCGGAAGTGACGGACAAGCTTTTCCGCATCCTCGAGCATTCATTTGCGCAAGTGATCAAGCGGGCGAAGGAACACAAAGTCTCGCATCGCACAGCGGCCATGGCCACCGGCGTTGAACGCGTCATCAAAGCCAAACAGGTGCGCGGCTTGTTCCCATGAGCGACGATCAAGCGCGTGTTCAGATCCGAAATTATTCCGCCTCTCCTCTTGGCAAAGGAGAGAGGACTAAGGTGAGGGGATCGAAGCCGCGCATGGCTGACAAGATTAAACCCTCACCCTGACCCTCTCTCTTGAAAAGGGAGAGGCGAATGCGTCTCCCCACCACGCGCTGTGATGAGAATTTCGCATTCCGAGGAAATACGCGAAGATAGGCATCTCGACGTTTTGACCGATGAGGAGAACGGCCTGCGGATCATTGTCTCCCGCCTCGGGGCGGAATTAATTAGTCTTGCGCGAATCAACGAGGCCGGCGAATGGACAGGTTTTCTTTATCGCGACAACGATCTGTCAATGCCGTCTCAGGGTTGGGCAAACCACGCGACGGTCATGGGTTATTACCTTCACCGACTGAAGAATGGTCGCAGCCTTTACCGAGGCCGCGAAATCAAAGGCGGTAATCATGGGTTCCTTCGCTCTAAGACGTGGCGCTTCGCGGGATTTTCCGGTGAGGGCAGCGGCGCTTCCTTGAAATATCAAATTACTCCGGAGGACTTTTCGCCTGTTGAATACCCGTTGAAAGTCAGCCTGGATCTAACATACAAGATCGAGTCGAACACGCTCAGCGTTCTTTTCGAGTTTCAGAACGATGAGCCGGAATTGACCGCGCATGTGGCGTTCGGATTGCATCCGGGATTCGAAGCGACTTCGTTCGAAAGCTTTCATCTTCAAATGCCGAAGGGTCTTTACCGCAGATATTTTTCGCCCGGCAATTATTTGTCAGGTGAAACGCGCGATATCGAATTCCCGGGCGGCGAAATGCCGTTTTCAAAGAACGAATTGCCCGGTTCGATCATTCTCGAATTGGTTGACGTTCCAAGGCCGCGATTCTCCTACGTTGATCCGCCGAGTGGTCGCTGGGTGATCCTGGATCTCTCAGGCGTCCCCTATCTGACTTTGTGGTCCGATGGCGGACCGTTTCTTTGCGTCGAGCCTTGCTGGGGCTTGACCGATCATCATGAGCAACGCGCCTTCGAGGAGAAGCAAGGCATTCAAACCATCCCGCCCCGCGGCGAATTGCGCGCCTTCTTCAGTCTGACGCCGCAACTTGCCTCATGCGATTAGGGATGCATTCGCTGAGGGATGACGCCGAGTAGTCGCAAAATTTGTACATAAAAAACCGCACCGGAGGATCGAACCAACAGTGCGGTTCCTTGTTAGCGGCACCTCCTAGAGAGCAACTGGGGGGCTGGGGGACTCCTGGGGGGCGCTCCTAGGAGGATTGGCTTTGGGATTATAAAAAAAACGCACCGAGGGATCGAACCAACAGTGCGGTTCCTTGACCTTCTTAGTGGCGGTGGGGAATGTGGGGCCTGGGTAGATGTTGTCCAGGCTGGTGTTGTCCAGGGAGGTGTTGACCGGGAGCGTTGACGGTGCCGCCTTTGGCGTCTTTTTTGGGCTTGAGGTCTTGGACTTTGATCGTTTTCTTAGCTTTTTTTGCTGCCATATTATTTTTCTTTCTGGTTGGTTTGTGTTGTGTCAGTGAGCACCGAAGAGCAATTGATGCCCGCCTGTAACGTCCTGTTTTGGAATCAGGTCATCCAGACGAATCACTTTTTCTTTTCTGCGCTTAGGCCTTTGATTTCCTGACTCTCCGGCGGGCGCATTTTTTTTGTTCTTCGGTGCACTCACTGTTGGCTCTCTATGTTATCAGTATTCGTGCCAAGTCTTGCGAGGCTTGATAGAATAATGAATGGCCAGTTGCGCATTTATCGTTAATCGACAAGCGTTTACGCAGAAATTTGTTTTATGAAATTGATAATTGGTGGATAAATTAGCGCCGAGCGCATGGTCCTGTTTTTAGGCCGCCCTGGCTCATTTTTAGACCGACCGTGCTTCACTTTTTGGCCGCGTCTTGGAGATGGCGGGCAAGCGTCGAGCGCGAAATGCCAAGCAATTTTGCCGCGCGCCGCTGGTTTCGATTTGCTTGGTCATAGACGAATCGGACGTGCCTTTTGACGGCGCTCGTCCAGCGAGAGATCGGTGTTCTTCTCGGCTCTTTGTGTGTTGTCGGCTGGAATCGAGAGCTGTCTGTGAATTATCCGTTCCCGCAGAATGTGGATTCCAGGTCGGGAGGGAAAACGACATGTTCGGGCAAAATTACCGAGCCGTTGCAAAACAACGTCATGGTGCGCACGGTATGGCTTAACTCGCGCAGATTTCCACGCCACTGGTGGTGAAGCAATTTTTCCATCGCTTCCGGGTGGATAGCCGTAATGTTTTTGCCTTCTTTCAACGCCTGCGGCTTTCAATTCCGCCGCGATCAATGCTGGCAATTCCTCCATCCGCTCCGCGAAGCGGGGAATGAGCAAGGTTAGGCCGTTCAATCGTCTGATAAAGATCCTCTCGAAATTTTCCCTGTCGCACCCGCTCCCGCAGTGAGCAGTTTGATGCGCAGATGATTCGCGCGTTAGAGGTGAGCATTCTTTCGGAACCGAGCCGCTCAAATTCGCCGTATTCGAGCACGCGCAGGATTTTCACCTGGGCGAGGGGACTCATTTCCGAGATTTCGTCCAGGAAAATCGTGCCGCCGTCAGCCAGTTCAAATTTTCCTTTGACGCTTTGTTGCGCGCCGGTGAATGCGCCGCGCTCGTGACCGAATAGCTGGCTTTCGAGCAATGTGTCGCTGATGGCCGAGGCGTTGAATGCAATGAACGGCCTCTGGCCGGCTCGCGCCGACGAATTGTGGATGGCGTGGGCGAGCAAGGTTTTGCCTGTGCCGGTTTCGCCGAGCAGCACGACCGGTACGTCCGACTTGCGCGGCGAGCGCTGCCAACTGCAAACAACGCGCCATGGCCTCGTTGCTCGTAGTCAGGTCTTCGACTCTTAGTCTGGATAGCGGCTCTTGCATGTGACCGTGAACTTATTGCCTCATGCTCTCCCGCAACTGGCGGATCGGTTCGAACGCATATTCGATCATGCGTCCGGCCACCGACGATGATGTGCGCGTCGCCTCTCATTCCGACGCGCAGAGGAGAGCTTTGTCCTGCGCTCGAGGAGATATCATAGCGGTCCAGCGAGCCCAAGGCGATGAAGTGCGGGCCGTCGCTGGTAGTGACCGCTGACGGGCTGATCCAATCGAGTTTTCCGGTTACTGCGCCATAACGCTGATACGGAAACGCTTCGAAAAAATAGCGGACCCGCTGCGCGACGATCGAGCTTCGGGAGACCAGCTTCGTTTAAGGATCATCCGGGCGCGGGGCTTTGCATCCTTTGGCGCAAGCTGGCAAAGCACTTGCCCCTGTTGCACGAAGCTGCCCACGGTTCGCTGATCCATCGAAATGATCACGCCCTCGTATGGACTGCGAATCGTGAGCAAGTTTTGCTGCGTATTCTCCAGGTCTGTCTTCAAGGCGCCGATGCCGCATTTTTAGCTTTTCAATTTCCGACTGCTGCTCGCCTCGCTGGCGGGCGTGCTCCGTCTCCATTCGCTCACGTCGAGATTCACCTGCTGCACGGTTCTCTGCGCGACACTCAAATCTTTTTCCGACCCGGCCAAATCGAGCTTGAGCTTTATGAGGTCAACTTCCGATTCGCCACCCTGCTTGGCTAACTTTTCCATGCGCGTGACGAGATCGCGGCTGGTCCTCGCGTGGTTCTCGCGAAATTTCACTTCGCTCTTTGCCTGCTCGATCTCCGCTTTTTTGATCTCGAGCTGCGAGTGTATAGGCATTGTCAGATCTGGCGAGGCTTTCTTCCTTGCTGCGTAAGTCCTCCGTTAACGTGCGGAACTGCAGTGTCCCAGACCGCGAATCTCATCAGAGCGCAAAACGAATAATTCTTCTCCGGCTTTTACAGCTTGACCTTCGTCCACTCGCGACCTGGCTGATGACAGCCTGGCGGGCGATTGGACCGGATCAGCGCCCGTGGCGGGGACCAGGACGAATGGACAACGCACGGTCTCCGGCAATCGCATGACAATCGCGATGAGCAGCGCCAAAAAGAAACGCCCCCAGCAATAGCCACGCCGTCGAGCGAATGATCCAAGGCGGCGGCTCCTGCGGCAACATTTCGGATTCCGCGTCGAGCGAACCGCGTTGGGTTAGTTGTGAACTCATGGAGAACCTAGCTTTAGATCCCCAGTTGCTGGCTCGAGAGATAATAATAAAGGCCGCGTTGCGCCATCAGTTCATCGTGAGTGCCAATCTCGGCGACGCTTCCTTTTTCCAGCACGACGATGGCATGCGCTTCGCGAATCGTGCTTAAGCCGATGCGCGATCACGATCGTGGTGCGGCCGGCCATTAATCGACCGAGATTTTCCTGGATCGCGCGTTCCGATTCGGTGTCGAGCGCGCTGGTCGCTTCGTCGAAAATCAGGACCGGCGGATTGTTGTAGATAGCCCGCGCAATGGCGATGCGCTGCTTTTGTCCACCCGAAAGGAAAGACCAGATTCGCCGATCTTCGTTTCGTAACCGAGCGGCAAGTCGCATAATGAAATCGTGCGAGGCTGCAGCTTGCGCGGCGGCAAGCACGCGGTCGAGATCGGGCTCCGGATCGCCAAACGCGATATTGCGCGCGATCGTTTCGTTAAACATGTGATTTTCCTGCAAGCACCATCCCGATGTGCCGGCGGACATCGCGATAGTTCAAGTCTTTAGATCAACATTGTCGAAAATGATCGTTCCTTCTGTCGGTTCGAGCAGGCCGGCGATCAATTTGATGAGAGTTGTTTTGCCGCAACCGCTGCGGCCCACGAACGCCACCATCCGCCCGGGCGCGAGATCAAACGTGATGTTTTTTAAAATGTCTGGCGATTCCGGGCCGCCATATTTGAAACTCACGCCGCGCAATTCGATTCGCCCTCGAGACTGTGGACCGGGACCAGCCGCGAACGATCGTGCCCTTGCTCCGGCTCCTGTTCGAAAATGTCGTTGAGACGATTCAACAGGACAGCAGCCAGCTGCATGTTGTCCCAAACCCCGAGCGCTCGCAGAATGCCCGCATATGCCATTGCCGTCAGCGAGCTGAATGCAACGAAGCCGCCGACGCTGAAATGTCCGTGAATCACCTGGGTTGCGCCAACCCACAGGAAAATCGCGGTCGAGAGCATTCCAATAGTTTGCAGGACACTGTCCCAGGACATCACGATGAAACTTGACTTGAAGAGCTTTTGTGAGACGGAGAGGAACTCGTTCAGCATCGCGTCACGAAACGTGCTTTCGGCCGCCGCAGCTTTCACCGCTTCGATCCCTTTGATCGCATCGATTTGATGCGAGCTGTATTTGCCCTGGCTTTCTTCCACGCCGTGATACAGCGGGCGCAGAACTTTTACCGAAAAAATCATTAGCCCGACGTAGAGCGGGGTGGTCGCAAGAAATGCCAGCGTCAGCAGCGGGCTGTACATCACCATCAAAATTAGTGCGCCTACGAGAAAAACTGCTGCCAGCAACGCGCCGATTCCCTGTGCACCGCGAATTGGCGCACCTGCCTGGCGCCGTCGAGCCGACGTTGAATGTCGCCTGTCCGCCGGCTGGTGAAATAAGTCATCGGCAGGGAGAGAAGTTTTCGGCTAAGAAAATCGAGAATCGCCGTATCGAGCCGCACCGCGGCGAAAGCGAGCAAATATTCCTGCGCCAGGGTAGAGAGTTGCACGAAGACGAGCGCCGCGAACATCCCGAGCAGAATGGTCTTCAACAGCCCGAGATCGTTTTCCACGATGACCCTGTCCACGACCATCTGCGTGAACACGGGGAAGATCAGTTGAAGGAAGCTGACGGCCACGGCAAGCCCGAGGACTTGGAGCAAGATGACTTTGAACCGGGCCAGGAACGGAACCAGCCAAGCCAGGGTTCGTTTGCTTTCGGGAGCTTGTTCGAATGCGTCGTGTAATCGAACAGCGCGCGTAACCGGTCCACTTCGCTTCGAATTCGCGCCGTGGAATTTTTCGCAGCCCGAGCGCCGGATCGGCCACACGGACAAACTGCTCATCCACGTCGTAAAGAACGATCCAGTGATTTCCCTCCCAATGGACGATGGCTGGAAGCGGCATGAGCGGGAGATTGCGGAGCGAGACTTTCAATGCGCGCGCGGCCAATCCAAGTTCGTTTGCGGCGCGGCAATCGCTTTCAGGCTGGTACCGTCGGTGGCCGTGTGACAAAGTTGCCGAATTCGCGACAGACTGACCTTTCGTCCGAAATGCCGGCAGATCATTCCCGAGGCTGGCCGCGCCGCAATCCATCTCGTCGATTTGCACGATGTGATCGATTTTTCGGATGCGCTTGCCGCGTTTTCGAAACATCCCCTGCTCGTCGACGAATGGCTCCTCTTTCCCCTCGGTTTCGGCGGAGGCTGTTTGCCATCCAGCTCAACTTTGTCGTGCACCTGCGTCTCGGCAGGTAGCAATTCGGTCGTGAAATCGAGCGGAATACGCGCTTCTGTTTTCGCCTGGTAAATGGCGAGACGCTCGCTCAGCAACTTTTCGAACTCGGGAAACCGACGGCGCAAATCGCGGACCGCCATTCGGCTCTAAGCGCGAGCAATTGGCAATCGGTGAACGCTTCAACCGATGCCGCGCGCGGCGAGCCATTCAAGATCGACAGTTCGCCAAAGAAATCGCCCTCACGATAAAACGCCAGATTGCGCTGCTTTCCATTGACGCCGGCAAAGGCGCGGGCCCGCCCTTTCTGCAAGATATAGAGCGGGCCGGCGTCGTCGCCTTCGCGAATAATCAGATTGCCTTTTTCAAGGCCACTGGTTTTAATCTGTCGATCATGCTGCGCAACACAGCGGTCGGCAGCCGGCCGAAGTTGCTGAACTGATAAAGGAAACTTTGCAGCGCCCGATTGCGTCCGGTCATCTCGACATAATGTTTTAACTCGGGCACGCGTCGGACGAGCTCGAGAAAATCGTTGCGATCGATCCGCAGGACATCGACCGCCGGTGCTGCAGCGCACGGTTGCATTTCGGGTTCCGCCCTCGGCCAGCGCCGCTTCGCCGAACGAGTCGCCCGGCTTGAGCACCCCCAATGGGATCTCTTCACCGTCCGGCTTGATCTTTAGAGCGCGCGCGCGTCCCCGCGTCAAAATATAAAATGAATCGGCCGGATCATCCTGTCTTACGATCACGTCCCCGAATTCATAATGTTCTTCCTGCAAGAGCGGCTCGATCGCGCCGAAATGTTCATCGGAAACGAAAACGGAACACCGATGAACGCCGCAGAATTTCGCTGTCCTTTACTTTCATTCTGCAGCAGGAGTGGAAACGCCACCGAGCCGCCGCTGCGTGTACTTGCTGGTAAGCTCGGAGAAATGCCGATCAATGAGCCGTTGATCGATCCGCGATTTGACGTTTGGGTCGTCCGGTTGGGGCTCAATTTTCTTAACGATGCGACACAGTTCAAATCCATCACCGCGCGCGATTGGTTCGAGCAACGTCGCCCGCCGAAACACTTAGGAATCTCTGCTGCGCATCGACGGGAAGATCTTCCAAAATAAAGTCCGCATGCCGATAAGGGTAACCTCCCTCGGTGGCCACTTCTTCCATTGACATGCCGTCTTCGCGCACGCAAAACAGCGCTTCCCTGGCGGCATCGCGCGATTCCAGCTCGATCATTTCGGTTTCGAATCGCGTCAAGGGCAATCGCAAAGCCAGCAATTCGCGTTGACGCGCTTCAGGGACAAGCAGCGTGTCGCAATGCGTCCGTATGCTGCCTCGATCGCGAGCATTTCATCTAACCATTTCGAATCGCGCCCCAGTTGCTCCAGCCAATTTGCCAGTTGTGCCGACGTAATGCCGATCCGATGGAGAAATTTCCGCTCTTCGGCCGCAATCGCATCTGGCGGTCAGCTCCTTTCCAGCGCAGCGTGCCGCCAGACGCGCACGATTAAATCACTGGTCATTCGGTCCAATTCTCCGGATAAAATCAATTCCGCCAGGAACGACTGGCGTAGCTCGGCCGCCGCAGAAGGATATTCCACTTCATCGGGAACAATCTCCTCTTCAAGAGTGCTGGCGTAATATTGACGGGTAAAGTAGTCGGTGAAGTCATCAAGCGTGAGGCCTCGATTTGCCAGCCATGCTTCCGTTTCCTCGGCGGTGATCAAATCGTATTCGTAACGAAAAGCTTCCGCTGCACTCGAAATTGCGGACTCGTCTGCCTCCAAGTCTAGCTCATCCGCCCGTTTTTCCGCTGCGACTTGGTGGAGAAATTCCTTCCACTTTACGTCCAACTCGCCTCTGAAAATGGCCGCATCGATTGCATCGCGCGCCGTATATTCCTGTTTTCCGCACGCACACACTACCAAGTCAAGGCCTGAGATGGACTCCGTGGACTCCATTAAAAGCCAAAATTTCTACAGCATTTCGGAAGAAAGTCGAGGCTTATCATTTGATTATCAACAAGCTGTGATTTGACCCGCGAGAGGTGCGAACGCACGGTTCGATCCATCCCATGCCGACCGCTTCCCTTGAGACTCTGCTCACGAAATCCATTGATTACGCGGGAATGTTCCCGCCTTGCAGCCTTGCGCTCGAGCCAGCTCTTCAGAATCAAGCACAATATGTCCGCTCGCGCGAGCATGGATGCTCAACACATTCGTCCTTCCCATTGAACAATTCGATGCGGCGAAACAACTCCTTTCGCAATTCGATCCTGCGCATCCGCTCCGTGTTGCGGCACTCGGACCAAAAACCGCGAATGCGGATGCCTTTCTTGATGCGCTCGACGAAGCTGATGCGGCGATCCGTGCGTTATCGAGATATGACGTCGATCTCCTTTCGATCAGTCATCTGGAGATGTTTTTGCCGCCTGATGTCGATCTTGCGTTACTAAAGGAGGCGAGATCGATCGTTGGTGATTTGCCAGTTTTCTGGGAAGCGCCACCTGAAAGAGCAGAACAAACCGCCGCGTTGCTTGGCGGAACACAATTCCGATGAGGACGTGGCAACATTTGGTTACAAATTGCGCACCGGTGGAGTGACAGCGGATGCATTTCCGACTTCGGCGCAAATCGCCAGTGCGCTGGTGACGCCAGCTACGCATCAGCTCCCGATCAAGTTTACGGCAGGGCTGCATCATCCGATCCGGCAATTTCGCGATGAAGTGAAAACAAAGATGCACGGATTTCTCAATGTGCTCGGCGCCGCGGTTCTCGCTGCGGAGCATCGATGGGATGCAAAACAAGCCGCGACCATGCTGGAAGATGAAAACGCAACTTCGTTTTCATTTGGCGAAGATTTCTTCGCGTGGCGCGAATGGAAGATCGACGTCGAACGGCTGCGATATCGCCGGAAATTCGTCGCGTCCTTCGGCAGTTGCAGCTTCGACGAGCCGCGCGACGATTTGCGCGCGCTTGGACTACTTTGATTTTCAAACAGAAGCGTAACAAAGATAACCAGACAAATCACAAATCCTTCGTTGCCTTCGTTGCTTCTGTTTAAGTAAGCGACCCATGAATTCAGCCATGCCGCTCAATCTTTCATCGAAGTCCCACCCGATTCGCATTTTCCACTGGAGAATCTTCCTTTCGGCGTTTTTCAACCAAAGGGAGGCGAACCGCGCGTGGGAGTCGCGATCGGCGATCTGATTGTCGATCTTTCGGTGCTGGAAGAGCTCGGTCATTTTCGCTCGCCAGAATTCCAGGACCGAAAGATCTTTTCGGATGATTCGCTAAACAAGTTTCTTGCGCTGGGCCGCCCGGCTTGGCGCAAGGCGCGCGAGATCCTTCAACATCTTCTCTCGGCTGAGACACCCACGCTTGCGCGATGATGCGCGGCTGCGCGAAAAAGTTTTTCATGCACAAAAAGACGTCGTGATGAAATTGCCGGCGCGCATCGGCAATTACACCGATTTTTATTCGTCCTATCATCACGCGCACAATGTCGGCACGATGTTGCGCGGACCTGAGAACGCGCTGATGCCGAACTGGAAATGGTTGCCAGTGGCGTATCACGGACGCGCCAGCTCGGTTGTTGTAAGCGGGACCGAGGTGCGTCGGCCACAAGGCCAAATCAAGCCGCCGGAAGCATCAGCGCCGGCTTTCGGCCCGACCAAAAGTCTGGATTACGAATTGGAAATGGCATTGCTGATCGGGCCTGGGGAATTCGTTAGGCGAACCGGTGCCGATCAATCGCGCGATTGATCACATCTTCGGTCTTGTTTTGATGAATGACTGGAGTGCGCGCGACATTCAGGCGTGGGAATATCAACCGCTTGGCCCATTTCTGGCGAAAAACTTTTGCACCAGCATTTCGCCCTGGGTCGTTACGCTCGACGCGCTTGAGCCATTCAGAAAACCGCTGCCGCCGCAGGATCCCGAGCCGCTGCCGTACTTGCGCTGGAAAAACGATTTCACGTTCGACATTCATCTCGAAGCGTCCTTGCAAACCTCATCGATGAACGCGCCGCACGTCATCACTCAGACAAATTTCCAAAACCTTTACTGGAGCATCGCTCAACAACTCGCTCATCACACCGTGAATGGCTGCAACTTGGAGCCCGGCGATTTACTGGCGAGCGGCACGATCAGCGGTGCGACTGAAGAATCGCGCGGATGCATGTTGGAATTGACCTGGCGCGGCGCGAACCCGTTAAAGTTGCCAAATGGCGAAAGCCGCAAGTGGCTCGAAGACGGCGACACGTTAACGATCACCGGCTGGTGCTCAGGGCGATGGTTACCGGGTTGGTTTTGGCGAAGTAAGCGGACGCATTCTACGTGCGGTTTAAGTGGGGAAGTTGCGCTGCGATGTGTCACCGCGGCGATCGTGGGTGCGCGGTCCCTACTATTTGTTAAACGCTTCAATAGCGCACGCGAACCAGAAACAATCCGTCGCCGGGAGCAGCAAAGCGGGCTGTGCCAACCTGGCCGGAGTGCAGCCGCGCGGTGACATCTTCGACGCGAATTTTGCCAAGCGCGCATTTCACAAGCGAACCGACAATCAATCGTACCATCTTGTACAGGAAACCGTCGCCATCGAGCTCGATTGTCACGCAAGGACCTTTTTGCCGGACGCGCACAGAATTGATTGTGCGGATCGTGCTCTCCCCGGGTTTCCCGCGATTGGCAGCGAATGCTGCGAAATCGTGTGTGCCGAGGAAATGTTTTGCTGCTTTCTGTAAGATTTTTAAATCGAGCGTGCGGGGGATGTGGCATGCGCGACGGTACTCGAATGGTGGTAGAACAGGCGCGCACCAGACTCTGTAGCGATAAATCTTTCCTTTTGCGGAGAGACGGGCGTGAAAATCGTTCGACACATAGCGGCAGCGAATTACGCGTATCGCCGGAGGCAGCAACGCATTGAGCGCTTCGACCCAACGAGGTGTTGCCAGCTTTGGGCTAACGAGATCGACATGTGCACATTGCGCGAGGGCGTGAACGCCTGCGTCCGTTCGCCCGGCCCCGTGAACACGCACAGGGCTTCCGGCGACGCGTTCAAACGCGCGTTCGAGATGATCCTGAATAGTATTGCCATGAGATTGACTCTGCCAGCCGGCGAATGGCGCGCCGTCGTAAGCCACGATGAATTTCAACCTACGAGACATGGCAATCTATAGATATTCGCATACGGCAGTGACAATACGCCAAAGCGATGCGAAGGCGCATCGCACTCCAAAAGCACTTCGTGCGAAATGCATGGAGAGACGCATTCGATTTTGCGTAAACTTTCGGAGTGCGCACGCGTCCTCGCGTCGCTTTTGACTGCGCTCACCTGATCACAGATCACGGATCACTCTGAGATTTCGCGTCGGCGGCTCTTCGATCGAGGTAGCTTTGCAGAATCATTTGAGCAGCCACTTGATCCACGTAGCCGCGCGTGTGGCGCGTTTTCTTGCCTGCGTCGCGAAGTGCACGGTGTGCTGCAGCGGTGGTCAGCCGTTCGTCCCAAGTAACGACCGGGCATGGTAGAGTCCCACGCAACTTTTCCACAAACTGGAGAGCTTCGGTCGCGGCCGCGCCGATCTGGCCGTTCATCTGTCGAGGCATTCCCGCGACAACATGATCAACCTTCTTTTCGTGGACGATCTCCGCGATCCGCGATGTCGCGCGCTCGTTTGCCGGGATCGTCTCCAGCGGATGCGCAAGTAACTGCAACTCATCAGAAATTGCCGCGCCGATACGCACCCGCCCAAAATCGAGAGCCAAAATTCGATTCATATCAGCCGAGCGCTGTGGCATGGATAACGACCCAGCGCACTGTTTGTGATTCTATCAAAAGCGGCAGAACACTGCCGCACTCCAAGACGTGGCCGTCCTTGCCAGCGCATCTTGAACGCTTGCGTTTTGGAGTGCAGCGGTGCTCCGCCGCTTTTCGAATTGAATGCGGGCACGCTTCGCACGCTCTGTCCTTATTGCAGTTCCGGCGGAATCTTGCCGATGAGGTCCTTGATCCTTTCCGCTTCGTGTCGGTGACAAATCAAAAGTGCATCCTGCGTTCGCACGACGATGAGATCATGAACTCCAAGCAAGGCTACCGCCGTGCTATCTTCCTCGAAAACGATGTTGTTGCTGGAATCGAGCGCGGTGATGCTGCAGTTGGCGGCATTTCCCTGTTTGTCTTTCTTAAAATAATTCGCCACCGCTCTCCAGCTTCCGATGTCGTCCCAGTCGAAGCTTGCCTCCACTACAAGAACGCGATCCGCTTTTTCCATAATCGCATAATCGAATGAAATGCGCGGCAGTTTGCTGAAGCGTTCACGCAAAGCATTCTCGAAATTTTCAGGCGCTCGAAGTTGAGAAATGAAATCCGCCAGCTCCGGCGCATATCGGTTGAATTCGCGAAGTATTGTCGGCACAGACCAAACGAACATCCCAGCGTTCCATCGAAAATTTCCTCTTCGCAAGAATGATTCCGCCAGATCGGAATTCGGTTTTTCGCGAAAGCGCAGGACCCGATGGATTGAATCGTTGTCGGGGCGCTTGCGCAAGTACACGGGCTTTCCGTGTTCGATGTAACCAAATCCGGGACATGCCCAGCTTGGCTTGATGCCGATGGTTACAAGCCCGCTTGTCTCCTCGGCTGCCTCGGCAGCCAGGGCCAGCGTTTCCTGAAAAGCCGTTCGGTTCGCAATCACATGATCGGCGGGGAGAACGACCATGATGGCTGCGTGATCGCGAGCTGCCACCCAGCCGGTGCCGAGCGCCACGGCAGCAGCAGTATCGCGTTTGGCCGGCTCCGCTACGATATTCTCCTTTGGAAAATTCCCGAGCAATTTGCGAACGGCGTTTTCCTGCTCCGCGTTCGTCAGGATTAGAATGCGCTGGGGCGGGACAAAGCCTTCAAGGCGCGCCAAAGTTTCTTCGAGCAGAGTTTTGTCGGCGACGAGGCGCAGAAGTTGTTTGGGACGGGCCCGCCTGCTCAATGGCCAAAAGCGTTCACCGCTTCCACCGGCTAGGATGAGCGCGTAGATCGAATTGGGCATGTCTCTTAATTTTCTGTCATGTCGAGCGAAGTCGAGACATTCGTTGAATTACTTCAAGGGTGGCGTAGCGGAGTTTCTCGACCCCACTTCGCTCCGCTCGAAATGACAAATGCGCCTGGCGACAAAATTGCCGTTTCTTTTTCCCAAACGCGACGTATATGGTAGGCGATGTCTTTCCCCATATCCATTTCAAAAACTTCCGAACAACTTCCAGTTGACCCGCTCCTGGTGGTCACACGCACCGCTATTGGTCTTGGCTTGGGAATTTTGATGGCGGACAAGATCAAGCCCCCGCTGCGGCAGGTAGCGGCGATTGCGCTCGTTGCAATCGGCGCGTTGGCAGCGGCGCCGTGGCTGGTGAAAATCACGCTTGGACAGATAAATCGGCCAGAGTCCGAATGGGGTAGCCGCGCCCGTCTGCGTTCCATTCGCGGGGATGCCGGTTACAGCTCCGATAACGACATCTACTGATCGATCTGTTGCCAGGATCGGGTAGATGCCTAGCGCCACAGGCGCAAAATCATCGCGAGCCTGGGGCAGCGCCCCAGGTTGATTAAGCAGAGAAGGCCAGCGCTGAAAGCGCGAGTCACTTCTGGGCGCGATGCGTTTGCGTTGAGGACGACCACTAAACTGAGTCGCGCTTTCAGCGCTTGTTTACATCGGATTTGAGTTCCTGGGGCGATGCCCCAGGCTGCAATTGACAAAGCGCCTTTGGCGCACTAAAACGCGGCCACTTGTCGAGAAGTGCCCATAATTCCTGATTACAGAAACGCTTCGGCAACGGAATCCGCTACTGCTTTGCCTTTTCGAGTGAGAACGAAATTGCCGTTCGATTTTTGAAGCAGCCCCAGCGCAATAAACTCGTTTGTTTGTTGCGCGAAACGTTTCAAATCCGAAGCGCGAACTCCGTCACGCGTGCGCAGCGACAGCGCGATACGCTCCGTGCGTTTCATTTCGTTCGTTAGATTTTCGCTTTGATGCACATGGTGATTGGCCGGAAAGAACGCGATCGATGTAGGTGCGATAATCACAGACATTCTGCCAGCGTCGCATACCGACAGTCGAAACCGCGCTTGGACCGATGCCCAGATAATCTTTGCCAAGCCAGTAGGCGCGGTTGTGGGCTGACGAAAAACCAGGACGCGCATAGTTTGAGATTTCGTAATGTTCGTAGCCGGCATCCTCCAGCATCGCCATGGCCACCTCGAAAAACTCGGCGTCCATGTCTGTGTCCTGCCGAAATTCGCCGCACGCGTAACGCAGAAAAAACTCTGTATCCTCCTCGTACGTCAGGCAATAAGCGGAGATATGATCAGGCTGGAGCGCGATGGTTTTCTCCAGCGTCAATCCCCATTGCTCGATCGTCTGTCCTGGCAAACCGAACATCAGATCGATGTTGATGTTCGAGAACCCGGCTGCGCGCAGAAGATGAAACGAATGCTCAGCCTGCTGTGCGTTGTGCTCGCGCCCAAGCAATTTCAGCAAGTGGTCATCCCACGATTGCACGCCGAGGCTGATCCGGTTGATTCCGAATTTTTTGAGAACCGCGGCTTTGCGAGCTGAAACACTTCCCGGATTCGCTTCGATTGTCCACTCGACCAGTTCCGACAAGTCGAGCTGCTCATGAAATCCGCGCAGCAGAAATTCCAATTGCGCGATGTTGAGCGCGGTGGGCGTGCCGCCACCGAAATAAATTGTCGATGGAACGAGCAAGGACCGGCGGTCTCCAGTCCGCCGCGGCGATCTAGCCTGGCACACTGTAGCCTTGCGCAGGCGGCAGATCGCCTCGCCTTGATGCTGCTCCAGTTCGCGCAATATCGCTTCACAAAAACGCGACGTCTGCGAACGGTCGAGCAGATCCTTGTAAAAAGCGCAGTATGGGCAGATACGCGCGCAGAAAGGAATGTGCACATAGAGGTGGCGGATTGGACCGATCATCTTGTGCGAGAATTGTAGGGCGTCTGTGTCAGACGCCACGTATTTAATTGGCGTTTCATCGAAACGCCCTACAAAATTTGGCTTGCCAGTGTGAAACCATCGTGTTGATGCGAAATGTAGTTCTCGTTCTGTTCTGCACTATTGCCTACTCTGTGCTGGCGCAAACGCCCCAGCCATCGCCAACGCCTTCGATTGTGTATGCGGTGCATGATGCTGCCTCAATCAAAGATTACAAGACGAACCCGCGCGTTGTGCACGAGATGGTGAATCGGCTTGTTCTCGCCGCAACCGGCCAGTCTGAGGTGGCGAAGGCGTGGGAGTCGCTCGTCTCTCCCAATGACCGGATTGGAATTAAGATCTCCGCGGCAGGCGGCGAACTTTTCACCACGCATCATGATGTGGTGAACGCGATCGTGGACGGCCTCGTGGCAGCTGGGCATCCCCGCAACACGATCATTGTTTGGGACCGCTCTCTCGGTGGAATCAAGGATGCCGGTTATCGCGCGGGAATTGATGGTTATCAGCTACAAGCAATCACGCCCCACGACGGCTACGACGCGAAAGCAGTCCTGACCGCGCCTTTGATGGGGCAGCTGATTTGGGGGGATCTGGACTACCTCGGCGACGCAAGGAAGATGCTCTCTGACAATGAGAACAGTAGCAACGTAAGTCATTTTTCGAAAATCCTTTCGAGCGAAGTTACCAAGATCATCAACGTCCCTGTGATGAGTATCAGTGAAACCAACGGAATTGCCGGTTGCATTTACAACATGACCATTCCGAACATCGATAACTGGCGTCGTTTTGCGCAAGGTTCTCGTTTTGGCGCGGAAAGCCTCGCGGAGATTTATGCTAATCCGCTCATCACAAAGAAGGTCGTCTTCAATTTGATGGACGGCCTCATTGCGCAAAATGCGGGCGGTCCGCAGTCGCAGCCGAACTATGCCACGCACCATGCAACGTTGTACGCCAGCAAGGACCCGGTCGCTCTGGACGCCATCGCTTTGAAGCGTTTGGAAGAATGGCGCGCACGCGCGAGTCTCCCTAAGATCGGTCGCCTCGCGGCCTACATCGATTTCGCCAGCCAGCTCGGCCTCGGCAACTCAGCGCCCAATCGGATCGAGGTCAGAAATATCGGAAAATGATTTTCTCCCGTACCAAACGTGCCAACGTTTACATTCTGTGAGGGTGCCATCGCATTTGGAGACAACACTCCTCCGCTCTGTCTCCCGTTCATTTTATCTTTCGATCCGATTCCTGCCGGCGCGATTACGCGAACCGATTGCGCTGGCGTATTTGCTTGCGCGGGCGACGGACAGCGTCGCCGATACGACCGGAATTTCCGGTCTCGTGCGGATCGAAACTCTCAAGATGCTGTCAAACGGGATTCAGGGCAAAGCTTCCCGCGAGGTCGTTGTCGATCTTATCGCCTCATTTGTCCCGCTACAAGCGAACGAGAGCGAACAACGACTGCTTGAATCGTTGCCCGATTGCCTTGCATGGCTGGAGCAGATGGAGCAGGCGGATCGCACTGAAATCCGCGTGGTGCTGGAGAAAATCACCCGTGGCCAGATGCTCGACCTCCAGCGCTTTGATGATCCGCAGGAGATTCGCGCGCTTGGCACAGCCGATGATCTGGATGAATACACCTATCTGGTTGCCGGTTGTGTCGGTGAATTTTGGACGCGGCTTTGTTTCCGGCATGTTCGGAACTTCGCGAGCCTGAGCGAAGACGAGATGCTGGCGCTCGGCAAGCGCTACGGAATGGCGCTTCAGTTGATCAACGTGCTGCGCGACGCCGGCTCCGATCTGCGTGCGGGCAGATGCTATTTTCCAGAATACGAATTAAGCGCGGCGCATCTGACTGCATCGCAAATCCTTTCCGAACCGGAGCGTTTCCAGCCGATCTATCGGACCTGGCTCGACAAAGCCCGCGCAGGGCTCGAGTGCGGAATGCAATATTCGCGCGCGATCGAAAACCGCCGTGTGCGCGCTGCCACGGTTTTGCCCGCGCTGATCGGCGCACGCACGCTTTCGCTTTTAGACGCGGCTGGCCCCTCGGCATTGCAGCGCACGGTAAAAATTCGGCGCGGCGAAGTGCGCAAGATGATTTTGTCGCTGGCCATCACTTTCGCATCGCGCAGAGCGATCGACGCAATGTTCGAACGGGCAAAACTGTGGCCGCGGTCTGCGACCGCCGAAAAACAACCAGACGGTCGGCGGCCATAGAGCGCCGCTACAGAAAATAATTCCGTTGCCGCTCGCTGATTGGTTGATCAAGTCGCTCCAACACCTGGAGCATGTCTTCCCAAACTTTGCGTTTTTCCGAAGGCGCTTGGTTCCGGAGCAAGTAAGCGGGGTGATAGGTGATCATCAGCGGGACGCCGTTGTAAGCGTGCCAGCGTCCGCGCAATTCGCGCATGGTCCCTCGCATTCCGAGCAAGCCCTCCACCGCGACTGCGCCGAGCGCGACCAACACTTTCGGCTGAATAATCTCGATCTGCTCCACCAGATACGGCCGGCACGTCTGCATCTCCTTCGGCGTTGGTGCGCGATTTCCAAAACTTCCTGACGGCGTGTCCGGCCGGCACTTGAGGATGTTCGCGATGTAAACATCTTCGCGAGCGAAGTTCATCGCCTTGAGAATTCTCGTCAGCAATTGTCCGGCGCGCCCGACAAATGGCTCACCTTGTCTGTCCTCATCCACACCGGGCGCTTCGCCGATGAACATCAAATCCGCGTCCGGATTTCCTACGCCGAAAACCGTTTGTGTGCGCGAGCAGGCGAGATGCGCGCATTTCGTGCAAACGCGAACGCGTTCACGGATTGGCTCAAGTAATTCTGCCTTGTTCGGTTCTGTAGTCCGCTCGGGCAGCAGACCCTCGTGGGCTGTACGCGCACGCTTCGCACAGCGAGAGCGGCTACAGGTGCGGTTTGCAATTGCGCGAGCGCGGTTTTCGAAACGCGCGGCAATCGATCGTTCGTCTCTCGAATTTTCACCAGCGCTGCGATAACGAAATCGAGAGCTGGCTCTGTCATTTGCAGCGATCATCCAAAATTTTGCGCCCGGGTGCAATTTTTTTCGAACATAGGCTTGTAGCCTGTGCGGCCAGCGCGGCTTGTAGCCCGCTGAACCCCCCGAAAGCTTCCGCGATGCCTTTTCGAGTCAACGGGCATCAAGCCCGTTGGGCGCACAGCCAGAATGGCTATGTTCCGGTAAAACGATGAGCGCGCGGCTAAGCGATTATGATTATGATTGCCGCGGGAATTGATTGCGCAGCGTCCGCTCCGACGCCGCGAAGATTCCCGAATGATGGTGCTGCATCGCGCCGGGCAGACAATTGAACATCGCCAATTTCGCGAACTAAAAACGTTTCTACAGCCGGGGGATCTACTGGTCTTGAACGATACGCGCGTGCTTCCCGCGCGCCGATTCTCTGACGATGGCGTGATTGAATTTTTGTTTCTCGAACGCCTGGATCCCGCGCATTGGAAATGTCTGGTGAATCCGGGACGCAAAATGCGCGTCGGCGCGACGGCGAAAATCGACGGCATCACCTTGTGCGTCGAGGAGATCACGCCGGACGGCGAGCGCATCGTGACATTGGATGAAGATATCGATCTTTATGCTGGCGGTTCCACGCCGCTGCCGCCGTACATCGATCGGGACAGTGATGAAGAAGACGCTGCACGCTACCAGACTGTTTTTGCGCGTGCGGCTGGTGCCGTTGCCGCGCCCACTGCCGGACTTCATTTCACCCCAGAAATTTTGCGTGAAATTCCTCACACGTTCGTGACGCTGCACGTCGGCCCGGGGACATTTCTGCCGGTGCGATCGGAGAACGTCGCGGAGCATCGCATGCATGCCGAGCACTTCTCCATTTCTCCAGAGGCCGCAGACAAGATCAACAAGGCGCAGCGGATCGTAGCCGTTGGAACGACCGCGGTACGGACGCTGGAATCGGCACGACGCGAAGGCGAAGAACTCCTCGCGCAAGAAGGCGCGACCGACCTCTTCATTTATCCGCCCTACCATTTTCTGGCGGTCGACGCTCTGTTGACGAACTTCCACTTGCCGCGCTCGACTTTGCTGATGCTGGTGAGCGCGTTTGCCGGCCGTGAATTTTTGATGTGCGCGTACGAGGAAGCGATTCGGGAACGCTACCGCTTCTACAGCTACGGCGATTGCATGCTGATTTTGTAGAAACTCAACCACGAATGCACACGAATTGACACGAATCATTAGGATGCCGAAATCCGAATGACCCGCCTTCGCCAACGCTTCGCCGTGGCATCCGAATGAAGAGTGGAGATGACCGCCAATTCAGCAAGAGACTTTCCAAAGGAAAATCATTGGCCTTAATTCGTGTGATTCGCAGGCAAATCTAATCTGCTTTCTTCTTTATTTGTGTTTATTCGTGTTCATTCGTGGTTAAAAGCACCTCATGCCCGACCAACCCAGAGGCGAACTTGTCATTCAAACGATTGCCATGCCGAAGGACACAAACCCAAACGGCGATATTTTTGGGGGATGGTTGACGTCTCAAATGGACTTGGGCAGCGGAATTCTTGCAGCTAAAACTGCACAGGCCCGAGTCGTTACGGTAGCGATGGAAGGGATGTCGTTTCTTCAACCGGTGCGGGTAGGGGACACCGTCAGGTGTTATGCGCACGTGGAAAAAATCGGCCGGACCTCAATGACGATTCCGGTGGAAGTGTGGGTGACGCGGTACATGACTGGGCAGGAGCTTCGCGTCACGCACGGCGTGTTTACGCTGGTCGCCGTCGATGAATCCGGGAAACCGATCCCGGTAAAACGCGAATTAACCACGAATAGTCCCGACGACGCAATTAATGCAGACGCGATTGTAGGACGGAACGACGAGTTGCCAAGTCGTTGTATTGGATTGGTTTTAATTTCGTCGGTCACAGACCGCCGTTACAGTCATCTGTTGTCGATGAACAACTTTCGCTTATCTCTTCGAACGATTCCCGTCATTCGGACAAACGTTTTGCTACCGCGAAGTCGCGGAGCTTGCACAGCAGGGCATCACGCCGCCGATTTTTTCGATCAGGAATCCGAAAGACGAACCGCCGCAGGACTGGGACAAGCGCATCGTCAAACGCGTGCATTATCTGCCCGAGGAAAAGGAATTGGTAGACGACGTTCGGAGGGCGTCCAAGAAGCGGAAGATCAGTCCCGAAATTGTCACGGCGCTCGATGAATGGGGTCGCCGCACGGATTTTCTTCGGCTCTATCAGGCTGTTTATGTCGGATTACGCCTACAGGAAATGGGGATTGGCCATGTTCATGCGCACTTCATGGGAATGGCGGCGCGCACGGCTTTCTGGATCCACAGATTTTTTCCAGCGACCTTCAGCTTCACCGCGCACGCCAACGACATTTTCGCACCGCGAAACTTCGAGATTGGGCTTGATAAGCTTGTCGATGCAGCGCGCGTAGTCGTCACTGTAAGCGATTATGCTAAAAAGTTTTTGCAAGAGCGCTTCCCGGAACGTGCCGATCGCATCCGTCGCATTTACAATGGCCTGAATCTCGCCGAGTTCGGACGCGCGGATTTTTCTTCTACCACACCGTTGATTCTGGCAATCGGTCGTTTGATCGCGAAAAAAGGTTTTGCCGATTTGATTTGCGCCTGCGGATTAATTGCGGAGCGCGGAAAACCGTTTCGATGCGAGATCATCGGCGAAGGTCCGCTTGAAAACGAACTACGCGGGCAAATCGAGCGGCTGAATCTGCAAAACCGCGTCGCGTTGTCCGGCGCAAAACCGCAGCTGAAGTCCGGCAGCGTCTCGTCGCGGCGAACGTTTTCGTGCTGCCGAGTGTGATCGATCCCGAGGGCGGTATGGACAATCTTCCCACGGTCATCATGGAAGCGATGGCGACGGGGTTACCGGTCGTCTCTACCAACATCGGTGGGATTCCGGAAATGGTCATTCAAAATGAAACCGGTTTTCTGGTGCAACCGGGCGATGCAGCAGGCTCGCCGAGGCGATCGAGAAGTTGATTGATGATCGTTTGTTAGCGGAAAGACTTGGCCACGCCGGGTACCAGCGTGCGCACCAGCTTTTTTCAATTGAGAAGAATGTGCGTGAATTATGCGCGGTGCTTCTGTAGCGGGGCTCTGCGAGCGCCGTTCGGCGGTCGCAGACCGCCGCTACAGCAAATCGCGGACGCGCTCGACCGCGTGCAAGTACACATGATGCGGTCCGCCGCGCATCAGTTCTTCGCTCATCAGGCTTACTGGATCGTTTTTTCCTGCGGGCATCAATTGTGGAACCCGTTTTTCGCCAGCTTTTCCGCGTGAAATTTCCAGAAGATCACCGCACTTCGCGTAGGTGACGGCGAATTCTACATCGCCCGCCATCAACACCACTTCGCGAATCGGTTGACCGTCTCGTTGGCGCATTTCGATATCGATCTTTCGGCCGGAGGAATCAATGAACTGAAGCTTGTTCTCTCCACTTGTTGTCTCAGCGCGCCAGTTCAATTGCGCCGCAAGCCAGCCAACAAAGAGAAGAGCAGTCGATCTGAATCCGGAGGCGTAATCAATTCGAACCCTTTTTATTTTAGCAAAATGATGATGCGAAGCCGGATGATCAAAGAATTGCGCGAGGGCGAAACGAGCCTTGTCCAGTCGCGTCCAATTCAGGTCGCAAAGAATGATGCGCTGTTTTGCCTTGGCTTGTGCGGATTCCACGAGCCGCATTTGCGCCCGAAAATCCTGCCAGGGCTGGCTGTCATAGATGACTCGATCGACCCACGCCCAAAGTTGCGGATCCATCGGGTCATGGAATTCGTTCTGCCACCAAAGGTACAAGGGTAAGTCCGAATCCAGGTTTGATAGAACAATGTTCGGTAGCTGAGTAGTACACCCGCCGTTTAGGCGGAATGAAATTTGTTCAGAGCAAACTTGTTTGCTGCCGACACGGCTGACGTGGCAGTGCGCGCTGATCCAGGTTTCAACGCCGTCTCTTCTGCGTTGCAATCAGCTTCGATCACGATCGCGCGACAGGCGTGGTCTTCGGTAATTCTCGCCATCAGTTGCGTGTTGCTGTTCAATGACCCAGGCTCTTCGCTGTAAACGGCAAGGTTCATGAGCGAAGCGCGCGTCGCTGCCCCTTCGCTTTCCCGCCAGAGTTTTTTCAGCTCGTGATCGATTTTGCCGATCTCAACCGGCATTCCTAACGAATAAGTTTCAGTTACGGCAGGCATATATCATGGATAGCGCACGCGTCTCGCACGTTTCTGGGGAGCACAGGCTGCCAGCCTGTCGTTTGCGGCAGCTTGCCGCAAACCAGCAACGAAATCGCGGCGCGGGTTGGAGAAATTGCTGTCCGGCAAGCTGCCGGCAACTACAGGCTGGCGGCATGATCTCATGACATGGGTAACAGTTCAGTCTCATGACATAGGTGACACTTTCTCGGGCATCTATGCCTTGGAAAGAGTTTTTGGTGTCGGAGGCGCGGATGCGATTTGTGCTTGCGATCAAAAGCAAGAGCGAGGCGTTTGCGTCTGTGTGTGCGCGGTTTGGGATCAGTCGCAAGAGCGGTTACAAGTGGTGGCAGCGCTATCGGGCCGGAGGAGTAAAGGCGTTGGCCGATCGTTCGCGTCGGCCGCATCCTCGAGGGAAAAAGCAGCGTTTGGTGTGGCGGGAGCGGTTGGGCAAAGTGCGCCGAAAGCATCCCAGTTGGGGAGCAAAAAAGTTGCGGTGGCGGTTGCAAAAGGCTTTTCCTGGAAGGCGGCGCATCCCGGCGGTGAGCACGTTGGCGCGTTGGCTGGTGGAGTTGGGTTTGGTGAGGAGGCGCCAGCGAAGGGCGCGACGCGGACCGGTCTTGATGGGGAGGGGAGTACACGCGCCCAACGGCTGCAACGAAGTGTGGACAATCGACTTCAAAGGGTGGTTTCGCACAGGCGATGGAAAGCGGTGCGAACCGCTGACGGTGCGCGATTTGTTCAGTCGTTATGTGTTGGCGGTGGTGCTCCTGCCCAATCAAAGCGATGCGGCGGTGCGCCGGGCGATGGTGCAAATTTTTCGTCGTTATGGCCTGCCCAAAATCATTCGGGTAGACAATGGCGCGCCCTTTGGCGGCAAAGGCGCTCTGGGTCTCTCGCGCCTGAGTGTATGGTGGCTGCGCTTGGGGATCGTGGTGGAGTTTGTCCGGCCAGCTCACCCCGAAGACAACGGTGCGCACGAACAAATGCATCGGGTCTTGCGAGCCGATGTCGCCAAGCCGCCTGCACCCAGCGTTGCGGCGCAAAAACGACGCCTTCGCGCCTGGATCCGGTGCTACAATCAAGTGCGTCCTCACGAAGCATTGGGCCAGCGCGTTCCTGCAAAGATTTACTGGCCGAGCAATCGGCTGATGCCGGTGCAATTGTCGCCGGTGGAATATCCCTCTGGGTGGCAGAGTCGGCGGGTGCGCAATCGCGGCCACATCAAATGGAACGGTCGCGAGCGCTTTATCGGCCGAGCCTTTGTTGGGCAACGGGTGGGACTCAAAACAGTGGCCGATGGTGTCCACGAAGTTTATTTCCAGCAGCAACTGATCGGGTTGCTTTACGCGCGCGATCTGTCTGGAATGCGACCGGCTGCAATCGCGCGATATCCTTAAACCCCGACGCGTGCCCTCCCCTGGGGCCAAAGATCGCGGCGGTTGAGCGCGCGCCTGAACAAACGGCGGCTCCGCCGTCCAGCTATTTGCTAGTTTGTTCAAGCGCACGCTCAACACGCTCAAACGCAAAAGTGTAACCCATGTCATGAGATCAAAGTGTTACCCATGTCATGAGACTGTCCCGGCAGCCTGTGCTCCCCAGCATGCAAGATTCGTACTTTCCCCAGCAACGGGTTACGCTCATAATCTCCTCCACGCCCGGCCGTCGCGGGCGAGCAAATCATCGGCCGCCTCCGGTCCCCACGATCCTGCAGGATAAAAATATAATTCGGGCACATCCTTTTTCGCGTGCCACGCTTCCTCTATCGGATCGATGAAAGCCCAGGCTTGCTCGACTTCGTCGCGGCGGGCAAAGAGCGTGGCGTCGCCGCTCATCGCGTCGAGCAGCAAGCGCTCGTACGCTTCGGGGCTGGCCTTTCCAAAGGATGTTCCATAATGGAAGTCCATTTTCACCGGCTCGATGTGAAAGCTCGTGCCAGGCACCTTGGCATGAATCCGCAACGAGATTCCCTCGTCCGGTTGAATCCGAATAACGAGCACATTCAGGTCGTGCAAATCTTTGTTGAACAGAACCGCAGGCGCTTTTTTGAAATGGATGGAAATTTCGGTTGCCGATTTCGGAAGTCGTTTCCCGACGCGCATATAAATCGGCACGTCGGCCCATCGCCAGTTGTCGATGAACAAACGCAATGCGACGAAAGTCTCTGTTTGCGAATCCGGATTGACGTTTTGTTCCTGGCGATAGCCCACTACCGGATCGCCGTGAATGGCGCCTTTAGTATATTGACCGCGCACAACATTGGCCGCGATGTCATTGCGCGACCAGCGACGCAGCGATCGCACCACTTTGACCTTTTCGTCACGAATACTGTCGGCGCCCAGGTCCGTAGGCGGTTCCATCGCGTAAGACAAAGGAGTTGGAGCAGATGGTTCTGCACCATGTCGCGCAAAGCGCCTGCGCTTTCGTAATAGCCTGCGCGAGTCCCGACGCCCAGCGTTTCCGCCGCCGTGATCTGCACATGGTCGATGTAGTGCGTGTTCCACAGCGGCGCGAAAATCGCGTTAGCAAACCGGAGAACGAGGATGTTCTGGGCAGTTTCTTTGCCGAGAAAATGGTCGATCCGATAGGTTTGCTCTTCAGTAAAAGAATTGTGGATGATACGATTGAGCTCGCGCGCCGAGGCAAGATCCGTTCCGAACGGTTTTTCGACGATTACGCGAACCCAGCTTCCTTTGCATGTTTGATTCAAGCCAGCAGCTTTCAAGTGCTTGAGAATTGGTTCGAATTGGTCTGGGGCAGCCGCAAAATAGAAAAGCCGATTGCCGCGGGTGCCGTGAGTTTTATCGATTTCATCGAGGCGTTTGGCCAGTTCTTGTAACCGCTTCGTCGCCGAACTCGCTCTGGTGATAAAAAATCGATTGCGCAAATGTCTTCCAAATTTCGTCGCGCACAGGCTGGCGGGAAAACTTGCGTGTCGCTTCTTCGAGATCGCGCCGGAATTCGTCATCACTTTTTTTGCGACGCGCGAATCCGACAATCGCGACACCGGCGGCAGCTCGCCGTCGGCCGCGAGGTTATAGAGCGCAGGGACGAGTTTGCGATGGGTGAGATCGCCTGTAGCGCCGAAGATCACGATGCCGCACGGCTGCGGCACAGACGCGTGGCTAATCCTTCGCGGAGCGGGTTTGGTTCCGGTTGATCAGCGGCTCGATTCATATTCGTCCACAGATTACACAGATTGCCGCAGATTTTATAACGGGAATCTTCTCACTCGATTATGCGCCGGAACGTTGCTCGACCGCGCCGGCTGAGTAACAAGTGCTGGCAAATCATGCCTCGACCGTTTCGCGCAGTCATCTTCGATCTCGATGGCGTACTCGCCGATTCCGAGCCGTGGTGGAACGAGATCGATGCTAAATTGCTCGTCGAATACGGCGTCACTTATCGCGGCCGCAGTACCACCGAAACGTCCTAGGCGTGAGCTACCGGCTGGCGGTGGAGTTCTACAAGAGAACATTTGGCCTCTCGGCGCCTACTGAGGAATTGATGCGGCGCCGAGGAGAAATCGCCGCTGAGTTCTTTGCCAGCGCGCGTCGGCCTTTTTTCTTCCGCGAGAGCCGTACTAGCAGAGTTGCGGCAAATGAATCTGCGTCCGCCGTAGCGACGAGTTCCGTGACCAGTCGCGCTCGTCCATTCTTAGATCGAACACCGAGCTAACGGCATTCTTTGACGTGATTGTGACTGGCGACAGAAATCGAACGTCGGCAAACCGCACCCCGATATCTACCTGAGCGCGGCGAAGAAACTTGGCATTCCAGCAGATGCATGCCTCGTCATCGAGGACGCGCTTTCTCGGGATCGCGGCTGCCAAGGCGCTGGAATGCGCGTAGCCGCAATCCCCGACACACGCTTCGTCGATGCGCGCGAGTATGAGAAGCAAGCGGATTACTTGCTGGTCAACTCTTTCGGAAATCCCCGCGCTCGTCCCCAGCATCGCTGCTGCGGATTAGCCGGCAGCGGAAATCTACTCGTCAACTCGCGGACTTTTTCCCGAACACGATTGAGAGCAGTTTCGTCAGTGCGATTTTCCAGGCTTCAGCAACGAGATCGGCGATGTCGAGCATCTCTTCTTCTTTCATGCCGCGCGTGGTCACGGCGGGCGTGCCGACGCGGATGCCGCCGGGTTTGAAGATCGGATAGGTGTCGAAGGGGATGCCGTTCTTGTTCACGGTGATGCCGGCATGATCGAGAACTTCCTGCGCTTCTTTGCCGTTGATTTCCTTCGGGCGGAGATCGACGAGCATCAGGTGGTTGTCGGTGCCGCCGGAGACGATGCGGTAGCCGTGTTTGGCGAGACCAGCGGCGAGCGCTTTCGCGTTGATCACGACCTGGCGCTGGTATTCGCGGAATTGCGGCTGGAGCGCTTCGTGAAAGCAGACCGCCTTTGCGGCGATGACGTGCATGAGCGGACCGCCCTGGACGCCGGGGAAAACGGTCGCGTCGATCTGCTTGGCGAATCTTTCCTCGCACATGACGATGCCGCCGCGCGGCCCGCGCAGACTTTTGTGCGTGGTGGTGGTGACAAATTGCGCGTGCGGAATGGGGCTGGGATGCTGGCCACCGGCGACGAGCCCGGCGATGTGCGCCATGTCGATGAAGAGAAGCGCGCCGACCGAGTCGGCGATTTGGCGCAGCCGCGGGAAATCGATGATGCGCGGATAGGCGGACGCGCCGGCGGTGATCATGAGCGGGCGGACTTCTTCGGCCTGTTTTTGCAACGCGTCGTAATCGATCTGCTCGGTCTTTTCGCTCACGCCGTATTGCGACACTGTGTAAAATTTGCCGGAGAAATTCGCCGGATGGCCGTGGGTGAGATGGCCGCCGTGGGCGAGATTCATGGCGAGAATCTTGTCGCCCGGTTTCAGCACGCGAAAAATAGACCGCCATGTTCGCCTGCGCGCCGCTGTGCGGCTGGACGTTGACGTGCTCGCAGCCGAAGAGTCGCTTGGCGCGATCGATCGCCAGTTGCTCGGCGATATCGACATTTTCGCAGCCGCCGTACCAGCGTTTTCCCGGATAACCCTCGGCGTATTTGTTCGTGAGGACGCTGCCCTGCGCTTCCATGACCGCGCGGCTGGTGAAATTCTCCGAGGCGATCAATTCGATGTTTTCGCGCTGCCGTTTTTCTTCCGCGGCGATCGCATCGAAGATTTCCGGATCGACTCTGCGCAACGCTTCGCCGTAACGCGGACGTGGTGTCGAACCGACGGATCCAGTTTCAATTGGCTGAGGAAGATCAGCCATGGAATAAGAAGATATGCTCGCGCGAGTGCGTCGCACCAGGCCGCACCAGTTCGCTTTGTTCTACGAATGCGAGCACGCTCGGTAAAGCGTTTTTGATGGTGCGCGCGCAATCCTCGTACACTTCGCGGCCGAGACCGATTGGGTCGGGCACATCGCGCCACACCGTCGTGCCCGGCTCTTCAAATTCGCGGAGCAAAAATGTTTTGTCGGCGCCATGCGGAAAGAGCAGTTTGGATCGTCTCGAGGTGCGCGCCGGTCATGGCAAAAATGTGCGTCGCGCGATCGACCAGCGCGCGGTGAGCGGCTGGCTGCGCAGACCGCTGATGTCCACGCCTTCCTCCTCGCAGACCTGCACCGCGTAAAGACTTGGCGGCTGGCCGCGCACTGCGTGCACGCCGGCGGAAGAAACTTCGATGTCCTTACGATTGCCGAGCAAACGGCGAAAAAGCCCTTCCGCGATTGGGCTGCGGCAAATATTACCTGTGCAGACAAAGAGGACGCTTTTCACGTTTCAGACGGCGCGAGCGAGCGCCACCCCAACCTAGAATTGAACATGCTCAAGTCAATCTCAGCGATGGTGCGAAGTCTGCTTATTCAGAGAATTGGGGCTTCTCGTCAGCGGGAATTGCAGTTATTTTGGTGGGCGTTCCGTTGTTTTTGCAGCAAATGACCATCGACACACTGCGTCAGGTGCCATTGTTTGAATCGCTCGATAACGAGGCGGCCGGCGAATTATGTCATCTGCTTGAGAGCCTCGACTGCAAAGCCAGCACGATTCTGTTCCGCGCGGGTGACGAAGGCGACGCGATGTATGTAATCGAGCGTGGGAAGATCCGGATTTGCGTCGCACAACTCAGGACGGACACGAGCTGACGCTAACGGAGCTTGGCCGTGGAGATTTTTTTGGTGAAATGGCATTGCTCGATGGGCAGCGGCGGTCAGCCGATGCCGTCGTTGCCGAGGACGCACGGCTGGCTGTGCTTTCGCGGGAGCATTTTCTTTCTTTTGTGCGGAGCAATCCGAATGTCGCGCTGGAGTTGCTTACCGCTCTTGCCAACCGGCTTCGGCATACCGATGAGCTTTTGCGTCATAGTGCCACGCGCAACGTCAATGTGGAGGAAGCAGCGCAGCTTACGCTTGCAGATCGCGCTGCGGACATCATCGCTGAGTTTGGCGGCAGTTGGAAATTCATCATCGCCGCGGTGTTTCTTTTTCAACGTTTGGGTACTGATAAACATGTGGTTGCTGCTTGACAACAGCCGCTTCGATGCATATCCCTACTTGCTGCTCAGTCTAGGGATTAACATGCTTGCCGTGCTGCAAGCGCCTATCATTTTGATGTCGCAGAACCGGCAGGCCCACAAAGACCGGCTTCGCGCCGAAATCGATTATCAAATAAATTTGAAGAACGAACTGGCGTTAAATGAAATTCTTGAACGTTTAAAAGCCCTTGAGCGCGATTATCTGCAACTGACATCGGATAAGCGACTCGATGACTGAGAAGGTTCCAGTTTCGACTTTACGACCGGTCTGCAATGTGCGTTTAAGATTCGAGGTTTCCCACCTTGAAACGTTGCCGCACTCGTCGGCTTGATTATGTTGCGGCTGCGCTATGAAAAAGCTGGCCATCTTCATGTTTTTGATTCCAGGGCTGACTCTTGTTTTCGTCGGCTGCGCAAATCAGGGTCCCGACCCCGAGCAAACATCGCGCGAGGCGCAACAACGACGCGATGCTGAGCGACAGCAGGCGGAGTTTCGCAAGGGCCTTCCTCCGGAAAGCATTCCCGCCAGGTCCGGTAATCGAATCCGGCAGCGATTCATCATTCGAATCGTCAGCCGTTCGACGTTCGGATGTCGTCGTTACAACTAGCGACAATGCGTTCACACTGGAAGCGACTCCGGTATCGCCTTGAATGGCTAGGGCTTCTTCTTGCCACGAAATTGATCCCGTTGTTGTCGCGAAGGGCCTGCTATCATCTTGCCCAGACAGCCGGAGCGCTGCTTAGCTTCCTTGATCGGCAAGGATATCAGGTCGCACTGAGTAATCTGGAGGTCGCGTTTGGCGATCAACTCTCTCCTGGCGAGCGGCGAAAAATTGTCCGGGAATCGTTTCAACATTTTGCGCGGACCATGGTCGATCTGCTGTGGAGTTCGCGGCTGACACAGGAAAATTTCTCTCGTTACATCGAGTGCAAAATCTTGAGGAAACAGTGCGAGGCACAGGGCCGGAGCGCAGTCTGATTTGCGCCTGCTATCATTACAGCAACTTTGAATGGCTCAGTCTGGCCGGTGGTTTTCTCGGTCTGAAAGGCACAATTATCTCGCAGGAATTTAAAAACTCGTTGCTCGATCCGATTTTCAAAAAATTGCGGGAGCAATCTGGTCATGAGCTGGTTCCACGTGAGCGTGGAATCATTCGCCTTTACAAGGTGCTCCGACGAAAGGGGCGCACTGCGCTGCTGGCCGATCTCACCGTGCCGCCGAGCCAGGGCGCCGTGGCAATTGATTGTTTTGGATTAAAAACCAGTGTGACTTCCGCACATGCCTGGCTGCATGAGCAGACCGGCGTCCCGATTATCCCAGCGCATTGCGAGCCGCTGCCTGATGGACGTTATCGGCTCATCTTTCATCCGAAGATCGAGCACACCGCTGACATGACTCATCAACAAATCGCGCAGGCCTGTTGGAATTCATTCGAGCCTTATGTGCGAAAAAATCCGGCGCCCTGGCTCTGGATGTACAAGCATTGGCGCTATCGGCCCGCAAAGCCTGATCGGCCGTATCCGTTTTACGCCAATTTTTACCGATCGTTCGAGGAGTTGCTTCAACGCGACCGGGCCAATCCTATCGGGGAACCGAAAGAGTAAAGGCGTTCGCCGGGTGAACGCCTTTACAAATTTGCCTTGGTGCTTTCACACGCAGGGCTGCTGTACTTCGCAACTTTACGGTTTGTTCGCGACTACTTGTGGCGCAGGCTTGCTCATCTCAATCTGGGCGCTCACTTTCTGGATTTGCGCGGCCTCCTCCTTAAGTTGGGCGGTGAGAATTTCCATTCCTTTCTGTTGTTGAGCGACAGTTGCTTGCAATTGCTCGACTTTTTTGTGCTCTTTGAGGAACTCGTTGAGCAACATCGCATTGACCATTTCATAATGCACGCTCTCAGGCTGGCCTTGAGAATTGCGCGCTACCAGATTAGGGTTCACTTTAGCCACCTCCTCAGCAATCAGGCCAAAAGCGGGCGATTGGGTCCGATCAATGTCTTTCTTATAGCGGTAGGTGACTGGTTTAAGCCGATAGACGACTTCGCTGCTCTTGTTAATTGGTCTGATATCCTCCTTGTAACGTCGCGAGGAGCTAAGGTGGCCGAGTAAACCCGTGCTCAAGTCCACAGTGACAACGTCGGTACCACCGCCACTTACGGTAGTGTTTAATGTTGCGGATATAGGTATGATTGTTCTCACCGGCAACCCCAGCCACCAAGTGACCAATATACACGTTGCCGCTACCGGTAGCTAAGCCGCCGGCGTCCTTACCGATCGCCGTGTTGAAATTGCCGCTGACATTCTGGTCAAGCGCACCACGGCCAACCGCTGTATTGGCGCCTCCGCCGGTGTCCGACGTGAGTGCCTCGAAACCCACGGCACAGTTGTCGGTACCATTAGTGTCGGCGAGGAGCGCATTTGCGCCGACAGCCGTGTTGCGGTCCGTGGTGTTATAGACGAGCGCATCGGTTCCAACGGCCGTATTGTTTGAGCCGGCGGTGTTTAGCAAAAGCGCTGCCGCGCCAACCGCGGTATTGGAATTACCGGTATTGAGGATCAGTGTTCCAGCACCAACAGCGGTGTTGTAGCTGCCGGTAGTAACCGCATGCAGCGAATACCAGCCAAGTCCTGTGTTACCAGCTCCGCTGGTAAGGGCCGCAAGCGCATTACATCCTTCCGCTGTCGTGAAGCCGGGATAACATCCGTCCGGCGGCGGAGCCACGTCCGGAGCTGCCAGCATCTGGGGCAAAACCCCAAAGCAGGTAAGCATGATCGTTGCGAATATTGCTAGACTGCGATTTTTCATAACCTTAATTTTCCTTTCATTGTGTTGGCAGTCTCTGACTTCTCCCTCGAGAACTCATTTCCAGCCGTTCATTTGTTTCCGTCACAAACTCTTTTACCAAAAATGCAGATCCTAGGTCAAGAGGAAAAAACGGCCGTTGGTGGGTGGGGCGCATGAAGGCCAACCGGGGTTTACTTTGATTCTGCTTAAAGCGGTTTTGCTCCACCAGTGGGTCCAATCGGTGGGATGAGTTTGGAGCCAGAGCAGTTGGGCGAGGTGCTCAGCGCCGTTGCGACTCCAACTGCGGCCCTGGCGCTTGAAGCGACGGCCGATGCGCACTTCGATATTCTTTTCGATAACCCCGCTGCCTGAGCGCACCGGGGCAAGTTTGCGTCCGAGAGAGCGGCGAAGTAAGCCGGGGATCAAATGCCAGTTGTCGATCCCGTCGCGGTTGCCCAGGATGTAACCAAAGAGCGCGTTAAACTCCAGTGGACGAGTTTGGCGATAGGGACTGGTGCGCAACGCTTCTAAGACCGCTTCGCTATCGCTTTTCCACACCGCTGCCATAATGCGGCGATGTTCAGGTTCATCATCACGCACCAGCGTGCGAACATTCTGCGCGATGTGCCAGCGATCCAGCAACCAGTGGCTCTGAGCAAATTCCCTCTCCCGCACCCATTTGAGTCCTTCCTCTCCATCACTTAAGAGCACCTCACAAGCACCGCTTTGAAAATGACGCATCCGCTGCCAGGCCAGCCGCCGCCCAAAGATAGAGAGAGGCTCTGTGCTTAAGATCCAATACTTGTTTCTCAAACGCACCGAAGTGGAACCGCGCTTTTGATAGCGCCGCTCTCGCCCACTGTAATGTAACCCCAGATGGATTGGAAAATGCGCCGGGAAGTGGCTCCTTGCGCTTCGCCCGCGCTGCTGCGCTTTGAGGTATGTGGAATCAATCTCGGTGATCACCACATCGGCTTTACGCGGCTGTGCTTGATCAGGCCACCATTGCCGATCAAGTTGCTCGCACAGGCGTGCTCCATGAAATTGCACACTGCGCCAGATCAGCCATGCGCTCACTTTGATTTTTGCCCAGCGCCATAACTCCGCTGCCGCCGGCCGATAGTTGGAAGAAGTAGCCGCTTCCAAAGCTCGTTTCTCAACCCAGGGCGAAAGCAAACGTGTCGCTTTGGGCGAGAGCAGCGCTTTGCTTAAAGTGAGATAACCGCCCTTGCGCAACCCTCGCTCCCGCACCACCCGCACCGGCAACCGGATCAGACCAAAGGGCGTCACCTGGTCGATCGTGCGCCAGCGCACCGCTGTGTAATCAGCGCGGCGCTCTTGCAACCAGCGCTGCTGAAAAGCGCTAAAAACAGCGGCGTAAAACTCCCGCCCGCTCTGCTGCACTTTTTCTACAATCCGCTCCTCAAGAGCTTTGACATCGGCTGGCATTTCCTCCAAGCTCATGGAGCACACAACTTTGATGACTTCGGTCGTCGGGTTTAAAGCTGAAGGGCTCATCCATTCTTTCCGGTTTGGTTGAGCCTTTCATTTTGCCCTCCTTCAGCCCCAACTGACAATCAACCTGAAATGTCACAATTGCGTGACATCGCTGCTTGCCCTTGGCGCGCAAGGACAGGGCACATCAATGCTCTTCCATTCAGCAACGGGAGAAGCGGGGAAAGGCCGCCGTGCCGACCGCTACAGCCCGCCACGGGACGGATTCGCCGAGGCGAACTTGATTCAATCTCCTTCGCGGATTAAGCGTGCTTCGCGCCATGTCCCGCTCATCAGTCATCCTCGACCAGTGAAATATTGCGCGCTCACTGCGCTGCGATTGCCAAGGAGGAAGCTGCTCTTGCGTGAAGGCGGCGGCAAGGCCGGGCACGAACGCCAGCGCAAGATGGGCCGGCTGCCGGTGCGCGAACGGCTGAGTCACTTGCTCGACAAAGACTCGCCGTTTTTCGAGATCGGTCTCTGGGCTGCTTACAAAATGTACGAGCAATGGGGAAAAATTCCCGCAGCGGGCGTGGTCGCGGGCATCGGGAATGTTGCCGGTGTTCCGTGCATGGTTATTGCCAATGACGCGACGGTGAAGGCCGGCGCGTTCTTTCCACAAACAACTAAAAAAGTGATTCGCGCCCAGCGCATCGCTTTTGAATGCGCGTTGCCGATCGTTTACCTGGTCGATTCCGCCGGCGTGTTTCTTCCGATGCAGGATGAAATTTTTCCGGATGAAGATGATTTCGGCCGCATCTTTCGCAATAACTCCGTGATTTCCGCGGCTGGGATCCCGCAGTTTGCTGCAATCATGGGCAACTGCGTCGCGGGCGGCGCTTACCTGCCGGTGCTTTGCGACAAAATTTTGATGACGAAAGGTAGCGGCCTTTATCTCGCCGGTCCTTCTCTGGTCAAAGCAGCCATTGGTCAGATTGTCGATGCGGAAGAACTGGGCGGCGCGCAAATGCATGCGGAGATAAGCGGGACAGTAGATTTTTTTGAAAAGGATGATCCATCCTGTCTGAAGCGCCTTCGCTCGCTGGTCGCATTTTGCCGGAAGCAGCAAGCGACGTGCCAAGACAGTCGCGAGCGCGCCGAGAGAAACATCGAAGCCGGCGAAGAGCCGGATGCGGTTTATGATCTGATCAGCTTCGATGGCCAGAAAAATTACGATGTGCGCGATCTGCTTGCCACGGTCATCGATGCAAACTCAATCGATGAATACAAGGCCGACTACGGCAAAACGATCGTGACCGCGTACGCGCGCATCGATGGGCGACCCGTAGGAATTGTAGCAAACCAACGTTTGCAGGTCAGGACCAAGAAAGAAGGAATTCAAATGGGCGGCGTCATTTACTCTGATAGCGCTGATAAGGCGGCGCGTTTTGTGATGGACTGCAATCAAACGGGTTTGCCGATCATCTTTTTCCAGGATGTCACCGGTTTCATGGTGGGGCGCGACGCGGAAGAGAGCGGGATCATTCGCAGTGGCGCGAAGCTGGTGAACGCGGTCAGCAATTCCATCGTGCCGAAGATCACGGTCGTTGTGGGCGGATCATTCGGCGCCGGCAACTACGCGATGTGCGGCAAGGCATACGATCCGCGATTTATTGTTGCCTGGCCGACTGCGCGCTACGCCGTGATGGGCGCCGCTCAGGCGTCCGACACTGTGTTTTCGATTCTGGCGCGCGCTCGTGAACGAGGCGACAAAAAAGCAACACACGAAGAACTGGAAGAACTGCGCGCAAAAGTGAAAGCAGAGTTACGAAGAGCAAACCGACATTCGCTACGGCGCCGCGCGTGGCTGGGTGGATGCCATCATTCAGCCGCATGAAACGCGCGATGTTCTGATTCGCTTGTTAGACTATGTGTCGCGGCCCAATGCCGAAAGCGCGCTTTCCACACCGGCGTCATCCAAGTGTAGGCCTATTTAGCGATTTAACGATTCAATGATTTAGCGATTTCCCTTCAACGCTTCAACCCGTTCAACGAACCGATGCCCGTCGTTCTGATTGAAAAGCAAACGCCGCAAATAACGGTGGTAACTCTCAACCGGCCTGAACGGCGTAACGCGCTTACAATCGAGTTACTCACCGAATTGCATGGCTGCGATCAAAGTCGTTTCCGACGAACCGCAGGAACGCAGTATCATTTTGCGCGGCGCCGGCGCGGCCTTTTGTACCGGTCTCGATTTGAAGGAAGCAGCCGACCACAGAAAGCGCACGCAACCGCGGAGATGGTCGCGAATACGTTGATCACCATCAGCCAGACGCGTCTCGTCACAATTGCAGCAGTGCATGGCGCGGCTGTTGCAGGTGGAGCAGGCATCATGTCGGCATGCGATTTTGTCGTCGCCGCGGAGAGAACAAAGATTGGGTATCCGGAGGTGCGTCGCGGGTTGGTCGCCGGATTGGTTATGACTTTCCTGCGCCGGCAGGTAGGCGAACGAAACATGCGCGAGTTGTTGTTAGGCTCCGAATTAATTGATGCCGAACGCGCAAAGGAAATCGGCCTGGTAAATCGTGTGGTTGCGCGAGACGATTTGATGAGCGAAGCGCAAAAGTTTGCCGAATCGGTTTTGCAAGGCGCGCCCGGTGCGCTGACGCAAACGAAACGACTGATCGACGAACTCTGGTGGCGTTCAGTGAAGGAAGATGTCGATCTTGCGTTGAAATATCACCTGCAGGCACGCGAATCGGACTGAAGCCCGCGAAGGCATCGCAGCCTTTAACGAAAAGCGAAAGCCGAACTGGATCGTGTAGCAGCGCGTGCCCTCACGCGCTAAATACTGACTTTCGGCTAAGCCATGACCGCCTTAACACCTCACGCTTTTGGCGCAGCGGCTGGCCCTTGATAAGTCGCACTGCCAAAGCCAAGAATCGGGAAGAAAATGACTCGCAGCAAAATCAAGACCAATTCCGAAGCCTGCACCTTTGCCGAAGCTCTTCGCCATATCGATGTAAAGAATGATCAGGACGATGAAGTTAACCAAAGGAATTAGCAGCAACAGAATCCACCACCACGGCCGGCCGACGATCTTGCACCAAATGTAGAGATTGTAGATCGGAATGATACAGGCCCAGCCTGGCTGTCCCGCTTTGGTAAAAACCTTCCAAAACGCTGCGATCATCAAAATCGTGAACGCCAGCCAGCAAATCCAAAAGACTGGGCCAGGCGTCTTGCCTTGCGACGCGTAAGAGTAATCGACTTGTGCGAGCAGAGAACCGTGATGAAGAAAGAGATTTTGCATGAGTTGGGTGAGCGATTTCATATGAGGTTAAGGTTGAAGGCGCCGGCTTTAACAGTCCGCTGCCGGCGTGGCAAGCAAAATATTTATGCCGGCGCGCCGCATTCTTACGCGATTCAGCGGTTTGCACGTAGCAGTCGGCTCGGTTGTCGTTACCGTGCGATGTATCACCGCAGTGATGAAAACAGTTACGGCAACAGTACCTCGACGCCATTGGCGGCCCAGAGTTGGATGGGGCGTTCCCGTGGCATGGTTGACGCTTTGCGTGGTTTGGAGCTCGACCTGGCTTGCCATCAAGATTGGTTTGCGAGATTTGCCGCCCATTTCGTTCGTTGCGATTCGTTTTTTAATCGCAATCGTCGTGCTGCTAGCTGTTTCGATTGGCCGCATGCGATTGCTGCCGCTGCGCCGCAACGATTACGCCGTGCTGGCAATTACCGGAGTCCTGATGTTCGCTGTGAACTACACGTTGCTGTTCTGGGCGGAGCTACATGTCTCGTCCGGTCTTGCTGCTGTTCTGCAGGCGACCATTCCGATCTTCGGGATCGTCTTCGCCCACTGGATGCTGCCCGATGAACCGTTGCGTTTGCAAAAGCTTGCCGGCGCAATCGTCGCTCTCGGCGGCGTGACGCTGATCTGCGGGCGACTGCTCGGTTTCAACGGGCCGCTGGCTTTCTGGGGCGGCGTAGGTGTTGTTTTTGGAGCGGCCAGCGCCGCCTACGCCAACGTCCTGGTCAAGGCGCGATCGATGCAGCTCGCGCCCGCCATGCTGGCGGCATGGCAGATGATTTTCGGAATCGCGCCGCTGCTGGTTCTTGGGTTTGCGATCGATGGAAACCCAGCGCGGTTTCACTGGACGGCCATGTCCGTGTTCTGCCTGCTGTATCTAGCGGTTATTGGATCGGCACTCACGTTTCTGCTTCTTTACTGGTTGCTGCCGTGCCTTACCATTGCGCAGTTGCAAAGCATTTCGCTTATCACCCCGCCCGGAGCGGTCATGCTCGGCTGGTTGTTAGGCGGTGAAACATTTCCGGTCTCGTCCTTGCTAGGCGCCGCCGGCGTTCTTACCGGTGTCTGGATGATTTTCCGAAAAGCGGAAATGCGAAGCCCGGTGATTCAGGAAGGTTAGGCCGAGCTATAGCGCACCTTCAACCTCTGCTTCGCTGATCTTCTTGGCCGCAACGAGTGATTCGGCGGGACTTTTGCGGCGGTGTGAGCGTCAACGCGACCGTTCTAAACTGTTCACAAGATCGACCAATACTCCGCAGAAGAGTTAGCTAAGGATGCGAATTGTCAGGTTAAAGCTGCCGACTGCTTGGTCGTCGCGCTGCCACGCGCGTTTGTTGATCAACGTGAGCGTTGTGGAACCTGCGCTCTTCGAGCGAAAAGAAAACCGGCGCAGACCGCCGGCGCCGGGACTCTTGTGATCAGGAGGCAGAAACTCGTCGCCCTCGGGCACCAGGAAGGCCTCGTCGATACTGCTGATCATCCACCTGTAACCGGTTGTCGGATTTTCGTTCAGTTCGATGGTGATCTTTGCATCGCGTCGCACTTGGACTGACGCACCGTTGTCTTTCTCGGCGAATACGTACTCCGCCACGTCTTCACACGGACTGCTCAGCCTTCTTGAAGGATCCGCACAGTCCAGAAATCATCGGACAGGTTTTTGTCAGGCGATAGATAATCATAAGGCATGGTGAAGTAGCCTTTCTGTCCCCAGTCGCTGCCCCAGGAATTTCGGATCACAAACCGCCGAGCTCCATCGTCGTAACCCACGGCCATTACTGCATGGCCGCCAAGAACCTTCTCCTTTGGACCAGGCATGTTTAACACACCCGACTTTGCCACCGCGGCCGATTCGAAAGCGTCATAAACCGTGAAGCCAAAGACAAAGGGAAACCCTTCAGCCAGGCAACCGCGCATCTCGTCCACCGTGGTAATTCTGTGATACGAGAGTATTCGATGCTTTTTCGCTGTGCGATAGCAAGACGCAGGCGGTTTGTTTCTGAATTTGCTGATCTTGTATGGCCACTCGGGTTCGGTGCAAACCCCCTGCTTGGCCAGCGACTTGATCCCATCGCGAATAAACGCGCCGCTGTCCTGATCGGCAGTCCCTTCGATCAGGCGTTCGTTGTAATAGACGAACAAACGACTTAGATCGGAGAACTTCGCGCCGTCTTTAAGTTCCAGGAACTCGAGTGCGCCGACCAGAGCGTTAGCAGTGCAACTACCAAGCTGTCCCTGGTCTTCAACCGGCGAACATTTTGACCGCATGTCGACCTTTCGTGGCCGCGTCGCCATCCTGCGCACGACCGCCGAGTAGAAGAGATCACGATGGTCCGGTAGATCCGGTAACCATCCATACCATTTCGGTGAACGTTTGATGATTTTTGGTGTTGTAGCCATATTTGGATAGAGGTTAGAGATTAGAATCTGAAGTTATCTGAGACAAAGCGCTCCGTCGAAGATTCACCTGCTGATTTTTTAGGGAGTTGCCCCCCTCATCCTTACGAGGTCTCTGCCCCAAGTCACTTTTAACCGAACAGGCAGCGACTTGTAAAGCAAAAAAAACGCTTTGCGCGCTGCCTTCTGCGGTTCTAGCCGAGTATTACTCCCGCCCGACGGCCAGTCGTAAAGAATACAAGGGCCGAGACTATCAGGTTCTTCAAAAAGTCTGCCGCAAAAGGTCCTGATAAAATCTGGTGGCTGACGTAAATTTGTTGTTGAACCCGTGCACGAGAATGGTGACGTGACTTTGTTTCTCGTTCTCTGCCGGGTCGTGTGCGGGAAATTTTTCGGCAGCCGCAACCAGAAGCTTCTGAGAATTGGCCTGAGTAACTTGTCGCCAATTCTTAATGTCAGTCAGCGGTTGTTTATCGCTGACCCAATAAGTCAAACCAGCCGTATTGACAGCAGGTCCGACTCCGCCCTGGCTGCGATCATTAATCATCCAATACCTTGGCATTTGGATCGTTACCAGATTTGTGTCCGCGAGTTCAAGACTTCTTTGCACGTGCCGAAAACGGTCCGATTGATTGCGATATTCATTTTCGCAGGAGAAAAACGAGCTTAGACTGCACTAAACATGGCGCCGATGTGGCGAAATGGCAGACGCAACGGACTTAAAATCCGTTGGGCCGTAGAAGGCCCGTGCCGGTTCGAGTCCGGCCATCGGCAAGTTGAATTGTGGAATGCGGATCCGCTTTCGCCGAGGGTACGGCGGACAGATTGCGGATTGCAGATTGCAACAAGGCGAAGGCTCGATATCAGAAAAGATCGAGATGTCGGCCAATACGGAACGCCCACTTTTTATTCCCATCATCCTTGGAACGACGCGTCAGGGACGGAAAAGCGAACACGTCGCGCATTTTGTTTTTGAGCAGACAAAGAAGCGCGCGGATGTCCAGACGGAGCTGATCGACGTGCGCGAGCTTCCAATGCGACTCGATGATGCGGGAGAGCAAATGAAAGACGCCGCTTTCTCAGCGACGATCGAGCGGTGCGACGGAATTATCCTGGTTGTACCGGAATACAATCACGGTTATCCCGGGCTTCTAAAGCATGCGCTGGACATGAATTTGAAAGAATACATTCATAAGGCGGTCGGGATTTGCGGCGTCTCGGCAGGGCCGTTTGGCGGCGCGCGTGTGATCGAGGGGCTCCTGCCAGTCATGCGCGAGCTGGGTTTGGTCACCATCTTCGAGGACGTCAATTTTGGAAAGGTCGGGACACTTTTCGATGAACAGGGCAATTTGATCGATCAAAGCTATCTCGGGCGTGTGGACAAATTTCTAAACGAGTTGATCTGGATGGCGCGTGTTCTTCGCCACGGTCGCGAAGAGATCGCGCCGGTCTGATGCGGTCGCGTTCTGGGTCTTGGCGCAGCGACATCGCGATTGTTATTTACATCGCTGCCGCTACGCTTCTTGCGCATCTGCTGACCGGCGATCGTTACGGATTTCACCGGGACGAACTAGCCACGCTGAATGATGCTCGCCATCTGGCTTGGGGCTACGTCGCGTACCCGCCGGTGACGCCGTTCTTTGGCCGAATTTCTCTTTTGCTGTTTGGGACTTCGCTGACCGGGTTCCGTTTTTTTGCGGCGCTGGCGGACGCGATTGCAGTTTTTCTGGCCGGTTTGATCGCGCGCGCGCTGGGCGGCGGCCGCCGTGCACAACTGCTGGCGACGCTCGCCGCCGTGCCGTTCTGCCTTGCGGCTGGCACGCTGATGCAATACGTGTCGTTCGATTACCTCTGGTGGGTGCTTGTCAGTTATCTCCTGGCGCGTGCATGCCGATCTATCGATCCGCGATGGTGGATCGGGATTGGCGTAGCGATCGGCTTCGGCATGCTCACTAAATACAGCATCCTGGTATGCGTCGCCGGCGTCGGCATAGGCGTTCTTTTCACACCCTTACGCCAGCATCTCAGAAGCAAATGGCTCTGGCTTGGGGCCGGATTGGCGATCCTCATTTTTCTGCCGAACCTGATTTGGCAGCTCCAGCATCAATTCATCTCGCTCGATTTTCTCCGGCACATTCACGAGCGGGACGTGAGAATCGGCCGCACCAAAGATTTTCTGCCCGACCAATTACTCTTGAACTTGTTCGCGGCTCCTCTCGCACTGGTCGGGCTCTGGTTTTATTTCTTCTCGCGAGCCGGTCGAAACTTCCGCGTGATTGGCTGGATGTATGTCACGGCCTTTTTCCTATTTCTGGTGGCGCAAGGACGCGGATACTATTTGGCGCCGGCGTATCCGGTACTTTATGCCGGAGGCGCGGTTTGGCTGGAGCAACTGCTCCAGCAACGCCGAGCCACGATTGCAATTCCGGCTTGGGCGCTGAGCTGGACTGCGCTCGCCGTTAACATTCTCGTTGTCGCCGCCTACATGCTGCCGATCGCGCCGATTAACTCATCGTGGTGGCATCGCATGGTCGCGCTGAACAGCGATTTCGCCGAAGAGATCGGCTGGCCTGATTTGGTGGAAATCATCGCCAGCATCCGCGATTCGCTGCCGGAGCATGAGCGAGCGCGTTTGGGGATTCTGGCGGCGAACTACGGCGAAGCGGGCGCGCTCGATCTCTATGGCCCAGCTTACGGACTGCCGCGGGCGATCAGCGGGATCAACTCCTACTGGTCGCGCGGTTACGGCGATCCGCCGCCCGAAACACTAATCGTGGTCGGCTTCTCGCGCGAATTCGTCGAGCGCAACTTCGCGGAATTCCAGGTCGTAGCGAAATCGACCAATCGCTATAATGTCGCGAACGAGGAAACGACGGATCACCCGGACATTTATGTTTGCCGTCGCCTGAACAGGCCGTGGCCAGAATTCTGGCGCGGCTTCCAACGATTTGGATGACTACGATTGAAGAACGGCTGCGCAAGCTCGGCATTCGCGATGCCGATCTGGAAGAGACGTTTGCGCGATCCAGCGGGCCTGGCGGGCAAAACGTGAACAAGGTTGCAACTGCTGTAACCCTGCGTCACCGGCCGACCGGCATTAGCGTGACCGTGCAGGATTCGCGTTCGCAAGCAATGAACCGCAAGCTCGCCCGTGAGCGCTTGCTCGATGCCATCGAGAGTACTCAAGCGAAGCGGCGCGCCGCGGAAATTGCAGAGCGCGAAAAGGCGCGTCGGCGAAAATCGCCGCGGCCAGCTGCCCTGAAGGCCAGGATTCTGGAAGCAAAACGGAAACGGGGCGAGCTAAAGCGGCAACGCGGCAAGATCGAAATTTAAAAGAATTTCTTCGTTCTAATACATCTTTCAGAGCAACTTGTGACGAATTGCTTTTAAAAGAGGCAATTCATACTATGAAAAAATCGATCATTCTCATTTCTGCGCTTTCGCTCGTCGGCTTGATGCTGGTGTCCTGCTCAAGTGAACCCGAGACCACCACAACTACAACGCGTCAGACCACTGTGACTGCGCAGCCGCCGCCGGCTGCCATGACGACAACGACAACGCATACGAGGGCCGGTTACTAAGGGCCGGAGGAGCTTTTAATTCGAGAAGGAAGACCGATCGACAGTCTTCCTTTTCATTTTTTACGATTTGTCGGTCGGAGTTTCCGCGCTTTGCGCTTGTTCTTCTTCCACATCACTGACCACAGGCGCGATGGCCTGTAGTTTCTCGCCGTTGCGCAGGTCCATCAATTTTACGCCCATGGTGTTGCGGCCGGTCTCGCGGATTTCTTTCACGCGAGTGCGCACCATCTGGCCTTTGTTTGTGATTAACATGATTTCATCTGTCTCGCGTACGGTGAGCGCGCCGACGACGTCGCCGGTTTTTTCTCCGGTCTTCATAGTGATAATGCCTTTGCCGCCGCGCGATTGCCGCCGGTAATCATCGAACGGCGTGCGTTTGCCGATTCCGTTTTCGCCGGCGACCAGCAGCATGGCGTTTGGATCGACGATGGCAATGGCCACGACATGGTCGCCTTTTCCCGGGCGAATTCCCCAGACGCCGACGGTGTTGCGGCCCTGATCGCGCAGTTGCTCTTCATGGAAGCGCAAGCTCATCCCGTCTTTCGTGATGAGGACAATCTCGTTGTTGCCGTTCGTTCGTTTCGCGTCGATTAGACGGTCGCCTTCTTCGATTTGAATGGCAATGATGCCGCCGCGCCGGACGTTCGCGTAATCAGACAAATTCGATTTTTTGACGATGCCAGACTCGGTCGCGAAAACGATGTGCAGATTTTCATCCCACGTTTGATCGACAGCGTTTGGCCCCGTGCCGGATTTTTTGGATTGAACGCGAATTGTGGCCGCGATTTTTTCATCGGGCTTGAGCTCGAGAATATTCGCGATTGAGCGACCTTTCGCTGCGCGTCCCATCTCGGGAATTTCGTAAACTTTTTCCACGTAAGCGCGTCCCGTCGCGGTGAAGAACATCAGGTAATCGTGCGTGGTAGCGGTGAAAAGATGTTGGACGAAATCGCCTTCTTCCTGCTCAGTGGCGCCTTCGCGCGTCGCCATGCCGATCACGCCCTTGCCGCCACGGCGTTGTGCACGAAACGCGCTGACGGCAGTGCGCTTGATAAAACCGCCATGCGTGATGCTGATGATGCAGCCCTCGTTCGCGATGAGGTCTTCCATATTGATCTCTGCTTCATCAGGGGCGATTTCCGTCAGGCGCGGCGAACCGTATTTGTCGCGGATTTCGCGCAATTCCTTTTTGATGATGGTGAATACGCGCTGCTCTTTGGCCAGAATATCGCGAAGGTCCTTGATCGATTCGATTACGTCCTTGTACTCCGTCTCGAGCTTCTCTCGCTCAAGTCCGGTGAGCTGATACAAACGCAGGTTGAGAACCTCGTCGGCCTGCTGTTCGCTAAACGCGTAACGGCCTTCCACCAGCCGGGCCGGGTTCCGAATGACGATGCCGATTTGCTCGACTTGTCGCTTCGTGAAATCGAATGCCAGTAATTTGACCCGCGCTTCTTCTTTGTTAGCCGATTCGCGAATTATCCGGATGAATTCGTCGAGATTTTTCAGCGCAATCAAATAACCTTCCAGTGCTTCGGCGCGCTCTTCAGCTTTGCGCAATTCAAAACGCGTGCGGCGAAGAACCACGTCGCGGCGATGCTCGATGTAAGCCGCGTTAGCTTCCTTGAGTGAGAGCAGCTTTGGACGTCCGTGGTCTATCGCGAGCATGATCACCGCAAACGAACTTTCCAACGCGGTGTGTTTATACAGATTGGCGATAATGACTTTCGGGTTGGCGTCGCGCTTCAGCTCGATGACAATGCGCGTGTTTTCATCCGACTGGTCGCCGACGTAGCTGATGTCGGTGAGCACTTTTTCGTTCACCAGCTGCGCGATTCGCTCGACCAGCGTGGCGCGGTTTACGCCGTACGGAATTTCCGTGATAACGATTTGCTCGCGGGCGCCTTTGAGCTCTTCAACGCCGGCTTTTCCGCGCACTTTCATACTGCCCCGGCCAGTCTCGAGATACTGGCGGATGCCGTTGATGCCGCAGATGGCGCAGCCGGTAGGAAAATCCGGTCCCTTCACCTGTTTCATCAACTCATCCAGTGTGATGTCCGGATCATCGATCTGTGCGCAAATTCCATCGATGACTTCGGCGAGATTGTGCGGCGGAATATTGGTGGCCATACCGACGGCAATTCCGGTGCCGCCATTTACGAGCAGATTCGGAAACGCGGCAGGGAAAACCGTCGGCTCGCTGCGCGTCTCGTCGTAATTCGGGACAAAGTCGACAGTGTCCTTCTCCATGTCCGTCATGAGTGCCGCTCCGAGATGGGTCATGCGTGCTTCGGTGTAGCGCATCGCTGCCGGCGGATCGCCTTCGATCGAACCAAAATTCCCCTGACCGTCGACCAGCCGCTCGCGCATCGCCCATGGCTGAGCCATGTGCACGAGGGTGGGGTAGATTACCGCTTCGCCGTGCGGATGATAATTACCACTGGTATCGCCGCAGATTTTTGCGCACTTGCGATGTTGTCGTCCCGGGAACAACGACAGATCGTGCATCGCGTAAAGAATTCTTCTTTGCGATGGCTTAAGGCCGTCGCGAGCGTCCGGCAGCGCGCGCGAGATGATGACCGACATCGAGTAATCGAGGAACGATCTCGATACTTCTTCAGCGACGTTCACCGGCTCGACTTTTTCGTTCGCGTTATACACAACAGAAAATTACGAATGACAAATGACGAATGACAAAATCCCAGCCACTCCCTCCTTCGACATTCGGCATTCGTGCTTCGTCATTTTAAACGTCCAAGTTTCGGACGTTTAATGCGTTGTCTTCGATAAATTGGCGACGTGGTTCGACGACGTCACCCATCAGAATAGTAAACATCTTGTCGGCATCGACGGCGTTGTCCTCGTTCAAGTCCACCTTTAAAAGCTTGCGCTTCTCCGGGTTCATTGTGGTCTCGAACAACTCTTTCGCATTCATTTCGCCCAGACCTTTGAAACGCTTGATCTGCACGCCGCGACGGCCAATCTCCAAGATCTTTTGCAGAATTTCGGGAATCGAAAAAAGCGGATGCGCGATGGCTTTGTCGCCTTCGCCCTCGATTAATTCAAAGATAGGCTGGTCGCTTGTTGCGTAATGGCCCACCTTCAAACCTTTTCGCGCCAGCTCCGCGATCAGTTTTTGTATGGCCGCCGATTCGTGCAGCTCGACAAACTTGCCACGCCGACGAACACCGTTTGTTTTCGCAGGGGCCTGAGTTTCTCCCAGAGGCAACAACTCTTGTTCAATCTGAGTGTCGAACAAATTGAGGTCGAGATTTTGCTGATGAAAATGGCGCACATCTTTTTCGTCGTGAAAATAATGCACCGTCTCATCGTTGCCCTCGCGTACCTTCACAAGATAGGTTGGCAGTTTGCCCGATCGGGAATTCCGCTCGGCGAGGTAAGTCTCGAAATCGCCTCCGTGGCGGCGAACTGCTTCGCTCAACTTCGCAAGTTTCCCGAGCGATTCGAGAATGTCCTTCAGTTGCGCCGCAGTGATTTCCTTGTCATCCGCCAAGTTTTTCAGCCGCACGTCCTCCGCGCCCAGCGAGATCAAGATTTTGTTTAGCTGGACGTCATCATCGACGTATTCCTCGCGCTTTTTTCGCTTGATCTGATAAAGCGGCGGCTGCGCGATGTAAATCTTCCCGGCACGCACGAGTTCGGTCATCTGCCGGAAGAAAAAGGTCAGCAACAGCGTTCGAATGTGCGAGCCATCCACGTCCGCATCGGTCATGATGATGATGCGACCGTAGCGCAGTTTTGCGATATCGAACCGGCCTTCGTCCTTGCCATTGCCTTCCTCCTTCGGCTTTCCAATCCCGGCGCCGATGGCCGTGATCATCGACTGGATCTCAGTGTTTTTGAGAAATTGATCTTCGCGCGCTTTCTCGACGTTGATCAACTTGCCGCGGATCGGCAAAATCGCCTGATAACGCCGATCGCGTCCCTGTTTCGCGGAGCCGCCGGCTGAGTCGCCTTCGACAATGTAAAGCTCAGTCAATTCCGGATCGCGCTCCGAACAATCGGCCAATTTTCCTGGCAACCCGCCACCGGTCAGCGCGCCTTTGCGAATTGTTTCCCTGGCTTTTCGAGCAGCTTCCCTTGCTCGCGCGGCAGTCAGCACCTTGTCGAAAACGCGGCGCGCAATCGGTGGATTTTTATCGAAGTAGGTCATCAGCCCGTCGTAAACGACTGAGTTCACGACCCCGTCGATCTCCGTGTTGACGAGCTTCACCTTGGTTTGCGACTCAAAGCGAGGATTGGGCAACTTCACGCTGAGCACGCAGATTAATCCTTCACGCACATCGTCTCCCGAAACAGATGGGTCCTTCTCTTTGAGGAGACTGTTTTGTTTGGCGTATTGGTTGACTGCTTTGGTCAGCGCCGTGCGGAAACCGGTCAAATGTGTGCCGCCGTCCGGATTGGGGATGGAATTCGCAAACGGCAATATCTGGTCGTTGTAACTGTCATTGTATTGCAGCACGACATCGACAAATACTTCATCGCGCTGCCGCGAAATCACGATGGGCTTTGGGTGCAGGACTTGTTTGTTTTCGCCGAGCTGCTTTACGAACTCTTCGATGCCATGTTTGTAGAAAAATTTCTCCTTCTTCGCCGGATCGCTGCGCTCGTCTGTGAGTATGATCTCCAGGCCCGGATTAAGGAACGCCAGTTCGCGCAAGCGCGTTGCCAGTCGCTCGAACTTAAACTCGGTGGTGATGGTGAAGATCGTCGGATCAGGCAGAAACGTGATCAGCGTCCCCGTGCTTTTTTTGCTTTTGACTTCGCCGATGACCGTGAGCTTGTCGGTCGTTTTGCCCTTGGCGAAAGCCATGTGATAGACTTTGCCGTCGCGCGAGACCTCTGCCTTGAACCACTCCGAGAGGGCGTTGGTGCATTTTGCCCCCACGCCATGCAGTCCGCCGGAATATTTGTAAGCGCCCTGTCCGAATTTTCCGCCGGCATGCAGATTCGTTAAGACCAGTTCAATCGCTGGGATTTTCCATTTGGGGTGAATATCGATGGGAATGCCGCGGCCATTGTCTCGAACTGAAATCGATCCATCCACATGCACGATCACTTCGATCTTTGTGCAAAATCCCGCGAGATGTTCGTCAATGGAGTTATCGACGACTTCGTAAACCAGGTGATGCAGCCCGCGCTCATCGGGATCGCCGATGAACATGCCAGGCCGTTTCCGGACCGCTTCTAGGCCTTCTAACTTGTCGATTTGCGCCGCGTCATATTTTTGCGTGGCGGCAATTCCGGTCGAGCTGCGAGATATTTTTTCGACCGGAATTTCTTCTTGAACTTGCGCCATAAAAGCGGGCCAACCGACCCACAAAAAGGACCATACCTAAAAACGGCCTTAAAACAACAAATAATCTCATGGCTTCGAGCAGTTTATTTCCGCTAGGGATTGGAGGTCAGTACGCCCCAAAGCCCATGATATTGTGGTTGCTGGAGCCGCTCCTGTTTGCAGATTTTTGGCGTCTTGACCGCGCTGCTTGGGACTCCCAAAATAGGCTCCTTTTATGCGCCTCCAAACACTCTGGGAAGCACGGTGGGTTTTGTTGTTCTTCGCGCTGCTGGCAGTGGCGGTGGCGGCCTTTTCCGCATGGTTGTGGTGGTTCTTTTTCTTGCTGTTTCTTTTTACTGTTGCGTTTTTCCGAGACCCGGAACGCACGCCGCCGCCAGATCCGAATCTAATCGTGGCTCCCGCTGATGGAACCGTCATGGACATCATTGAATCGGATGAAAGCCAGGTACTCGAAAACGAGAACGCGCCGTGTCGGAATTTTTTTGTCGATCTTCGACGTCCATACCAACCGCGCGCCAATCGATGGCCGCGTTATTTATCGTCAACATCGAGCTGGACTCTGTCTTGACGCGCGTCGTGCGGATTGTTCGGAGAAAAACGAATCGATGACTTGGGCCTTCGAGAATCCGCGCGTCACGATCGTCGTGCGCCAGATCACCGGTGCAATTGCGAGACGTATCGTAGCCTGGGCGCAAATCGGAGACGAATTGAAAAAAGGTGAGCGCTTTGGAATGATTCGCTTCGGTTCACGAACAGAATTATACTTGCCGCTCAACGCTGAAGTCCTCGTGAAAACAGGCGATCACGTCCTCGGTGGCTCGACAATTATCGCGCGGCTGCCCGACTCATGAACGAACAGCCATCTAAAATTTATCTCCTGCCGAACTTGATGACAGCGGGCAATCTGTTTTGCGGATTTACCGCCACGCTCAAAATCTTGGAAGGCGCTCTTTTGCAAAGCACTAATGCCGATCTTGCATCTGATCGCTTTCACGAAGCCATCTGGTTTGTTCTTGGCGCATTCGTTTTTGATTTTCTGGATGGGCGCCTTGCGCGACTGGGCGGGCACGAAAGTCCGTTTGGGCGCGAGTTCGATTCGCTCGCTGATATTGTTTCATTCGGGCTTGCTCCGGCGCTGATGGTTTATCGCGTCGTGTTACAGGAGTTTCCGCGCGCCTGCTGGATTATCGCATTCATTTACCTCGCTTGCGGTGCGCTGCGCCTGGCCCGTTTCAATTCAGTGGGCGCAAAGAACGATGGAGCCAATCACGCAAACACCTTCACCGGTTTTCCCATCCCCGCTGCCGCCGGTCTAATTGCCTCGATCACGTTGTTTCTTCTTTGGCTCGCAGAAGGCGAACATCACCTCGGCAACTGGCGCTTCGTTTTGCCGCCGTTACTGCTTTTTCTTTCCTTCATGATGTTCAGCCGGTTTCAGTATCCGAGCTTCAAGGCGGTTAATTGGAAGACGAAGAAATCGATCCCGCGTTTTCTTGTAATCATCCTCGTTGTGATTTTTACGGTGCTCAACTACGAATGGATGCCAGCCGTTTTGTTTCTTGCCTATTTGCTTTACGGAGTGCTGCGGCCATGGCTCTCCCGCGAATGGCGACGCGAAATCGAAGAAGAAATCGGCGAAGAACATCCGGCGGAGGCTGCCGAACAAACGCGCTGAGCTCGGTTATTTGATTGTAGAGCAACCGCTTCAGTCGCCGTCTTTTCCTGAGACCGGCGCACCGCAAGCCAGCTTTGGTTGCGATTCGCCGACCAGTTGACACGCTTTGCTGCGATTTAGTGACCGTCAGGGGAAAGAATGCCTAACCATGGAGCAACGAAGGTGCTCGTGTTGAAGTCGATGAACCCGTACAAGGTAAACTGGCCGCTTGCATGCTTAAAGCGTCCGGTCCCTCCAGCGATGGTCGCCGTTTCCAGGTTGTAAAACAGCCCAGCGGTTGCGGTCGGAATAAGCTGGCCTCGAAAGGGGCCGGAGATTCTATCGTGCCCATTCGCTGCGACGAATTCATAAGTCCCGGTGTAGCTGTTGTCGCACAGATTGGGCATAAAGATCGCCGTCCCGGTAAATTGTCCCAGGAGATTAGACTCGCCGGAATTCTGTAACGGAATGGTAACCACGCAGCCGCCGTTCGGCTGGCCCCACTCCGACTGCCCAGGTATAGTTCCCGAGACCGTGCCGGTGAAGGTCTGGTCGGCATTAGGCGGTGCAGGTTCAGGCGCTGCAATGGATAGCGCAGCAGAGCAGGCGAGGAGCATTGCGGTTGCAAGGCGCAGGTGTGATAGGAAACGATGTTGATTTAACCAATAATAAGTTTTCATACAATCCTCTAAAGGAACTGGAAGCCAAAGTTCCGGAATTTTTGCAAATCTCCGCCGGACGCTCCGCTTCTGTTGTGAAATGAATGTCGGCGAATCGGTTTTTTTAAGCTTGTAGAAGAAGTAAAAAACAATCACGCTCCTGTCGGTGAATGCGAAAGCCGACCCCCAGGTGTTCACCACCACGCGTTGGAGTCTCGTCCTTGCAGGGGCGAACGCCGATGGCGACCAGCAGAAGGCTGCTGAGGCGCTGGCAGAGCTTTGCCGCACTTACTGGCGACCCATTTTTTCCTACGTCTGCCGCCGCGGCTATTCGCCTGAGGACGCGCAGGACATCACGCAGGATTTCTTCGTGATGATTCTGAAAACTAACTGGCTGCGGCAGGCCGACCAAAGCCGCGGCCGTTTCCGCTCGCTCTTGCTCAAGTCAGTCCAGAATTTTCTTCACAACGTTTCGGATACAAATCGAACGCTGAAGCGAGGCGGCGCCGTTGAATTCGTTTCCTGGGATGCCTGGATGGCAGAAGCGCCCTCGCAATTATCAGTCTCGGGTTACGCGCTCGATGCGCTTGCACCCGAGCGGCTTTTCGATCTTCGCTGGGCTGCAACGGTAGTGGAGCAGGCGCTCCGGCGTTTGCGAGAAGAGTGCGAAGGCAAAGGCCGTCTTCGGCTTTTTGAGGGCTTGCGCGATTATCTCGCGGCCGAACACGCCGATATCTCATATGCCAATCTCGCGGTCTCGTTAGGCATTGCAGAGACAGTAGTGAAAAAACAACTACACAATCTGCGCCAACGTTATCGATGGCTCCTGCGCGATGAAGTTGCTCACACGGTCGCTAACCCGGCCGATGTGGATGACGAGATCCGACATTTGTGCGCGGCACTAGCCGCTGCAGCCTGATGAAGAAAGCGACCGAGCTTACTGATTCCGCCGCGGACGAAATCGAGAATCTGGCGAAATGCCCGCAGTGCGGCGCGGTAACGCGGCTCAATCATGGGACCTGCATTAACTGTTTCCTGCGCGAAGGACTCGAGGCCAAAGGCGAGGCTTCCCGCGAGATGTTCGAAAGCATTCTTACGGAAGCCGACGTGCCCGACAAACAGTGGCGCCTTGGTCATTACGAAATCCTGGAGGAAATCGGCCGCGGCGGCATGGGAGTGATTTATCGCGCACGCCAACAGCACTCCCGTCGGATCGTCGCGGTGAAACGCATCCTCGCTCATCAGGTGGATTCACACGAGACGCTGGTGCGTTTTCGGCGCGAAGCGGAAGCGGTCGCCAGCCTCGATCATCCAAACATTCTTCCCATTTACGAGGTCAGCGAAAATGAGGAGGGTCTGCCGTTTTTCAGCATGAAATACGCGAAGGGCGGAAGCCTTCGTGCCGCGGCGCCTGCGTTACGAACCAAGCCTCGCGAGTGCGTGCGGCTGATGGCAAAGGTCGCGCGCGGCATTGCTTACGCCCATGCCAAAGGAGTTCTTCATCGCGATCTTCAACCGGGAAACATCCTTCTTGATGAAAACGGCGAACCAATGGTGAGCGATTTTGGTTTGGCAAAATGGCTCGATCAAACTAGCGACCTAACGAGAACGCTGGAGACACTTGGAACACCGGGTTACATCGCACCCGAACAGACCGAGTGCCGAGCAGCGGAGCTTACCAGCGCCGCAGACATTTACAGTCTGGGCGCAATTTTATTTTACCTCCTTACTGGCCGGCCACCGTTCGTGGGTCCGAATGTTCTTTCTGTTATTCATCAAGCTGCTGCGACTCCGGCGCCGCGTTTGCGTTCACTAGCACCGTCCCTCGACCGCGATCTGGAGACAATAGTGGCTCGCTGTTTGGAGCGCGATCCGAAGGCGCGCTATCAATCCGCCGGAGCGCTGGCCGATGATCTTGAGCATTGGCTGCGGCACGAGCCAATTCGCGCCCGACGGGCTGGAGTTTTCACTCGCGGACGAAAATGGGTGCGACGCAATCCAACCATGACGGTCCTAGTCACGTTGCTGGTCGCCCTGGCGGTGGGTTTAAGCGTGACCGTTTGGAACCGTAAACCCGCCCTCCTAATTCCAAAGAGCATCGCCGTTCTCCCCTTGAAAAATCTGACTGGCAATCCCGAGAACGAATATCTCACTGACGGCCTAACTGAATCGCTGATCAGTGGCCTGTCGAAAATTGAAGGATTGAAAGTCATCTCGCGTGAATCAGCGTTCGCCTTCAAAGGGAAAGAAGTCGATCCGCGGGATGTTGGCCGGCAACTTGATGCAATGACCGTCGTCCAAGGCAGCATTCGACAAACTGAAGGGGGCGTCCGTGTATCTGTGCAACTCGTTAGGACCGCGGACGGACGCCAGCTCTGGTCTGGCGAGAGTTTCGATCACACGCTGAGCAACGCCCTGACAATGGAGATTGAACTCGTTCGCAGCGTCGCCACAGCCATCCGGCCAGATCTGCGAGAAGAACAAGAGAACCAGATAGCCAAACGCTACACAGAAAATTCCGAGGCATATCAGTGTTATCTGAAGGGTCGCTATTTTTGGAATAAGCGAACCGGAGCGGACCTGGAGAAGGCTATTAGTTATTTCGATCGCGCCATCAGTTTGGATCCGCGCTACGCAAAAGCTTATTCCGCTCTGGCTGATGCCTACGCAATCATGAGTTTCTTCACTAAGCGACCATTCAATGAGACATTGCCAAGGGCTGAGGTTGCATCGAAAAAAGCGCTCGATATCGATACCGATCTGGCGGAACCACACGCCACTTTGGCTTTTGCGCTTTTCTCTTATTACTTCGATTGGGCGGGCGCTGAAAATGAGTTCAAGCGCGCGCTGGAACGGAATCCCAATTACGCGACTGCGCATCATTGGTACAGTATGTATCTGCTCAGTGTAGGGCGACGCGACGATAGCATCCAGGAAATGAAACGTGCTTTGGAGCTGGACCCGACATCCATACAAATCTACGTCGATGTCGCGGCCGTATTGGTCGCTGCGCACCAGCCCAACAACGCAATAAAGTATTTGCAGGCGGCACTTAAAATGGATCGCGATTTCATTGAGGCTCATTGGGTTCTTGGACGCGCCTACCTGCAAGAGGGAAAGTCTGAGCAATCGATCCCCGATACGAAAAGGCACGGAACCTTTCTCACGATCGACCAGACGTTCTGTCTGAACTCGGATACGCGTACGCGTTAGCGGGAAAGGGCGACAAGGCATTGAGCATTCTCGCGCAATTGGAAACGATGCCCGCTGGAAACAACGTCACACCTTTTGATCTAGCTAAAGTGTACGTGGGCCTAGGCGACAAAAGAAAAGGCTCTGACTGCGCTTGAGGCGACCGCAACTTCTCCGAATCGCTCCGGTTACTTGTGCGGGCTTAAAGCTGAAATCCTGTGGGAGCCGCTGCGGAACGAGCCCAGATTTCAGAACATTCTAACGTCGATCGGCCTCACGCCGTAACGCTTTGGTTTGCTGCCGCTAGCCAGGCCGCGCGCGCTTTGAAAAACTTGTAGAAGAGGCGAAGAAACCAGTCGCGCTGAAATAATTGAATAAACGCGCTAAGATCGACAATTCATTAAAGCTGTCATCCCGAGCGAAGCGAGGGATCTCTCGAAATTTCAAAGACCACGCATGTCAGCCGCTACGCACTCGACGTAGAAGCGCTGCATATAATTTTGTGTGATGCAAGCTGCGACTGTGGGGTTCCTCGCTCCGCTCGGAATGACCCGGTTGTGTTACGCAGGATGATTTAGTCGCGCTAACACTTCGGGATCACGCACGTCAGCCCATTCGCCAGTCAGCTCGAGCGCTTTCACTTTTTTGCCGGACTGCGCGAGATCACGGATCGCGTCAGTCAGTTCGTATTCGCCGCGCGGTGACGGTTTCAGTTTCGCAGTGAATTCGAAAATGCTGGGGCGAAACGTGTAAAGACCGGCGTTGTAAAACGGAACAGCGTCTTGGGACAAGCCGCTCCACCTGTCAGATTTCTCACGGATGTCGAGAAGCTCCATCCGGTCGTTCAGAAAAACCGCGCCGCCTTTGCTGACATCCTCGCCGCGAATCACAGTAATAATTCCTTCGACGTCATCCGTAAGATTGGCAACGCGTTTGTAGTTGGCGGGATCGACCAGGATATCGCCGTAGCTCAACACAAACGGACAGTCTCCGACGAAATCACGGGCAAGATCGACAACGCGGCCGGTTCCATCCTGCACCGTCTGTGTCGTGTATTGAATGGCGATATTGTAGCGCAGACCGTCGCCTAGAAAATTTCGCACCGTATCGCCGCGGTAGCCGACGACGATAAGAAACTCGCGTATTCCCGCATCGCGCAGTCCTTCGATGATGTGCTGCAAAACTGGTTTGCCGCGCACTTCGATCATTGGTTTGGGAAGATCGGCAGTCAGTTCGCGCATGCGCGTGCCGCGCCCGGCTGCGAGCACGACGGCCTTGTCGATCTTTGTCATTCTGGGGAGCACAGGCTGCTAGCCTGTTGCGTTCGGCAGCTTGCCGAACGCTTCGAAGGTTCTTGCTCGAGCGCTTTGCAAATGTTCGCGGCAAGCTGCCGCGAACTACATCGCACAGCAATCCGTCCCGCGGCGGACTGGCAACTGTGCTCCCCGGAATCACTCGTCACGATTAGGTTTTCTTCGGCTCCGTGATGATTAGCGCAGGCAAATTAGCTTGTTTGATCAATTCGCTTACCTTCGGGACATCTTCACTCTTGAGTTGCGCCCATTTCTTTAATTGCTCGTCGAGCTGGCTGCTCAGCGTTTGAAACATGTCGAGTTGCGGTTTGGTCGGTTCACCATCCCCGTAATCAATGATATGACTAAACGTGTCGAACCGTTCGTTCAACATGTTCGGGAAAGCGAGGTTCGCTTCCGAGCCTTTCATGTTTACCTGGATGAGCTTCTGCTCGACTTCGGACATTTTGTGATCGAGATCGTCCGCCGCCGCGAGCGCCGGCTTTAGACGTTGATCGTCGCTGAAACGTTTGTGCAGCGTTTGAATCTGCGATCTGAGATCGCGGATTTCGTTGACCGCCTGATGCAGCTGCGAAATCCGATCCTTCACCTGCGTCGATAACGTGAATTGCTTTTGCACCGCAGCTTCCTGCTCCTTTCGTCCGCGGATCGATCACCAAATGCAGCGGCGCAGTCTGCGATTTTCCGCCGACAGTCAGTTTCACTTGATAATCGCCCGGCAACGCGAGCGGGCCCTTGGGGCCGTTCCCGGAATAAAACGCGCCCGGGATTTGAATCGGGTCATCGTAACGCAGATCCCATGCGAACCGGTTCATGCCTTCGTTGGCTGGAATCGTTTTCACGCGCTCGACGCGGTCCGGCCATTCAGGCGGTTGCTCGCCTTCTTTTTTCTCCTTGCTGGAAAGATGCCTGACGACTTTGCCCGAAGCATCGAGAATATCGAGCGAGACTTCCTCTTTCGGCGCGGTCTTGAAATAATAATCAATCATTGCGCCCGGGCGGCGGGTTATCGCCGACGGGCTGGCGCTTGTCGAATTCCTCCGGGTAATGCAAACGTAACGCAGTCTGCGGTTGATAAAGAATGACGTCCGCTGGCGGCGATTGCGCGTTCACCTGGCGAATCGGCGTTAAATTATCCAGCACCCAGAAACGAACGCCCGTGCGTCGCGACCACGAGATCGTCATCTTTGACGACCAGATCGTGAATCGGTGTGACCGGCAGATTCAATTGCAACGGCTGCCAATGCGCACCGTCATCGAACGAAACGAAGACGCCGAGTTCGGTTCCGGCGTAGAGCAACCCTTTACGTTTGGGATCTTCGCGCACCGCATGCACGTAGGCGCCATCGGGAATTCCGTGCACGATCGAGCTCCAGGTCTTTCCCAGATCGCTCGTCTTGAAAATGTATGGCTTGAAGTCGTCGAGTTTATGCCGATCCACCGCCACATAAGCGGTGTTCGCCGTCGTGCGGAGACGGTTCGATCAGATCGACCGTGCTCCACTCCGGCATTTTCGGTGTGACGTTCGACCAATGCTGGCCGTCATCGGTCGTAACCTGAACGAGTCCATCGTCTGTGCCTGCCCAGATGCGTTCCTTTTTTTACTGGCGATTCCGCGAGCGCAAAGACCGTGTCGTAATATTCGACCGAAGTGATGTCGTTCGTCAGCGGACCGCCGCTTGGCTGCTGTTTCGATTTGTCGTTGCGCGTGAGATCACCGCTGATTTGTGTCCAGCTTTGTCCGTGATCGGTCGATTTGAAAACGCATTCGCCCGCGGTGTAGAGCACGTCCGGGTTGTGCGGTGAAAGCATCAGCGGCGAGACCCATTGAAAACGATGGACAAGATCGACGGCGCCATGCCCGGAATTATCGAGCGGAACCGGACTAACGTCCTGCACTTCCTCTTTATTTTTGTCGTAGCGGTTGATGAAGCCTTCGTTGTTTGAATAGATGATGTGCCAATCGCGCGGGTCGGGCACGACGAAGCCGCATTCGCCGCCACCTGCTACGAACCAATCTTGCGCGTCCGATCGCGCCCCAATCGGTGCGGCTCGCGATGCAGACGTTCGAGTTGTCCTGTTGCGCGCCGTAAATGTGGTAAGGGAACGCGTTGTCCACAGCGACGTGGTAAAATTGCGCGGTCGGCTGGTTGTTTTGCGTTGTCCATGTTTTGCCGCCGTCGGTTGAGATGCTGGCGCCGCCGTCACTCGCATTCGCGATGCGGTTTGGATTTGTCGGATCAATCCACAGCCCGTGATGATCGCCGTGACGCGCGGGCAACAGATTGAAAGTTTTTCCACCATCGACCGATTTAAAGAGTCCGGTGTTTAACACGTAAACTGTGTCCGCGGATTTCGGGTCAGCATAAACTTTGCTGAAATACCAGGCGCGCTGGCGAAACCGTCCATCGTCATTCACGCGGGTCCAATGCTGGCCCGCATCATCCGAGCGGTAGAGACCGCCTTCCTTTGCCTCGATGATCGCATAGACGCGATTGGAATCGGCCCCGGAAACGGCGATGCCGATCTTGCCCAGGATTCCGCCCGGAAGACCATTGCCCTCGAGACGTTTCCATGTGACGCCGTTATCTTCCGAGCGATAAAGTCCGCTGCCCGGGCCGCCGCTGGAGAAAAACCATGGCTGTCGTCGCGCCTGCCAAAGCGATGCGAAGACGATGTTCGGATTGTGCGGATCGAAAACGATATCGATCCCGCCAGTGTTTTCGTCTTTCGATAGAACTTTCGTCCACGTTTTGCCGCCGTCGGTTGTGCGAAAAATTCCGCGCTCCTGATTTGGACCAAACGCGTGACCTAACGCCGCCACGAGGACCACATTCTCATTTCTTGGATCGACAATCAGCGCGCCGATCTGCCGCGTATCTTTCAAGCCGACGTTCTCCCAGGTTTTTCCGCCGTCGATCGATTTGAAGACTCCGGTGCCGTACGTGGTATTGCCGCGAATGGCCGCTTCGCCCGTGCCGGCGTAAATCACATTGTGATCCGATGGCGCGACTGCGATCGCGCCAATCGAAGAAATCGGTTGCTTGTCGAAAAGCGGAATCCAGTTTGCGCCGCCATCTGTCGTCTTCCAGACGCCGCCTGCGACCGCTCCGAAATAATATGTGTCTGGCTCGCCTGACGACACCTTCGATCGCCAGTGCGCGACCGCCACGGAAGGGACCGATCTGTCTCCAACGCATTCCATTGAACAGCTTTTCATCGATCGCTCCCGTCGACGCTGGGGTGGGGGATGGAGCCGATCGAAGAGAAGAGGCGAGAAGGAAAACAGAAACGAGCGAAAATGATTCTAACCAGTCTGAGAGAACCGTAATTGGGCGTAATCATCCGCCTAAAGTGGAAAGTTTGCGATTCAGTTCAACTGGAATCGCGCTAAATCGCGGTGAGCCACTAGCCTCCGTGCTCCAACAGCGTCCAAGAAGAACTGATTAGTTAAGCGTTAATCGCAGCCATTCCGGGCGCGTGGGCTTCGAGCGCGGTGCCGCCCGCTGAGCCGCCGCCAAAGTGCCGTGCGGCGTAATAGGAGCCAATCACCATACCTGCTGCAATCAGCTGCGCAACGAGTGTTTCAACTGTTGGGAACACTGCGAACCAGAGACCCATCCAAGGTGGAATGTAAGGCTTCAACGAGTCGATGGGCGTTGTGGAAATCCAATGTGCCAGTTGCATTTCCTGCGCTTGTTCGCCAACCATAACGAGCAACACGACTCCCAGGAGAATCCCAGTCGTGATTAACATTTTGCGGTACGGCAACCGCTGCTGGAGGAAAAAGGTCAGCACGGCCACCATTCCTGTCAGCACCATGCCTAGCAGCGCCCCTTTTAGTACCACCCCGCCGCCCAACCTCAGATTATAGCTTTGCAAAAAAAGCACGACTTCAAATCCTTCCCGATACAAGGAGGTGAATCCGAGCAGGATCAATCCCCACCACAGACGCGACTGTGAGATCTCAGCGGCGCGCGCATTTTCCAGTAGCGCTTTGCGTCGGCGATTATGGGCGCGAATCCAGCCGCCCCAATAAATCTTATGGAAAAACCAATTCATGATCACCAGCAGAACAATCACGGCAAGCAGTCCCGTCGCGGCTTGGAGATCGAGCGCCGACATGTTGTCGCTAAGCGAGCCGACGATTCGCACCGCAACACACCACGTGATTAAGGTCGCTACAAACGCCATGCCCGCACCTAAAGCGACCGGCCGGCGATGCACGCCCTTCGGGCCAGTCATACTGGCGGTGATAGCGGCCAACACGAGAATGCATTCCAATCCCTCGCGAAACACCAGAACGCCGATATCCAGGAACGCGACGGTGGGGCTGGTGTTGGGGCGCAGTGGATCAGGCGCACCGTGTGCGGCGACTCCCTGCCAGACCAGCATCGTGATCACAAAAAGCGCGGCTGCGACGACACTAATGCGCAGAGCAAGCTTCATTTCAGCTGGAAACTTATCATAGAGAGAACCTAACTGCTGCCGATCAGTTGCATTTTTTTAGCGGCGGCTTGCTACTGCGAAGGACAGGCCGGCGCGTCATTTAATCCGTCGGGAATTGCGGGCGCCGCGATTTGTCCGGGGCCCCGGTTGTGATTTTGCGTCGATCGAGTAACTTCGGCGGTGCAACGTTTTCGGGCGTTTACGTTAATCGAGATTGCCCTGTCCATTTTCATACTGATGTTGTTGCTCATGCTAGCGGTGCCCAGCTTGAGCGGCGTCATCGCAAGCAGGCGGCTGAAGCAATCTCTGGACGGGTTCAACACTCTCGTGCGCCAGGCGCAGCAGCGAAGTGTGATGGAGCGCAGGCCTGTACTTGATCGTTTGGAGCAAGGGGCATGTGCTGTTGCGTCCGGAAGTTTTTGGAGAAGATGAGGAAGTCAAGCCCACGGCGGAATTTCGACTCGGCAAGGGAAGCGTGCTGAGGCTGTCGCTGACCGCAGCATTGGCGGAAAAACATCCAGCGGAATGGATATTCTGGCCATCGGGAAACTGCGAACCAGCGATTGTTCAGTTCAAGGGCCCCGTTGGTGTATGGACGGCAAATTATTCGCCCCTCACTGCGCAGCCGGAGATTACCCAGTATGCAGCACGGTGAGCAGCATCGGAGAAATGGAGTGATGGAGAGATGGAGTAGTGGAATTTCGAACACTCCAACGCTGCAACACTCCAATACTGCAATGGCGCCCGCGAGACGAATGCAGCTTCGCGCAAGACTGAGATGCGCATTCGCCCTCTACGAGGTCCTTCTCGGCGTGGCGATCTTTGCTGTCGGCGTGATCGCGCTCGGACGCGCGGTCGAGAATTGTCTCAATGCGAGCACGATCAGCGCGGAGGAAAGCGCCGTGCGACAGATTTTATCCGATCGGATGGCGGTAATTCAAGCGGCGCCGGGTGTGCCGGACCCAGAGAAGGAATTCAAGATCAACAGCAACTACGGCATAATAAGATTGATCCAGAAAAGTGCGCCTGCGGAGCTGACCGAAGAGGACAAGACGGTCCTGAGCGGAATCAATCTTGTCACGTTGACTGCCCAATGGCAGCATGCCGGCGTCGCGCAGTCGAAACGGATTCAGTTTTATGTTTACCGGTCCGAATGAGAAAATGAGTCGGCGAATCCGCCTTCGCCGAGGCTACTGCGGACAGGCTGGCGAATCCGCCCGGCCAGCGCGACACTCGACGATCGCTGGATTCACATTGCTCGAGATCATGCTGGCGGTGACGATCATGGGAATGATGTCGCTGGCGATTTTTCGCTTTGTGCAAGCAAACATGATCGCGCTGCAGCTCTCGTCGGGTACAGCTGCTGAGGATGCGCAATATGACGGGTTACGTGATTTGCTCACGGCCCAATGGCAAAGCCTGAGTCCCTTGCGTGCGAACATGATCGGAGAGCCGCTCAAGTTGGGCGATCGCGAGCGCGACGTAATAAAGTGGAGTTGTGGCGCGGGACCGGCATTGCTAACTCGCTACGCGGCGGGTGACTTTGACGTTACGCTGCGGTTGCAACCGGAAAGCGGAAAAGGCGACCGGCTGGATCTTGGTTTTTTACGAAAACCGCAAAAAGGTTCCGACCTTGGCGAGTCACAGGAGAGTTGGGTGCCCTTGATCAAGAATGTGACCAGCCTCGAAATCAGCTATTTCGATCCGGGCGCGAATAATTGGTTGCCGCGGTGGCCGGGAGGCCGCCTGCCATCGCTTATCAAGATTACCGTGGGACGCACCGATTCAGCTGTGCCGTGGGAAGCAATTATTCCACTAAGACGAACACCGTATTTCCAATGAAAGGGCCTCCTGAAAATTGAAATCAGATCGGGCGCTGCGCTGCTGTTAGCACTTTGGGCGCTATTTTTGCTCAGCGCGATGGTGATCGCATGGGCACTCAGCATCAATTCGCGCCTCGTGGTTTCCAGCAATGCGAACCGGGTTTTGGCCGCTGAAGCAATGGCAGCTTCAGGCGCCGACGTTGCCTTATGCCGGGAGATCACGCCGAGCTCGCCAAACTTGCACAGGCAAATGGGCGGCGGAGACAGTTACGACGTACAGATAACCGGGGAGTGCGGTCGGCTGAATTTGAATTTCCTTACCCAGGGTGAAGATCCGAACAAACTGCAAATTCTTCGCCGGTATCTCAATCTCAAAGGCATAGACTTAAACGACCTCGACGCCATGATGGATTCTCTGCTCGATTGGGTGTCGCAAAATAGAGGACTTCAGCACCTCAACGCGTGTCCCGAGACCGATAATTATCATCCGCCTCACGCTGGTCAGCTGTTTTCTGTAGATGAACTGAAAAAAGTCTGTGGCTGGGAGGAATTTACTTCCAAACCTGGCTGGGAGCAGGATTTCACCGTGGTAGGCAACTGTGGTACTGATCGATCTCGCTTCGGCATCGCGCGATGTGTTGCGCGCGTTGCCGGGCTTGGGAGACGATGGGGTTGATCGTTTCCTTCAGTTAAGGCAGGGGCCCGACGGAATTGATGGAACGGATGATGATTTTCAATTCGTTACAACTGGTGGATCATCGGTGCCGCCTGAGGTTCTAGCTGCGTTAGGTTTGAATCCACAGCAATTTCAACAGATTCAGGCGTTGGTTCAATTTAAAGGCCCGGTCATGCACATCGTGAGTGTAGGAAAATCAGGTGAGGTTACGCGCTCCGTAGAAATGATAGTGTTGAAACAGGTCGTGTCGGGTGGGGCAGCAGCTGGCAGCACAACTGTGCTCGCAGTTGGTCGGCCTCAAGTATTCAGTTGGAAGGAGCTTTGATATCGAGCCCGGAACGCCATCTATTTTCATAATTCCAACAGCGCATGGCTGGAATTTTATCCGCTCGGCTGAGCCCTCATCGGTGCGCGAAACTGCTGCGGCCAAAGCTGGGCAGAACGGCTCGTGGAATGTGCGCAAGCTGCAAACGCTGGACGAGGCAGTGCCGCTGCTAGCTGCGACTGACGATTTTGTACTGGGCTTGCCTGTCTCGGCTGTGTTGGCCCAACGATTTCGCCTGCCGAGCGTCGATCCGGCTGAGTTTCCTGAAATGATTCGTATCCAGATCGAGAAACTGCTGCCGTTCGCGGCGGATGAAGTGACAACCGATTTTGAACTCATCGAGCAAAACGAGAACGAGAGCGTGGTTTCAGCCGTCGCAATCAGAAACGAACAACTTAAAGACATGGCTTCGCCATTGTTGGAGCGCGGTTACATTCCCCGGCAAATCACCGTCTATGCCGCGCAGCGCGCGAGCACCCATGCTCCCAAGGGAAATGCTGTTCTGATTTATCCGGAGGGCGAGACGCTCGTTTACGCCATGACAGAGAACGGCAAGCTGAGTCTTGCCCGGGTGTTTGAAGGCAGTAATGGCGACCAGCTGCAACTGGAACTGCCACAGTTGCGATTGAGCGCCGAGCTACAGGGAATAGATGCCTCCTCTCCGAATGTGTTGCTGGATGAGACCTGCTACGAACTGCGCGACACCGTACAGGGAATTCTTTCCAGCCCCACCGAAATAGTTGGCATCGAGCTTCCGCCAGCACCGGTTAAGCTCAACCTTCTGCCGGAAAACTGGCGACGCCGTCGCTTGCACTTAGTGAGGCAGGCAGAATGGAAGAAACGACTCCTTTGGGCAGGTGGCGCTTATGGCGCGCTTCTCTTTCTCTTGCTGCTGTATCTTGGCGTAATGCGGTTTCAAATAGGATGGCTTGACCGGCGTATTAGGCGCGACGCGCCCGGAACCGAGTTTGTGCGCGCGACAGAAGCAAAGTGGAAAGCGCTCGCACCGGCGATTGACGGGCATTATTACCCGGTCGAAATGCTGGAGGACCTCTTCGAAAGCCTGCCCTCCGCCGACGTGCGCATTACAGCGTACAACCAGTCGGCACGGCAGATTTCCGTGGATGGCGAAGCAAATACGGCTGCTCTTGCTTACGAATTCATCGACAAAATAAAAAAGAATCCAGAGTTGCGGGCTTTCCAATTTGACATGGCCGCGCCTCGTATTTTGCCGAATAACCACGCGCAGTTTCGAGTGGAGGGAAAACCAAGATGATCCCGGCGTGGTACCAACGAATGAATCCACGCGAGCGCCTGCTCTCATTGATCGTGGCCGGGATCGTGGTCGTGCTGCTCAATCTTTGGATCTTAAGCTGGATCTTCGGCGTACTCGGTGTCGCCCGCAAGGAGCTGGCAACGCGCAAGGCAACGTTGGCTGAGCAAGCTCTCTACGTGAAAGAACGCGATCTCTGGATGAAACGCGACGAATGGATGCGGCAACATCAACCTACTCTCAAGAATCCAGCGGAAGCCTCCGCCTTGCTTGATCAATTGAAGGAGGTGGCCGAAAAATATAACATTCTGGTCGAGAATCCCCAGATCGGCCCCGGGGAGACCACGCCGTATCACCAGACGGTTTTTGCCTCCATTGAAACTAAAAGCCCGTGGCCGCCATTGGTGCATTTCCTTTACGACGTGCAACGGCCCGACGCTTTTATCGTGTTCGAAAATGTTAATCTGGCCATCGATGGGAGCGATCCCGCAATGATGCGCGGCAAACTTAAAATCGCCCGGTGGTTTGCGCCGGCGCAACAAACGAAGTAATAATACCAGCAAGCTTATGAAACATTCCGTGACGCTAATACTCATTCTCGCTCTGCTCGGAGCGATCCACATTCAGGCCGAGGAAGTGCTGCCGCCGCGGTTTAACTTCGATCGCTACTCAAAGATGGTGGATCATTCACCATTCGCAGTCGCGACGGAGGTGGCGGCGCCTGCGGCTACGCCCGATTTTGCAAAAGACCTTTACATCGCTAACGCGGCGCGTTCGCCCGACGGCGATATGGTGACGCTCGCTTCCAGTTCGGATCACAACTTCAAGAAATACCTTACCACCAAGGAACCTGTGGACGGCTACACCATCACCAGCATCGAATGGTCGGACAAGGTAGGGGCGACCAAGGTGACAATTAGCAAGGACGGAAATTTTGCGACCCTCACGTTTAATCAGGCGCTTCTGTCACAGTCCGGGCCGAATGCAGGTCTTGCTTCCAAACCGTTGCCACCGCCCCCCATGCCTGCGATGCCTAACCGGATGGCCAATGTTCCTAACCCGGCCCTACAGAATTTACCTCCCGGGGTGCCGGCGGAAGTGCAGCAGTTGATTCCGTCTCGAGACGCCGCTCGGCCTCATGCGCGCGGTTTGATTCAGCGGAACCCCGGAAGTGCAGGCGAAGGTGCCTAATCAGCGCCGCCAGCTGCGGCAGCCGCTAAGCAGTAAGTTGCGGAGATCGCTTCGCGACGGCTATCATTGGCCCCAATCGTCGTCTCCAGTGTCCGGCTGCCGATCGGCCCCTGCCGAATACAAATCGTAGCCGCCTGGGTTTTTCAGACCAGGGTAGCGATAAATATAATCGCTGCCCCAGGGATCTTTGGGCATCTCCTTGAACAACTGATACCAGCGAGTAGGCCGCGGGTCACTCTGCGGTTGGCTTACCAGCGCCTGCAAACCCTGTTCTGTTGATGGGTAAAAACCGTTCATGCTTTCGTAGAGTTGCAACTGCGTCTTGATCGCCTGAACGTCGGCTTGAACGCGCATGGTTTTGGCAATGGCCGTCGTATTGCCGAGTTTTGAAATCGCTACTCCCAGAATGATCACGATGATGCTCACCACGAGCATGATCTCCAGTAGCGTGAAGCCCTGTTGTTTTCTTGTTGTTCTCATCTCAAATAAAGGAGTGTCCCTCTGTCCTGTGCGCGACTACACTACGCGAGTCTTCGAGAATTGCTAGTGGACCGTGTGCAGAAGATAATCCGACTTATCCCAAATATACTTTAATTGGATCTGTGTTGCGCGGATCGCGGAAGATCCGCTCGTCAGCTCCGTTAACAACGACCAGATCATTCGTGCCCACTTTTAAGATTGTGGCCGGCACAATTTTCTGGGCGCGCAGCCACCCGGTATAATGGAAATGCATTTGCGGGCTCAGCGGTTCGACTTCGCCGCGATAACCTGGGTCAGCCAGGTCCGGCAAGGTCAGAGAAACTGCCCCGATATCCTGGCCGTTGAGATAAACTTCCGGCGGAGAATCGATGCGAGGATTGGCGATTTCGAAAGTCAATAGCGCCGTCAGCGGTTGCGCTTCAATTGGGAATTGAAACGCGGCGCTTTCCTGGGTCTGTCCATCAACTCGGATCGGATCGGCTGCGAGAGTTGCCGTGACGGTTCCAAAATTTTCAACATCTTCTGGGGCCGCGTGGAACGTGGGCACTAACGAGAACGGCTCCGGAATTATATCACGATGCTCGACGTTCACCGGATGCACTACCTCGCTGGTTGTCATCCAATCGAGATATAGCTCCACGGATCGTTTTTCCATCGCCGGGGACCTCGATATCGATAGCAGAAGCGCCGGTCATCGGGATGATGACGGAATCTGAACTCGGCAGATTCATTCCTGCACCGAGAGTGCCTGAGCGCAAAATATGCGTGCCAGATTCATCCCACGCGATCAACTCAGGCTGCTGATTGGGTTTATCGTCGAAGAACAATCGGAAAAAGAGAACTTCGATAATCCGGGACCGGGTTGCGTCACGCGAATGCGAAAGATGCTCTTGGACATCCCACCGCCTTCGGTCGTCTGGCCTGGCAAAAGAGTAAGTGCTTCCACCCATGCCGGCGCGTTTTGCGTTTTCGAATTGCGAGGCGCAGTTTGGCGCAGATCAAGCCAGGCGCTTTCTGGGAACGGCTGCGCGATTATTTCAGCGGGAGAAGGCAGGGCGTCGCTCAAAGCTTCCTGCGCATATACGCTGGAAACCGCAGCGAAGAAGATCGCAAGAACAACGCGAGCTAGCATTGGGGTTCGCGAGATTATTCGCAAACAACCTGCTTTGCAAGCTTCAGTTTTCAATGCGGCCTGAATTGCAAACTATGTGTCATCTCAAATACCGCCGATAGAATACTGAAAACAACCAAGCCAACCAAAACGGCAATTATCACGATGATTACCGGCGGAATCAATTGCGAGATTACGCCAACGCTCCGGTCAAGTTCGCGCTCATAAACGTCGGCGATGGCTTGCATCGTCTCGGCGAAATGTCCCGTCTGTTCTCCTACTGACATCATGTCGGTAAACAAATCTGGAAACAATTTTTGCTCTTGCAAAGCGGCGGAGAGCGTCGCGCCATCGATCACTGCCCGCCGCACCTCGCCAAGCTTAAGTTCGAGAAAACGGTTGCCAGCAATTTCAGTTACCAGATCCAGTGCGCGAAGCAGGGGAACTCCGTTTTCCATCAGAGTTCCCAGTGTGCGCGAGAACTGCGCGTAATAACGGTGGCGAATGACTCCGCCGTATCCGGGAATCAGCAGGCGAAAACGATCCCATGCGATGCGTCCTTCCTCAGCTGCGCACAAAGGCGCGGAAACCAATGATTACGCCAATCACTGCCAGACGCCGACCCACCAATAGCCTGTGATCGCATGATGAATTTGCAGCAGAATCCGTGTAGGTAATGGAAGCGCGCCGCCAGTTTGCGCCATAAACCCGCTCAACTGCGGCACCATGAACGTGATAAAAATTGTAACGAGCACTGCGCCAGCCAACGCGAGAAATGCCGGATAAATCAACGCCTGTTGCACGCGATCTCGCAGTTCTTTTGCCTGCATCAAATGCTTGACCAGCCGCAAGCAGAATTTGCGGCAGCGCACCGCTCGCCTCGCCTGCAGCCACCAAATTCACATAGAGCGGCTCGAAAATTCGCGGCATCTCACTCAACGCTTGCGAAAAACTCCGACCATCGATCAAGCGCCTGGTGCAACGAATGCGTCATTTGCTGGACGCGCGGCTGTTTCAAACGTTTTTCCAGAATCGACAATGCTTCGTCGAGCGTCATCCCCGCTTGCAGCAAATGGGCCAGCTGCTCGGTGAAAATGAGCAACTGACCGTGCGGAATTTTTAGGTTGCGCGTGGGAGCTTCAGGTTGCGCGGCGCCCGTCGCTACGACCTTCGGTTCAGCGCCAAGCATTTCGATCCGAACCGGAATGCAGTGTTGCGATTCAATTTGCCGGATCGCAATTGCTCGATCTGCGCAATCGAGCACCCCTTCAACCAGGCCCCCCTGGGAATTGCGGGCACGATAAGCAAACTGTGGCATCAGCGTGGAAAAATATCCGGAAACCTCAAATCGCAAACTGGAATCTGGCTTCGCCAAGTTAATTGGACGATGTAACGCTCTCTGATGTCGCGCGGCACGCGTTCTGCTGCCGCGCGGTCGCGCACGATGCGACGTTTCAACGAATCCCGAGTCACCTAGGTAAAAATTTTACTTGTCATGTTGTCGGAATCTGATAAGAGCGCCGACCATGAGATGTGCAGCAGCGATCATGATCGTTTCCATCGCGATTAGTTCGCAGGCGTTTGCGGTTTTGCGACCGCTTTTTCCGGCGAAAGCCGCGCCGCCATTTAACGGCGAACTGATCGTGATAGGAAACGATTCGATCCAGCATCCTGCGAAGAAAGCGCCTGCTACAGTGCCGAGATAAGGGCTGTATCAGCCTCGAGACGCAGGTGCCTCGCCTGCGTGGTAGGAGTTTTCTCACCTCTGATCCAGACTTCGCCGCTGCAACATCGTTGGTTGAATCGATTGACACGCGCTCCTGCTATCCTGCCCGGGATAGTTATGTGATTCTCGCTTCGGCGAAAAATCGCGGAGATCGTTGTCGCATTTTTGAGAGAGCCCCCCACGCGTGCTGGAAAGAGGCGGGGGCGTGATTTTTCACGTCACACTGTGACTTTCGGCGTCACAACTGCGGAAAAACCGAAAGATCAGAACTTCCAAGTGACGGGACGATCCGGGTGCGGGTTGTAAGAGCAGAAGTATCCAGTTTTGATTCTAGTAGCTAAGTGGTAACCGAGGGATGGGATTGCGTCGCCAATTTTTTGGATGGCTTTTCTAATACATTTTGTCACCGCAGAACGCGCTCGTTCGGTGTCCGAGCAAGTCTTGCGATCCCTGCCCCCAAGTCCGACGGCGGATGCGAGATAGTCGGCGATCACTTGTACCTCGTTCTGTGCCTCGGTCTTCCGCTGGGGATCGTTGAATCGCCCGGCTTCGTTTAAGTCTTGCCGCAGCTCGTTGAGTCGGCGTTTGCATTCTGTTTTCGCCTGTCCGTCCAACACTGGGACGCCGGCGCAGAGTCTGCCCATGACGTGCCGCCCATGGACGGCGGCTGCAGCCAAAGTTGATGCGTCCAGCGGGTGGGCGAGCAATTCCCTTACATGGAATTCGCGTCCTGAATTGCGAAGCAAGACAGCGAGACATTCCAGACCGCGCGTGGATTTAAGAAATGCAGTGTGACCGTGATACTGAATGACCCAATAATCGTTCTGGCGTGAGAACAGAGAGTCTTCGTTTGCGGGAAGAATCGAGCAATCTGCAGGAGATTCTCGAACTCGTTCGGCTTTTTGTTCCGCGCTCGAGATTGCTTCTTTTGACATATGTTTCCTTTCTTGCTAGGCCCTTAAGGGCAACGGGATTCAGTCGAGTCCCGGCGAAAGCGGTGGCAAGCACAAGGGCGATGAAGCATAGCAGAATTGTCCTTTCTTATTTTGGGCCTCTTACCTTTTCCTTAGGAAAATCTTTCCCGGCGTTGCAAAAATTCTCGAAACCGGAATGAAAAAAAATCCTGGCCTCTCTCGCGCCAAAGGGAAATTATCGTTTTGAAATTGAATCAGTGGATTCATACGGTTCTTCCTTTCCTTTCCCCCGCTGCGTTGTCTCTGTGATTAGAGGGTCCGAAAGAGGCGAAGAACCTAGCGGGGAGAATGTCCTGCGCCTGATTCAGATCCGTTTAATGACGTCGAGTTTTGAAGACATCTCCTTAGGGTGTCAAGATGATTTTACTTAGGTCATCACCCAAGGGAGTGTATCCGACTAGCTGTGACTCTGGCAGTTTTTCTGGCTGATTTCTGGCCCATTTTACCTATTAGACCGACGGGGCCGGAATGGAGCCGGCGGGAGCCGAGCAACATAAAGACGAAAGCCCACTAGCGTGAGCTCGCCGGCGGCGAGCGAATCAACCGAACCAAATTGTCGAACAAAAGCTAGCTTGTCACGAAATCCGAGCGTGTTGTGGAGGCGGGGGCGGGAATCGAACCCGCGAATAGCGGTTTTGCAGACCGCGACCTTACCACTTGGCTACCCCGCCATTTGTGCGAGAGCGGACAATATCGTCGTAGCGGCGCTTGTATCAAGCGCCGACCGTAGATACATAGGCGTTCGCTGCGGCGAACGCTTCTACAAATTCTCGCGGTTCAACGCTTCAGCGCTTTAACGCTTCAACGAAGCCGATTATCGTGAAGGCGTGACGAGTTCTTCCGAATTGTTTGCTGCTGCCCGAAAACGCATCCCGGGCGGCGTCAACTCGCCCGTCCGCGCATTTCGCAACGTGGATGGTGCTCCGTTTTTTGTAGCGCGCGCGGAGGGCGCGAAGATTTGGGATGTCGATGGAAAGGAATACGTCGATTACGTTGGGAGCTGGGGACCGGCGATTCTCGGTCATGCGCCGAAAGTCGTTGTCGATGCGGTGCGCGAGGCTGCGACGCGCGGATTAAGCTTTGGAATTCCGAATCCGCTGGAGGTCGAGATGGCGGAGTTGATCTGCGGCTGGATGCCGTCGATCGAAAAAGTGCGGATGGTCAACAGTGGCACGGAAGCAACGATGTCATGCATCCGTCTCGCTCGCGCGTTCACGCGACGCGACAAGATCATCAAGTTCGACGGTTGTTATCACGGGCACGTGGATGCGCTTCTGGTAAAGACGGGGAGTGGCGCGCTCACGCACGGCCAGCCGAGCAGTGCCGGTGTGCCACCAGCGTTTGTCGATCTGACAATTTCGTTGCCGTTCAACGATCCCGAATTGCTGAGGAAAGCGTTTCGGGAAAACAAAAACGAAATCGCCGCCGTGATCCTCGAGCCGATTCCAGCGAACGCCGGCCTTTATTTTGCCAGGGAAAAATTTCTGTCTGTCTTGCGTGAGGAATGCACGAGGAACGGCGCGCTCCTGATTTTTGACGAAGTAATCTCCGGTTTTCGTGTGGCGCGCGGTGGCGCACAGGAAATTTACGGAATTAAACCTGATCTGACCGCGCTGGGGAAAGTAATCGGTGGCGGACTACCGGTCGGCGCATTTGGTGGACGCGCGGAAATCATGGACCAGCTTTCCCCAGATGGTCCGGTTTACCAGGCGGGGACGTTATCCGGCAATCCGTTGGCGATGGCGGCTGGTCTTGCGCAATTGCGCGAGCTTGAAAGGATCAACGGCTGGAAATTGCTGGAAGAATCGGGCGCGCAATTTGAAGAGCTCGCGCTGGACGCGATCGCGAAAGCGAAGCAAAGATCGATTACGTTTCACCGGCTCGGGTCGCTGTTTTGTTTGTTCTTTGCTCCTGGGCCAATTGTCGATCTCACAGGCGCTCAACGCAGCGACCTGAAAATGTTCACACGATTTTTTCATGCTTGTTTGAAGCGCGGGGTCTATTTCGCGCCGTCGCAGTTTGAGACCGGATTCATGTCCACGGCGCACACTGCCGCAAGACATCGAGCGGACCGGCGTGGTTGTGCGCGAGGCCTTGGCCGGTTTGTAGGGGAGGCTGACAGCTTCCCCTACAGAGAATGAATTGAACAACGGCCGGAGATCGCGATTGCATTTCTCCTTTGTCATTCCGAGCGGAAAGTTGTCCTGTCGAGCGATAGTCGAGACATCTCTTATTATTCTGCTTAATCTTCTGCCTAAAGTAAGTGATTCCTCGACTTCGCTCGGAATGACAGAATGGCGCTCGACATGACAGGTATGACAAAGTCCCGAATTCGCCCAGCGGCGAAATTCTTTTTTGACGGAGATAAAAAGTTCTTTGTCAAAGGCGTTACCTACGGTCCTTTCAAGCCGGACGCGGAAGGAGATTACCTTGGAAAACCCGAGCAGGTCGATGGCGATCTTGCTCTCATGCGCCAGGCCGGTCTGAATGTTGTGCGGATTTATCATGCCCCGCCGCGCTGGTTTCTTGATCGTTGTGCTGCCGCCGGGATGCGCGTGCTGGTGACGCTTCCCTGGGAAAAACATATTGAGTTCCTGCGTGAAAGGTCGACCCGCAGACAAATTGCCGACGCCGTCCGCGGTGGCGTCAGCGCACACGCAGGGCATCCTGCAATCTTTGGTTACCTGGTCGGCAACGAAATTTCCAGCACGATGGCGCGTTGGCTCGGCGGGCGCCGGGTGATTGAATTCGTGGAAGAATTAATTCGGATCGGACGCGCGATCGATCCGGATGCTCTTTTTTCTTACGCAACCTATCCACCGACCGAATATCTGCTGCCGCAGAATGCCGATTTTTGTTGTTTCAATGTCTATCTCCACAACCAGCAAGATTTCGAGGGTTACCTGCTGCGGCTGCAAAATCTGACCGGCGAGCATCCCCTTATCCTGGGCGAATTCGGCATGGACACCATCCGGCATTCGCAGGAGGAACAGGCCGAAATGCTCGGTTGGCATGTGGATAGCGTGGTAAAATGCGGTCTGGCTGGAACCATTTTTTTCACATGGACGGACGAATGGTTCACCGGCGGTGAGGAAATTACAGACTGGGCGTTTGGCATTGTCACGCGAGAGCGCAAACCGAAGAAAGCGTTCCACACGCTTGCAGAGAAACTGGGGCGCGACGATTCGGCCTTGCCGCATCGTTCATTGCCGCGAGACGCCATTTGTCTCGGTCATTGTCTGCTCGTACAATGGCGGCACAACTCTTGCGGCGTGCCTCGATTCGTTAGGCAAACTGAATTATCCCGAGTACGAAGTTATTCTGGTCGATGACGGTTCGACCGACGACACAGCGCTACATTGCGGCGCAGTTCCCACGGGTGCGATACATTCACCAGAGCAACCATGGGTTGAGTCACGCCCGCAACACCGGCGCCGCGGCTGCGAAAGGTGAAGTGCTCGCCTACACCGATTCTGACTGCATGGCAGACGTCGATTGGCTGTACTACTTGATCGGCACGCTTGTCAGCGGCGATTATGCCGGAGTCGGCGGACCGAACATCACGCCGCCGGCACAAAATTGGATCCAAGCGTGCGTTGCCGCGGCACCTGGCGGACCAAGTCATGTTCTGCTTACTGACACAATCGCCGAGCACATTCCCGGATGTAACATGGCTTTTTACCGGTGGGCATTTGAAAGCGCAGGCGGCTTCGATCCCGAATATCACAAGGCCGGGGATGACGTCGATTTTTGCTGGCGAATCCAACAGGCTGGCTGGGTCATCGCATTCAGTCCAACTGCAATCGTGTGGCACTACCGACGTTTTACTCTTCGCGCTTTCTTGAAACAGCAAGATGGTTACGGCGAAGCGGAATCGTTGCTGCGCTTCAAACATTTGATTTTCTTTGGCCCGACTGGCACCGCGAAATGGCGGGGCCAAATCTACGGGACGCCGCGCTTCAGTTGGTTTGTTAACCGCCCGGTGATTTACCACGGAATTTTTGGGGAAGGATTTTTTCAATCGATTTATCCCGCGCCGCAATCGGACGTAGCCGCGTACCTGAGCAGTATTGAATGGTTCGCGCTGACGACTTTTCTTTTCGGTTTGGGAATTTTTCTGCCCGCGCTTGCGCATCGTTCCTTACCTGATGCTCGGCGGCACCCTGTGCGTGGCGCTTTCGTACATGGTGCGGGCTCAGATCGAACCGAAATTCGACACGGTGCACGCGCGACTGCTCGTGATGCTCCTGGCATTTGTCCAGCCGCTCGTTCGTGGATTTTCTCGCTATTTCACCTGGCTGCGCTTCAAACGCACACCGGCAAACGTGATTCGGACGCACGAACATTTGCCGGAACGCGCCCGCTTCGGAGGCAGCCTGAGTCGCCGAGTTTTTTGGAACGAACAGGGCAGGGACCGTCATTATCTGCTGGGGGCCATCTTTCAGTTGCTGGATGAGGAAGGCTGGCGCTATTCCACCGATAGCGGGTGGAACGAGTGGGACATTCAGATCTATGGGAATTTTTGGTGGAGCATAGCGCTTCAAACCGTAACCGAATACCACGGCGGCGGGAAATGTTTGACGCGCGTTCGGCTTCGCAGCCGGCTCGTCACCACCACGATCATCCTTAATTTGATTGCAGTAAGTCTGTTGATCTATCGCCAGCTCAACATTTCGCATGTTGAGCTGTGGTCTATTGTTCCCTACGGAGTGTTCTTGCTGTTTCTGTGGACGCGAGCACGCGCGCTAAAATCGCGAGTAGCAGAACTGGTTGATGTTGCAGCGCACCGCGCAGGTCTGCAGCGGGTGATGCGCAAAGGCAAGATCGCTGCGCCAACAGCAGAGCCGGAGGTTCCCGTTGCAGTGAATGTGAGCGATCCCGCGACGCCACATTTGCCGGGGTAATGCACGCATATTTCTGGGGAGCACCCGAAAGCTTTCGGCAGCTGCCGGCAACATCTTGCGTACGCCATTCGCGTGGCGACGCGTTTTCCCGGTCTCGGCAGGCTGCCGAGACAGGCTGGCAGCCTGCGCTCCCAGAGCAAAGCACGCGAAAAACGCGGACTGTCCCTACGTCAGAGTTTCAAACGCACCTTTCCTGAGCCGCGCTCGATGCGGCCAATTTGTTTCGCTTTTAGCACTCGATTTCGCGCGTTGTGCATTTCGCTCCGCCGACAACTGCCACCATTCCGATGCCCATGTTGAAAACCTGATACATCTCCTGCAGCATCGACATTTCCATTTTGTCTGCAAGATTTGGAAGATGCGGGGACCCGCCAGCTTTTCGTTTCGATCACCGCGTTGCAATTTGTTGGGCAGAATCCGCGGCAGATTGTCGATCAGACCGCCGCCGGTGATGTGGGCCAGGCCTTTGATCATGCCGCTCGGAACTTTTGCCAGGAGGGGCTGATAATTTTTGTGCACGCGCAGCAATTCTTCGCCGACTGTGATGGTCGATCCGGGTAGAGGCGAATTCGGTTTCAGCCGCATTTTCTCAAACAGAATTTTTCGCGCCAGCGAATATCCATTTGTATGAAGGCCATTTGAAGGCAGACCGAGAATGACGTCGCCCGGTTGGATTTTGCTGCCGTCGATGATCTTCGCTCGATCGACGACGCCTACGATGCAACCGGCAAGATCGTATTCGCTTTTCCGATACATCCCTGGCATCTGCGCGGTCTCGCCACCGAGCAATGCGCAACCGGCCGATCGGCACGCTCGCGAAAGTCCGCGCAACAGTTGGCGGAAAACTTTCGGTTCGAGTTTCTCGCAGCCGATATAATCCAAAAAGAAAAGTGGGCGCGCGCCAAGCACCGCGATGTCGTTGACGCAGTGGTTCACCAGATCGGCGCCCACGGTGTCGTGTTTGTTCATCGCGAACGCGATCTTCAATTTCGTTCCAACCCCATCGATGCTTGCGACCAAGAACCGGCTCGCGCATTCTGCGGAAATGCGCTGTGAACAATCCGCCGAAGCCCCCGATCCTGCCCAGCACCTGCGCCCCATGCGTTCGCCTAACGTCTGACTGAATCTTGCGCTTAAGTCGATTTGCAAGATCGAGATCAACCCCCGCGCGCGTGTAAGCCTTTTTCACAACATTACGTTGTAGGGCAACCGCTCCGGTTGCCAATCGTTTTCCGCAAGCTTGAGCGGGCTCCTTTGAAGTCGTGATGCGGTCGATAGCAAAATTTCCTGAAACTTTCTCGCCCAAATCTGGAGAGAAGAGATATGAACGGCCCGAAATGACTCCTCACGACGAGAAGCAAATGACGGCCACAACAGCAAAAACTAAACAGAAAGAGACAACAATCATGAAGACAAAATTAGTTAAGAGATTCCGGAGTAGAATGGTGAGAGCTTGGTAAATCTATGAAAACGAAAAGCAAAATCAGCGCTTACATTCTTCGCGGTGCCACAGTCGTCCTCCTTATTTCGTGCGTGATTGTCGCAGTATCGTCAGCGATCAATTTGCCTAACCATTTTGTGAAGGTTCTGGCGTCAGAGCATAGCACCACCGTCGGCGCGAATGCACAAGAGAGCGCCGCGTCCGCGGGTGCTCCTGCGATCCGAACGCTGATGTTCGCGGACCGCGTCGCGTATCAACGGGCGATTGAAGAAGTGTATTGGCAGCACCGCATCTGGCCGAAAGCAAACGCCGGCTCCAAGCCGCCGCTGGACAAAGTGATGTCGCAGGCGCAGATCGAGAAAAAGGTGGAAGATTATCTGCGCAACTCGCAGGCGCTGGAGGATTACTGGCAACGGCCGATCACTCCCGGCCAATTGCAAGCCGAGATGCAGCGGATCGCCAGTCATACCAAACAGCCCGGGGTGTTGCGCGAACTCTTTGCTGCGCTGGGCAACGATCCGTTCGTGATCGCGGAGTGCTTGGCAAGAGCTGTCTTGGCCGAACGTCTGCTCACGGAGTTGAACAACGAGGACCGGGTAGAGCTAACGAGAATCGCGTGGCTAAAAAGACCATTGGATGGTCGGTGGCGAGAGTGGAAACGCAAGCGCTGCTAACAATGGCGGCGCTAAACGCCAACTACACGCTTCCCGCAATATCGGAGTACTCTCCGCTGGTTGCATCGATGACACATGGACAGCCACCAGCACCACAAACGCGCCCGATGGCGCACCACCACACGGCAGTCTGGACCGGCAGTGAAATGATCGTCTGGGGCGGATGTATGCAGACCCGACTGTTCCAACTCCAACTTTCTGAATACTGGCGGCAGATACAATCCCAGCACCGACAGTTGGACGGCCATCAGCACCACCAATGCGCCCGCTGGCTCGAGGGTTTCACACGGCAGTGTGGACCGGCAGCCGAAATGATCGTCTGGGGCGGATTTAACGGCAGCTTTTCGAACACCGGCGGCAGATATGACCCCATTACCGATAGCTGGATAGCCACCAGCACGACCGGCGCGCCCGATGGCCGAGAATTTCACGTGGCAGTGTGGAACGGCAGCCAAATGATCGTCTGGGGCGGAACTACTAACATCACTGAGTTTAACACCGGCGGCAGATATAATCCCAACACGGACAGCTGGGCAGCTACCAGCACGACCAACGCGCCCACCGCACGAGACTCTCACACGGCAGTGTGGACCGGTAGCCAGATGATCGTCTGGGGTGGAGTAGGATTTTTCGGCAACCTCTTAACACCGGCGGGCGATATAATCCCTCCACAGATAGTTGGGTAGCAACGACCACGACTAACGCGCCCACTGCGCGAGCTTACCACACCGCGGTGTGGGCCGACAGTGACATGGAAATGATCGTCTGGGGCGGAATTGACTGGCGGGCGAGTTGAATACCGGCGGGAAATATAATCCTGGCACCGACAGTTGGACAGCAACGAGCACGGCCAACGCGCCTGAAGGCCGGTTCGCTCAGACCGCCGTCTGGACCGGCATTGAGATGATCGTCTGGGGCGGAACCAACTTATTCAACCCTTTAACACCGGCGGTAGATATGACCCTCTACCGATAGTTGGACAGCCACCAGCAACGACAACGCGCCCAGCGCGAGATCGCTCACACAGCCGTGTGGACTGGTGCGAAATGATCGTCTGGGGCAGGACACGTATCACGATGGCAACTTCCACCTTCTGAACACTGGCGGCAGATACTGCGCGGGGCTCAACGCCAACACCGACGCCACAGCTACGCCACACCGACAGCGATCACACGCCTACGGCTACGCCAACAGCACTCACACCTACAGCAACACCCACTTCTACAGCATCACCTACACCAACACCGACGCCCACCCCATGCACCGGAAGATGTGCACCCACGCCGAGGCCACGCCCAACGCGAGCGCCTCGCCCGTGAGGCTGTGGGAACTTTTCGTTTCATCAGCACAAGCGTCGTCAACAATCAGTAAGTACCCTCGATTGGCGTCCGCCGCGGCGGACGCCCTACAGCTGCGACCCGGCATTGGGGGCGCGATCACGGACTCAAATCGAGCCCGCGCGGACGTCCCAAATTTTTATCCTCGAGCAAAAAATCCTGAAACTTTTTCGCAGCAATCTGGAGAGAAGAGATATGAACGGCCCGAAATGACTCCTCAATGACGAGAAGCCAAATGAAGGCCAAAACAACAAAACTTAAACAGAAAGAAACAACAACTATGAAGACAAAATTAACGAAGATGATAATGGGCTTCCTGTCCTTCGCCTGTGCGTTGGTATGCCTGCTCGCTGCAATGGCGCTGGGCACATCCTCTACCGCGCAGGCGGCACCCGACGGGCAAATTGCCATGCGCAGTAGCTACGTGGCTTGTATCTGTGGACCTTCGACGGGTACCAAAACTTCGGTGGGAACCCGGTACCGAAAGCCCTTTTGCAAGGCCTCCAGTTCAACGGAAATGGTACGGTCACCGTCCCCTTCGGCACGGTGAACATTGGGGGCACAATCGTTTTCGACGTCAGCGGATCGGAAGGAACCTATACCGTGAACTCGAACTGCACGGGCACGCTGTTATTCGGCGGCCTCGGCGGTCCAAGCTTTAACATGTACATCGGGCCGGGTGCACAGCAGCTTTGGATCACCCAGACTGGGGGAGGTCCCGGCGACGGCACCGGCCTAGGTGTGGGAACGGCGACACGGCTGCCATAGTAAAAGCTCGACGACTATTCAAAGAGCTGGTCTTAGAACGACTACGGGGTTTGGCGCGTTCCATCCGCGCCACCCCGAACAGCGTCTGCGGTTTCGGCCGTATTCACAAATGGACAAGCTTGCCATGAGAGCGCCTTTATGCGTAACATGCGGAGATGGCGCTGCTGTCTGCGTCCAACGCAACGGACGAACGTTTTACCGACACAACATGGAGCATCGTCATCGCCGCCGGAGCAACCACCCCGGCGCGCGCGCACGATGGAATGGCCAAACTGTGCCGGATTTACTGGCGACCGATTTACGCCTACCTGCGCCGCAGTGGATACGCCAAACACGATGCGGAAGATTTGACTCAGGCGTTTTTTCAACACTTGCTCGAAAACGATACGCTTCGCCGCGCTTCGAAGCAGCGGGGACGTTTCCGCAGCTTTCTGCTCGGCGCGCTGAAACTTTGTCTGGCCGACGAACACACGCGTCGGCGGACGTTGAAACGCGGCGGAGGAGCGCAATTGATTTCTACAGACGAACTTGAATCCGAGGAACTGCATCACTTACGCGCGTGCGGTGAAGCCTCGCCTGACGAGATTCTCGATGCTCGGTGGACGGGCGTGATGCTGGAGCGCGCATTGGAGAGTGTTCGGTCGGAATGTGTCGCAGACGGTAAGGGTGCTCTCTTTGAAACGCTCTCGCCTTTCCTGGAGGGAACCAAACCGGATCTCAGTTATCAGGATGCGGCTGACCGGCTCAACATCGGGGTCGGCGCGGTGAAAACGCACATTCATCGGCTGCGCCGGCAATTCGCCAGCGCGGTCCGGCGCGAGGTAATGGAGACCGTCGGCGCTCCTCACGAAGTCGATGACGAGCTGCGCCAATTGCGCGGCGTCTTTGCGCGCATCGGCCAAGGACAAGCGGCCTGACCAAATGGAACGCCTCGTAGCCAAAAAATTTTGCGAGACCTGCGGCTCGTCCGTGGATTTCGACATGCCTAGCGGTTTTTGTGTCGGCTGTTTGCTGAACACCGTTCTCGAGACGCAAAGCGAAAGCGCTACCGGCAAGTCGCATCGACGATTACGAGCTGTTAAACGAAGTGGCTCGGGGTGGAATGGGCATTGTTTATCGCGCGCAAACAGCGCGCGCCGTCGCGGATCGTCGCGCTAAAAATGATTTTGCCGGCGCATCTCAATTCTCCCGGCGCGGTGAATCGTTTTCGGGCGGAAGCGGAAGCCGCTGCGAGTCTCGATCACGAAAACATTTTGCCCATTTACGCCGTTGGCGAGGCTGATGGCGCGCCGTTTTACAGCATGAAGTTTGCCGAAGGCGGCACGCTCTCAGCAAAGATCGACAAATACCGTGACAAGGCGCGCGAAGCCGCAGCGCTGATTGCGAAGTTGGCGCGTGCGGTCGCTTTCGCCCACGAGCACGGAATCCTTCATCGTGATTTGAAACCGGGAAATGTGCTCTTTGATTCCGCCGGCAAACCGTACGTGAGCGATTTCGGACTCGCGAAATGGTTGCAGCGGGAGTGCGATCTCACTCAAACCCTCGCGATTCTCGGCACGCCATACTACATGGCGCCGGAACAGGCGACCGACTCGCGCGGCGTCACTGCTCCGGCGGATGTGTACAGTCTCGGCGCGATTCTTTACCACCTGCTTACGGGTCATCCGCCCTTTGCCGGCGACACGCCGATGGAAGTGCTGCACCGCGTCGAGAAGGAATCACCGAAGCCTCCCCGCCTGACGAATCAACACGTTCCGCGCGACTTGGAGACGATCTGTCTGAAATGTCTGGCGAAAGAACCGGCCGCGCGTTATGCCTCGGCCGCCGCGTTGGCGGAAGATTTGGAACGCTGGCTGAAGCATCAGCCAATCCAGGCAAAGCGAAGTGGATTTGTCGCACAGGGGCGCAAATGGGTCAGACGCAATCCAACCACAGCCGTGCTAGCCGCGTTGCTAATCGCTCTCGCAGCGAGTGTGAGCTTTACCGTTTGGAACCGCCGACCCGCAGTGATAATTCCAAAAAGCGTAGCAGTCCTTCCGTTTGAAAACCTCAGCAACGATGCGAATAACGCCTACTTCGCTGACGGTATTCAGGAAGAAATCCTGACACGGCTGGCTGGCATTGCAGATTTAAAAGTAATCTCGCGCACTTCTACGCAGCAATATCAGAGCAAACCCCGCAATCTCTCTCAGATCGTAAAGCAGCTTGGCGTAGCGAACATCCTTGAGGGTAGCGTGCAAAAAGCAGCTGATCAGGTGAGGGTCAATGTGCAGTTAATTAACGCGCAAACCGATTCCCACCTCTGGGCAGAGACCTACGATCGAAAGTTGACCGACGTTCTTGGCGTCGAGAGCGAAATCGCCAAGAGGGTAGCGGAGTCGTTGCAGGCCAGGCTCAGCGGTCGCGAAGAGCACGCCTTAGCGGTTAAACCAACAAAGAATCCAGAGGCTTACGATGCATATCTCCGCGGCCTGGCATTTGAAGCACGCAGCTACCGCTACACTTACCCCGACCTTTGGCGGAAAGCCGTCGATTGTTATCAGCGGGCGGCAGAGCTTGACCCCAATTTTGCGAGCGCCTGGTCACGGCTTTCTCGTTTGAACGCGCATCTCTACTTTTCCCACTCCGTCGAGACAAATTCTGCCGCTCGGGGTGATGCAGCGAAACGTGCTTTGGAGAATGCGCAGAAACTGGCGCCGGACTCGTCTGAGACTCTGCTGGCCCTAGGCTACTATCAATACTGGGTATTGCGTGATTACCCAGCCTCCAAAACTACCTTCGCTCGAGTGAGCAAGCTGTTGCCAAGCAGTAGCGAGGCCCCGCTTGCCCTCGCCTTAATCGCAGAACGCGAGGGACACTGGGATGAAAGCGTTGACAACTTCGAGCGAGCCCTCAGCCTGGACCCGCGCAATGTGGAGTTACTCAACCAAGCGGCAGGCACTTACGACATGCTGCGACAATTTCCGGCGGCGCTAAAGCTCTTTAATCGAGCGTGGGACATTACGCCAAATGATCCGGATGCGGTGGTAGTAAAGGCCGGCATTTACCAAGCCCAGGGTAATTTGCAGGAAGCCGCTAAATTGTTAACGGAGGTAAACGCACAAACTCCTACGGGTCCGGCGTTCAACATTAAGATCATTCAGTTGAGATTTGAACGAAATTACGATGAGGCCATTCGATTACTGCAAGCCCGACTGGCTCAATTCCATTTTGATTCTCAGTATGAGAAAGCCGAGACTGAAGTGGACCTTGCCTTGACGCAGCGGCTTGCTGGCGATTTGGCTGGCGCAAAGCTTACCGCTGAACAGGCGAGGAACACGCTGGAGCAGCTCTACAAGGATCAACCAAACAACTACCGCGTTGCGCCACCTCTGTCTGAAGCTTATGCCGTGATGGGAGAGAAGGATATGGCTTTGCAGGCAGCGGAGCGTGCGATCACGCTTATGCCACGTGCTAAAGATGCAGTTTTCGGCCCCGGCTTCGAAGAAAACTTGGCACTCATTCAGATGATCGCCGGCGAGAAGAGCCGCACCATCTCGATTCTCAGCCAGCTGTTACAAACGCCCTATGACAGCTTGATTTACTACACGCCCATTACGCCGGCCCTTCTTAGGCTCGATCCGTACTGGGACTCTTTGCGCGCCGATCCCGCTTTTCAGAAACTCTGTGAGGAAAAGCAGCCATGAAGACACGAAATCGTCACGAGACACGAATTGCACGAATTATCACGAATAGACTGATCAATTAGTGTGAATTCGTGAAATTGGTGTCTACAGCTTGCCCAAGAAATCGTCGCCTCCCTTGCGCCGAAGGAGATCGTGACCAGCGACTGAGTTTCGCGTTTTCGACGATTGCCAAGACCAACATCAACGCCCACGCGCGCGTACGCTTTTTGTTTTCTTTGTCATTCCGAGCGAAGTCGAGGAATCTCTGTTTTTAGATCCAGATGGCAAGAGATTTGATTCGCTCACTCCCGTTCGCTCAGCCTCCGGCCTTCCCGTCTATGTCGCGGTTTGCCCAATCGCTCCATTCTCGACTCCGCTGCGCTTCGCTCGAAATGACAAGCTATTACTTCAAATCCGCGAACAACGTCGGATGCGCTTCCTGATCGGCGAGGGCTTTGGCGCGTTGCTCGCGTTTTTCCATGATGAACTTGTCCAGCGCGGGATCGACGGGCAGGGGATAATCGCCGTTAAAACAAGCAAGACAAAAGCTATTCAATGGTCTTCCCGGTGGCGCGCACCATGCCCTCCACATCGAGATAGCCCAGGCTGTCTACACCAAGATATTTGCAGATGTCTTCCATCGACATCTGATTTGCGATCAATTTTTCCGGATCAGGAAAATCAATTCCGTAGTGACAGGCGAAACCGATGCGGCGGACAACTCACCCGCATGTGGACTTCTTTCGCGCCAGCCTCGCGCAAGTTCACGACGCGCGCCCGCGCCGTGGTGCCGCGCACGATCGAGTCGTCCAGAACCACCACGCGTTTTCCGGCCACCATTTCCTTGATCAAATTCAACTTCACGCGCACGTCGAAATCGCGGATCAGCTGGCTCGGCTGCAAAAATGTGCGGCCGATATAGTGATTGCGGACAAAGGCGTGGGCGTAAGGAATCTTTAGTTCCTGCGCGAAACCGAGCGCAGCGTAATTTCCGGAGTCTGGCACCGGCACGACGATGTCGGCTTCGACGGGGAATTTTCTCGCCAGCTCGCGTCCCATTTCCATTCGCACCTTTCCCACGTTCACCCCGCCGATCATGCTGTCCGGACGCGCGAAATAAACGTATTCGAACATGCAAAACGCCGGACGTTCCTCTGGGAATGGCCGTTCCGAGCGCAATCCGTTTTCGTCGATGATCAGCACTTCGCCGGGTTCAATTTCGCGAATGAACTCCGCGTGGATGAGATCGAACGCGCAGGTTTCGGACGCGACGATGTAAGCGCCGTCGAGTCTGCCAAGCGCGAGCGGCCGCCAGCCAAACGGGTCGCGCACCGCGATCAACTCCCGTTCGCTCATGATCAGCAGCGAGAACGCGCCCTGAATCCGACGCAACGCAGCGAGCACGTTGGCGCCATTGTCCGATGGCTGCGCGAGCAAATGCAAAATGATCTCGCTATCGGCGGTCGTTTGGAAAATCGAGCCTTTGCGCTCCAGTTCGTCCCTCAAAACATCGGCGTTAATCAGATTGCCATTGTGCGCGATGGCCATTTGGCCGCGCACACAATCCACCACGAAGGGTTGCGCATTTTTGATCGTGCTCGTCCCGGTCGTTGAATAGCGCGTGTGCCCGATCGCGCGTGTCCCTTTAAGCTTCGCCAATTCTTCCTGCCCGAACACCTGCGACACAAGGCCCATGTCTTTGTGAAACAGAAAGTTCGTGCCTGGCCCGTTGCTCGTCACAATTCCAGCGCTCTCCTGGCCGCGATGCTGTAGCGCAAACAATCCGTAGTAACTCAGCACCGCCGCCTTTGGATGGCCGAACACACCGAAAAGTCCGCACTCGTGCTGCGGCAGCGACAGCGGAATCCGGGGCCTCGTCGATGTCGAATTTGTCCAGGGGCGCAATCACAATAGATAATCCATCAAATTGTGCTGCGATCAACCGCTAGTCATCCCGAGCGGAGCGCAGCAGAGCCGAGGGACCCCGCGGAATTATCTCAAGATAGTGCAACGGGATTCCTCGACTTCGCTCGGAATGACAGGCGATTCGCTTCACAAGCTCGGAATTCTTTCCGCTTCGTCTTCAACCGCACGACGAATTGCATTCCACCAATCGTCGTAAAGATCGGTAATCTGCCAGCGAAAAGTTTCTTTGTTTAGTCGGATGCAAAGTTCTCCCGTGCTGACTTTTCCCAGCTGCTCAAACGAAACAGCCGCTCTCGTCGCAAGATCGATATCGTCTTTTCCAAATCAGTTGGCGCTACGGAAATCACAATGCGCGACTGCGACTCGTTGAACAAAACTGTAGCCGCTTCGCTGTGCGAAGCGCGTGCTGCTGTGTTTGAGACGTCCGCTCTGCGTCGCCCACAGGGCGACGGCTACAATTGATCTCTGCGCCGAAAAGTTTTTCCGGATGAAAGCAACATTCCGCCAGAGCAACGGCGAGTCCGCCTTCGGAACAATCGTGCGCGCTTTTCACTAAACCTTCGCGGATCAAATCGCGAACGGCGTTTTGAACTTTGATCTCGTGCGCAAGATCGACATGCGGCGGCGGACCAATTTTCAGGCCGTGACAAACTTTCAGATAACGAGATCCGCCAAGAACGTCGTGGCATCGGCATCTTGCCGATCTGCGGCCTGGAATCCCGATGCTACGGCCGACGAGAATGATCACGTCGCCGGCTTCTTTGAACCACTGCGTGGTGATGTGTTTCTCGTCATCAATTAATCCGACCATCCCGATGGTCGGCGTCGGATCGACAACGCCGGCGGGGCTTTCGTTATACAAAGAAACGTTTCCGCCAGTGACCGGTGTGCCGAAGGCGCGGCAGGCTTCCGCGACGCCTTCAACAGCTTCGCGCAGTTGCCAGAAGTTTTCCGGTTTGTAGGGATTGCCGAAATTCAGGCAATCGGTCACGGCCAGTGGCCGTGCGCCGGAGCAGGTGAGATTGCGGGCAGCTTCGGCGACAGCGATCTTGCCGCCCTCGCGCGGATCGAGCGCGCAATAGAGCGAATTGCAATCGGTGGTCGCGGCCAGGATTTTGTTTGCGTAGCGAACGAAGAACACCGCGGCGTCTGATCCCGGCTTGACGAGCGTGCCGGTGCGCACGGTGTGATCATACTGGCGATAAACCCAATTCTTTGACGCGATCGTCGGATCGCGCAGCAATTGGCGCAGCGCTTCGTGATTATTGATCTTCTGTAGCTCGTTCAGCTCTGTGATGCGACGACGCGGCTACAGGCTTTGCTTCGACGCGAGTAAAGCGGCGCTTCTTCGGCGAGAGGTTTCGCTGGGATTTCGGCGGCGATCGCGCCGTTATTTCGCACGCGCATCATGCCGTCGTCCGTCACGTGTCCGATCTCTGCGCATGGCACATCCCATTTCTCGAAAATTTCGCGGACCAGATTTTCTTTTCCCCGCTTGGCGATGATCAACATCCGTTCCTGCGATTCGCTCAACATGATTTCATACGGCGTCATGCCCGGCTCGCGCTTTGGAACTTTCGCCAGATCAATTTCGATTCCGCTTCCGGCGCGGCTGGCCGTTTCGCACGTGGAACAAGTCAGGCCGGCCGCGCCCATGTCTTGAATTCCCGCCACTGCATCACGAGCCAGCAGTTCGAGACACGCTTCGAGCAATAATTTTTCCTTGAACGGATCGCCAACCTGCACGGCGGGACGATCCTCGCGTGATTGCTCGGTTAACTCGCGCGACGCAAAAGCTGCGCCCGCGAGACCGTCACGACCCGTTTCGGCGCCGACGTAAAAAACGGGATTGCCAGCTCCTTCTGCGGTGCCGCGCGCGAGTTGTTCGTGACGCAATACGCCGAGGCAAAAAACATTTATCAGGGGATTTCCCTCGAAACTTTCATCAAAATAAATTTCGCCGCCGATTGTTGGAATGCCCACGCAATTTCCGTAATGCGCGATGCCGGAGACGACGCCGGTGAAGAGCCGGCGGTTCTCCGCCAGCTTCGGATTTCGAATTTCGGATTTCGAATTGTTGTCTGTGATTGGCCCGAAGTGGAGCGAGTTGAGGCAAAATTCCGGGCGCGCGCCCATGGTGAAAATGTCGCGAATGATTCCGCCGACTCCGGTGGCAGCGCCTTGGAATGGCTCGATCGCGCTGGGATGATTGTGGCTCTCCATCTTGAACGCGATCGCCCAGCCGTCGCCGATATCCACCACACCCGCGTTTTCTTCGCCGGCCTTGACCAGAATGTTTGGCCCTGCGGTGGGAAATTTCTTCAGCTCTTTCCTCGAATTTTTGTACGAGCAATGCTCGCTCCACATGACCGAGAAAATTCCCAGCTCGGTAAAGTTCGGTTCGCGACCGAGAATTTTTTTGATCCGCTCGAACTCTTCCGGAGTGAGGCCGTGCCGCTTCACAACTTCGGGCGTAACAACTGGATCAGCGAGTCAGCGTTTTGCGGCTCATCGGCATCTTACGTTAATGAATTCGCCAGGCACGCTCAATGACACAAATAGCAAATAATTCGAATACCGCGCTGATGGATCAGTCAAAACATTCGACGGACGTTAAGCGTCCGTTCAACCCATGAGCCACGAACTTGTGGGGTAAAACTAACCATAAACAGGAGGGAAAAGAGTGAAGAGAACAATCATTAGTTTGGTCTGTGCGTTGTTTGCGCCGTTAGCTTTTGCGCAAACGAGCACGACCACGACCGAGGAAACAACAACAAGCACAAAACCAGCGACGACGAGTGAAACGACTACAAGCACAACTTACGCCACCGGCGCGGTAACTACGTATGAGCCGGGCAAGACCATTGTGGTCAAAAGCGAGCAGGGACCTGTTAGCTTCGCGCTAGGCACAGCCGCGCGAATTGTTGACGGCGCCGGCAAAGTGGTGACCGCCCCGCTGCGAGCTGGTCAAAAGGTACGTGTTTATTACACGGGCCCGACTGAAAGTCGTACGGTTGAGCGAGTGATCGTCGAGGATTAAAGGGAAAATCAGTTCGCAAATATAAAGTCGCAGGGTTCCTGTGAATCCTGCGACTTTTTGCTGCAGGTATTTGGAGGCATCCGAAAGAAGTGCGCCCCGCGAAACAGCTACGGAAATCAATTGAATGAAAGGAACTTATGAAACGAATCATTGTTAGTTTTGCTTGCGCGATGATTGCGCCCCTGGCGTTCGCGCAAACCGTAGCAAAGACCTCAGGCGTTGAACACACGGGTCAGGTGCAGAAAGCGACCACGGAGATTACCACCGGCGCAGCTAAAATTGGGACCGTGACGGCGTTCAATCCCGGCCAGAAACCCATTGAGCCTGCTTCGCCGATCGTTGTGGAATCCTCACCCGACACCAAGCCGGTGTCCTATGTGCTCGGCAAGAAGGTTCGCTTTGTCGATAAAGACGGCCGGGCAGTTGACCCGCACATGGTTCGGCCGGGCACTCGCGTGGAGTTGGGTTTTGACCGCAGAGGCAAAGTCAGCCGCGTCACCGTGGTTGAAAAATAATAAGCGAAGCTAATTTGCGAAAGCTTAAGCCCGCAGGCATTGCCGTGCGGCGAAGGTAGGGACATCGCGCTGCGATGTGTCCCGAAGGTATGTCTAGCGCCAACGGCGCTCTGCTCAAGTCAGCCTGGGGCAACCCCGAAAGCTTTCGGGGCTGAAGGCGCGTGTCATTAACCCAATGAGGCGCGCCTTCAGCGCTCAACCGTAATTTCAATCCAACTTCCTGGGGCGGTGCCCCAGGCTCAGATTGAATCAGCGCTTTCAGCGCTGAACACATACGCCGAAAGCTCTCGGGACCGCGCCGCACCGTCCCTACCCATTTGCGTTTGCTGGGCAAATCGCGGAAAATTGCCCGATGTCTTTGGATCTAAAGGAAATCGTCGCCGCGCGACTGGGTGAGAATTATCAACTGCACGAACGGCATGTGAACCGCACGCTCGTGGCCGCGCAGCGCGTGATCGGGTTCGACAAAGTCTATGCGCGGGCAGAGGGCGCGTATCTCTACGACATGGATAACCAGCCGTATCTCGATTTTTTGAGCGGCTACAGCGTTTTCAATATTGGTCGTAATCATCCAGTGGTGAAGCAGGCGATCCGCGACGTGCTCGATCTCGATCTGCCAAACATGGTGCAGATGGATTGCTCGCTTCTGAGCGGATTGCTGGCGGAAGCGATCGTCAAACGGACACCGCCGCATCTCGACGCCGTTTTCTTTTGCAACTCCGGCACGGAAGCAATGGAAGGCGCGCTGAAATTTGCGCGCGCAGCGACGGGACGAAAACGCGTTGTGTCGCTCGCGAGCGCGTTTCATGGGCTTAGTCTTGGATCACTTTCGCTGATGGGCTGCGAAAGTTTCACCGAAGGTTTTGGCCCGCTGATGGAAGGATTCGATGCGCGCGTGCCGCTGGATGATATCGAAGCGCTGGATCGCGAATTGCGGTCCCGCGATGTGGCAGCGTTTGTCATTGAGACCGTTCAAGGAAAAGGCTGTCAGACATCGAAAACCGATTTCTTTGTTCGCGCCCAGGAGCTTTGCCGCAAATACGGAACGCTGCTGATCTCAGATGAAGTGCAGACCGGCCTTGGTCGAACGGGAAAGATGTTCGGATTCCAGCATTGGAATTTGGAGCCGGACATCATTACGCTCGCGAAAACTTTGAGCGGCGGTTATGTGCCGTGCGGCGCAATCGTGACCCGGCGCGAAATTTATCAGAAGACGTTTACGCGCATGGACCGCTGCGTTGTGCACTCGACAACCTTTGGACGCAACAATCTCGCAATGGCCTGCGGGCTTGGCTGCGCTGGAAATTATCGATCAGGAAAATCTGGTCGAGAACGCAGCGAAAATGGGCGCGTTGCTCATGGAAAAAATCGATGGGCTGCGCGCGAAACATTCCTTCATCAAAGAAGTGCGTGGCAAAGGCCTCATGGTCGGCATCGAGTTTCACGAACCGCACGAATTCAAGCTCAAGATGGCGTGGAAGCTTTTGCACAAGATCGACAAGGTGCTCTTCGCGCAGATGATCGTGACCCAAATGTTGAGCAAGCATCGCATCCTCACGCAGGTGGCCGGTCACGCGATGGACGTGATGAAAATTCTTCCGCCGCTCATCATCGGCGAAAAAGAAGTCGACATGTTCGTCAACGCGCTCGACGACGTGCTCACCGAATGCCGCAAATTTCCAGGACCAATGTGGGAACTTGGAAACAATTTTGTCCGTGCCGCGCTCGGTTCGCGCAAATCCGCTGAGCCACGGGCAGTTTCAGCCTAGTTAAACGAGCGCAACACTTTCCGGACTCCTGAATTCTCGTTAGGTGGACTCAGATCGCAGTCGGCTCCGAGCAGTGCTGCTAGCCGTCGCACTCGACGTCAGGGCGAAACGATGGCAAACACTGATTCTCACGTAACGATCCACATGGCGGCGAGCCTCGACGGCTTCATCGCTCGAAAGGACGGGAGCGTCGACTGGCTCGAGACCTCAGACGAATTCGCAGGCGGGGACACCATGGACCCAGGATTCGTCGAGGCGTTCCTCAAGACGATCGACTGCTACGTCATGGGATCGCGAACATATGAGACCGCGTTGAGTTTTGAGGCCAAAGGGTTGGGGTGGTCGTACGGCGACAAACCCACCTTCGTCCTCACTCGTCGCGAGCTGCCGCGGACCCGGGATACCGTCGAGTTCTACTCAGGCGATCTCGCGCAGTTCGTGAATGGGCGCCTGCGGCCCACGTTCCGTACCATCTGGTTTGTTGGAGGCGGTGTAGTCTCCGCCGAATGCCTTCGTCTCGGGCTAGCCGACGAAGTTCGTTATTCGATCCTGCCGATCTTGATTGGTGATGGGATCCCATTCTTCGAGAAGCTCGACAGAGACATCGCCCTCCATCTGGCGGAGGTCAAAGCCTACAAGAGCGGCATGGTGGAGCTTCGTTACGAGGTGCGAAGATAGGCGGCGGCTTAGGCAGTCCGCAAGGCTGTCGGGCGCATCGTCTGCAAGGCGGCGACAGATTTTCGATTGTCGATCTTTTGTTCAGGGCGTACGTTTTCCGAAGATCGGAGGAGGAAATAATGAGCACTGCTGTTGCTGAAGAAACCAAAACAAAATTGAATCAGCTGGAGCAGCTGAAGAAGTTTACGAAAGTCGTGGCCGACACGGCCGATTTTGAATCGATCAAGCAATTCAAGCCGCAGGACGCGACGACGAATCCGAGCCTGGTTTACGCTGCGACGCAAAAGCAGCAATACGGGCATTTGCTTGAGGAAGTGTTGGCGGATCGAAAAAAATCCGGCCTGAGTGGTCAGGCGCAGATCGAAGACATCTGCGATCATCTACTGGTGCAGTTCGGGTGCGACATTCTTGAAATCGTGCCGGGACGCGTTTCGACTGAGACCGACGCGCGCTTTCGTTCGACGTTGAAGGTTCGATTAAAAAAGCTCGGAGACTGATTGAGCTTTACGAGGAGCGCAAAATTCCGCGCGAACGTGTGTTGATTAAAATAGCATCGACCTGGGAAGGACTTATTGCCGCGGAGCAACTGCAAAAAGAGGGGATCCGCTGCAATTTGACGCTGATGTTTTCGTTGCCGCAGGCGGTGCGCGCGGCGGAAGCGAAAGTGCAGCTCATCTCACCGTTTGTCGGCCGGATTTACGATTGGTACAAGAAAGAAGATGAAGCGCGATTATGTCGGAGCAGAAGATCCAGGAGTTCAATCGGTTACAGAGATTTATACGTATTACAAGAAATTCGATATTCCGACCGAAGTGATGGGCGCGAGCTTCCGTAACACGGGCCAGATTCGCGAGTTGGCAGGGTGCGATTGCCTGACGATTAGTCCCGAACTAATGGAGGAGCTTTCAGAATCGACCGAGCCAGTTGAGCGCAAACTGATCCCGAAAAAGCGAAATCGGCGAAGATCGACAAGCTGGAGTTGGACGAGAAAAAATTCCGCTGGTTGCTAAACGAGAACGCGATGGCGTACGAAAAAACCGGCGAAGGCATTCGCAAATTCGCCGCCGACGTGGTGAAGCTCGAGAAATTCGTGGCGAAGCTGACGTAGCCTCGGATTCCTCGATGCCGTCGATTAATCTTGCTTGTGACTCTCACCGGCGCTGCGCTCCGCCTCTCCCTGGCGAGGAAGAGGATTGAGGCGGAAGAGGAAGAGTTTGTAATGTTCAACGTTGTTCTAGTCGAGCCGGAGATTCCGCCGAATACGGGCAACATCGGCCGGCTTTGTCTGGCAACGCGATCAACTCTGCACCTGGTTAAGCCGCTCGGATTTTCGCTCGACGACCGGCAATTGCGTCGAGCAGGGCTCGATTATTGGGACGAGGTACACGTGCAATTGTGGGATTCCTTCGACGCGCTACAGCGGGCGCAATCCGCGGGCACTCGTTATTTTTTTCTAACCACCAAAACCAATTGCCCTTATTACAGTGTGAACTTTCGGAAAAATGATTTCCTCGTCTTTGGCCGCGAAACGAAAGGACTCCCGCATAAGTTACTCGCGGCCAACACTGATAATTGCATCACTATCCCGATGCATGGGACGCGCAGTCTGAATCTGGCTACAGCGGTAGCAATTGTGTTATTTGAGGCTGTGCGTCAACAGCAGGGATGAGTCGCGGACTCGACCCAAAGAGCCAGCGTTTTTTGAGAGCGACATGCATCCAGAAAAAGACGCTGCCACGTTGAATAAATGCAAATCTCAAAAGGTCTAACAACAAAAGAAAAAAGCTTATGAGAATATTCGTTGTTTCAATTTGTAGTCTTGCGCTCGTCAGTGTCGCAGTCGGCGCGCAAAAAGAAGAAAAGAAACAACAGAAGAAAAGCAGGCGCAAACGGCCCAGCATGCGACCGCGCCCACTGCGGAGCACAGAGGGAAAAGGGTCGCAGAAGATGGCCACGACAGGTGGGCACGCAGACGAGCTGCACACAACCGCCCTCGGTGACTCAGAAATCGGCCGGGGGACGTTCGGGAGGTAGCAAACCCAAAGCACAGGTCAATGGAAGCTTAACATGGCAGCACGGTCACTTATCACGGCCAGAAAGGTAATAAGAGCCAAACGTCAACGGCAGCCTATCACGGGCAAAAGGGGAAGAAGGCTCAGACCTCGCAGCTGCTTATCAAGCTCAGAAAGGCAAGAAGAACCAAACTCAGCAGGAGCTGATGAAGGACAACCAGGCAAGCCAGCGAAAGGTGGAAAAGTAGCGGGAGCGAACGCAGCAACAGGAAAGCCGGTTAAGCCGCAGCACTTCAATCTTCAAAACAGCCGAATACTGCAAAGGCGCCGCCGGTAAAGTTCCAGCAGGGCAGACGGATCCAAGGAAGCCAAAACTGGCAAGGCCAGCAATACACAGTGTTCCGCAACTACAAATCAGAGTGGCACGATCAGAACTGGTGGCACAGTCATTACGGTAACAACATCACGTTTGTGTTCGGAGCGCCTTATTACTGGAACGCGGGCTACTGGTTCCCAGCCTGGGGTTACACTCCCAACGCGTATTATGCATGGGATGGACCTATCTACGCTTATAATCGCCTGCCACCAGACCAGGTAATTGCGAATGTGCAGGCAGCGCTTCAGCAACAAGGTTATTACCACGGAGAAGTGGATGGTCTTATTGGACCGCTCACGCGTGGTGCGATCGCAGATTATCAGCGCGATCACGGGCTTTACACCACATCCACGATCGATCAGCCAACACTTCAATCGCTAGGCATGGCATAACGAACGAATTTCGCCAAAAGCCGCCGCGAAGATTTTCGACGGCGGCTTTTTGCTGACTAGTTTCCACGGCAGCTTTTTGCCATCGCGCTCTTGCACCAGCGATCTTAGCGGGAGATACTTGCTCGTGCAGCAGCCGCAACTGATTGCCCGCGATATTTGCAAGTCGTTTCGAATGGGCGCCCGACGAATTGAAGTCTTGCGCGGGATCTCAATGGACATCGCCCACAACGAAACGGTTTTTCTTTCCGGTGCATCCGGCGCGGGCAAGACGACGCTGCTCTACACGTTGGCGGGGCTGGAACGTCCGGAATCAGGAACGGTGAAATTCGAAGGACGCGAGCTTTATAGCGGCAGCTCGTCCGCGGAAGCGCGTCTGCGGAACGAAAAAATGGGCTTTGTGTTTCAGGGTTATTTTTTGCTGCACGAACTGACCGCACTCGAAAATGTTCTGCTGCCGGGAATGATCGGGCGTCGTGTAATCAGGGGAGAGGCCGAGGAGAGTTTGGCGGCAGTTGGGCTGGCTGATCGCATGCATCATTTGCCCGCAGAATTGTCAGGCGGAGAGCAGCAGCGCGTCGCCATTGCGCGAGCATTAACGAATGATCCCGACATTATTTTTGCTGATGAGCCGACGGGAAATCTCGATTCGAAAACGGGCGACACGATCATGGATCTGCTGCTAAATCTGGCGCGCGATCGCAGCAAAACTCTTCTGGTCGTTACGCACGACACCCGTCTGGCAACGCGCGGCGATCGGCAGTTGCACATCGTGGATGGAGTACTGCAATGATTTCGTTTGCGCCGTCGATTTTGCGGTTTGAATTGCGCGCGTAAACATTTGAGGTTTTGTTGCTAACATGAAAACCACTGATGCGACGGTGTTGGATGAACCAAAGACTCACGTGCGTGCGACCGAGGAAACATTGAACCTGCAATAGAAAGTCGGCCGCGTCCGACAACGGGCGTCAGGGAAGCGAAGATTTACATCGACGGGAAATTCTATTCGGAAGCAAACGCAAAGGTTTCGGTGTTCGACCATGGTTTGCTCTACGGCGATGGAATTTTCGAGGGCATACGTTTTTACAACGGCCGCGTTTTTCGCCTGGAACAACACTTGGAGCGTCTTTGGAATTCAGCGCGTTCGATTTGTCTCGATATTCCCATGACCCGGCAGGAAATGACGGAGGCGTTGCTTGAAACGATCCGGCAAAATCATTTGCGTGACGGTTACATTCGTCTGGTCGTCACACGCGGAGTTGGCAACCTGGGTTTGAATCCGGAGCAGTGCAAAAATCCGAGCGTGATCATCATTGTGGCGACGATCGCTCTTTATCACGAGGATTTTTACCGGAAAGGGTTGAGCATTGTTACTGTCGCGACGCGCCGCAGCAATCCTGCATCACTCAATCCGGCGGTTAAATCATTGAACTACTTGAACAACGTAATGGCCCGGATCGAAGCCAACCTTGCCAGCGCTGATGAAGCATTGATGTTGAACGACGCAGGAAACGTCGCCGAATGCACTGCCGACAACGTCTTCATCATCAAGCACGGCCAGATCTTCACGCCCCCGATCACGGCCGGAGCGTTGCAAGGAATCACGCGATCGGTCGTGTTTGATATTGCTGGCGAGTTCGACATCAAAGTGATCGAGGCAGATTTCACGCGGCACGACATTTTCGTGGCCGACGAATGCTTCCTCACGGGAACTGCTGCCGAGATCGTTCCAGTGGTTAAAGCCGATGGCCGCATTATCGGAAACGGAAAACCCGGCCCGATCACAACGCGCATCATCGCGCGGTTCCGCGAAATGACACACAAGACTGGCACGCCGATTTTCGATTAAGTAGCAAGGATCGCCGAGCGAGACGATGTCAGGGCAATGTGTATCGGGTTGAATGTTTGCAGCAGATCACGGTCTAACTAACAGAGATGTTGTGCGACGTTTGCAAATGTAATGATGCGACAGTTTTCCTGACACAGATCCTCGAGGGCAAGATGCACAAGGTAAACCTGTGCGAAGCTTGCTCGAAGGAAAAAGGTGTCCAGGATCCGACCAGTTTCGCGCTCGCTGATTTGCTGCTGGGCATCGGGGCAGCCGAAGAGATTGAAAAAGGAGCACCGGCGAAAAAATGCTCCGTGTGCGGTTTTAGTCAGGCGGACTTCAAAAAAACAGGTCGCCTTGGTTGCAGCGAATGCTACGGGACCTTCGCCGAGGGTTTGGGTTCGCTGTTAAAAGCGATGCATAAAGGGACCGAACACGTCGGAAAATTGCCGGAACGCGCGCAGCGCACCATGGCACTGAACCAGCAAATGCGCGCCCTCACTGAAAATCTGCAGAAAGCCGTGGCTGACGAGAACTACGAGAGTGCTGCCTCGCTGCGCGATCAAATTAAACAGCTCGAAACCGACCTTTCGAATTCAGCATGAAATTTTCAAGCATGCTTTCCACTGCGGGGGAATGGCTGCGCGGTGAAGGGCCGCATCACCAGGTTGTAATCAGCAGCCGCGTCCGCCTCGCGCGGAATTTGCGTAACCGTGCTTTTCCGGGATGGGCGAAGAAAGCGGAACGCACGTCAATCCTCGAACAGATCCGGTCGCGCGTGGAAGAGCTTCCGGAGATGCAGGACGCGTTTTCCGAAGGTTTGCAGGATCTGGCGGCATTGGACAAGCAGGTGCTGGTCGAGCGCCACTTGATCAGTCGCGAGCATGCCGCGAAGGGCGCGGGCAGCGCGGTGGTGGTGAATCGGCGGCAAACGCTCAGCGTCATGATCAACGAAGAAGATCATCTCCGGATGCAATCCATTCGTTCCGGTCTTCAGTTGAAACAGGCATTCAAGCTGGTCGATAAGATCGACACCGCGCTTGAAAGCAAACTCGACTTCGCCTTCGATCCGCGACTTGGATATTTGACCGCTTGCCCGACGAACGTCGGGACCGGCATGCGTGCTTCTGCGATGCTGCATCTGCCGGGGCTTGTCCTGAGCGAGCTGATCAACCAAGTCATCCAAGCGGTCAGCAAAATCGGGCTCGCGGTGCGCGGCCTTTACGGCGAAGGCACCGAAGCCATGGGCAATCTTTTTCAGATTTCTAATCAGACTACGCTCGGTGAAAAAGAAGAAGACATCATCAATCGTCTGACCAAAGTCATCGAGACGATCATTGATAAGGAACACGACGCGCGCCAGACTTTGCTGCAAAGAAAACCGAGCACACTTTGCGACCAGATCGGTCGTGCCTATGGCGTTCTAACTTACGCGCATGCCATGCCGTCCAAGGAAGCGCTCAATCTGCTGTCGGTTATCAAGCTTGGAATGGATCTCGGCGCGTTCCCGGAACATCAGCGCCTGCAAATCGACGAATTGTTCATCGAGACACAGCCGGCGCATCTGCAAAAGAACTCGCAACAGAAGTTAAATGCTGAAGAGCGCGACTATCTGCGGGCCCAAATCATCCGTGACCGTTTGAAAGTTTTCCCCAAACCTGATATTAGTAAGATGGTAAAAGACTCAGGCAATGGCTTGACGGACGCACCATCAACTAATGAATAATTTCACACCGCGAGCTCAACAGGTTTTGGCGCTTGCTCGCAAGGAAGCCGACCGGTTTAACCACAACTACGTGGGCACCGAGCACTTGCTTCTTGGGCTGATCAAGCTCGGCCAGGGCGTGGCAGTAAACGTCTTGCAAAAGATGGGGCTCGATCTCGAGACGGTGCGGATGGAAGTGGAGAAACAAGTCGGTTCCGGACCTGAGACAAAGATGGTCGGCAACGTCCCATACACGCCTCGCGTCAAAAAAGTGCTGGCGCTTGCTGGCAAAGAGGCCAAGGCGCTCAATCATTCCTATGTCGGCACGGAACACATTTTACTTGGGCTGTTGCGCGAAGGCGAGGGGGTTGCTGCCAGAGTGTTGAAGACTCTGGAACTCGATATCGAACGTACGCGCAACGAAATCTTGAAAGAGCTCGATCCGAATTTCACGCCGTCCGAATCGGAACAGGAAGGCGAGCCAGCGAAGAAAGACGTCAAGACTCCGGCGCTCCGTGCATTTGGCCGCGATCTAACCGAGTTAGCGCGTAAAGGCGAACTCGATCCGGTGATTGGCCGGCGCAACGAAATCGAGCGCGTCATTCAAGTGCTTTGCCGGCGCACGAAGAACAATCCGGTATTGATCGGCGAAGCCGGCGTGGGCAAAACAGCCATCGCCGAGGGACTGGCGCAGGAAATTTCAAACGGCAACGTGCCGGAACTATTGCGGGACAAGCGTGTGATCACGCTTGACCTGGCGTTAATGGTCGCGGGAACAAAATATCGCGGCCAGTTCGAAGAACGAATCAAAGCGGTGATGGACGAGATCCGTCGTTCCAAGAACGTGATCCTTTTTATCGATGAGCTGCACACGATCGTCGGCGCAGGTTCAGCCGAAGGCGCGATGGACGCATCCAACATCATTAAACCGGCCCTGAGCCGTGGCGAATTGCAATGCGTTGGCGCGACGACGATGAACGAATACCGCAAGTACATCGAGAAAGATGCTGCGCTGGAACGCCGGTTTCAGACGATAAAGGTCGATGCGCCGACTGTTGATGAAGCCATTCAAATCTTGAAAGGTCTGCGCCCGAAGTACGAGGCGCATCACAAAGCCAAGCTCACTGACGAAGCACTCGAGACTGCCGTTAGATTTTCCGATCGTTACATCACCGGCCGCTTTCTTCCCGATAAAGCCATCGATGTCATGGACGAGGCAGGTGCGCGCGCTCGCATCAACTCAATGACGCGGCCGCCGGACGTGAAGGATATCGAGAAAGAAATCGAAGCCATCCGTCTAGAAAAAGAAGGAGCGATCAAGGCCCAGGATTTTGAAAAAGCCGCTTCGCTTCGCGACAAGGAGAAGCAAACCAAGGAAAAACTCGATGCCATTTTGACCAAGTGGCGCGAAGAACGCGAAGAGAAAGAAGTCGTCGTGACTGGCGACGACATGATGCACATCATCTCGAAAGTCACGGGCGTTCCGCTCCAGCGGATGGAAGAGCAGGAGACGCAGAAGCTGCTCAGGATGGAGGCGGAGCTCAAAGAGCGCGTCATCGGCCAGGACGAAGCGGTCACAGCGATCAGCAAGGCGTTGCGGCGCTCCCGCGCGGATTTGAAAGATCCCAAGCGCCCGATCGGTTCGTTCGTGTTTCTTGGTCCGACCGGTGTCGGCAAAACCTATCTCGCGCGCACGCTCGCAGAGTTCATGTTCGGCGACGCCGACGCGTTGATCCAAATCGACATGTCGGAGTACATGGAGAAATTCACGGCGTCCCGTTTGATCGGGTCGCCGCCGGGCTATGTCGGTTACGAGGAAGGCGGACAACTTTCTGAAGCCGTGCGGCGCCGGCCGTACTCGGTAGTGCTCTTCGATGAAATTGAAAAAGCGCACCCGGATGTGATGCATCTTCTTTTGCAGATTTTGGAAGACGGCAAGATCACCGACTCGTTAGGCCGCAAGATCGATTTCCGGAACACGATCATCATCATGACGTCGAACGTCGGCGCTGAATTGCTGAAGAAGCAGACGGTGATGGGATTCGGCGCACCGAGCGAGGGACACGATTACGATTCGATGCGCGACAAGATTCTCGATGAAACGAAGCGCGTCTTTAAACCCGAGTTCCTCAACCGGCTGGATGAGATCATCGTGTTTCATTCGCTCGGCAAACCGGAGCTGTTGCGCATCGTTGACTTGGAAGTGGACAAAGTGCTCACGCGCATCAAAGCCAAGGAAGTGCACATCGACCTGCAGCAAAGCGCGAAGGAATTTCTCATCGACAAAGGATACGATCCGCAGTACGGCGCCCGACCGATGCGTCGCGCTGTCGAACGTTTTCTTGAAGATCCGCTCGCGGAAGAATTGCTCCGCGGCAACGTCAAACCCGGCGACCACGTCGATGTCGTTGCCGCCGACGGCAAGCTGTCGTTCCAGGTTCCGGAATCACAGACACAAAGCAGCGCACCGGCGGGCCGGCGCCGAGCTAAGCCACACTTCTCAGTTACGCCCGCGGATGCGCATCCGCGTACGCTTTCTTGAGCCGTTCGACGGTGACGTGCGTGTAGATCTGTGTCGTCGAAAGACTCGCGTGCCCGAGCAATGCCTGCACGCTGCGCAGATCCGCGCCGCGATCGAGCATGTGCGTCGCGAAGCTGTGGCGCAATTTGTGTGGGCTCATGGAAATCGGAATGGATGTGCGCCGAACATACCGTTTCAACACCAGCCAAACTGAGCGCGCGGACATTCGCCTTCGCGCTTTGTTGATGAAGAGCGCACCCGCATGCACGTTGGCCGCCGCGCGATATTTTTGGATCGCTTCCAGCGCTGGCAGACCCACCGGGCAGACGCGTTCCTTGCGGCCCTTGCCGAATACGCGCACCGATTCCGTGTAAGGATCAACATCGGCCACATCGAGCGCAGCCAGTTCGCTCAGGCGCAACCCGCTGCTGTAAAACAATTCCATGATGGCGACGTCGCGCAGAGGCATCCAAGATGGCGCAGATCGGCTCTTTGGCTCGCGTTGGCGGCGTGAGAAGTTCGTCGACTTGTTGGCGTGTTAGGACCAGCGGCAGCTTTTTCTCGATCTTTGGCAGTTGCACTTCTCGGACAGGATTATGTCGCAGCCGTTTCCGAGCTGCGAGAAACTGATAGAAAGTGCGTAATGCTGAAAATTGCAGTCGCACGTACGAACGCGCCTGCCCGCGTTTCATGATCGCAAAGAGGTAATTGCGAAAATCGTCGGCTGTGCATTTTTTCCACGACGTTTTGTTTTCCGCGCGGAAACTAGTCAATGCATGGCGATACGCCTTGAGCGTGCGCGGCGAAGCATTCCGCTCGTTCGCGAGATAACGCAGGAATTCCTCCATGAGAGGATCTCGCCTTTCGGAAGGGGCTGCGAGCTTTGTCATTTCGAGCGGAGTCGAGAAATCTCGAAGTTTTTAAGTAACGCGCGACAAGCGAAACAGCCAGAGATTCCTCGACTTCGTGCTCGGCATATGCGACGACATTCGGCATGAGGAAGCGCTCATTCGGGTTTCTCGACCGTATAACGCAGTTCCGTCGGCGGTCGGTCTCCACTCATTTGGCTTTTGAAGATCGGCGGCGGAGTGGTGGAAATGAATTCGTACCCCTTCAAAACGAACTCCGGATAAATCCCATTGCTCGCTGGCTCATACACTTTGTCGCCACTGAAGTAGCCGTAGAGCTTGTATTCGTAATTGTTGTCGCTTCCGAATTCGAGACGTTCGCGGTCCGGCGCAAGTTTCTCTTTCTCATTGAGCATCACCAACTCCGCTGTGCTCCATGGCTGGCCCGGCGCGAACGTAACCCCAGAATTTGTAATCGGGTTTGTAGTAACGCCGCCCGATATAATAATCGCCGGTCGGTTCGGCTGCGATGTGTTGCGCCATCTCGATTCTCGCCTGCTGAATCCCTTGTGGCATGGTTTCGCAGCTGCCGAGACATATCGCGCCAAGAAGAAGATTCAGAAAGTAAACAGCCCGTCTCATTCCTTGGATCGACAATCTTTTATCGCAGCTTTGCCTGTTGTGCAAACGGCTAGCGCTCTGTGGCTACAGCCCTACGTTCCACATCGCAGTGTCCACTGAAAGATTTGACGACGCGCGAATTGCAGATCACAGATCAGCGCGAATCATGGTCCGATTCTTCAACGCGCTGGGCGCACCGCTGCTCTCGTTTCTCCAATACTTAGGCGAGGTTGTCCTTCTCACGGCCGACACCTTTCGTTCCATCTTCACGCACAAGCTCCGCTGGAAATTATTTCTCAATCAAGTTGTCGAGATTGGATTGCTTTCGCAGCTCGTCGTCATAATCACCGGCGCATTCACCGGCGCGGTCTTCTCGGCACAAACATTTTTCCAATTTAACAAGCTGGGAATGGGCTCCGCCGTGGGCGCGGTAGTTTCGGTGTCGCTCTGCCGAGAACTGGCTCCTGTTCTGACAGCACTAATGGTCGCGGGGCGCGTGGGAGCGGCGATGTCGGCTGAGATCGGCACAATGAAAGTGACGGAGCAAATCGATGCACTTCGCGCGCTGGCAGTTTATCCCGTTGATTACCTGGTGGTGCCGCGCGCGCTTGCCATGATGGTATCGATGCCGCTGCTGGTGGCGGAGTGCATCGCCGTCGGCATTGCCGCCGGCTATCTCGTAGCGATTTTCATGCTCGATATTAATGGCACTTACTACATGGCGAACATGGTGCGGTGGACGCGCAGTCGTGACATTATCATGGGTCTGTCAAAAGCATTCTGCTTCGGAATACTCATCGTGTTCATCAGTTGCCACAAAGGCTTGACCACACGCGAAGGCGCGGTGGGCGTCGGTCGCGCGACAACTGAAGCTGTCGTGAACGCATCGCTGGCGGTTCTGATTTGCAATTTTTTCCTTACCATGATGTTCAACATCATCTACCCGGCGGGCTATCAATAAATGCAGCGCGCTTAACATCATGATTCTTCTCACAACGCGAAAAGCGAAAACATCTCTGGTCTGTCTCCATTCACGGTTGTGTTCAACAGTTATAGGAAATCCGATGAAAAATGAAAAACGTTGACGCCTATTCGGCATGCCAGTTACGATGGCGGCTCAAATTCGCCAGCTCCCATGCGCAGAAAATCCCGCTCTGGATCCGCTTTCTTTACTCCGCGTATATTAGTCGTTCTTCTTCTTTGCGCAGCTGCATGTTCCATCTTGACCGGAACACTCCTGGCTTTCTTCCGCGTAGAGGCACGGTCGAAGCTTTCCCAAAGAACGCTGACGTTCGCTGAGCGCGTAGCTTATCAGCGAGCAATTGAAGAAGTCTATTGGCAGCATCGCATCTGGCCCACGGAGAGGCCTGATCCCAAGCCGCCGCTCGATGCGGTGATGTCTCAGGCGGAATTGGAAACGAAAGTGGAAGATTATCTGCGCAAGTCACAAGCGATGGAGGATCACTGGGAACGGGCGATTACTGCTGAGCAGTTACAAGTAGAGATGGATCGAATGGCGGAGAACACGAAACAGCCCGAGGTGTTGCGCGAACTTTTTGAAGCGTTAGGAGATGATCCCTTTGTCATCGCCGAATGCCTGGCCAGGCCGGTCTTGGCAGAGCGTTTGACCGGCGATTTGTCGGCGCAAAACGAAACAGGGCGGCTTGAGTATGGGCGGAGCAAAGGGCTGCGTAGCATTTCGATGCCAATGATGTCAGGCAACGCGGCCTATACGCTTCCACAAATTTCCGGAGGTTCGTGCACGGACGACACGTGGACAGCCACCAGCACGACCAACGCGCCGAGTGCCCGGGCGGGCCACACGGCAGTGTGGACGGGCAGTGAAATGATCGTCTGGGGTGGGGGTGCCAGCGGCCCTACCTATTTGAACACCGGCGGAAGATACAATCCTAGCACCGACAGTTGGACAGCCACCAGCACCACCAACGCGCCCGCCGCCCGGTCAGGCCACATGGCAGTGTGGACCGGCAGTGAAATGATCGTCTGGGGCGGATATAATGGCAGCTTTCTGAACACCGGCGGTAGATACAATCCTGGCACCGACAGTTGGATAGCCACCAGCACAACCAACGCGCCCGTTGCCCGACAGGATTGTACGGCAGTCTGGACCGGCAGTGAGATGATCGTCTGGGGAGGATTGGCCGGTACCTATTTGAACACGGGCGGAAGATACAATCCAACCATGGATAGTTGGACTGCGACCAGCATCACCAACGCGCCCCAAGGCCGATACGAGCATACGGCGATCTGGACCGGTAGCGAGATGATCGTCTGGGGCGGATTTATCGGTGGTTTTGCCCGGAACGACGGCGGGAGGTACAATCCTGGCACCGACAGTTGGACCGGGACCAGCACTGTCAACCCGCCCCCTGACGAGGCGAGCATACGGCAGTCTGGACCAGCAGCGAGATGATTATCTGGGGTGGATGGGATGACCTGTATTTTTTGAATACTGGCGGGAGTTACAATCCTGGCACGGACAGTTGGACAGCCACCAGCACAACCAATGCGCCCGCCGCCCGATTCCAGCACACGGCGGTGTGGACCGGCCGTGAAATGATCGTCTGGGGTGGATGGAATGGCCCCAATGTTTTCAACACCGGCGGCAAATACAATCCAGGCACAAATAGTTGGACAGCCACCAGCACCACCAACGCGCCTACTGCCCGGTACGCTGACGCGACAGTTTGGACCGGTAGCGAGATGATCGTTTGGGGTGGCTTTAACGGCAGCTATTTCAACACCGGCGGGAGATACTGCGCGGCTGCACAAAGTCCTAGACGCGACGCCTACGGCGACCGCGACAGCTACTGCAACGCCGACACCAACTGCAACAACAACACCGAGATCTACACCGGTTCCGCGATCCGGCCCACTCCAGCGCCGCGCCCAACGCCGTGAGGACAAGGTATCGATCCTCGTAAGCGACCGCGAAAATATTCTAGCAACGATTTTTGCCAACAAACGAAGTTACAGAGCAGCAGTTGACCCCGCAGATGTTCGGGGTTGAAAGTTCGAGCGTTGCGATGATCGAAGCACCGCCATTTTCAAAGTCATCCACTGAGCCTCATCCGGTCACCGGCAATTCGTCGCCGATGATCAAGGTGCGTTCATTGACGAAAAGAATCGGGCAACAGGAGATTTTGCGCGGCGTTGATCTTGAGGTGCGGACCGGTGAAACTCTTGCCATCATCGGGCGGAGCGGCGGAGGCAAGACCGTTTTGCTGAAGCATATGATCGGATTGATGGAGCCAGACGCCGGGGAGAATTTGGGTCCAGGGCCAAAACATTATCGGACTGAACGAGCGCCAACTGGGCGCGATTCGCGAAAAGGTGGGAATTCTTTTCCAAGGCGGCGCGCTTTTCGATTCCATGACGGTGGCAGACAACATCGCTTTTCCTTTGCGTGAAGCTGGCGAGCGCGATCCAAAGGTTTTGCGCTCGAAAGTCGCGGAGATGCTTGAGGTGATGGAAATGGAGGGGCAGGAAGACAAGATGCCGGAGAGTTTGAGTGGTGGAATGAAAAAACGGGTCGGCCTGGCGCGCGCCATCATTCGCGGTCCTTCGTGTGTGTTGTACGATGAGCCCACAGCCGGTCTCGACCCCGTGGTGGCGGACAGCATCAATCGATTGATCCGGCGCCTGCAACAGCGCCTTGGAATGACCAGCGTCGTGGTCACACACGATATGAAAAGCGCATTCGACGTAGCCGATCGGATCGCGTACCTGCACGAAGGCCGCGTCTATTTTCACGGAACTGCGACCGAGCTTCAACAGTCGAATGATGCCCTCATTCAGGATTTCCTGCTCGGGCGATCCGATGGCAGGGGCGATTGACTCAATCGTTCTGGCCCGGTTGCGGTAAACCGGCGCTACCTTGCGAAAATCAGAGGTAAGACGACAATTATCGTCTCAAAATGAACCGGCACGAGCGAGGTTTGGAATTTAAAGTTGGTATTTTTGTGTTTGTGGGTTTGGCGATGTTAGGCGCGCTATTGGTGCAATTCGGCAGGCTGGGGGAGGGTTTCAAGACCTATTACCCCCTGACAGTTCGCTTCACCAATGCGAGCGGACTTTTGAAAGGCTCCGATGTCCTGCTCGCCGGTGCTAGAATTGGAAAGGTTGCCGGTGGTCCGCGGCTGGTTCGCGAAGGCGATGGCGTAGCTGTGCCGCTGAAAATTTATGATTACGTCAAGGTTCCTGAGGGGACCAAATTCAGCGTTGGAAGCTCCGGGCTGCTTGGTGATCGATTTGTTGTCGTAACGCCGCCGCCCGGACAACCGAAAGCGTATCTGCCGCCGAATGCGTACATCGATGGAACGCGTGAGACTGGTATCGACGATCTCACGCGAGAGGGCGGCGCGCTGGTAAGCGACCTCCGCGGGACTGTGCAAAAGATCGACACGACTGTGAACCGCCTGAATCAAGAAACACTTTCGTCGGCGAACATGGAAAATCTGAAATCGAGCATGGAACATTTGAACCAAGCGACAGGCGCACTGGCAGAATCCTCGAAGAAATTGGATGGAGTCATTGGGCAGGCGGATTCGACGATGGCTTCGGCTAAGAAAGCTGCCGACACCTTACAGGATGCGATCGCAGACACACGCAAGGTTGTGCGGAGCGCCACACAAGGCAAAGGTTTGGTTGCGACTCTCCTAAACGACCAACAGTTAGCGAATGATCTGCACGCGCTGATCACCAATCTGCGAGAGCACGGCGTCTTGTTTTACCGTGACAGCGCTGCAACTACTCAAACCAAGCCCGCAGAGCAAACTAAACCGCCCCGTCAATCTCACGGCCGTTGAGAGAATGTTGAAAAATCGACGACACTTGGTTTAGAGTTCCCCTTTAGGCAGTTTTTCCCTCGGAGCTGCGTAAACGCAGAACTCCGAACATTGAAGCGGAGCGGCGGACAAAGTAATCTGAGAGTAATCGTTGATTGGTTTTTAGGTTCTCGCGAGCAAACGACGACGCACTTCTTCCTCGCTCAATCCGTCGATGCGAACCAGTTTGTCGTGCGACTTGTGACCCCGCTCGATCGCAATCCCGCGCCCTGAAACTTTCAGTTCTTGGGCGAGAAATATGCGCAAAGCGGCATTCGCTTTTCCTTCTAGTGCGGGTGCGCGCAGCTTGATCTTGATCGCGCCGCCATGTTCGCCCACGACCTTGTCGATCTTCGCGTTCGGAGTGACGTGAAATCGGAGATTAGCCATTCCAATGTAGTTTGGTTTCTGGTACGATACGGAAGTGGTCACTCTTCGCACCTATTCGAATCCGGCGGAAGCTGCGATGGCAAAATCACTGCTCGATAGTCATGATATCTTTTGCAGGCTCGCCGATGAGAATGTGAATCTCTATGGGGGCGGCCCGTTAGCGATGCCAATCCGGCTCCTAGTTGCGGAGGATCAGGCGCAGGAGGCAATGCAAATTCTCGAGTCGAAGGGTCCTGAACTTTCGGAAGATTTCGATTCCGGGGCGCCTATTGAGATGCAAACCAAGAAGCAAAGTGCCACCGAGCAAATTCTCTCTGAGTTGCGTGGGCTGCGCTACGCAAACCAGTGGATGACGGTTATCGGAATCATCGTATTAACACTTGTCACGTATCTCGCCTTCCAAATTCCACGTCAGACGAGTCCATGGTCGCGAGTTCAACAGGCGGTGCGCCGATATGATTACCAGCGCGCGTTGAATCTGGCGGTACAGATCGTGAGAGAACACCCAGACGATTATTACGGGCATGAATATCTTGGGTATATTCATTACAAGCTGGGAAACCTCAATGAGGCGGAAAAAGAATACTCGCGCGCTTACGAGTTATCACTACCACACGGGCTCGAAGCGAAACTAGAGGCAGTCCGCAGACGCCGTGACCACGAAAATTCGGTCCAACCGGCTGTTACACCGCTACCATTGCCGCCATCTGCTCCGTGGCCGTGACGCGGTTGGAGCTATTGTTAGCGCAGACCAACCGCCGCGCGAACGCGCTGCATTACTTGATCGGCGATTTCGTTTGCGTGCTTTGCGCCTTTGGTGAGGACATTGTCGATGTAGGATTTGTCGCGCAGAATTTCTTCGCGACGTTGGCGCATCGGCGCGAAAAATTCGCACAGTTTTTCGAACAGCTCTTTTTTGAAATCGCCGTAGCCGGTCCCGCCTTTTTTGAACCGCTCTTTCATGTTCGCCGATTCGTCTTTCGAAGCGAACAGGGAGTAGAGCTGAACGATTGTCGATCTTTCCGGATCTTTCGGAGCTTCTACGGGGGTTGAGTCGGTCACGATGCTCATGACGCGTTTTCGCGTTTCTTTTTCGTCGCCGAAGATGTCGATGTTGTTGCCGTAGCTTTTGCTCATCTTCTGTCCGTCGAGACCGGGAACAACTTGCGTTTGGGGATTGATCCGTGGCTCGGGCAATTTAAAAACTTGGCCAAAGGTTTCGTTCATTTTCACAGCGAGATCGCGGGTCATCTCGATGTGCTGTTTTTGATCTTTGCCGACCGGCACGATGTCGCTGTCATAAATCAAAATGTCTGCCGCCATGAGCACTGGGTAACTGAAAAGCCCTACCGTTGGCGCGATTCCGCGGGCGAGTTTGTCCTTGTAGGAGTGCGCGCGCTCGAGCAAGCCCATTGGCGCGACCGTCGACAAAATCCAGGTCAGCTCCGTCACCTGCGGCACGTCTGAATGCCGGAAAAGCGTTGCGCGCTCCGGATCGAGTCCGCACGCCAAAAAATCGAGCGCCACGCGCCGGCTATTCGCGCGCAGGGTTTCCGGATCGCGCACAGTAGTGAGCGCATGATAATCGGCGATGAAATAGAGCGCTTCGCCCTCGGCCTGCAGCGCGATGGCTGGCCGCATCATGCCGAAGTAATTGCCGATGTGCAAAGCGCCGCTGGGCTGAATACCGGAGAGAATGCGCATGGGCCTTTTGTCATCCTGAGCGAAGTCGAAGGATCTCAGTTTCTTTTCTCATCGCAAAGGATCAATATTAAGAGATTTCTCGACTTCGCTCGAAATGACAAATGTTTCGTGCTCGCAATTTCTTGCGCTAACCGCTAGATAAAGCCGGATATGGCCGCTCGCTCCCAGCCCGTTTCCGTCGTCACCGGCGGGGCCGGCTTTTTGGGATCGCATTTGACCGACCGCTTACTGGCAGAAGGTCATCGCGTCATCGCCATCGACAACCTAATCACGGGCAACACGGCGAATATTGGGCATCTCGCGGGGAACGAGAATTTCCGGTTCATCAAGCATAATGTTTCCAATTTCATTTTTCTGCCGGAAGAAAAGATTGATTACGTTTTTCACTTCGCCTCACCGGCCAGTCCAATTGATTATCTGGAATTGCCGATTCCCACGCTGAAAGTAGGCGCCCTCGGCACCCACAACACGCTCGGTTTGGCCAAGGACAAAAAGGCTTCGTTCATTCTCGCATCGACCTCGGAAACGTACGGTGATCCTCTCGAGCATCCGCAAAAAGAAGATTACTGGGGCAACGTCAACCCGATTGGACCGCGCGGTGTTTACGATGAAGCCAAGCGTTTCGCCGAAGCGATTACGATGGCGTATCACCGCTATCACAGAGTGGACACAAAAATCGTGCGCATCTTTAATACATACGGTCCGCGAATGCGGTTGCGCGATGGCCGCGTGGTCCCGGCGTTTATCGGGCAGGCACTGAGTGGCCGGCCGCTGACGGTTTTTGGCGATGGCTCGCAGACGCGCTCGTTTTGTTACGTGTCCGATTTAATCGATGGAATTTTCAAACTGGCCATGAGCAGTTTTCACGAGCCGGTCAACCTGGGTAATCCGCGCGAGATGACCATCAAACAGTTCGCCGACGAAATTATTCGTATCACGGGAACAAAGTCGGCAATCGAATACAAACCGCTACCAGTGGACGACCCGAAGGTGCGCCAACCGGATATCGCTCGCGCGAAGGAGGTCCTCGGCTGGGAGCCGCGCGTGGGGTTCGAAGAAGGAATCAAAAAGACGATCGAGTATTTTAGAGACCCGTTAAAACGTTGATCTGCCTTCGCGCAAGGCTACAGCGCGACAAGAGCGGTTCGGCCGGCTAAACATTTTACTGGCGCTTGTGGCAATTTGGTTGTGAATTCTGGCATGATCAGGCGCGGGGTTCCCGTCATGGTTGGGTTACTCGGTGTTTGCTTTGCAGTTGCAGCGCAACAAGCGAATTGGCGTAGAACAACGGAAAACGATCCCGCTTTTGCGCTGAACCTTTATAAACCGGAAATTTTCAGCGCGAAGGACCATTCCCTTCTATTTCGTAAAGGTCGTGTGCAGGCCTGGTCTGACGGCGGCCGGCTGGCGAGCAACAACGCATTAGCCGAGATCGGCATGGCGTCGCTCGATCTCTTTCCGGTTGCGTATGTGCCGCCGAATGCTTCCGGGGCCGCAACAGCAAGGAAAGGAAGCAGTGCTGCCGATTCCCCACGCGGAACTTTTGGACCGGATGGCAAGGATTTGCCTGGAATAATGATGTCGCCTGCCGATCAGGTTTATTGCGGCGGTGAAGTGGGCATTTTGTACGGTCGATGGACGGGCAAAGGCGGCGGCGATCTCATGCAGAGCTATATTCTGGGCACGGTCGGTAATGACAAATTTCAGATCTCAGCTGGCGCTACATATGAGGAGTCGAGTGGGCACTCAGCGCGATATCACTCATACGTTTTCCCAAGATAGGTTCTGCACATTAGCGCCAGCCCGAAGCTGTAGCGTCCGCTGTCCCCAGCGGATAATCTTTGAGGCACCCGTCTCGCGGAAAGCCAATGCGCTGAGGACAGCGCACACTACAGCATTCCAAATTCTAATAGTCAAAACAGACCGAGTGTTACCGAGTTGCCTTCAGATTTGCGTGTTGAAATTTAGTTTCGCATTTCGCAATTCGGTGCGTTAGAGCTTTAGCCCATGGCCGCACCGGCACGTCTGATTGCTCTCAATATCGGGTCCCAAACCATCGGTCTGGCGGAATTTCGCGTAGTCCATGGGCGGCTGGCCTTGGTGAATTATCGATTCCGCGAAACGCCGCTTGATCCTGAAACTGGGCAACGCCGTGATGCCCACGCTGCCTTGCACGAAACAGCGGGGGCGTTACGCGAGATGATGCATGAAATGCGCATCCTTGGGGCACCTGTAAATTACGCGGTGCCCGCGCAATCAGTTTTTGCGCGCTTCGTCAAACTGCCGGCACTCGAAGCGGAAAAGATCGACAAGATCGTCTCATTTGAGGCGCAACAGAATGTTCCGTTCCCCCTCGACCAGGTCGTGTGGAATTACCAGCTCGTGGGAGGCGGTATGGGCGAACAAATTCAGGTCGTCATTGTTGCGATCAAGCGCGATCTGCTCGACGAAATCAATAACGCCGTAGAAGAAACCGGCCTGCGGACCTGCGTCGTCGATGTGGCGTCCATGGGTCTCTACAACGCATTTTGTTACAACTACACCGATCTGAGCGATTGCTCGCTGCTGGTGGATATTGGCGCGCGTACGACGAACGTTCTCTTCATTGAGCCCGGAAGAATTTTCCTGCGCAGTGTTCCGCTGGGCGGCAGCACAATCACCGCCGGGATTGCGCGCGAATTTAACGAATCCTTCGCCGCTGCTGAAGCTCGTAGGAAACGGGACGGCTTCGTCGCTCTAGGTGGCGCCGCGGAACCTGCCGACCCCGACGTTGGCCGCGTCTCGAAGCTAGTCCGCAGCACCATGACCCGGCTGCACGCGGAGTTGATGCGTTCCATTACTCACTACCGTGCACAGCAGCAGGGTAATCGCCCGGCGCGCATCTTCCTTTGTGGCGGCGCTGCAGGCATCCCCAACATGTGCGAGTTCTTCCACGAAAAGTTCGAGTTGCCGATCGAATTTTTTAATCCGCTTCAAAAAGTGAACGTGTCGGCATCGGCGCCGGAGACGACGCGTTCCGCGCATTTGTTTGGGGAGTTGGTCGGCCTGGCGCTGCGCAGCGTGACCGTTTGTCCGATGGAGCTAAATTTGCTTCCGGTCAGCGTCATTCAGAGACATGCCTTGGAAAAACGCCGGCCATTTTTCATCGCTGCGGCGGCGTGCCTTCTCCTCGCACTGCTCGGCTGGTCGGCTTACTACACGCGAGCCGCCCACGTCGCGCAACAAACTGCGCAGGCAATGCGGGAGAAGAACGACAGCATGCACGTGGCGGAAGGCCAGCTTGATAAGCTTAAAAAGCAAATCAACGCGTTCGACAATATCGCCACTCCGCTGATCACCGCGTTGAACGATCGCAACTTCTGGCCACAAATTCTCGAAGACCTGAACATGCGTTTGCCGGAAGCAGACATCTGGATCACCGAGCTTGCCGCGACTTCTGGTGGAAAACTGCTGGGCGCATCCGAAAAGCGGGCCGGGGAAATTGCGCCGACTCCCCAGCCAACAGTTCCTTCGGGAACGGCGGCGAAAGCTCCGGCTGGCGCCGGCAAGTCGATCGACGGCATCATGGTCCGCGGGCTTTACCTGTATAATCCGAAACAGCAGGAAATCGTGGTGGATTACCTTCGCAATCTGGCGAAGTCGCCGCTGTTTGTCATCAATCCCAAAACTCCAGAGCGCGTAATTAAATCCAATTCCGTTCCCAACGACACGGAGTGGGCTTTCCCCTATGAACTTCAGCTCACCCTGCGCAAGCCTGTGAAACTGCCATGAATGGTCTTCGAACGGAGCTTCTCTAAAGTTGACCACGGATTGCACGGATAACACGGATGAGAAGAATGATTCGTGAAGAGTTAAGCCGTGAAGATCATTGGCGCTGCGATGGACGTGCTCAACGAATTGAAACCCGGACTCGACGAAAAACTCTACGAACGTGCGATGATCGTCGAACTCAAGCGCCGCGGACACGTGTTTCGGTGCAAAGCTCGTTCCCGGTTTACTATCGCGGCGAAGTGATTGGCAACCTCGTTCCGGATCTGATTGTTGATGATGCCGTGATCGTCGATCCCAAAGTCGTCTCTTGTTTCACCGACACGCATGTGGCGCAAATGATCGGATATCTAAACATCACGGGCCTGGATCTAGCGCTTCTCATCAATTTCAAGAATGCGCGATTGGAATGGAAACGAGTGTTACGCCCTCAAGAACCTGACGAGGCACGGTCAATCCTGATCTGCATACCTGAGCTTCTTATCCGTGCTATCTGTGTAATCCGTGGTTAATCCGATGAAATGGTTCCAGCAAAATCGCGCCTTCGGCACGTTTCTGATTGCTTTTGGAATTTGCGCGTTGCTCGCGGTGGGACTGCTTTACTGGCGATGGAGCGCCTGGAGCAACGCAAGGCAAGCGTTCGACCAGGTGGCGACAGAACGGAACCGGCTGGAGCATCTCGATCCGTTTCCCAATGACGCCAATTACCGGAAACTGCAGGATTACGTCGAGAAATACAGGGTCGCACTGGACAACTTTAAAGCAACCCTGAAAACAGAGGTCGTCCCTGCGCTGCCACTTCCGCCCAATGAATTTCAATCCCGCTTGCGCCTCGTGACCATTGCGACACTGGACAGAGCCCGCGTGAACAATGTGAAGTTGCCGGACAAATTCCAACTCGGTTTCGACGAATTCGCCACGACCATGCCTGCTACGGCCGTCGCGTCGGTGCTTGGACAGGAGCTTACCCAAACCCAGAAGCTCATAAACATTTTGCTCGATGCCAAGGTGGATAGCGTGATGTCGCTTCGCCGCGCGCGTTTGCCCGAAGAAGGTGGGGCTTCACCAACTCCGACACCGCCGCCAACTACCGGGCGAACCGTAGCGGCGAAGCCAGGCGGCACGTCTGTGCCAACGTTGATCGAGCGCAACATTGTCGATGTCACTTTTAAAGCGGCGCCCTCGGTGGCGCGAAAAGTCCTAAATGAAATCGAAAGTTCCACCGGACAATTTTTTATCATTCGCACGCTATACGTGCATAATGAGAAAGACAAAGGTCCGGCGCGCGAAAAAATGGCAGGGCCAACACCGGTTGAAAGAGGGCACGCGATTCCGGCCCAGCCCGGTGCCGCTGCTGCGCTGAATTTCATCGTGGGCAACGAGCACATCGAAGTTTCGGCCACGATCGAGATGCTGCGATTTACGTTTTAACCCGCTCCCTCTTATTCTCGCTCTTACTCATGCTCGTGCTCTTGCTCGAACCATTAGAAAATGACGAATGACGGAATGACGAAAGAATGACGAAATCCGAATGCTGTTAGAGTGCGCTGTCCTCAGCGTATTGGCTGTGAAGTGGCCGACCATCACGCCAGTGATCCGCTGAGGGCAGCGGACGTTACAGCTTTTTAAGGTTTTAACGATTTAACGAAATCAGCATGACCAAAGCAATCGACTGGATTAAGGCGCATTACGATCGCGTCACGCTCATCGCGGCGGCGATCTTCCTTTTCATTTCCGCGATTTCCATTTGGTGCAGCGCCATCCAGTTCGGCAACCTGCTCGTCAGCCCCCAGCAGCCTCGCGCAAAAACTGCCTCGCAGCCTGCAGTCGCGGTGGAACTCGATCGCGCGGCGGAGCAACTCGAGCATCCGGCGCAATGGAAAGCCAGCACGCATTCGGGGCTTTTCGTTCCGGAAAGACATTTCATCGGCGCAGACGGCCTGCCGGCCACGCTGCAAAACACCCAGGTGCATCCTCCGGTTCCAAATGATTGGTTCGAAAAATACCGCTTGCCCATCGAAGACGCCGACGTTCTCGATCAGGATCCCGACAAAGACGGTTTCACGAATCTGGACGAATGGCAGGGGAACACCGATCCGACTGACAAAAATTCGCACCCTGATTACATCACGAAATTACACTTGGTATCCGCTACAGAGGAATCGTTCCCATACCTGTTTTCATCGCGGACCGGGAATATGTTCGGCATCAACAGCATTGACATGAGCGAGCCGACGCAATTCCTGAAGGTTGGTGACCTCATTCGCGGTACGGACTTTAAGATCGTCAACTTCACCGAAAAAAGCGCACGCAACCAGTACGGCACAAATGATGATGTGTCGGAGCTGCTACTCGAACATCAGCAGACCCACGTGCAGGTCACACTGGTGAAGGGGAAAGTCGCCACCTCGCCGCAATCCGTGGCCACGTTCGTTTATACCTGGGGTGGCCGCCGGGAATTCGAAGTGAGAAAAGACCGGGAATTTTCCCTGAAACCCCTGGAAGAGATCAAGTACAAGCTCGTGGATGTGCAGCCGGCGAAGGCAGTGATCGTGAATACGCAACAACCCGATGCGCCGATCGAGATCGGGTTCGCCGCTCCGTGAGTAGAGCCGAACAGAAGGAAACGAAGTTAACGAAGGTGGATCGGCCCAGCCACTTCCAAATGCCCGCAACGCTAGTGAAGATGATAAAATGAATCGAAGTAGCTGGGACGATGCCTGATTCCACGCCGAAGGCGCGAATATCCGCGCGGTAGAGCCGCATTTGATTAGGCAACGCGTTGAAGACAACGCGTTCCACCTTGAGCGCTTCATCTCGCTTTAGCCCCCGAGCAAGGTGGATCGGCTTCTCCTGAAGACGATGCCAGTTGAATCGCCGCAAGGCGCAAGATATCAGGCGGCGGAGCCGCAGCCGATTGGCAACGCGTTGAGGACAACGCGTTCCACCTTGCAGCACCGACTGAATGCAATTTAGAATCTTCGCTGTGATCTACCGAGGTTTCCCCGAGCGATTGCATCACAGGGTGCCGCACTGGGTTGAACCCGGAGCGCTGTTTCACGTTCGCATCAGGCTGGAGCGTGACAAAGAGCAAAAGGAATTAACGGATCCCGTCGTTGGGGCGAGCAATCTTGGATTCGGCAAGGTTCTATGAAGCCAGGATGCGATGGCATATCACACTTTTTCTGTTGATGCCCGATCACGTGCATGCGGTGCTATCTTTCCCGCGCGACAAATCGATGAGTGAAATCATCCGAGACTGGAAACGTTTTCATAGGCGAGCCAATCACGCCATTTGGCAGGAAGGGTATTTCGATCATCGGCTGCGAGCCGACGAACGCGGCACGCAGCTTTCAGCAAAGCTGAACTACATCCGGCAGAATCCCGTGGCTGCTGGTTTATGCGCGAGAGCGGAAGAATGGCCATGGATCATCGATCCATTCGCAGCGGAGCAAGGTGGATCGGCTTCTCCTGAAGACGATGCCAGTTGAATCGCCGGAAGGCGCAAGATATCAGGCGGCGGAGCCGCAGCCGATTGGCAACGCATTGAGGACAACGCGTTCCACCTTGCAGCACCGCTGAACGCGAATTTAGAATCGGCGTTGTGATTTACCGAGGTTTCCCCGAGCGATTGCATCACAGGGTGCCGCACTGGGTTGAACCCGGCGCGCTGTTTCACATTCGCATCAGACTGGGTCGAGAGAAACAGCAAAAGGCGTTAATTGATCCCTCTCTTGCGCAAACGATTCTGGATTCAACGAAGTTGTATGAAGCGAAGATGCGATGGCATATCACACTTTTTCTGTTGATGCCCGATCACTTGCATGCGGTGCTATCTTTCCCACGCGACAAATCGATGAGTGAAATCATCCGAGACTGGAAACGTTTTCATAAGCGAACCAATCACGTCATTTGGCAGGAAGGATATTTCGATCATCGGCTGCGAGCCGACGAACGCGGCACGCAGCTTTCAGCAAAGCTGAACTACATCCGGCAGAATCCCGTGGCTGCTGGTTTATGCGCGAGAGCGGAAGAATGGCCATGGATCATCGATCCATTCGCAGCCGAGCAAGGTGGATCGGCTTCTCCTGAAGACGATGCCAGTTGAATCGCCGCAAGGCGCAGATATCAGGCGGCAGAGCCGCAGCCGATTGGCAACGCGTTGAGGACAACGCGTTCCACCTTGAGCGCTTCATCTCGGGTTAGCCCCAAAAAATCGTAAGAATTTTGCTTGCAGCCGGGGGAGCAAATCAAATACAAGCTCGTAAATGTGCAGCTAGAAAGATCACTTATGAAAAGAATTCCACACACCCTTGGAACCATTAAACAGGAGCAAACGAAGTTAACGAGGATGGTTTCGGTCGGTGTACCGACTCAGATCCTGGTTTCCTTTGTTGCCTTCTGTTTCACTCTGATCTGCTTGTCCTTCATTTGCGCGACGAGCTTTGCGCAAACCCCGGACAGCGTCGCAGAGCGCGAAGTGCAGCGGCGTCAGGCTACCATACCACAGGGCGAAGCAGCCCTGACGCGCGCCAAATCCGCCATGAAAGCGAAAAATTACACGCTCGCGCACGAAGAATTCAGGTCGGCCGTGGGTTATCTGCCCGATGCAGTCGTCTCGGGAAAAGCGCACGACCAAGCTGTTGATGGCTTCTGCAAAAGCGGCGTCGCGTTAGCCGAAGCGCGCATCGCTGAGGGAAGAAACGCTGATGCCGAGGCGATCTTAAGCGAGATTTTAAGCAATCGCTATGATCCCAAATACCGTCCGGCGCACCTGCTTTACACGCGCCTGCGTCAGCCGGGTTCCTTCGATAAGACATCCTTCGACAAAACAGTGAGGACTTTCAACAACGAAGAAGTCGACTGTAGGGGAAAGCCAGCGCTGCCATTCCCTGAGCGGGTGGAGAGAGTGAAAGAATTGCTCGCCGACGCTGACAGCGCTTATCAATCCGGCCGGTACGATCTGGCGATGAAACGATACGATCAAGTCTTGTGTCTTGATCCGTACAACACGGCGGCCCGTCGCGGCCAGGAAAAAATCGACAACACCAAATATCAGTACGGCGAAGAAGCATACGACGAGACGCGAGCTCGCCACCTGTGGAAGGTGGAGGAAGCCTGGCAGCAGCCGGTCCGGAAATACGGTGCCGTGGGTCCGTCAGCCGCAATGGGAGCGCAAAGAGAGCTTGGCGGAACAGCGCTGGTCAGCAAGAAGCTCAGCAGCATCATCATTCCGCACATTGAATTTCGCGACGCGACTATTCGCGAGGCAATCGAGGTTCTTCGGGAACAAGCAGCCGAGAACGACGCAGGGCCGGAAGGTCAGAGAGGCGTGAATATTGTCCTGCGGCTTGTCCCAATCGGGCAAATTGCTCAATCTTCAATGCCCGCCGAACCACCCGCGCTGCCAGGAGCTAGCGAGACTCCCGGAGGCGGCGCGCCATCCGGAGCAGGCGCTGGCGCTCCTCCGGCCGGTGCTCCCCCTGCAACCGCGCCCGGCAATGGCCGTCCTGGCGCGCCAGTTGTCGCGCCCCCATCGGGGCCAGCAGCCGCGCGCATCACCGTGACTCTCGACAATATTCCGCTGGGTGAAGCGCTGCGCTATATCGCCACTCAAGCGGGGTTGAAGGTAAAAGTGGAACCGTATGCCGTATCGGTTATTCCTCTCACCGAGCAAAGCAACGAGCTGATCACGAAGCGATATCACGTTCCGCCGGAATTTTTCGGCGGCCCGCTGGACGTCGGTTACTATCTTGGAATCACTCGGCAGGTGGTGGAGGTGCTGGGGGCCAGGCTGGAACTACGCGCAACCGGTGCCGTGTGAGTGAGAACGTAATTGCAGAAAGAGGCAGTTAGTTTTCAGACCGCCTCTGGAACCGGCACCGGTGCCGGTGCTGCGAGCACGGCGAACTTGGTGCAGGGGACGGCCACTACTCGGCAGAGCCTTGTTAACGATCGTCAACTCGTTGGCCGTGCCGACGCCAGAACGATGTTGCTGAGCATGGGTGTTCAATTTCCTCCGGGCGCCAGCGCAACCTTCTGGCCGCACAACGGAATGTTGATCGTTCACAACACGCAGGACAATCTCGACTTCGTGGATGCCCTGGTTGATCAGGCGAATGCTTCACAGCCGAAGCAGGTCGCAATCGAATCAAAATTTGTCGAGATTAACCAAAATAATCTCAAGGAACTTGGTTTCGATTGGCTGCTCGGCCCGTTTAGCCTCAACGGAAAGGTTTTTGGTTCAGGTGGGACCGCGGGAAATGCCGCCCCGGTAAACGGGGCGAATTATCCTTTTGTTGATCCTGTCACGGGGCATCCGATCGGACAAAATCCTGTAACGCAGGGAAACCGCAGCGGCAACTTCGCGATAAGCGCGAACGCGCTCGATGCGCTTTTGATGCCAGGTTTGGGACAAACTGCTGGCGTCGCCCCGGGAATTTTTGGATTGGCTGGAGTATTCACCAATCCACAATTCCAGGTTGTGATCCGCGCGTTGAATCAGAAGAAAGGCATCGATCTGTTGTCCGCGCCCAGTGTCACTACTAAGAGCGGACAGCGAGCCATCATGGAAGTCATCAGAGAATTTCGTTATCCGAGGACATACACTCAGCCGCAGGTTCCATCGATCAGCGGCAGCACAACGGAAACGTATTAGCGGCACCGTGCCTGTGGTGGTTACGCCGACAACGCCTCAGGATTGGGAAACGCGCAACACCGGCGTGACCTTGGAAGTGGAACCAGTAGTAGGAGGGGATGCGACAACGATTGATTTGAACCTGGTTCCGCGGTGGTGGAGTTCGAAGGTTTCATCAATTATGGCAGCCCGATTAATGCGGTGGGTGTTCAAACTATTGGCGGCGCCGCGGGTATTACGACGTCTGTGCCCGTCGAGCTGACCGCGAACGTGATTAACCAGCCGGTGTTCAGCACGCGCAAAGTAACGACAAGCGTGAGCGTTTATGACGGGCAAACCGTGGTGCTCGGCGGATTGATGCGGGAAGACGTGCAGAAAACCGAGGATAAGGTTCCCATCTTAGGGGACATTCCGCTCGTGGGCAGGGCCTTTCGCACCAATGTGGAGCAGCACAGAAAAAGAACCTGGTCATATTCGTTACCGCGCGCATCATCACGCCCGCAGGTGTGCCGTTGAACGAAGAAGAAGAAGGCTTGCTGCCGCCGGAGTTACCCGAAGTGCCGGCCTACAAGAAGTAACCACGAATTCACACCCGCCTTCGCGCAAGGCTACGCGGGCAATATCATTCTTCTGTACTCTGAACTGATTCGTGTCGATTAGTGCGCATTCGTGGTTAGAATGATCGCGCAGACTTGGCGGTCGCGGGCCAGCTTTAAGGTTTGTTCACAACCACTTTGGCCGCCGGCTTATTCATTTCGAGCTGGGCGTTGGCTTTTTGGATTTGCGCAGTGTTCTCTTTCAGCTGGGTTGTGAGCGTCTCGATTTGTTGCTGTTGCTGCGCGACCGTTGCTCGCAAGTTCTGAACTTTCAGATCGAGCATGGCTTGGTTGGCGGCGTCGGGAATGGCTTGAGGCTGGGTGCCTTTGGGAGCTTTACCCGGGATTTCCACCGACAGCAACGAGGCATTGTGCCCAACCTTCCATCGGGATCGACGTAGCACGACTTGGGCCGAGCCCACGGGTCCAGGTTGTCAACGTTCGCACCCCAGATGTTGCCGATATAGCAGACGTTATTTTCCTGGCCAAAGCGACTGTGCACACCAGAATGGTGGCCGATGATAATATTATTATTGACGGTGGTGATCCCAGACCCGGCCAGTCTGCCTACGGCCACGTGCTCGCTGGTGTTCACGCTGTTCACAAGCGCGAGATTGCCGATGGCCGTGTTGTCGTTTCCGCTGGTGTTGCTTGAGAGGGGAAGAGTGCCCAATGCAACGTTGTTGACTCCATCGATGTTGGCCGTGAGCGCTTCCCAACCGATGGCCGTGTTGGCGCCGCCGATGGTATTATTCATGAGCGCAAAATAACCAGTGGCAGTGTTGGAGGAACCGCTGTCGTTAAAAACGAGCGCGTCCGTTCCAACAGCGGTGTTCTGTGTGCCGCTGGTGTTGAGCAACAAGGCTGCCGCACCAACCGCGGTATTGGAATCCGCGTTGTTTAGCGCCAGCGCTCCAGCGCCAACACCGGTATTGAAGTTGCCGGTGCTATCGGTAAAGAGCGCACGCCAACCAAGTCCTGTATTTCCAGCGCCAGTAGTGAGAGAACGAAGCGCATCGCACCCTTCCGCTGTCGTGAAATTGGGATAGCACCCGTCCGGCGCAGGAGTGACCGCCCGCGCTCCTGGTAAAAGTGTAAAGCAGGCCAACACGGGCAGGATGGCCAGTAATATCGTACTTCGGTTTTTCATCGTTTTCTTTCGGTTCGTTTTTTGCGCTTTCCGTGAACTCTCGCTCAAGGAACAGCTTTGGGTTTGTTCACAATGTTTTTTGCCGCTGGCTTGTTCATTTCGATTCGGGCATTCACTTTCTGGATTTTCGCGATCTGCTCTTTAATCTGGGCGGTGAGGATCTCTATTTGGTTCTGTTGCTGCGAGATGGTTGCCTCCAAACTCTGAACTTCGAGATTGAGCATGGCTTGCCTGGCGGCGTCGGGAATGGCTTGGGGCTGGATGCCTTTGGAGAAGATTTACCGGGATTTCCGCCGCCAGGAGTAGGGGTAGGATAACATGGGCATTGTGCCCAACCTTCCATCGGGATCGACGTAGCACGACACGGGCAACCCCAGCGAAGTTGTCAACGTTCGCACCATAGATGTTGCCGATATAGCAGACGTTATCTTCCTGGCCAAAGCGACTGTGCACACCAGAATGGTGGCCGATGATAATATTATTGTCGACGATGGTGATCCCGGACCCGGCCATTGTGCCTACGGCCACGTGATCGCTCGTGCGCTACGCTGTTCTCGAGCGCCTGATTACCAATGGTTGTGTTGTTGTTTCCGCTGGTGTTCCTCGAGAGGGAAAGACTACCAAGGGCTACATTGTTGTGTGCATCGATGTTGGCAGTGAGCGCTTCCCAACCGATGGCCGTGTTGGAGCCGCCAGTGATATTGTTCATGAGCGCAGAGTAACCGGTGGCAGTGTTGGAGTCACCGCTGACGTCACCGCTGCCGTTAAAAAGGAGGGCATTAGTCCCAACGGCCGTGTTTTGTGTCCCCCTGACGTGGAGCAACAAGGCTGCTGCGCCGACCGCAGTATTGGAATCCATGTTGTTTAGCGCCAGCGCCCTGCCGCCGACACCGGTATTGAAGTTGCCGATGGTATCGACAAAGAGCGCACGCCAACCGAGCGCTGTATTTCCAGAGCCGGTAGTGAGAGAAAGAAGCGCATCGCACCCTTCCGCTGTCGTGAAATTGGGATAGCACCCGTCCGGCGTGGGCGTAGGCGTAGGTGTTGGCGTGGGCGTAGGCGTGGGCGTGGGCGTAGGTGTGGGCGTGGGCGTTGCTGTTGGTGTGCGGGTTGCCGTGGGCGTTGCTGTTGGTGTGCGGGTTGCCGTGGGCGAGGATGTGGGGGCGGGCGTAGGTGTAGGCGCATTTGCCAAATCGTAACCGATGACATCGAGGTTGATCCCTTCGGGCGATGTCGCGGAGATATCGGAAAATTGGTCGGGGCAAACGAATGCGTTCTGCACATACGGATGCGTTTGCGGGCAGGCCTCGCTCAACCAATCACCAAAATCGCCGGGCGGAGTCTGATTGAAACCAACGATGTTGGTGCTGCCGCTATTGATCGAGAAATAACGTGAGCCGTTCGAAGTGAGATTCCTGACGCCAGGAGACGACCAACTAAACAAGTCTTGCGGGCGGAGATCGGTGGGTGGTGGGATAGTGCAGTTCACCCCAATCCGATCGAAATCCGGAGCCCAGTTACCAACGATCGGATTGTAGAACAGCAAGCGTGTTGTTGTTGCCGGCGTTCAAAGTGATCGTCCTCTGTACTGAGCCGACGGTCTGAAACGAGCCAGTGGACGGAAAGCTTACGGGCGTTCCTGAACTGCCGTTCACGCTCAGAAGGGCGTAGCGCGTCCCGGCTCCGTTGGTGTACCAGATCGTTACGACGTAACTGTGCGTTGTGTTAACACTAACACCATTGAACTGGAGGGTACCCGAGTTGTTGCCCACGTAGCCTACCTTCTGCTCCACCGGAGCACGTCGGGCAGCTTTGGATCGCCCGCGCCTCCCGTCACGGTGTTGTGGGGGGATCGACTCCGCTTCATACGATGGACACGGCCTCGGTGCGCTGGCTGTTTAGGTACGATCCAAAACCCATAACCTCATCAATTTCATGCTCAGTCGCACGCTGCGCGTCGAAGCTGCCAATGATGAGAGGCCGGGTGAACGAGAACGGTTGCGCGGAATTAAGCGTGACGATTCCATCATACGGTCCGCCCTGGTCCACATGGTGCCGTCTGCGCACATGGCCGGCGGTGTGTTCAAGCCCACCGCTCGCCCGTTCGCACTAGATGGCGCGATGTTTGTAGATAACGCGCTCCCTGGCAGACTGGCGTTCGCTGCTATTGTCGTTGCTAGTCGGTGCATCCGCTCTCAAGGCGCTGATGAAATCGTTCCACGATACAGTGTAAAGGTACGAAAGACTTGTGCGAGAACGCCTGGCGGAAAAGGGGTGCCGCTGGGGCAGACGCTGGGGCTGGGGCTGGCGGTAGGGCTGGCGGTAGGGCTGGGGCTAGGGCTGGCGCTTGGTGCCGGACCACCAGTGGAGTAGCGGAAAAGAATCTGGATCGTGATCGGATCGCTAAACAGCGACTCGTAAATCCCAATGGCCCGGATAATCATGGCCTGAATGGCCGCGGAGTTCGGATCATTGATGATCGAGCAGTCGAATGTTGGAATAATGATCAGTCCAGTGGGAGGCTCCGTCGTAGCCGTGATACATTCGAGTACCCGCCCGAACGGCGGCAGTGTAAGGACGCACCCGATAATAGTAGGTCGTCCCTGGATTCAATCCGGTTACAGCTCGGCCATTGACATTGCCAACGTCCAAGTCGTGATAGCCGTCCACGTAACTGCTGAACGAGTTGCTCGTGGACACATCCAGCAAATAGCCTTTCGCGCCGCTTACGCTGTCCCAAGTCGCCATGAAGCTGCTGCGCGTCGGCGGCGCCGACGAAACAGTTTCAATACGCGGAGTAATCTCATTCGCGTTCGGAAACTCGATCACTTCTTGCAACCCCGCCCGCGTCTCGTGCGTCGCGGCACTGGGTCGTAATGAAGCGGGAGAAATGATGTTTTGCTCCGGCAAATTGCTAGCCGAGGCTAGCGCAGCAAGCCCCAGTGCCATGCCGCCAAAAACAATTAGACCAATTAAGGGGAAGCCTAGCCGCTGCATGGTTTCGTCATGAAAAACTGCCAATGTAGAGATCGATGGGTGTGCACACGCGTAGGCGGAGCACCCTTTTGCCGCGAAACGCGAAATTGCGTCAAGACTTTTTTTGAAAAATCTTGGAAATTTCTCTCCGGGGGCGATGGCCTCGCTGATTCGTCCCGACAAAACTGAAGTTAAATGGCACAATTTTGCCGCGAAATCTTCTTTCTCGTACCAGCGATGGCTCTGCATTGGATGGCGCGAAAAAGGTAAGCGCCCTCGTGACGCGGACAATCTTGTCTGCGTCATCTCATGAAGGGGCGATCTCCGATCGCCCAGCAGGCGCCCCGAGACCGCCGCGCTTTGCAGAGGCGCTCGCAGACACGATTGTCTGCGTCACGCTCCTGCGGTCAAGCTCGACGGGACCAAAATTGCCTCGCTCATCCCGTGCAAAAATTTCTTGTCAGCCGGAGCGATTGTAGCCAGCGCGCCGCGCAATTTTACGCGATCGTCTTCGACGAAGTAATACGGACAAAGACGGACCCGGCCTTTCATTGTCTTTAGCTCGCCCCGTGAGATACTAGGCATCGTCGAGGACGCCTTTGCACTTGAGCGTATCTCACGGGGCGAGCCAGAATCTGGATCCCAATAGCGGTGCTCAAAGAGTGTGCCTTTGTGAAATTTTTGAAGGATCGTCGGATTCGACTCGAAGGTCGCCAGCGCGTGCTCGATTCTTCTTTCCCATTCGGCGTGCGGCAAATCGCTTCCGAGCGCAATCCCGCGGCTGCCCCAGCCGAGAGGCGAGAATCCGCTCACTTTTAACAGAAGCTCCCGATCTTTCTGACTGAACTTCGCGGCCTCGCGCCAATCCTGAATTTCAAGGCGCGGGATGACGGCGTGCTGTGGCAAGGGCGCAGGATCAAGCAGCCAGGAGTAGGGAATCGCCTCTTGCAACTTTATGAAATACTTCTCGCCCAGCTCGCGCCGCCAGTACTCGCGAAGGGGATGCATCCAAAAAAGCGCGAACCACATTTTCTCTTCAAGGTACGGTTTGATTGGCGGCGTGATGGTGATTCGGCCTTCGGCATTTGCGCGCAGCGTATTGTCGATCACAGGAATATTCGGCAGATCGAATAATTCGAAAAACCGATACACGGTGCGCCCATCTTGCGGCTCGTAATTCTCCGCCGACACAACGCGCCAGCTGTAGCCGGGGGCGTTGACCCCGGCCGAGGTGAGATTGGGACTAGAACCGGAGCCATCCCGCGACTGCGGGACGACAGGGGATGTTTGATTCAATCGCGCGGCGATCCATTCCATTTCCGGCCGATAAGTTGCCGATTCCTGCGAGATGACGATGTCGCCGCCGTTTGGCATTACAGAGCGAAATCCGTCCAGCATTCCGTTTGCGCCGCCAATGATCGCGTCGTCGAAGGTCGAATATGTCTGGTTAAGCCATCCAGTTAATCCAATGCCGCCCGGAACCGAATCGATCTCAGCAATGATGTAACCCTTCTCGGTCAGAATCAGGTCAGGCCGTATCACTCGCGGCAAATCGTCACGAATTTCTTTGCGTCGCGAAAATTCGATGAGCTCTTTCGGTTTACCCGCGTCGAGATAGCGCGCAATCCACGCCGGCTGCTTGCCTTTGACGCTCAGGTGATAAAGCTGATTGCAGGCGCGCTGGAAAACAAACAGCCGATGACCAAGCTGCTCGAGGTCGGCCAGGAATTTTTTGTCGATGGGAAATGCATCGGGGGAAAGGAGCCAGGCCTTCTCAGCGAAAAGGCCTTCCTTGGGAAAAGCGCCTCGAATTGCAGTCAGTCTGTCATCTTGGACCTGCACTTGCGTCATGAAGCAAACGTCCAACGTCCAACCTGCCTTCGCAAATGCTACGGCATGGCAGGCGCTCAACGTCCAACGCTCAATTATTGTAGGGCAGGCGCTCCGCCTGCCGCACCGGAGGAATGGCAAGCGACGCGCTTGCCCTACAATTAACGCCCTGCGGCCATTTTCTTGAGCACAAGCTTGACCAGGTCCTCTGCTGATTTCGCTTCGCCTTTCTCCTGCAGGTCCCGCACCGCTTTGTGTGCCTCGATTTGTTTGTAACCGAGCGCGATCAGCGCGAGCACGGCTTCGTTGGCTTGCTCCTGTTCTGGGGTGGGTGCGTGCGTTGCGCTGGCTGCTTCCCATGCCGCAGCCACTCCCAATTTATCTTTCAGTTCCAAAACAATTCGCTCAGCGGTCTTTTTCCCAAGGCCGCTGATCTTCGAAATTGCGGCGACATCTGAATTGACGACCGCAGCTTTGAAACTGGTCACGCTCATTCCGCTTAACACTGCGAGCGCCAGTTTCGGCCCGATCCCGCTGACATTGTTGACCAGCAATCGGAAAAGGTCGCGCTCGGCCGGGGTCATGAATCCGTAAAGCACATGGGCATCCTCGCGCACTGCCAGATGAGTGAGAATCCGAATGGACTGCCCGGCCGCCGGCAGTTTGTCGTAACTCGAAAGCGGAATAAAAACTTCGTACCCGACACCACCGACATCGATAGTCGCCTGTGTCGGCAGGGCACTTACGAGTTTGCCGTCAAGAAACGTGATCATGGGTTCGTTACAGCGTTGAAGCGTTGAAGGGTTAAAGAGTTGAAGCGTCTTCCTCTGTCATGTTGAGCATAGCGAAACATCTCTGACTATCTCTGGCTCTCGGCTTGCGGCTAATGGATCCTCAGAAATAATCAGCGATTCTTCGCTCCGCTCAGAATGACAAACAACGCAAAACGCTTTAACGCTTCAACGACTCACTCCGACTTCAGCACCAGCGTAAGATCGACGCGTTTCCCTTTCGCGATGTTGATGCCGCTGACCGTGAAAAATTTCCAGTGCTGCGGCGAATTTGCGAAAAGCGGCCCGGCAACAGGCGTCGGCAGAATGATAAAACGCGGCCCGGCCGCGCTCATGAAGTCTGTCGCGCGACGCTTGTTCAATGGCGTGAGGAACCCTTTCACACGCGAGCGAAAATACCAGACAAGACTTGGCTCCTCGAACCCCACGGAGGCAAATTGCATGTTCGGCAACAAAGAAGCGCGTGAGACCTGAAGGAGCTGATACGCCGGAAAAAACCGTGCAACCATAGGCGGGATCGCGAGAGCGATGGCGAGCCACACGCACGCGGTCGTAATAGCGATGGTTACGAACAAGGAGCGGCGATTTCCGCCAATCTCGCCGCTCCTTGCCAATGGCGCGCCAGCAAAAGCGCAAGCAGCGGAAACGCCGGCAGCGTGTAATGGGGCAACTTCGTTTTAATGAGCGAGAAAATCACGAAAATGATTGCCACGCCGGTAATAAGGTAATTGTCGATGTCGTTGTAGCCGGGGGCGTTGACCCGGCCTTTCTGTCCCGCCACAATTTTTCGATCAGCCATGGCAATTTAATCGACCATGGAAGAAAACTGATAAAAATCGTCACGAAATAAAACGGCAGAAGCAGCAGATACATCCCCAGGGAATTCGCACCGTGACCTTCCATCGTCGCAAACGAGCGGCCAATGACGTGTCGCCCGATTCCCACAGTAAAGAATTCGCCGTGTGTTTGAAGCAGCGCCGGAATTCCCCAAAGCGCGACTATGGCAAGCGTCAGCAAAATTCCGGGTAAGAATTTGAAGCGCCGAGCCAACTGCCAATCTCGCGCGTAGATAGTTATTGCACTAACCGTGAGCAGCGGCGTCCACGCGATTGGCCCTTTGGCGAGGAAACCGAGCGCAAGCGAGGGTAAAAAAGCCACCAAAAATGGGATGAACGTTGAAGCGTTGAAGCGTTGAAGTGTTGAAGCGTCGGTCGTTAGTCGGGCGCGACGTTGGAGCGCCGTCCGCTCCTTGAGCGTTAAGCGTTGAGCGTTGAGCGTTGGGCGTTGAATCAATTTGTATCCGCTCCAATGCGCAATCGTCATGAACAACACCAGCCACATGTCGGCGACGGCCGCTTTGGCGTGGACAAACGTTTGCAGCGACAGGGTAAAAATAATCGCTGCCCACCAGCCAACTTTCTCTCCGCCTGTTCGTACACCCCACGCGAAAATCAACAGGGCCGTCAACGCAGCGGCCACCACCGATGGGAAACGCGCTGCGAAATCGTTCTCACCAAAGATACGATAACTGACAACTTGCGCCCAATAGGCGAGGGGAGGCTTATCCAGACGAAGCTGATTATTGAAATAAGGAACGACGTAATCTGCGCGTTCGATCATCTCCCGCGACGCCTCCGCGAAACGCGGTTCGTCACGATCGATCAGCGGCAAGCTCCACGTGCCGGCCATGTGAAAAAGCATGCAACCAAAAAATAAGATCGCGTATTTGCCGGTGGCGGAGTTTATCCTGCTCATGCTCTTGCTCATGCTCGTGCTCGTTTTCAGTCGATCATGAGCAGGAGCAGGAGCAAGAGTAAGAGTAAGAGCACGAAGTGCCGACGGGAACTTATTTATGAAGCGCGCCGCCGTTTTTTATTGGCTGATCGGCCTCGCCATCGCGGCGATAGCGATCGGAACGGCATTTTATCTGGATGACACCGTCTGGCATTTCATCATGCAACATCAAAACCGCGCAATGCGCAGTTTCATGCACAACGTCAGCCGATTTGGCGACTGGCCTTCCCATGTTGCGCTTGGATTGCTCCTTCTGGGGATAGCGTGGTGGCGCGGCAGTAAAAAATGGACACGCATTTTTTTGTCGATGCTGCTGGCGATGGCGATCGCCGGCATTGCAGGCCATGTGATTAAACGCACGGTCCCACGCGCGCGTCCCTCGGTGAAATCGGAGCTTCGCTGGGGAGGGCCGCGTTTCAGCACGAAATATCACTCGTTTCCATCCGGACACGTTGCTGCCTCAACGGCATTTTTTGGCGTTTTAATTTTCGCTCGCCGGCGCATCGGTCTCGCCTGTCTTCCCATCCCGATTCTGATCGGATTTTCACGGATGTACATCGGGGCGCATTATCTCTCCGACGTCGTCTGTGCGGCGGTCCTGGGAATTTTCTGCGCAGCTGTCGTCGCGCATTTTTTACTGCGGCAAATCGAAAATCGGCAATCCCGAATCAAAAATTAGATACGGAGGGGGTGAGATTCGAACTCACGATTCCACTGCAGCGCCTTTGGCCGACGCTTCTCTCGTGAATGGACACGAACGGTGATGGCGTGAGTTTGATCAAGCATCAGCTTCCCAGGGGCGCTGGCCCAGGTTTGCCACGTCGAATCTGTTTCGCCTGCGGACGAATCCATCCGTGTGTGCGGATCTCCGGCGGACTCGCATGAGACAGCAGCCTTAGCGTTAAGCGCGTGCCTTCGGAACCCATGCCCTTCGGCAGGGAGTCTTACGAGTTTGCTGCGAGTTCCCGCGTAAGAACTTCTTTGGGCTTTACCGTTACGGGCGAGGCGCCGGTGTCGGACGCGGCCGCGGCGTCGTCATCGGTCTCGGAGTCGGTGTCGCCCTTGGAGTCGGTGTCGGCGTTGGAGTCGGCGTAGCTGTAGGTGTAGATGTAGCCGTCGCAGTCGCTGTTGCTGTCGGGGTGGCGGTTGGCGTCACCGTGGCAGTCGGTGTTGCTGTAGCAGTAGCTGTTGGTAGTTGGTGTTGGTGATGGAGTTCCACAAGGCTGCAGGATATAGCTTTGCCCGCCAGTAGCAGGCATACCCGCACCGTTGCAGAAGTACCTGAACGAAGGTGCTGTCGTCTCTCTGTACCCCCGCTGTGGCCGATGTGTTGCCGTTGGTCACTGTGCCGTAGATCACATCGAAGCGACTCTGCCCCTCGTACAACCTCAGCTCGAAGCCGGCACTGCCGCTCCCCGGGAAATACTGCGCCCGCCACTCGATGTTGAAGATGCGGTTGGGAGCAGTGCCACTCACCGAGGTGAATATACCAAACCCACTGTTGACCAAATACAGGTCGTCCCAGTATGGGAAGATCGTGTAGTTGTGGGTAGTCCACGGCAGGCAGGTGTTAGTAAACGTGGTATCCATAGTCAGGAACTGCGCATTACCGTTGGACGACAGATTGACGCTGGTGTAAGTCGTGCCGTACAAGGTATAAGGGAAGGGCAACGCGATGGTGGTGACCGTATCGTCCCCGTGATTGCCGATGTCCGTCGTGCCTGGCACGATACTGCCTCCTATCTGAGTGATCGTGTAGTCGCCCACACAAGGTGTCGCCGTGGCCGTCGCAGTTGGAGTGGGCGAGGCTGTCGGCGTCGGAGTGGGACTGGGCGAAGCCGTTGGCGTTGGCGACGGAGTTCCCCCCGTGAGCATGAGTGGGTTCGCGTACAGGTCAAACTGGTGCAACGTGCCATTCGGGTTCGTGCCATCGCAGTTCGCGTTGTCCGCCCACAGCGTGTAGAGCTTGCCCGCGCGGGCGTCCAGACCAACGTAGTCACCATAGTCGATGCCGTTGCCCGACGCCGTCGCGTTCGAGAACCCGCCGCTCAAGCGCATGTTCGGCGCCCAAGTCGCGCCACCGTCGGTGCTGAAGGTACCGTAGTATTCCGCATCGTCGTTAGGAATCATGTTTGTCCCGTTTACGCCGTCGTCATTGCGACAATCGTGAAAGCCCACTGCCACCGTGCCGGTTGTGGGATCGAGCGTGATGTAGGGCAAAAACTGGCTGCGCGTGGTCGCGTCGTCATTCACGCGCACCGGCGCGCTCCACGTCGTGCCGTCATCAGTCGATGTGCGCACCAAAATGTCGGTGTCGTTGTTCTCGTTGACCGTCTCGTCTGTGTACACCAGGTAGATGCGGTTGTTGAACGGCCCACCGGTCGCGTCCCATACTAGCCCGGCCTCGGCGTCGATCGAGCGTTCGTTCTGCGCCGGGATAAAATCGAAGCCGCCCACGTTGGTCGCCGAAACGGTGATGCGCGCCCCGAAACCGCCCGCGCCCAAACCGTCCGCGTCTACGTTTGCGTAGATCGTCGCTGGACCCTGTCCACCAGTCGGGTTCTGATAAGTCACAATGACCTTGCCGCCGTTCGGGCCGGGCCCAACGGCGATACCCCCGAAGCTACCAGTCGCTGACGGAATCGCCTGTTGTGCGTTGAACGGTCCAAAAACACCGAGACCGGTCACTGGCGCCCCACGCGCGACCATGCTTCCGCTCTGGTTCCAGTCGACCCACACGCTGCCGTTGCCCACAGCGATCGAAGGTTGGTCAATGCTGCCGGTTCCCACGGTTAGCGGTGCATTGAATGTGACGCCGCCGTCGGTGCTCAAAATCACGTTGATTTGGTTGACGCTGTTGTTGATGTAGACCAGGAACAGGTTACCGAACGTGTCCCAGGCTGCCTGGCCATCGCAGCACGCCACACCCGTGGCGATCGTGCCGCGCGTCCAGGTCGCGCCGGCATCTGTTGAGTACGCGCGGAAAATGCTGGCTGTGCCGGGGTTGTTCGAGGTGGCTACGATGTTGTTTGTGTTGGTCGGGTTGACGTTCACGAAACTCTCAGCCTGGTTGCCGGTCGTGGCGCTGACGTTTACCACCGCCTCGAGGCAGGTCAGCGGCGTGAACAGACTGTTCGGTATCGGTGCACGCTCTTTCGGCTGTATGCATTTGCGTGTACCGTCGGGCACATTCATGCCCTCGGTCGCCGCCAACACCTGCGCGTGCAACGTGGATGTGGCAGGCGTGAGGAACGCGAAGAGAGCGGCGAGCATAGTCAGGCGGAGGCGTGTGTTCATATGGGTAATCCTATTGATGCGGCGGGTAAGAGCGGAGTGAAGAGAACTCGCAAGCGACGCGATTCTTCAAAGATTCCCAAACGAATGTCGAGCCTTATTTTGACTGCGAAGATCTTGGCGCCGCGCCGTTAAGCGGATGTCGGCCTGTGGATGTCACTCTGGTGACGTCCCGCGGCAGCACCACTTCACAAAATCAGCCGGCATTATCCCAGAAAGTGGTTGAATTAATACGCCTGCGCCAAAGTGGGCTTGCGGCGCAAACTGCTATTGACAATTAACGCTCACCCAGATGGACTGAAAAAATGAAAGCTCCACGATTAGTTCTAGCCCTGCTTGCATTGACATTTGTTTTGGCTCCGCAATCGCCTAGAACCGCATTTGCGCAGCGTACCGAAAGACAATTACAGGGCCAAACTGATTTCGCCAAGAGCGGGAGAGGTTTTAGTGACTGGCCAAGTTGTGAGGATTCAATGGACGGCGGACTTTCCAGACGTGGACCTTACGATGTGTGAGACGGAAATTCTCCTTTCGCTCGATGGCGGCAAGACGAACTACATGTTTATTACAAGTCAGCGTAACCCGAGGGTGCAATATTTCGATTGGACCGTCCCGAATACGCCCACCAACACGGCGGTGCTGAACATTCGCTTCGGGTGTCTGAATATCTACCCGGAGACGCCAAGCATGCAGGTTCAATCCGCTTTTGTGATCAGCCCGTCGGTGGTGAATTGATTTCTATTTTCCTTTGGTGGCTTGCCTTCAGAGGCTGAGACGGCACTTTGTTAGCCTGTCTCGCCATGAACCTCCTTCGCAGATGCACCATACCCTGCGTCCTTGCATCACTGGGCCTTGTGGCTATTCCGGTCACGATGCCGGCGCAAGTGACTAGTGGAGAACAAAACACCCGCGTTGCCGACACACCCTCAAAAGCCGACGCCGCATCGCTTCAGAAAAAAGCCACTGAAGCCCAGGCGCGGATTCGCGCCAACAAAGACGACCGCGACCAGCTGATGATAGCGGTCAAGACGAACGAGGTAGCGTTGGCCAAACAAGTCCTACTCAGAAACGGATTCACCGCCGAAGATTTGGAAAACGCGAAGATTACTCTACGGACCGGCGGCGGAAAGGGAGGCGAAGACGAAATAGAGATATCTGCCACCTGTTGTGATCCTAAGGAGATCACAATCCAACGATCGCTGGAAAACTTCACAAAGTAACCGTTACAGAAACAGGAAACATACCTGGCTGCCCATGTCAGCCTCATCGATGGTTAGGCGGTGGATCAATCAAGTTGGCTGGATGCAAAAGCGACAAAACGCGCGGGTGAAGGCCCCATCTTTTTACACTCATTTGTCCACTTGAGCGTCTTTTTTAGCGCGCGTTATCTGCCTGAGTGATATGGAACACAGCGTTCAGCGACGCGATGGAGGAGTTTAGCGAGCCGCTGCTCCACGGAGCGGCGTAGTAGAAAAGCCAGCGCGCTCGAAATTCACGTCGCGGCGAAATATTCGAGGACGAAGCCGCCGTGGCGGTCTGAACATGCGCGGACGCGGCCGGATTTCGGCGGCTTTGTTATGTCGAAACGTTATGCTTCTTGGCGCTGGGTGCGCAAGTACCCTCAAAATGGAGGCGGCGGAGGGGGTGAGATTCGAACTCACGAGGCCTTTCGGCCTTCCGGTTTTCAAGACCGGCGCGATCAACCGCTCTGCCACCCCTCCGGGCTGTAGCCGGCGGCGTTGACGCCGGCCGTGGTCAGCGACTGCGGCTACAACTTGCCATCGGTGTGAAGTTGAGCAAGCATCAGGCAACTCTAGCGGCGCTGTGTGAGCGCCGAAGGCAAGGAATCGGCGGTCACAGACCGCCGCTACAGCGAGATTAGACTCGACATCGTAATATGTTCATGTGAACTTAACATTGTGGCAGAGAAGAAGACATTCCGGCCTGTCGTCGAGGAAACTGCCCAAAGCTCCGTGGCGATCCGCGGGCGTGGCGCATCCTGGAGCCCGGCAAATCGGTTCGAAAAACTGCATGTCGATCTGACCGACGCGGATCTTGTCGATATTGATCCTGGCGCAGAAGAGCGACCGCGGCGGCCGACACAGTATTTTCGTGATGGAACCAAATCGGTCATCACTCGGAACAACAGTCCCGATGTCGGTTTCGAAACGAGCTTGAATCCATATCGGGGTTGCGAGCACGGCTGCATTTATTGTTACGCCCGGCCGACCCACGAATATCTCGGTTTTTCCGCCGGCCTCGATTTCGAGAGCAAAATCATGGTGAAAACGAATGCCCCCGAGTTATTGCGCGCAGAACTGGAATCACCGCGCTGGCAGCCACAGACGCTCGTGCTGAGCGGCGTGACCGACCCTTATCAACCCATTGAGAGAAAGTTGTGCATTACACGCGCCTGTCTCGAAGTGCTCGCTCAATTCCGGAACCCGGTTGCAATCATCACGAAGAATCATCTCGTGACTCGCGATGTGGATGTTTTGCGCGAACTTGCGGCTTGCAATGCGGTGGCAGTAAACATCTCGGTGACTTCGCTCGACTCCAGTTTGCAGCAAGTGCTCGAGCCGCGCACGACATCGCCCCAAGGCCGCCTCGATGCGATCAGGCAACTTCGTGCGGCGAACGTTCCGGTTGGCGTGATGGTTGCGCCGATCATTCCTGGACTCACGGATCACGAAGTTCCGAAGATTTTGGACGCCTGTGCAAAAGCAGGCGCGCAATTTGCCGGTTACACCATTATCCGTCTTCCGTGGGCGGTAGCGCCATTGTTTGAACACTGGCTTGAGGAACATTTTCCGGACCGGAAAGAGAAGGTGCTCGGACGCATTCGGGACATGCGCGGGAACCGGCTAAATAATTCTCAGTGGCACACGCGCATGACCGGGCAGGGCGTCTTTGCGGAACAAATCGCCTCGCTTTTCAGAGTCGGTTGTCGTCACGCTGGCATTGGCGAGCGGCCGGCGCTGTCAGCTGCGTCGTTTCGTAGACGGGCAACACAACTGTGCCTTAAGTTGTAGGGGAAGCTGTCGGGTTGCCCTACAGCCTTGCTATTAGAATGGCCGGTGGTTCTGCCAAGCGTCCGCCTCGTTTTGCAATCGCTGTTCGGCTTCGAGCGACTCTGTAATGTCGATTTGCGCACCGGCATCCTGAGTAGCCGGAACGGGCGCTTTGCGCGTTGTTGGCCACTCCTGGAAGTAGCCGGCGGCTATTGTAACCGGTTGCGCATCGGCGGATGCAGTGATCTTTCCTTTCGCGCACGTTAGACGGGTCGTTTTGCCGTCCGTCCAAACGCAAAACAAGCATTCCGAATCAGGCTTGATCGTCAGCTGACCCGTGGTGACGGCAAATTGTGATGCGCTTCGATCGGTTGGAATGAACAGAACGACAACTCGTCCACGGCTCAATCGAATGCGCGCAGTCCGATCGCGCATGCCGCCGGCGGTCTGATTGCCATCCTTGGTTATGCTGAACTCGTCGATTTTGATTTCAGAATCGCCGGAGAGTCGTGCAAGAGCAGCTGGGATTAAGGCAAGATCGATCGACGCGCCGTCTGACGACTGCACGGTATCGCCGCTATGAATTCTGCTTTTAACTGTGGCCGGCTGAAAATCGTTTCGTTCCGCGTTTCCGAAGACGACTCTGCCCCTTACCGAAAACACGACAGCGGCTGTTGCTCGACTGATACCTTTCGAGCAGCCGTTCGCCAGAAATGAACAGAGCGTCAGAGACAGAACGAGCAATGAAAGGCGCATTAGCCGGGATTCGGTAATTCATCCGAGCCTAAGCGTCCTTACGCATCGGCTGCAATAACGAAGGCGGATTGAGTCGGCAAAAAAAGAGCTGGCTTGCAAGCAATACAAGCCAGCTCAGCGGGTTTTATGTCCTACGTCAACTTAGTACTGATGATAGTAGTGATGATGACGGTGGTGGCGATAGTAGCGGTGCCCATTGGACCAATAGTACGTCGGCCCATTGTAGTAGCCGTAGTACGGATATGGCCGGTAGTAGCCGTACGGATAATAGCCGTAGCCGTATCGGTAAGCCGGATAACCAACTCCGACTCCGACTCCTCCAACGCCAACCGTTACCTGGGCGTTTGAATGCTGGACGGGCACAAGAAGTAATCCACTTGCCACCAATGCAATGAATAGAAGTTTTTTCATATTTTCCCCTTTCTGTTGTTCATCCCTTTTGTTTGAGATTTGCGCAGGGCTTTGAAGTCCTACGCAGAATTCGGCCGCTTTAATGGATACGCGGCCCTCAACAATAGAATCGGATTTGAACGGTGCCGCGGTTCCCTGTCCTCAAAAATTGCGCAGCATGGCAGCGCGTACGGGAGTCGAACCCGTGCACCAGCCTTGAGAGGGCTGTGTCCTAACCACTAGACGAACGCGCCACAAAACGGGACGCCTGTAGAAATACTATATTGAGCGCGGGTGGCAAGGCGGCGCCCAAATGCCACTTTTGATTTTGCTTCTTGTGCTTGTGTGCCGGCTTTTTCGGTGCGGGCGTCGCCGACGGCCTCGGTGTTGGCGTGGCGCCCTCCGGTGTAGGTGAAGGTCGCACTCGCGGCTGAGACAGCAAACCTTGATGATTTCCCTTGAATGCTTCCAACGCTACTTTGATCTCGGCATTCGTAGTCAGGGCGGACATGCGTTGGTAGTAAATGTTGTAGTAATCGCGGAGTCGATTCCGCTCTTCCAGATCCGTTCGCGCAGCCTGAGCGTACACTTTCGCAGCCTTCACCTCGGGATCGTTTACCGTCCGATTTCGTAGCTGTCGCCACTCCACGCGCACCTTCGTCGCATCGGCGTCCGTGCCGAGCGACGGTGGCTTAAAGGTTTCATCAAGCTGCTTTAACTCCGGCAGCTCAGGCCCGTTCGGAGGCGGAGGGGGAGTCGGTTCCGGCTGATTCTCATAAAGATCCACCGACGGCGGCGCGGCCTCCTGGCCGTGCATTATCAGCGCGGTGCTGATCAGCGCCGCTAAAATGATCAACCCATAGATTTTCATTCCCCGTTTCGTGGCAATGTAACCGAATTTCCGCATGCGGGAAGACGCTATCCATGATAAAAGAATCACGCCGAAGCCGGGGCGTAGCTTAGTCCGCCGTCGGACGGATTCGCCGTTGCGAACTTGGTAGAGCGGTCGCCGCGGCGACAGGTCGCAAGTTTGAAAAAGCGGTCGCCAAGGCCTGAATCTTAACTCAAGTAAATCAAGTTGGCTGCGTGCCCGCTCTGTCAAGCTCATCTCTTCCTCGTCCGGTTTTATAATAGCGCTCGCGTTGCGTGGTTTCTGAACGACTGGAAAAGCTCTCGCTGCGAATTAAAATCCAAGGGACTCCTTGCTTTGTTGCTTTCGACTCGGCAGCATTGTGTCGGCGAACCCGATTATCTAGATCTCTGCAGGAGCCTACGTAGCGTCGTCCGGTCTTTCCACTTCGCAGAACGTAACAATAAAAGATTTGCTCCACCATCAACACTCCACATCGGGGCGAGAGGATTTGAACCTCCGACCTGTCGCCGCGGCGACCGCTCTACCACAGCTTCTCAAGTTCATCCCTACCGCGCCCGCTCTTGTAATATCGCTCGCGTTGTGCTGCTTCGGAGCGACTGGCAAAGCTCTCGCTGTGGACTAAGACCCACGGCACTCCATGTTTTGTCGCTTTGGAATCACCAGCGTTATGGCGGCGAATGCGCTCAGTCAAATTCTCACAAGAACCCACGTAGCGTCGTCCGGTCTTTCGGCTTCGCAACACGTAAGAATGAAACATTTTTCGGCAATCGAAATCTATATCGGGGCGAGAGGATTTGAACCTCCGACCTCGTGGTCCCAAACCACGCGCTCTACCAAGCTAAGCTACGCCCCGAATCGAGCGAAATTAGTATCACGATTCAGGGGGTTGTGCATCCCCGATGTTTGACCGCATCAGATGCTGTAATCCAAATTCGGCGCCAGCCGCTTTTCCACTGCGGCGACTGGTTCGCCACGTCGGGTCGCATAATCCACTACCTGATCACGCCCGATCTGCCCGACTCCAAAATATTTTGCGTCGGGATGCGAAAAATAGAGCCCGCTCACGCTCGCGCCGGGATGCATCGCAAACGATTCAGTGAGTCTGATTCCAGCGTTGTTCTCGGCATCGAGCAAATCGAACAGCGTTCGTTTCTCGGCATGATCGGGACAGGCGGGATAACCGGCAGCCGGCCGAATACCGCGATATTTTTCGCGGATAAGATCGGCATGCGACAATTGTTCGTCGCGCCCAAATCCCCAGGCGATGCGAGCTTGTTTATGCAGATATTCGGCAAACGCTTCGGCTAATCGATCGGCCAGCGCTTTGGTCATGATTGCGCTGTAGTCATCGTGCTCGCGTTTGAATTCTTCCGCGAGCTCATCCGCGCCGTGAATCGAGACGGCAAACCCGCCGAGATAATCCTGTCCCGACAAGTCGGGATGATCTCCGTCACGCGGCGCAATGTAGTCCGCCAAACAATGGTTCGAATTGTCCGGTCGGCTTCTGCATTTGCTGACGCAAAAAATAAAACGTGGCGACTTTTTCAGATCGCTCCTCATCAGCGTAAACATCGACATCGTCTCCGACGGCATTTGCCGGCCAAAAAGCATGAACGCCTCGCGGGATTAGGAGATTTTTCGCGGTGATCCGCTCAAGAAGTTCCTGCGCATCATCGAAAAGTTCGCGCGCTTGTTTGCCAATCTTGGGATCATCGAAAATCGCGGGGTAGCGTCCGCGCAATTCCCACGCATGAAAAAACGGCGACCAATCGATGTATTCTACGAGCGCCCGGAGCAAAATTGTCTGGGGAGCACAGCGCTGCCAGCCTGTCCATCTCGGCAGCCTGCCGAGATGGATCACAGGGATTCATTCCGCTTTGACGCTGTGGAACGTCTGCGGGGGTTGCCGGCAAGCTGCCGGCAACTGCAGGCTGGCAGCCTGCGCTCCCCAGATCAGTCGCGTACACGCGCACGCCCAAAAACTCCGGTTTCGGCGGATCATAGCTGCTCCAATCAATTGGCGTCCGATTCTCGCGCGCTTCTTCGAGTGTCAGCAGCTTTTTCCTCTTCGTCTTTGCTGCATGCTCCTGTCGCAACCGCTCGTATTCTTCGCGCGTTTTTTTATCGAACTCGGATTTGAGTTCCTCGTTCAGCAGCGAATTCACCACGCCCACCGCGCGCGATGCATCGAGCACGTGCACGGTGCTTGCACCGATAGTGCGGCGCGATCTTCACTGCGGTGTGCGCCCGGCTGGTAGTCGCGCCGCCAATCAAGAGCGGCAAACGGAATCCTTCGCGCTCCATTTCCTGCGCCACATGCACCATCTCGTCCAGCGATGGCGTAATCAGACCGCTCAAGCCGATCGCATCCGCTTTTTTCTCTCGCGCTGTTTCCAGAATTTTTGCGGCCGGCACCATCACGCCAAGATCGAGCACGTCGTAGTTGTTACATTGCAGCACCACCGCCACGATGTTTTTGCCAATGTCATGCACGTCGCCTTTCACGGTCGCCATGACGATGCGCCCCTGCGGCTTTGCACCCGCAGATTTCTCCGCTTCCATGAACGGCAGCAGATAAGCGACAGCCTTTTTCATCACGCGCGCGCTCTTCACCACCTGTGGCAGAAACATTTTGCCTGAGCCAAATAAGTCACCAACCACGCTCATCCCGGCCATGAGCGGACCTTCGATCACGTCGAGCGGCCGCTTGCATTTTTGGCGCGCTTCCTCGGTGTCGGTGTCGATGTAATCAACGATGCCTTTGACCAACGCGTGTTTGAGACGCTCTTCGACAGGCTCTTTGCGCCACGCTTCATGGTCGACCGGCGTTTTGTCTTTCGCTTTTACATTTTCCGCGAACTCGACCAGCCGTTCGGTTGCATCGTCGCGCCGGTTCAACAGCACATCCTCGACGCGCTCTCGCAGGTCGGGCTCGATTTCTTCGTAAACCGCGAGCTGTCCCGCATTCACGATTCCCATGTCCAGACCGGCGCGAATGGCGTGAAAAAGAAACGCCGCGTGCATCGCTTCGCGCACAGTGTTGTTTCCCCGAAACGAAAACGAAATGTTGCTTACGCCGCCGCTGACACGCGCGCCTGGCAGATTCTTTTTGATCCAGCGAGTCGCTTCAATGAAATCGACCGCGTAATTGCGATGTTCTTCCAGGCCGGTCGCGACGGTCAGAATGTTCGGATCAAAGATAATATCGCTAGCGGGGAAGTCTGCCCGTCTCGTCAACAGATCGTAAGCCCGCGAACAGATGTCGATTTTGCGCTGGAAACTATCGGCCTGGCCTCGCTCATCGAATGCCATGACGATCGCAGCCGCGCCGTAGCGCCTGATCAATCGCGCCTGACGAAGAAACTCTTCTTCGCCGTTTTTCAGGCTGATGGAATTCACGACCGCTTTTCCCTGCACGCATTTCAGGCCCGCTTCGATTACGCTCCACTTTGAGCTGTCGATCACGATGGGAATGCGCGCGATCTCCGGTTCGCTGCCGATCAAGTTCAGGAAGCGGATCATGGCCGCTTCCGAATCGATCATTCCTTCGTCCATGTTCACGTCGAGAAGGTTCGCGCCGCCTTGCACCTGCTGTCGCGCCACAGCCAATGCTCCTTCGAAATCGCCTGCCAAAATCAGTTTCGAGAATTTTGGCGAACCTGTGATGTTGGTACGCTCGCCAATGACCGCGAAACCAAACTCCGGCGTAATATTCAGCGGCTCGAGCCCGGAAAGTCGGAGAATCATGTGGAGCTGATTTCGGTTCCTACAACACGCGGCAAAAATTGACGCGCCAATTTTGCCAGCGCACGGATGTGGTCCGGTGTAGTGCCGCAGCAGCCACCTACGACGTTGAGCCAGCCATTCTCTGCCCACTTCGCGACCTTGGGTGCGAATGTTTCTGCAGTTTCCGGAAAACCGGTCGGCGAGAGTGCATCCGGCAGACCCGCATTTGGATACGCGCTCATGTAGTAGGGCGAAATGCGCGCCAGCTCTTCCACGAACGATTCCATTTCATCCGGACCGAGCGAGCAATTCAAACCGAGGATGAGCGGCTGCGCGTGCGCGATCGATATGAGCAACGCTTCAACCGTTTGCCCGCTCAAGTTTCGCCCGGACTTGTCGATCACGGTGCCCGAGATCATCAACGGCACGCTGCGTCCGGTTTTCTCAAATGCATCAGGGATAGCAAACAACGCAGCCTTTCCGTTGAGCGTGTCGAAAATGGTTTCGACTATGAGAAGATCGACACCGCCTTCGAGCAGTGCTTTCGCTTCATCGAAATAAGTTTGGCGAAGTTGATCGAACGAGACCGCGCGGAACGCGGGATCGTTTACGTCGGGCGAAATGGAACCAGCAACAGGAAGCGGTCCCATTGATCCGCCAACAAATCGCTGCTGCCCGGTTTCATTCGCGACGCGATCTGCGGCGCGGCGCGCGATCCTGGCCGCTTCAAAATTAATTTCATGAACGAGCGCGCGAAGATCGACATCGTCCACCACGCGCTGAAAAAATTCCTGATCTTTGCGACCACGTGTTGGTTCCTCTTGAAACAGAAAATCGTGCAAGCCGATGGTTGTGCCGCTGAAGGTGTTGGTTTCGATGACGTCGGCGCCAGCATCCAGGTAGCCTCTGTGAATTTCCTCAATGACTTGCGGTCGTGTTAAATTAAGTAGCTCCAGACTTCCCTTGAGGTCTTTGCCTTTCCAATCGCGAAAGCGCGTTCCGCGATAATCCTGCTCGGACAATTTGTAGCGCTGGATCATCGTGCCCATGGCGCCATCGAGCACGACGATGCGTTCGCGCATTAGCGCTTCGAGAGGATGAAGACCGTTTGTTGCCATGATTGTCCGGCAACTAAATGGCGTTTCCCTCGCGAATCAAGAAACAAATTGACGCATCATGATGCGTAGATGCGTTCTGGAATCTTCCCCTAACTTACTCCGATAACCACGAATGCACACGAATAGACACGAATTGGTCTGGATTGGGGATCACATGCGGCTCGCATGTCTGTCGTCGCGTTTCGCGATGACAAACTTGAATTCATAGGAGTCCGCGAAGGCGAGACAACTTCGCCCCGCACCCGAGACGGGCGCACTCCCCAGAAGATCCGGGATCGCCGACTTACGGCGCGATGCGGTCGGCGAGCGTGTCGGTGTGGAAATCGGTGTGCTCGCGCAATTGGTACCAAGGACTGTCTTTCTTAGTAGTCTGCGCGACACTATTTTTCTCACCCGTGGCGAAATCTTCCCATGAATTGTAGCGAGCGATCGTCAGGAACGTCCACGCTGCACCCTCCAGATGTTGCATCAAGACGTTGCCGACAGTGGTGTCAGTTGGTCCCGCCGGCGTTTCGCTGAGCATTTTCTCCAGTTGCTGTCGATGGCCTGGAGCAGGGCGATAGTAGGAAACGGAATAAACCGAGCCCGACGTCTTCGACTTCGAGTCGGCGTCAATGCCCATGGCGCGCGTGAATTCCTCCCACGAAGGACCGTTCACAAATGTATCGGTGTGCCACGCGCTGAGGTCACGTTTGTCCGGAGGCACGGCCGTGCCTGCAGGTTCCACTGTCGCTTTTGGGCCGAGATGCGTGATGACCACGTAATCCCATGCATCGCCGTCTTGATGGCGAAGAACAATGAAATGATCGGGCATCGGGTTGCTGCGATCTGGCGTTTTGAGCCAATCTCCCAACTGAACTGCTTTGCCGAGCGCGGCCTTGGTGAAATGGACATGATAAACGTCGGTTCGTTTGCCAGCCCCCGCTGGTGCGGCGCTCTTTTCGCCGGCAGCGGTCTTTGGCGTCTGAGCCTGAACAAATGCAACGGGTAAAAGGCTAAATAATGCAATAGTGGCGATGGTAGTGATTGATTTCATGATGATTTTCTTTCGGATTTTAGGTTAGGTTTGAGCTCGTTCGGAAATCCTAACGCCCAGTCCGATCGGGCTGCGTTGAAGCGTGGGTTATGCTGGCCGTCGTCTTTGATGTCAACGTTTATTTTATCAGCGGAAATCTAAAATTGACCCACGAAAAGCGAAGCATATGACGCGGACATCGGATTGGGCGGCGCACCCGCCTCCTTTGGCTCGCCGTAGCATCGGCGAAGGCGGCGCGGGCTGGTGATCGCCCCGTCGCCGAAACGATCTTCTCTTCTAACCACGAATAGATACGAATTAAGACGAATTAGTCGTAGGGGCGGCTGTCTCTAGCCGCAAACCCCTGTCGTTCTGTGCGTGAGGACCCGCGGCTTTAGACCAGTTATTTGTAGCGACGGCGGTGCACGCCGTTTTCAAGGAACGCGCCACAGGCGCGTGGCTACAGGTTCATCTTAAATCCCCGATTGGTTCGTGTTTATTAGTGTTGATTCGTGGTTGCTGAAATTAGTTGAATGGCGCTGTGGAAGCGATCCGGCTTTTCAAACTGCTCGACCGCAATCAACGGAACACGTTTGTCGCCTGTTTCCTCGGCTGGGCGCTGGACGCGTTCGATTTTTTGGTGCTGACATTCGTGATCGTGCCGATGGCGCACGATTTCGGCACGAGCATCGCCGATCTGAGTTACGCGATCACGCTGACGCTGGCGATGCGCCCGGTGGGCGCGTTCATCTTTGGTTTGCTCGGCGATCGGTTCGGGCGGCGCATGCCGCTCATGATCGACATCATTTTTTATTCGCTGATGGAATTGCTCACCGCATTTTCTCCGAATTACACCTGGTTACTGATTTTTCGTGCGCTCTACGGCATCGGCATGGGCGGGGAATGGGGACTGGGCGCGTCGCTGGCGATGGAAACTCTGCCGACGGAAGCGCGCGGATTGTTCTCGGGAATTCTGCAGCAGGGTTATGCGTTCGGTTATCTGCTGGCGGCAGTTGTTTATTGGGTCGTGTTTCCGTTGTTCGGCTGGCGCGGGCTCTTCGTCGCAGGCGCGCTCCCGGCGGTTCTTGTGCTCTACATCCGGGCGCGCGTGCCTGAATCGCCGGTCTGGTTACGCCAGCAGCACGCGATCACTGATTTTTGGGGCGACGTTTTGATTGTGCTCAAACGCCACTGGGCGCTTTTTCTTTATGTCATTTTGCTGATGACGGCGTTCAACGCGATGTCGCACGGGACTCAGGACATGTATCAAACCTTTCTCGGCGAACAACGCCACTATGGGATCACACAAAAGGCGGCGACCGGAATCATTTATGCTTTCGGCGCGATCTGCGGTGGAACGGTGGTCGGCCATCTCTCGCAAAAATGGGGCCGTCGTCGCTCGATCATTTTGTACTGCTGCGTTCGGCATCGTGCTGATTCCTTTGTGGGTTTTTTCGCCCGGTTTCGCGCTGTTGGTGATTGGCGGGTTCGCCATGCAATTCATGGTGCAAGGCGCCTGGGGGATTGTGCCGGTGCATCTCAATGAGCTTTCACCGGGCGAGGTGCGCGGAACTTTTCCTGGGTTTGCCTATCAACTTGGAAATTTATTCGCAGCCAACACAGCCGTTGTGGAAGCCCAGTTAGCCAATCATTTCCGTGACGCGAATGGGCATCCGGATTACGCGAAAGCCCTCGCTCTTTTCACGTTCGTGTTTTCTTTGGTGTTGATCGTTGCTCGCCGCAATCGGGCCCGAAGAGCGCGGGAAAGAATTTTAGTGATGTGCCGCGTCAGGCGTGAGGCCAGCTCGGTGTTTCCGGCTGCGGTGATTGTGCAGCCATCTGCTGGGAACCGTGATAGACGCCGCGGGCCGTAACGCTGCTCGACAACCGCTTCCGCAATTCTGTCTGCGAGTAGTTCGCGATATTCCCAATCGCGCGCCTGGTTGCCCTCGGTGCGATTACTCAGTAATCCGCATTCCACCAGCACGGCCGGACACGTCGCAAGGCGCAGAACGCGAAAATTTGCCGTGTGGATTCCGCGATTTGCAGAGTGGGGGATCGTCATCAGCTTTTCTTGAATGCGGTTGGCAATATCGAATGATACGCCGGAATGATAATACGTCTCGAACCCGCGAATGCCGCGCTGGCGCGAATCGTTAAAATGTATGCTGACGAAGACTGCGTTCTTCTGCGAATTCTCAATTGTCACGCGTTCATCAAGCGGAATGAAAACATCCGAGGAACGAGTCATCACTGTCTTTAATTTCGATTCGCGCAACTTGCGATTGAGACGCTGAGCAACGTCGAGAGTAACCATCTTCTCCGGCGGACCGTAGCGCCGATATGCGCCGCTATCTTTGCCGCCGTGTCCGGCATCCACGACGACGGTCTTAAAGGTTTTGCTGGTATCTTTAACCGCAGCATGCCGCATACTTGCGCAGGCCGGTAGCAAAGCGACAAACCCAATTGTAACGATCCGATTTACCAGGCGCGGCATTGTGATCTAATAGCAAAAAACACGTGGCCTACCAAAAAGTTTCTCCCCAAGTTGAAGTGAGACCTTGGCATTTCGCCGAGCGTTCATTTGTTTCTCCCAATTGCATATAAAATCACTTGTGTTTTGCGCTGCTGCGCATAAAGCCTTACCACTTTTATGATGATCCGATTTGCGATTGTTCCATTGCTTCTGGCACTGAACTTTTCAATGTGCAAAAAGCAGGAAGCTGTTTCCCAGAATCCTCAGCCGGCGGGCACTTCATCGCCCGCACCCGCCACTCCGGTAGCAGCGGCATCGCCCAAGATCACGAAACCGGTGGTCGATCAAACGGCTCAGACGATTATTTTTTGTTATCATCTTTTGATCGACAAAGTCCGCTATCCGGGAACTGAGATCACGCCCGCTGCATTTGAAGCGCAAATGAAGGAATTGAAGGACCGCGGGATCACAGTCATCTCGATGCAGGATTTACTCGCATGGAAGCGCGGCGAAAAAAACATACCGCCGCGATGCGCGGTCATCACCTTCGATGACGGCTATAAATCGCAATACGAAGTCGCGTGGCCGATCCTGAAGAAGTACGGCTATCCGTTCACCATGTTCATTTACACGGAAGGCGTGCGCGGTGGATCGTTAGGCGGAGGAGGAGCGATCACATGGGAACAGCTCGCGGACATGCGTGACAATGGCGTCGATATCGAGGCGCACTCCGCGACGCATCAGGACTTGCGCGAAGGGCATACCATCACGCTCGCCAGCCCCGGCGGGAAGAAAACGAGGACCAAACTCACCGGGCCCCAATACGAGGAATGGATGCAAAACGAAGTAGTCGGCTCCAAGCAACTTCTCGAGCAACGACTCGGCATCAAAGTAAATTGTTTTGCCGTGCCATTCGGAAACTACAACGAGCATGTGAAGGAAATTGCGCGAAATGCCGGTTACGAGGCGATGTTTACTGTTTACGGTCAGCCCATCACATTTACCTCGCCTCTCGATTCGATCGGTCGTTACGCAATTGAAGCGAACAAGCCGAAGGTCTTCGAAGATGCTGTGAAGATGATCGGCACATCAACCGGAGGCGCGGCAGCCGTTGCCGAAGTAGGCGCGAAGGATCTCGCGACTCAACCAGCAGACGGCGAAACAGTGCGCACTGCGCTTCCTCTCATCAAAGCCAACCTCAGCGGCATCGGCCAGATCGAACCTGGCAGTGTCCAAATGCGCGTGAGCGGCCTTGGCGTTGTGCCAGCCAGCTACGATCCCAAAACAAACACCGTGTCATATCAAGTGACGCAAAAACTGCGCGAGAAATCGTGCAGTGTATTTGTCAGCGCGAAATCTGCCGGCAAGAAGGTCGAGGCGCATTGGACGTTCGGAATCGAAGAAGGCGCGACCGCAGGGACGACATCGCCGGCGCCCACCCCAAAAAAATAATTCCGGGCAGCGCACGCGCCTGGCGTGCTGGCGATCGCGCCCTCGCGATCGCGTTATCAAATTATGTTTCCACAACTTAGCGACAAGCTTCAGGAGATTTTCAAAGAGCTCCGTGGACATGGCGTTATCAGCGAGTCGAACATTGACGCTGCTCTGCGTCAGGTGCGCCTGGCGCTGCTCGAAGCGGATGTCGATTTTCACGTTGCCAGAAAATTTATTGCCAGCGTCAAGGAGAAAGCGCTGGGGGAAACAGTTGTTCGCAGCATCACGCCCGGGCAGCAGATCGTAAAAATTTTCCATGACGAATTGACGGCGTTGCTCGGATGCGATTCCGAGCCGCTTCGTCTGGAAGACCAGGGCCGTATTTTGATGGTCGGTCTCAATGGTTCAGGCAAGACGACTTCCTCGGCCAAGCTGGCGCGCTTTTTACAGAAACAGGATTATTCACCGGTGCTCGTCCCTTGTGATCTGCAACGGCCGGCAGCCGTCGAGCAACTCGTAGCGCTCGGCAACCAAATTGGTTCGCCGGTTTTCGCTCCTGATCCGGGCGAGAAAAATGTTCAACGCGCCGCGGCGGCAGCAATTGGTAGGACGCGACCGCCGGGCGCGCCGACCATTTACATTTTCGACACGGCCGGCCGTCAGGAAATCGACGAAGCGTTGATTCAAGAGCTAAAAGAGCTGAAGGAATTTTTGCAGCCGCAGGAAACTTTGCTCGTCGTGGATGCGGCAACCGGCCAGCAAGCGGTCAGCGTGGCGACCCATTTCAACACGGCTTTATCGATCACCGGAATCATTTTAACGAAGCTCGATGGCGACGCGCGAGGCGGAGCCGCTTTGTCGATGCGCGAAGTGACGCGCCGGCCTATCAAATTCGTCGGCACCGGCGAAAAGCTCGATCAATTCGAACTTTTCATTCCGGAACGGCTCGCCGGCCGGATTCTGGGATTGGGCGACGTGGTTGGTCTCGTCGAGAAAGCTGCCGAAGCGGTGGAAGCCGAAGACGCTGCCCGGCTTGAGCGCAAATTGCGCACGGCTTCATTCGATTTCAATGATTTCCTGGCGCAGTTCAAAATGATGCGAAAGATGGGACCGCTGGAGAATATTCTTGGCATGTTGCCCGGCATGAGTAATGTGCAGAGCCTCTCGATTGACGAGAAGCAGCTAAAGCGCACGGAAGCCATCGTGCTTTCGATGACAAACGAAGAGCGGGCGCGCCCGGACATTTTGAATGCGCGGCGTCGCCAGCGCATCGCGCGCGGCAGCGGCTGCACTGTCACGGAGGTGAATGATTTGCTGCGGCGCTTTGATCAGATGCGCAAGATGATGAAAAGCGCAGGCAAAATGAAAAAGATGTTGAAAGGGTTACAACAGTTACATCGTTAAAATGCCAATCGCTCTACCTTTGTAACCGTACAACTTTAAATTATGTCAGTTTCAATCAGATTACGTAGAGAGGGCGCAAAAAATCGCCCATATTATAAAGTAGTAGTGGCCGACAGCCGCAGCCCACGCGACGGGAAATTTATCGAGGTCATCGGTATGTACGATCCGAAAAAAACTGGTCACAATAGCTCGTTGAACTTGGAACGTGCCGAATACTGGATCAGCAAAGGCGCCCAACCATCGGACACGGTGCGTAGCTTGATCAAAAAGAACAAGAAAACGGCAACAGACGCCGAGCCGTCATCGCAACCAGAGCCAGAGACCGCGGAATCGATCCCCAACGAAGTTTCCGCTGCGGCGCCGCAAACTCCTGCGGACTCAGCCTCGATCTAGAAGCGAGTTGTTGCCGCCGTCCTGTCGGCGCCAAGCCGAGCTTATCAACACCAGATCAGTGCAGCGCTTCGCACAGCGAAGCGGCTACAGCTCAAAAATTCGTGTTTATTCGCCTGCCACGCCGTAGCCATAGGCGAAGGCGGGTGCTCACCTGTCGCGCCGTAGCATTGTGCGAAGGCGGATTCGTGATTAGTTTTCTGACGCATGAGGGAATTTCTTGAGTTCGTCATTCGGCAACTGATTGAATTTCCTGACGATATGGTGCTGACGGAAATTCCAAGCGGCAGGACGACTATCTTTAAATTGCAACTTCGACGCGGGGATGTTGGCCGTGTCATTGGCCGAAGCGGGCAGACCATTCAGGCTATTCGCGCGTTGCTTGCCAGTTCTGCCGCGCGCCACGGCCAGCGGGCCGTTTTAGAAATCGTAGAGTAATCTGTAGCGGCGTTCTGTGAGCGCCGATTTCATTTCGGCGGTCGCAGACCGCCGTTACAATTGGACGTTGGGCGTTGGGCGTTCGACGTTTCTTCAGAATGAACATCGACATCGTTACGCTGTTCCCTGAAATCTGCCGCGCGCCATTGAGCGAGAGCATCATGAAACGCGCGCAGGAGACGGGAATCGTGGAACTCCACATTCATAACCTGCGCGATTGGACGACCGACAAACATCACGTGGTGGATGACGCGCCGTTTGGCGGAGGGCAGGGGATGGTGATGAAACCGGAGCCGATTTTTGCGGCGGTGGAAGATCTAAGGAAAACGTCCAACTCCGATAAATCGCGAGCAGGCGCTCAACGTCCAACTCCGAAGGATCGCGAGCAGGCGCCCAACGCCGAACAACAGACGTCAAAAGTGATTTTGATGAGCCCAGCCGGGAAAAGGCTCGATCAGAAGTTGGCGACTGAACTTTCGAAAGAGTCTCATCTGATTATCGTTTGCGGTCACTATGAAGGAGTCGATCACCGCGTGATCGAGCACCTTATCGATCTTGAGATTTCGATCGGTGATTATGTTCTGACCAACGGCGCAATCGCCGCGGTCGTTCTCGTTGACGCAATTGTGCGCTTGCTGCCGGGCGCACTTGGCCACGAACGATCTGCCTCCGATGATAGCTTCAGCAGCGGGATCCTCGAAGCGCCGCAATACACGCGGCCAGGCGAGTTTCGAGGCTGGAAAGTTCCAGAGGTCTTGCTCTCGGGAAACCACGCAGAGATCGCAAAATGGCGCAGAGAACAATCGTTCAAACGCACGAAAGAAAATCGTCCTGATTTGCTGACGTAGTCTTATGAAGAGAATTATTTTAGCTACGCTGACGTTGATTCTTTTCTTGGTGCTGGTCGTGGCCATTTCAGCGCGAGTCGGTTGGTGGCCAGTTAGTGCCACGCCTGTGCCGCCGCAGTGGGAGTCCGCTTTCGGTCAGGCTACGCTGCAAGCGTCTCTTGTGCGCCAAGCGCGTGGGCCAATGAATCCGATGCAGCCTTCGAACGAAGTTCTCCTCACAGGTCTGAAGATTTTTAAGATGAATTGCGCCGGCTGACATGGATCCCGAGGTCAACCGAGCCAATGGAGGATTCGAAATTTCTATCCTCGTGTTCCGCAATGCGCAGATAATCAACCACATTTATCAGCGCCGCAGATGTTTGTGGTTATTAAAGGTGGAAGTCGCTAGCTGAATGGGCGCGTGGGATGGAATGATGTCCGACGAATGGTTTTGGAAGTAGCAACGTTTCTCGAACACACCGGATGGCTCCCGGCCGAAGTCGAGGCGAATTGGAAAGCGCCTCAATAAACTTTGCCAAGCACGATGGAGCCGTTGATCCCACCGAAGCCGAATGAATTGCTCATGACGTAATTCAACTCACCGGCGCGACCATGATTCGGCACAATGTCGAGATCACACGAAGGATCGCGATTCGTATAGTTAATCGTCGGAGGAATCCATTGCTGATCCAACGCAAGCGCGCAAAGGGCCGCCTCGATTGCGCCAGTCGCGCCCAGCGGATGTGCGTAATAGCCTTTCGTCCCGCTCACAGGAATTCGTTGCGCATGTTCGCCAAACACTTGTTTGATCGACGCCGTTTCCGTGCTGTCATTAAGTTGCGTCGAACTGGCGTGTGCGTTGACGTAGTCGATCTGCTCGGGCGCCAGTTGCGCGTCCGCGAGTGCTTCGCGCATCGCGCGAATGCACGATTCGCCGTTGGGCAGGGGCGAGGTCATGTGGAACGCGTCATTGTTCAAGCTGTAGCCGAGCACTTCCGCATAGATGCGAGCCCCACGCGCACGCGCGTGTTCGAGTTCCTCGACGATCAGCGACGCGCCGCCCTCGCCCATGACAAATCCGTCGCGCAACAAGTCGAATGGACGACAAGCCAGAGCTGGATCGCCTGTCCATCTGCTCATCGTCTTAATGATGTCGAACGCACCGATGGTAATTGCTGTCAGTGGTGCTTCTGCGCCCCCGGCGACGATCACATCTGCAAAATCATCTCGAATGTAACGAAGCGCTTCGCCAACGGACACTGTGCCACTGGCGCAGCTGTTTGAATTTGTCGTGCCGACGCCGCGAAACCCGAAATCGATCGCGATATTTGAATGAGCCGAACCACCAAACACCTGGACAGCGAGCGTGGGTTGGACTCCGCGCGCACCTTTTTTCAAATATCTGATGTATTGCTCCTCAGCTTTGCAGACACCGCCCAGCGCGGTGCCGAAGCTGACACCGATGCGATCCTGTGGTTTTTCGCGGGAGTACTCGATGCGGGCATCGTCGAGCGCGAGTTTTGCTGATACGACTGCGAACTGCGCGTAGCGATCGAGGCGTTTCAAACGGTGCGGTTGAAAAAACTCTTCTGGATTCCAATCGCGAATCTCGCCGGCACAACGCACACGGAAAACGCTCGGGTCGAAGCTTGTGATGCTACCGATGCCACTTCTTTCCGCCAGGATACTTTTCCAAAAACTGATCGACGCCGGTGCCGATGCATGTAATGGGGCCGATACCGGTGATGACTGCGCGTCGCCGGTCCTGCCGCACCGTCTTGTCCGCCATAGCCTTGGCGAAGGGGGAAGCCTTTGGCGTAGGCGGGCTCATGTCCACGTGGCTGCGGCATCCTTGCCGCAGTCCAGGGAGAGCGGCGGGGACGCCGCTGCCACATTCTTTGCTTCCAAATAAGCCTTCATACAGCGCAAGGTTTTATTGGCGATGTTATGAATAAAAAAGTCGCCGATGAGTGGATCGACAATCGGCCCAAGGGCTGGAATACGAAATCGCAGATCGTGTGAGATCGTTACCAGCACGCCGTCGCGCGTATCAGAAAATGTCCAGACGACGCGCATCCCTTTTGTCCACGCTTTCAGATGATGAAAATGAATTTCGAAGCTGCTGCGATCGACGATTTGCTCTGAGGTCCATGAAATCGGAATTCCGGAACGCCACGCCGCCATCACCACAATGTTGCGATCGGCGCCGCGCTCCAGAAATCGGATATAGCGATAATGGGGGAGGATTTTTGGCCACAGCTCCAGGTTTGCCGCTGTTTCGAAGATCTCCATCTTCGGCGCCTGCATCACGATGGAATTGGTTTTGTGCATGAAAATAATAGCACCGTTAGATGGGAACCCCGCGCAGGCAGCGATTGTCGCGCAACTTCCGCGGAATCGGGGACACTTCCTCGAAAAGCGTTCTCGTGAAAGCGAAAAATGTCAGGCTGCGAAATCCGGGACACGCTCGTGTTGGCGGCGGCGCATCAGTGGGGATGGAGCAGACGATCCTTGGGCCGGAACTGGATAACTACAGAGCGTTCCAGGAAGGGCCCCCGTCTGCTACACAAATGCACCGATGAATCGCCAACAGGCAGCTACATTGCTCTTTGTGCCGCGTCGGCATCACTGGACAGCCTGCTTAATAGGTTCAAGAATGCTGGCGACTGGCCATTAAATATGCCTGAGCCGCTAAAGGCATGAAATGCGTGATGAGCGCCGGCGTTCGGGGTCAATGATGGCCGGATGACGGAGCAAAACGGCAGGTCATGCTCAATAAACGCGCACGGCTCCGGCATGATGAGATTGTTTTGCTTGGCCTGATTCCCATTAAACGTTTCCATGTCTGGAAACCGGACTCCTCCGGACCCCGGAATGTTCACTGCTGGCGCATTTCCAGCTTTATCATGCCAGATTGCGAAATGATTGACTTCGGCGCCACCGATACTCACAACGATCCTAAGCACAGTAAGATTCGTGACTTTCAACGCGAGCGACGTGTAGAGGCTTGAGCCACCCTGTTCGATGGCCGTAAAGTGGAAAGCAGCAGTATTCGCGATCGCTTGTATTTCATCAGAACCAGAGGGCAAGTCCACTGGAGGAATTCCTGGCCGGTTCGAGATGTTGATGAATTGCGGAAAGTCGAAGTTAAAGTCCGGGTTATGCGTGCTGCGATAACGTAACCACCAGCTCGTGTCCACGTTCAGGTGCATGAGGTTCGTCAGCCGCCCGATTCGCTGCGCGCCAGTTGCCTGACTGCTCGGGAGCGTGCGGAATGCATCGAAGTTGACAGGCTGCGCGCCGATTGAAGAAAGAAATCCATTTAAAAACGCAACGTGACTGATTTCATCGTCAGTGTTGTCGTGTACGTATTGAGGCATGTCCTCATCGAGTACCTCAAGCGCGTCGGTAAAGGCCTCGTTCCCACTCCCACCCGGAACCTCACTGTCCTGAATCCCGCCTAATTCATTGTACTGTTGCCACATGTCGGTTTCGATGATCTCGGCAGCGGCCAGCCACCGCAGGATGGCGATATCGCCGTTCGTGATGTCGCCACTCGCCTTCGCGGTTTGCGCCAACACTCCTGCCCCCATCGTTCCCGCTCCGAGCGCGAGCGATTTACCTAAAAACGAGCGCCGGCTAATACTGTTCTTCGAAGATCTGACTGTTGCCTCTGCGTTTCCTGTCTGACCATTTTGAGTTGTAGGGTAAGCATTCGCTGTAGTTTCATTCCTTGTTTTCATAACCACAGAATCGAAGCTCACTGCAGTGCACGCTACATTGGAAAAGTTACACGGCTGTTACCGATCAAGCCGCTCCAGACGGAGTTAAGAGCAAAAGAAAATGGAGCCTACGGGATTCGAACCCGTGACCTCCTCAATGCCATTGAGGCGCTCTACCAACTGAGCTAAGACCCCGGCGAAAGATTTTCAGATTCTAGATTTCGAATTGCGAATTGCAACCCGCCAGGTGGACTTTGCGATTGTCGCGCGCCTCATCGCCCCGTTCATGTCACTTTGTCGTTCCCGTGTGGAGAGCAAAGAGGCAAAATCCGCCGCGTGAAGCGCTTCGAGATAACCCGAAGTCGTCTGCATGTCGTCAGCTTTGTATTATTGGGTTGAAATTGTCGTGGCATGCACAATCGATTGCGGATTATGCACGGCGCCGCCACCTGGGAAAAAAGCAAAGCGCAAAGTGTGGCGGAAGAAGCGGCGGTGAGGTTAAATGGCGGGATGCCTCGAACGTTTCATTCCAGCCGTGATGAAAATTGTTTATTCTTGCAACAAAGAACAAACAGAACAAACATAAACAACCCAGCAAACGATAAGTAACAAACATGCAAGACAAGAAAAAGAGAACCAAAAAAGGGGTCAAAGTCCATGACCTCGAGCCAGCAAAAGACCCCAAAGGGGGTATGTTCCAGGGGCGTCCCCAGGACCTTAAGTGGCTTTTGAAACATCTCCAACTGGGTCAGGGTCCCGGCGGTGGCGGTAAAACCGGGCCCAATTCACCTTTGTGAGGTGCATTCGGGGTTTAGGAAGCGGAATTAATCGGTCCGTCCGGCAATCAAAAACGATTCTAGCGCGATCCTGCAAAGCGGGTCGGTAGGTTGAGGCAACGCCATGGTTTAATCGTCAAGGGCAAGCGCATATCGTGTCCACCGCATCACGATTACGAACATGGTTTTCCATTGATCCGCAGCCTGCGAGCATCAACCCAACGATCAACATCAGTATTGTTTTCATTTGTGCTTTCCTTGTTGATTGTGGCCGCATCATTCGCGATTCGCCAATCAAAATGCGCGTCCTGTGCGATCCTGGGCGGCGGCCCCCGATGAGTGATGCTATCGGTGGCGGCGTGGACGCCGGTGAGGCACTCGCGTAGGCTGAGGACTTGGCGACGGCGTCAGGTTCGGGGTAGCTATGGGTATTGCCTTCATTACAGGCGCGGCTGTGGGAGTGGGAGTCGGGGATTGTTCCGGCGTCGGACTTGGAGGTTGATTAAATCGCTGCGAATCAACCTGTGAGTGTGTTTGCGCGGGCGGACTCACCGCGAACAAGTACAGGCCTTGTAGTAAAATCCCGATGAAAAGCAAAGCGAAACCAAGTTTGGACTTGTTGTAGCGCCACGCTTTCCATTTTGGATCGTTAGTAATGAAGATGTAGTCCGGACGGATTGCGGCGCTCATACGCTCTGTGTCAAACCAGACAAATAGCGTACCGATAAACTGCAAAAGTAATGCCGCGAATCCGAGCAACGTCATCATGTCGCCATTCAATCACAGTGCGCCGTGTGCCGTAAAGCGCGCAGGAATCGTCGAGAGCATATTCCCCAAGTCAGCTTATAGAGCCGCCGATCAAATGCGCGTCCTGTGCGATCCTTGAGCGGCGTGGCGGGGTTGGATTAAAAGTGGATAAGGACGCGGTGTGGTAGAGCGTCATTGAAACGCTGAGGCGCTCGACTGTTTTATCCACTTATTTTATCCACCCGTTGAAAAAATTCCGGCATTATTAGGGCGTACGTGAGATGAAGCGATTTTGTCGATTTACCTAGCGTTGAGCACGTCAGAGCAAGTCGGGATAATTTGGAAAAATGCGCCGAATAGCGATGCCATTGAGGCGCTCTACCAGCTAAGACCCCGGAAGATTTCAGGGTGTAAATTTCAGATTGCCGATTGCAACTCGCATGCTGGTTTTTTACGGCGCACAATCCAGCGTGCAGATCCGACACTGATCCTTGGCGAGCTAATAATCAGTCCAATCCCTGAATAACTTTGAATGCGTTTCAGTCAAAGCTTGCAACGAAGAAACTTTTCTGATGTTCAATAGTCGGAGCGATTTATGAAACAATCTAGATTCTCGGCCCTCTCCTTGATCGCGGCGCTCGCAGTAAGCATTCACACGGCTGCTGGACAGGTAACCAACGCAACCGCGCAAAATGTCTCTTCGCGCCCGGCGGCGCCCAGCCGCGGCGCGCCGGCGGCTAGGCCTATTGTGAACCCGGCAATTGGACAGCGTGTCGCTCCCAGGCCGGCGAGCGTCGTCCCTCGAACTGTGAGCCCATCCGGGCCTCGAACTGTCGGCCAATCTGCTCCGAATCTTCTGCCGAATTATCCAGCCGTTGCGGGGTCATTGAATCCTACTGTCGCATCGATTAACGCGCAGCGGATCCAACGCATTGACGGGCAGGAACCGATCACGATTGATCCAGCGACGCGTCAAAACGAATTGCGCACTTTGGCAGCAATGCGTCAACGGCGCGATTTCGGAAATGAGAATCGAACGCTCGCAGCGATAAACGCCAAACCTCACGTCGTAACCCATAACCCGGTGGCGCGACCTCAGTTGGAGACACGCGAATCACCAGGAGACTTGGCCAGAAAATGGCACAACAGGAATGATCGGCCCAGCTATTCCGACGCGGTGCGCCGTCATTGGCACGAGTCGCATGATCGGAACTGGTGGCACGATCATTGTGATACGATCGTTTTCGTTAACACCGGATACTATTTTCTGGACGGGAGCTATTGGTACCCGGCCTGGGGTTACGATCCATTGCAGAGCTACTACGACTACGATGGGCCGATTTATACCTACAGTAATCTGCTCCCAGACGAAGTCATCGCGAACGTTCAAGTCGCGCTGCAAGATGCAGGCTACTATTCTGGAACAATCACCGGCTCGCTAAATTTTGAAATGCGGGCGGCTCTTGCGAACCTCCAGCGCGATTACGGCTTGCCAATCACCGGAGCGATTGACGAAGCGACAGTCCAGACGCTGGGACTGAACTAGGACCGGAATTTCAGCTCATCGCTCACCACGGTCGAGCCACGGCTTTCTGCGATCTCGACGAATTTCAATAAAGGGGGCATTCTTGCTTGAGAAATTTGTGCGCAAGGATGTTTTTATCTTGGCAAATCAATAGCATACCCGAAGCGAGGATCGGATGATGGACGAAACTTCCGAGAAGTTCATCGGCGGCAAAATTGTGCGCGTCGAAAGTCCGCTCAATCTCGAGATGCCATTCTCGACCCTGGATAGTTTTATCACGCCAATCGAATCATTTTATGTTCGCACGCATTTTCCGATTCCCTCGATCGATAGGAATGCATGGTGGCTGCATGTTGAAGGCGAGGTCGATAATCCTTTCGCCATCAATTACGAGCAGTTGCTCGAATTAGAATCGATAACGATTCCGGTGACGCTGGAATGCGCGGGAAATAGTCGGCATTTTCTCGAACCGAAAGTCAAAGGCGTGCAATGGGGTCTCGGTGCGGTCGGCACAGCGGAGTGGACCGGGACGCCATTATCAACCCTTCTTGAGCGAGCTGGTGTGAAAGCAAACGCGCGTGAAGTCATTTTGGAAGGAGCGGATGGCGGCGGGCTCGAAGATCCGAAGAGTCCACCAGGCCAGTTGCACTTTGCCCGGAGCATTCCCATGGAGAAAGCGCGGGCCAACGTTTTGCTCGCGTACAAAATGAACGGCAGTGATCTTCCGCCAGAGCACGGGTTTCCGGTGCGCGCGATTGTGCCCGGCTGGTATGCGATGGCCTCAGTTAAATGGCTGCAGCGGATCATCGTCATGGACGAACCGTTCACCGGTTATTATCAAACGCTTGATTACGCCTACTGGAAGAGGCGAGCGGAAGTTGCTGAGCTCACCCCGCTGACTGAAATGCAAATCAAAGCAGAAATCGCGAAGCCGGCGCAAGGCGGAACCGTTCCCTCAAATTCCAATGTGCGTGTTCACGGCGCCGCGTGGACGAGCGACGGCGAAATCACCAGGGTGGAACTGAGCACGGACGGCGGATCGAGTTGGAAGGAGGCGAATCTGCTCGGAGAACCAAAACCAAACGCGTGGCGGCTTTGGGAATTCAACTGGCAAACGCCCGCAGCGGCCGGAAAGCAAACGCTCATTGCGCGCGCGACCGATTCACTCGGCCACACCCAACCGCTACAGCACGATCCGGATCGCGGCACTTACATGATTAATCATCTGCTGCCGATCACGGTCGAAGTGCGGTGACTTCAGATCTGGGGAGCACAGGCTGCCAGCCTGTACTTTTCGGCAGCTTGCCGAAAAGCTCTTCGAGACATCTCGCGGAAAAGCTTTGCAGACGCAACTCTCCAGAGTGTCTTCGGCAGGCTGCCGACGACAACAGGCTGGCAGCCTGTGCTCCCCAGAGTTCGCTCGACTGCAACGTCGATCTTGTTGAACTTCGCCGCCACTTCGCGTTAAATCATCGTGATGTCACTGGTATTTAAAACCATCCAGACAGAAGGCATTGCTGAGCTTTCCTATCTGGTCGGCGATGATGACGAAGGAATTGCCGCCGTGTTCGATCCTCGCGCGGACTGCGACGTTTACATCGATGCAGCTCGCGAAGCCGGCGTAGCGATCACGCACATTTTCGAGACGCATATTCACGCCGATTTGGTGAGTGGTTCGCGCGAACTGTGCGCGCGGCTCGACTCGGCGAAGATTTACGCCAGTGGCGAAGGCGGCGCAGAGTACGGCTTCGACACCCGAGAAAATCAAAGACGGCGACCGATTCACATTCGGCGAAGTGCTGGTAACGGCGCGGCATACTCCCGGGCATACACCGGAGCACATGTCCTATTTGCTGGCCGAAGCGGAGCATCCGGACGAGCCGTGGGCGGTGCTCACCGGCGATTCGCTCTTTGTTTCTTCTGCGGGGCGGCCAGATTTGTTAGGCGAGAAACACACGAAGCAGCTCGCCGAACAACAATTCCATACGCTCCACGATTTCTATCTCAAACTTCCGGATCATGTGATCATTTATCCGAATCATGGCGCGGGCTCGCCATGCGGCGCAGACATCGGCGCGCGCTTGAGCAGCACGATCGGTTACGAGCGGAAATTCAACAAATTTTTGCAATTCGCTGACGCGAAAAGCTTCACCGACTTTGCGATAAAAACCGCGCCGCCGGTTCCGCACTACTATCCCGTCATGAAAAGCGTGAATGCGGAGGGCCCAAAAGTGCTTGGGAAACCTGCCTCGCGTTCCTGGCCTTCCTCCGAAAGCCTTCAAAGAAGCGATCGAGAGAAAGGCTGGCGTCCTCGTAGATGTACGCAACATGCTGGCATTTGGTGGCGGCCATATTGCAGGCGCGCTCAACATCGCCGGCACACCGATCCTATCCATCTGGGCGGGTTGGATGCTCGACCCGGAAGAGCCGATACTTCTCGTGATGGAAAGCGATGACGATCTTGAGAAAATCCTGCGCCTGTTCGTGCGGACCGGTTACACGAAATTCGCCGGCTATTTGATCGGCGGAATGAAAGCGTGGCATGCGGCGGGGTTCCCGCTCGAACGAATCGGGCAGATGAGCGTGCACGAATTGAATGAACGAAAATCTTCGCTGGAGGTCGTCGATGTGCGTTCGCCGGGTGAATGGAAAAAAGGTCATGTTCCCGGCGCGCGTCACATTTTTGTACCGGAGCTTGGTAAACGCATGAGTGAACTCGATCGCAACAAACCAACGGCGGTTTATTGTGGCAGCGGCTATCGCGCGAGCATCGCCACGAGCATTTTGAAACGTCAGGGATTTAAGGAGCTATGGAATGTTCCCGGCAGCTGGGAAGCATGGAAAAAGGCAAAGTTGCCAGTCGAAGGAGCCGCCGTCGAATGAGTGCGCCGGCTGCAGCGCCTCAAGGAGTGACGGCTTCCCAGCCGTCACGTTTCGACGGCTGCCCAACCCGTCGTTCCTTGTGTTCGAGCAAATGAATGGATCGACCACAGCCACTTTACCGCCTCGCCCATTCGGCGAAACGATGCGCGCCGACATTTGGTGGTTGCAACCGCTGCTCGTTTTTGTTGGGTTATCAACCTTTCATCGTCTATTCCACGTGGGCGGCGTTTCAGGGAAAAAATTATTTCATTGGTAATTACCTCTCGCCGTTCTATTCGCCGGAGCTGTTTGGCAATTCGCCACACAGTTGGTTTGGACCAAAACCGGCGTGGTGGCCAGCCTGGCTCATCTTTTCCCCTGCGCTCTTAATTCTTTGGGCGCCGGGCGGCTTCCGGCTCACTTGTTATTACTATCGCGGTGCTTATTACAAAGCATTCTGGGCCGATCCGCCGGCATGTACCGTGGGCGAGCCGCGCAAAACCTATTGGGGCGAGCGTTCATTTCCGCTCATCATGCAGAATGTGCATCGTTATTTCCTTTATCTGGCGCTCTTGATCATTTTGATTCTTGCCTACGACGTTTGGAAAGCGCTGTGGTTTGTCGATCCGGTGACGGGCAAAAGTTCATTCGGAATCGGCGTAGGCACGATCGTGCTCGCGATCAATGTATATCTGTTGAGCGGCTACACATTCGGCTGTCATTCCTTGCGCCACTTGATCGGCGGTTTTCGCGATGAACTCGCAAAATCGACATCATCCTATCGCGCCTATGCCTGTGTGACCTGTCTCAACCAGCGCCATATGCTCTGGGCGTGGCTCAGTTTGTCTTGGGTCGGTTTCTCCGATCTGTACGTGCGACTGTGTGCGATGGGCATCTGGCACGATTTCCGAATCTTGTAGTCCCATGGCGGACTACGAAACACAACAGCACGATGTTCTCGTGATCGGCAGCGGGGGCGCCGGCTTGCGCGCGGCGATCGAGGCATCCGCCGCGGGAGTTTCTGTCGGGATGGTTTGCAAATGCTTGCTCGGCAAAGCGCACACGGTCATGGCCGAAGGCGGGATCGCGGCCGCGCTGGCTAATGTTGATGATCGCGACAATTGGAAAGTGCATTTCGCGGACACGATGCGCGGTGGCCAGTACGTAAATAATTGGCGAATGGCCGAGCTGCACGCGAAGGAAGCGCCTGATCGTGTGCGCGAACTTGAAGCATGGGGCGCGGTGTTCGATCGCACAAAAGATGGTCGCATTCTTCAACGCAATTTTGGCGGACACAAATATCCGCGGCTGGCGCACGTTGGCGATCGCACCGGTCTGGAAATGATTCGCACGTTGCAGGATCATGGCGTGCATCAAGGCATCGAGGTTTACATGGAGATTTGCATCGTAGCGTTGTTGAAAGATGGCGACCGCGTCATCGGCGCCTTCGGATATGATCGCGAACGCGGTCGGTTCAAAGTTTTTCGCGCCAAAGCAGTTATTCTCGCCACCGGCGGAATTGGCAAAGCCTACAAGGTTACGAGCAACAGTTGGGATTGCACCGGCGACGGGCATTCACTCGCGTATCATGCCGGCGCGGCGTTGATCGACATGGAGTTCATTCAATTTCATCCCACCGGCATGGTTTGGCCGCCGAGCGTCGCGGGAATGCTCGTGACCGAAGGTGTGCGCGGTGAGGGCGGCGTCCTAACGAATGCCGACGGCAAACGTTTCATGTTCGATTTCATTCCCGACAATTACAAAGCGCAGACCGCCGATAACGAAGAAGAAGGGTGGCGTTACACTCAAGGCGACAAGAATGCGCGGCGGCCGCCGGAATTATTGACGCGCGATCACGTCTCCCGCTGCATTGTGCGTGAGATCAAGGAAGGGCGGGGGACTCCGCACGGCGGCGTTTATCTCGACATCTCGTGGATCAAGAAAAAGCTCTCGAACGCCGAAGAGCATATCAAACGCAAACTGCCGAGCATGTATCATCAATTTAAAGCGCTTGGCGATATTGATATTACCAAAGAGCCAATGGAGGTCGGGCCGACGACCCATTACATCATGGGCGGCGTGCACGTGAATGCCGACACGCAAATGTCGGATGTGCCGGGATTATTTGCCGCCGGTGAATGCGCGGCCGGAATCAATGGTGCAAATCGGCTCGGCGGAAATTCGCTTTCGGACCTGATTGTCTTCGGCAAACGCGCCGGAGAATTCGCGGCGAAGTTCGCGAAAGAAAATTCGCACGGCACGATCGACAACGAAAAGATCGACATCTATGCGCGCGAAGCGCTGAAACCGTTTGAGAACAGCCGCGGCGAAAATCCGTATTCTGTGCAGCGCGACTTGCAGGAAACCATGCAGCACAACGTCGGCATCGTGCGCGATGAAAGCGAAATGTTGGCCGAACTTGATCACCTAAGAACGTATTGGGAACGTGCCGCCGGTGTCGGCGTAATCGGCAATCGCGATTTCAATCCCGGATGGCACACCGCGCTCGATCTGAAAAACCTGCTGACCGTTTCGGAGGCGATCACTCGCGCGGCGCTGGAGCGAAAGGAAAGTCGCGGCGCGCAATTCCGTGAAGATTATCCAAATAAGGACGACAAGTTTGCGAAAGTGAACACGATCATTCGCAAAACCTCCGACGGGACAATGGAAGTTCGACTGGAGCCGCTGCCGGAAATGCCGGATTATTTGAAACAGGTGATCGAAGAGAATCGTTAAAGCGATGAAGAGTTGAAGCGATGAAGCGAACGGCAAGCGAAACGAAGCATTATCAGACGTTTGAAGACTTAGAGGTTTATCAAGTCGCGCGCGAATTTCGAAAAGCGATGTATCGCATTGCCAGGCGATTGCCGGAGGAAGAGAAATTTGCGTTAGCCAGCCAGATTCGGCGTGCAGCAGTGTCGCTTACGAACAACATTGCTGAAGGCCATGGTCGCTTTCATTTCCTCGAGCAAATTAAGTTCATGCTGCAAGCCCGCGGCTCGCTCGAGGAGTTGCTCGATGACTTGAACGTTTGCACCGACGAAAACTATGCTCACGCGGAAGAGATCGAGAAATCAGAGCCCGAAGGATGGCGCGCTCACAGACTCATCAACGGTTATATTCGATTTTTACGTAGCCGAATTACCGGAAGTTCCGCCCGTGTACAAGAGTCTTCGTCCGATGCCGAACTTAACGAGGACGAGATGAACGACTTGTTCTTCGGCCGCTATAACCCTTCATCCCTTCAACGGTTCAACGAATGAAAACGGCAGTTTTCAAAATCTGGCGGGGCAACTCGAGCGGCGGCGAATTTCGCGATTACACGACCGGCGTCTCCGAAGGGATGGTCGTGCTCGATGCGGTCAATCACATCCAGGCCACGCAGGCGAACGACCTCGCAACTCGCTGGAACTGCAAGGCAGGAAAATGCGGATCGTGTTCCGCGGAAATCAATGGGATGCCGAAACTGATGTGCATGACGCGGTTGAGTGAACTGCCACTCGCCAAGCCGGTCACGGTTCAGCCCATGAAGGCGTTTCCGCCGATCAAGGACTTAATCACCGATGTCTCCTGGAATTTCCAGGTGAAGAAAAAGATCAAACCGTTCAAGCCGCGCTCGCCCGATGCTCCAGACGGCACCTGGCGAATGCAGCAGGAGGATATCGATCGTGTTCAAGAATTCCGGAAATGCATCGAATGTTTTCTTTGTCAGGACGTTTGCCACGTACTGCGCGACCACCAGATGCACGACAAATTCATCGGGCCACGTTTTCTGATTCATGTCGCAGCATTGGAGATGCATCCGCTCGATACCGAAGATCGTATCGAAGAATTGCGAAACACGCAGGGAATCGGTTACTGCAACATCACCAAATGCTGCACGAAGGTGTGCCCGGAAAGCATTCAGATCACGGACAACGGAATCATTCCGCTGAAGGAACGCGTGGTAGATGAATTTTACGATCCGTTTGGTTGGATTTGGAGATGGTTGAAGAAGAAATCGGATCGTCAAAAGGTTGAAGCGTTGAAGCGTTGAAGCGAAAATGTTTCCGGGCTGTCATGTTGAGCGGAGCGAAACATCTCGGACTATGGGCTTGGATGATCAGCGCCTGAATTAATCAGAGATTCTTCTCCCGCGCCTGCGGGATCAGAATGACAGAAAACTCTTCAACAACTTAACGCTTCAACGATTTTGCCATGAACGAACTGAAACGACTGCACAAAGACGCAATTCCCGCCGCGCTGGAAAAGGCGGAGCGTTATCGGCTGCTGAACGAACCTGGCGAAGCCGAGAGCATTTGCCTCGACATTCTCAATGTCGATCCGGAAAACCAAAAGGCGATCATCGTCCTGTTGCTTGCGTTGACCGATCGTTTCGAGAAAGGCTACGGCGTCAGTGATTCGCAAACCAAGGAATTGCTGGCCCGGCTCAAATCCGAATATGACCGAGTGTATTATTCTGGAATCGTGGCCGAGCGTCGCGCGAAGATGAAACTGCGGCAGCACACACCGGGTTGCCGGTTTCAGGCGTACGATCTTTTGCGTGAGGCTATGAGCTGGTTCGAAAAAGCCGAACCGCTGTGTCCGCCCGGTCACGATGATGCGATCCTGCGCTGGAATACCTGCGCGAGAATTATCGAGCGAAATAAACTGGTTCCGCGCGAGGAAGAAGAACCAATCGAATTTCCTCTTGAGTAAAATTGTAGGGCAACCGCATCGGTTGCCTTGAATTGGCAGGCGGAGCGCCCGCCCTACAATTGACGTTAGAAATGCACGATCAGTTCAGTCAGTTCGAGTACGAAGGCTGGGAGCGGGTGGCGCACAAATATGATTCGGTGTGGTCGGCACTCACACGGCAGTTCATTCCGTATTTGATACGTGCCGCGGAGGTTTCAGCCGGCATGTCCGTGTTGGATGTCGCATGCGGTCCCGGTTACGTCTCCGCTGCGGTCAGGAAGGCAGGCGCCATTCCTAAAGGAATCGATTTTTCTGAGAAAATGATCGCGATCGCAAAAACGATGTTTCCTGATATTTCGTTCACTCAAGGCAACGCGCAGGCTCTCCCCTTTGAAGACGCCAGTTTCGATCGTGTTTTGATCAATTTCGGTTTGCTGCATGTTTCAAATCCCGAGAAGGCCTGCGCGGAAGCGTTCCGCGTTTTGAAACCGGGCGGGCGATTTGGTTTCACCGTCTGGTCCGGGCCGGAGGAGAATCCTGGGGCGAAGATGGTCAATGATGCCATTGAAGCGTACGCGGACCGGGATGTGGCATTACCCGAAGGCCCGCCACATTACTTGTACGGCGATAGACACGAGTGCCAAAAAGTTTTGGAACAGGCGGGCTTTGATGGCAATTCGATGAACTATGACACGCGCACCGTTGAGTGGCGTCTTCCGACTGCGTCCTATTTTTTCGAAGCAGAACGCGATGCAGGCGTTCGCACAGCCGGACTTCTCGCACGCCAGTCGCCAGAAAGGTTGGACGCGATTCGCGTGGCAATTGAAAATGACATCCAGCGATATGCCAGAGGAAGCGAAATCTTACTGCCGATGGCTGCGCGCGTGGTTGTCGTGTCGAAGGCCTAACAGACTGTTGAAATACTGCGCGCGGTTGTCGGGTGAGCGTAGGAACATAGACCTCCAGGGCTGTGCGCCCAGCGGAGTTGCACTCCGCTGCCAACGAGCGAGACAGCGGGTTTCAAACCCGCTGGGCGCACAGGCTGAAAGCCTATGTTCCGATCGGGCCCAGACGAGCAGACGACGAGCAAAGGCAGTATTTCAACAGTCTTCTAAACGCGGTTCGCTCGTCGTCAGAAACCCAACTGAAGATGAGTGACGCCACACTCGCGAGAAGTTGGTCATGGCGGTGGTCGGCGCGTGGTGTATGGCTGGGACCGCCAGCGTTTGTGTTATCGCTGTTGGGCACGGACCTCCTCGGCCGCGAGTCTCTCCGAAACCTGGCTGTGCTCTTGCTGCTGGCGGCGGGTGTATTAGCAATTCTGGCTTGGAGCGACGCCCGGTGGACGCCTCCATTTCCAAGAGATCGAGGCGCTGAGCTCGGCGAAGGGCGCCTGCAAACGTGGAGAAGTCGGTTCGCCCTGCCAATGCTGGCCGGCACGCTGCTCTTATCAGCACTCTCACATGTCGCTTTCCTGGCTACGCCTCATGAGACGTTTGGTGCGGCGGGCTGGCTGTGGCTGGTTGGGATCGCGCTAGTAATGGCTGCGGCCGCATTGCGTCCTGTTGCCCATGCGCTACAGAACGATCGCGAAGCCAATGGTCCGCCCGCGTGGACATGGTGGGAGGTCGCTGTGGTTGTATCAATCGCAGTCCTGGCGCTGGCACTACGCGTATGGGACTTGAGAGATTTCCCTTTTAATATCTACCCCGACGAAATCATGACCGGGTCGGTAGCCGAGCGAGCCTATGTTAGTGGCCCAAGCCTTGCACCGTGCCTGTTCAGCACGCTGTGGGGTGACGTCGAATTGCCAGCGTTATGGTTTGCGATCGTAGCGGGAGCGCTCAAGGTTGGCGGAATAGGATTGGGAACGGTCAGGCTACCTGCGGCCCTGTTCGGCGCGGCAACGGTGCTGCTGTTCTATGGACTAGTGCGCGGTGTGTGGGGAAGAATTGCAGCGATTGCTGGCGCGAGCATTATGGCGTTCAGCGCTGCGCATGTGCACTACAGTCGCATGGCGCTAAATAATATTACGACGCCGTTTTTCTGGACGGTGTGCTTTTTCTTCCTAATACGGGGACTGCGTAGGCGCAGGCCCCTGGATTGGACGCTTGCCGGACTCGCGGCAGGTGTGAGCGAACATTTTTATTACGGGACACGCCTGCTACCGTTCATTTTGATAGCGTTTGTGGTTTATCTCTTAGCTGTTCATTGGTCCGAAGCCCGACGATACCTCAGACACATCGGATGGCTGATATTGGGATACCTGATTGGGTTTGGGCCGCTGCTGAGCTACTTCGTAACGCACCCGGGCTTGTACTACGGACGAGGCGCAGGTCTGATGACTTGGAACCGGATACCGGCGAGCTGGCACGACTTACAACAGATGTGGAGCACGTTGTGGCCGATCATGTCCGAGAATCTGCTAGGCATTAGCACTCAAAGTGCGCAGGACATCATGTACTACGCTCCGCTGCTGCTGCCGGCAGAGGCCGCGCTGCTTGTGCTCGGCGTAGCGCTCCTGATGTGGCGATGGCGACAGCCGGCGGCGTTTCTAGTGCTGCTCTCTGGGCTGGGCGTGCTCTTCGTTGGAGGCACCCTGGTGCTATATCCAAATAGTTCACCGCCCATGCTCGCGCATTGGACCCCAGCTTTCCCAGCTTTCTACGCGGCAATTGCGGTGCCGATCGGAGCATGGGTGGAATCTGTAGAGCTTTGGCAGCCTGGAAGAAGATGGATAACGATCGCGGTCGTGGTGGCGGGGCTGGTGACACTGGCCTGCGTCAATATCAACTTCTATTTTTTCAGGTATTACGCGGACCCGGAAAGTTTGAAGAACGAGCGCTACAAGACCGCGCAGAGATTGTACGAGGTGCAGACCACGCAAAGCCGGTACATGGCTTCGCTCGGACCCGGCTTACCGAATAGTCATCGTTGGACAGTCGCCATATCCATATGATGCAGACATAACAAGGTATCTTGTAGCGAACCAGGAATACATAACGATTCGCGATCCACAGGAACAGATGTCACTGGAGCCAGCAGCCGGGAAGGGGCTGGCATTTCTGTTCTTCCCAGGAAACGAGCAGTACCAAGAGAAAATCCGCGAGCGGTACTCCGAGGGCATGGAACGTGACGTGCGCAATCCAGTGGGGCGGCATCTGTTCTACGCGTACGTAGTTGAGCCTGAAAAAATTGGGAGTGATTCTCAACCGCGCTAACTAAAGGAAAACCAGCTTGCCCGGTCCTGAATTGCGATTCACACGATCGCGCCGCCGCAGCTGGAACCGGCGCCGGCAGTACAACCAAAGCAGTGGTCACCGGTCATGATCTGGCGGTCTTCGATTTGTTCAGGGTCGACGTCCCACAGAAAAATCCGTGCGCCGTTGTTCCATTGCATTCCGAGCTGCTGATTGAAATCACAATCATAGACTTCTCCGCGCCAGCCCACGCTGATGGTGTTTCGGCACATCAAACCATTAATCGTCGCCGGATTAAACGCCTGAATCAGCAGATCCATGTATTCATCTAATTTGTTGTTATGCCGGAGATAACCGGCGAACCGGCCGATCGGAAGATTCGTCAGCGTATAGAGATTGTTAAAAACGATTCCGAAATGTTTTTTGAGTTCTCGCTTGTAATCGGCTTCAAGCTCCGCTTGCGACGGCGGTAAGAACGCGCCCACCGGATTGTAAACGAGATGCAGCGGCAGGTCCGAGTCGATTCCGTAGCCTAACGAATTAAGCAGTTGCAGAGCAGCGATGCTGCCTTCAAAAACGCCTTCACCCCGTTGCGCGTTTACATTCTCCGCAGAATAACATGGCATCGATGCGATAATCTCCACCTTGTTCGTCGCGAGAAATTCTCCGAGATCTTCATAGCCGGGCTCGACCAAGATCGTCAGATTGCAGCGATCGATGACATGCCGCGCCGGCTGCAACGATTTCACTTGTTCGATGAAATAGCGGAAATCGGGAATCATTTCCGGCGCACCGCCGGTAAGATCGACAATTGGGATGTCAGTCTTTCCGAGCCAATCAATGATCCGGTCGATTGTCTCGCGCGCCATAATTTCCTTGCGCTTTGGGCCTGCGTTCACGTGACAATGCACGCACACCAGATTGCAAAGCTTGCCGACATTCACCTGAAGAATTTCGGCGCGTCCACGACGCAGCGACAACGAGTGTTGCGCCAGTTTCTTCGCGAAGCGATTCATTCTAGATCAGCGCAACCGCCGCCATCGCAGCATTTGTTGTTTGGCTCCGTCGTTGCATTGTAATCCTGACCCTTGGTTTCCTTCGGATGCCGCAGCACGGTGCGCGAGCAATCAAACGGATTCGCCTCGGCGAGCGGTACATCCGCAATAGGATCGACGAATTCAAAGAACTCACGATACGGCGCTTTCTTGTAGAGATTGTAAGTCTTATCGCAAACGGCATAACGCTTGCCGCGCTGCATCCGATGATTGTCGTCGTCGAGCACTTCCTTGAACGGGCCGCGATAAATTACCGCCTGATTGCGCTCGAAGCATTCGCCCTGTTTTCCTTTGAAGCCTTCCACCGTGACCGAGCGAAACTCGATTCCCTGGACGGTGCGCCACGGATTGACGTCCCGCTTCAGAATCTGGATTCCGTAAAAGCCGGCCGTCTCGAATGCCGCCAACAAACCGTCTTCAGTAAAGGCGCCGGAGATGCAGCCGCTCCAAAGCTCTGGATCGTTTTGCATTTCTTCCGGCACTTCTTCATCGCTCACGATGTCAGAGATCACGGCGCGCCCGCCTTTTTTTAGAACGCGAAAAATTTCGCCGAAGAGTTGCGGTTTCGATTTCGGCTCGACCAGATTGAGGACGCAGCTCGAAACGACCACGTCGATAGAATCGCTCGCGATGAGCGGACGCTTCATGCGCAGCTCTTCGGCGAGCTCGTCAGCCGCGAGAAACGAAGCTGCGTCGGTAATCGGGTTCTCTTTCAGTTCTTCGATCGAGTAATTCCAGATCGAGCGCCAGGTCCTGGATGCGGCCCTTACGAAATTCCACATTCGCGTAACCGATGCGCTGGGCAACGATTGGCGCATTTCGCCGTGCAACCTCGAGCATTTCGTTGGTCATATCGACGCCGATGACTTTGCCGCTTGGTCCGACAATTTGCGCAGCGATGAAACAGATTTTCCCCGTGCCGCTGCCAAGATCGAGCACCGTTTCGCCTTCGCGCAGATAACGCGACGGATCGCCGCAGCCATAATCGTGCTCGATTACTTCCTCGCGGAATTGACCGCGAGATATTCCGGCTTGTAATCGACCGGACAACAAAGTTTGTCCGCGCGTTCTTTTGCTCCCGCCCGCATATCGCTCACGCACGATGCTCTCTTTGCTTTGGGATTCGATCATCTTAATGCGAAGCTTTAGCAGACCTATTTATTCCTGGGAAGCTTGCAAATCTACGCTGCTTCGGTCCGCCGCAATGCATCGCGCGCGATCTTCGTCACCCAGATCGTTACTACGACGGTAGCGGCGAAGCCGAAGCCAAGGAACGTCCAGTATTGCCAGCCATGTTTTACAGCTTCGCCACCCGCAGCCACCGAAACGGCAGCTTTGCCAGCGGTTCCGATGTAAACATAAAGAAACGTGCCGGGGATCATCCCGCTCCAGCTCGCGAATACGTACGGCCAGAACTTCACGCCGGTGAGACCGTAAAAGTAATTGCTGAGATTAAAAGGGATGACCGGACTGAGCCGGAGCAGGAAAACTAGCTTCGCGCCTTGTTGGCCAATTGCGTTGTCGATCTTGCGAAATTTTTCATTTCGTCTCGCAACCGCTTCGACTTTGTCGCGTGCAATGAAACGGGCGATGAGAAAAGCAAGCGACGCACCAAGAGTTGCGCCCACTGAAACAGCCAGAAAACCTTTCCATAATCCGAAGACGAATCCCGCGCCGATGGTCAGAACTGAGCCCGGCGCGAGCAGGACCGTAGCAACAGCGTAAACGATGATGAAAACAAAAATGCCGGCCACACCCATTTGGCCAACCCAGTTGTTGAAATTTCTCAGCCAATGTTGGACGGGCAGAAACCTCATCGCGAGGAAGAACGTGATAATGATGGCGATGAGCACGATGAATCGGTCAAGTGCCCTTTCCGGCGAGTTTTTGTTAGCAGTCATTTCGTCAGGGTGCGGTCTGATGTAGCCGCGTCTCTGTGAGACGCGTGCGCACGGCCCACAGGGCCGTGGCTACAAAATTCTTCGCTCATCGGCGTGCGCGCTCGTACAGCCACGTGAAGAATTTCTTCGCCGTCGGAGTAAGCCGCGTCTTGTTGTATTTATCGCCGGCCTTCCGGGCGAGCTCGGCAAAGGTCGGGTAAGCATGGATAGTGGACGCAATTGTACCGAGCCCGATCTTCGCCTTCATTGCCAGAGCGAATTCGTGCAGCAAGTCGCCGGCGTGCGGCGCCACAATGGTCGCACCGAGAATTTTGTCGGAGCCCTTTGCCGCTAGTATCTTTGCGAAACCTATATCCTCGCTTTCCACGACCGCGCGATCGACCTCTTCCAGCGGAACGACAAACAAATCGTAGGCGGTATCTCTTTGTTGCGCTTCCTTTTCGCCAAGGCCGACGTGCGCGACTTCCGGATCGGTGTAGGTACACCACGGGACGACCGACCAATCGACTTTCTGCCGGAGGAATTGAAAGGGCATCAGAATGTTTCTAACGACAATGCGCGCGCTGAAATCAGCCGTATGCGTGAATTTCAGGCGATTTGTAATATCGCCGGCTGCATAGATGTGCGGCTGTGAAGTCTGCAGGTAGTCGTTTACTTTCGCACCGTGCTCGTCGCACTCGACTCCCGCCGCGTCGAGTTGGAGCGCGCGGAAATTCGGTGTCCGACCAGCGGCAACGAGGAGCACATCACCGACGAAAGTGGCGGACCGGTCTTGTCGTTCAACAACTTGGACCGCAATCTTTTCGTCACGTTTCTCGATCCGTTTTGCCTCAGCGCTCAGGCGGATGTCGATTCCGTCCCCTTCGAAGCGTCCCATCATGAACTTCGCAACATCGACATCTTCCGCTGGCAAAATCTGAGCGGCCGATTGCAGAATCGTAACCTTTACGCCGAGTCGTTGAAACGCTTGCCCAAGCTCGCAACCGATTGGACCGCCACCGAGCACGATCATGCTTTCGGGTTTTTCCTTGAGCTCATCGAAAATCGTTTCGTTTGTGAAATACGGGACGCGATCGATGCCTTCGATTTTTGGGATCGCGGCGCGGCTGCCGGTGGCGATGACAAAATTTTTCGCGCGAAGTTTTTGGCTCTCACCTGCTGCTTCGGATCCGCCTCTCCCCGGGGGAGAGGACTGAGGTGCGGGTGAGGCGCTGACTTCAATTTCGTGCGGCGAAATAAATCGCGCTTCGCCGCGGAAGACATCGACGCCTAATGACTCAAACCGCTCCTGGGAATCGTTCGGCGCAATCTTCGCGCGTCGCGCCCGCATGCGTTCGAGCACCTTTTCAAAAGCGAACTCCGGCTCTTGCCGATTGAGGCCCCACTTTTCGGCTTCACGGATTTGCTGAATCAATCGCGCCGAGGAAATGAGCGCCTTGCTCGGCACGCAGCCGAAGTTCAGGCAATCGCCGCCCATTAAATTGCGCTCGATCAGCGCCACGCGCCCGCCAAGTCCCGCGGTTCCTGCTGCGGTGACCAACCCAGCAGTGCCGGCTCCGATCACGACGACGTTGTAAATACCTTGACCTTTTTTCATTGGACATGCTCCAAACGCGGAGACGTGAGTTGCTCAATTATTCCGTTGCCCGCTGATTGTTAAAAGGAATAAACATTGGCAGCGAGTAATCCAATGAGTGCGATGTTGTCAGTGCAAACGTTGCTGAATGAGTTGCACGCATGGGAATGGCTCGGAATTCTCCTGGCGCGCATAGCCGTCGGCGTGCTGTTCGTTCTTTCCGGGCGCGCCAAACTTTTCGTTCCTGAGCGGCGGCAACAGATGCGTCAAGCACTGATCGAGGCGCGTGTTCCTTTTCCCGATCTCAACGCTGTGTTTGTTTCGACAGCGGAATTTGTTTGCGGCTTGTTGCTTATCCTTGGTGCGCTAACGCCTCTAGCGTGCGCGTTACTGGGTTGCGTAATGATTATGGCCATTGCGACAACCGCGATTCGCAATATCAAAGCAACATCTCCGCTCAACTGGCTCTCGGAATTTTTATATCTTCCCGAGGTGCTCTATTTCGTCATTCTACTTTGGCTTTTCTTCTCAGGGCCGGGCTGGCTCAGCGTCGATCACTTAATTTTGTCTCAAATCCGGTTCTAACGCCAACACGCCAGCGCCATCGCGGGAACAGCAATTACTCCGCAAGTTCATCCACTGATTGGACTGCGCGCTCTGGAATCTCGCCGTCAGGCAGTCGCCACGGGCGCTGCTGGCGAAACGGCAACGCGAAGAGTTTCCCAAGTGTCAGCTCGTGTTCCTCGCGATAAGCAGCAACGCCGATGGTGATAGCGTCCTGTGGAATATCGCGGCGCAACGTGCGATGTAGTTTGTCCCACCAGCAAAAAATCGTCCCCCAGTTTGAATTCGTCTCGCGCTGCACAATCGAATGATGAATGCCGTGCATGCGCGGCGTCACGATAATCAGGTTCAAAATCCGTTCGACCTGTATCGGCAGGCGCCAGTTGGAATGATGGAAGACTGTCTCAGCCTCAAATGTGATGAAGAACACAATCAGCATTATCGGCGCGATGCCGAAGACCAGGACCGCAAGCGAAAGAAAACCGATAGAAAAAATCATTTCGCCAAAATGAAATCGCGCCGCGGTGCTCACGTCCATGTCCAGATCGGTGTGATGCACGTTATGAAATCGCCAGAAGAGCGGGATCATGTGATTGGCCCAATGCCACCACCAATAGGCGTAATCCAAAAGCAGAAACGTCGCGATGGCAGCGGCCCATCCCGGAAGCGCAAGCCAGTTTAACAAACCGATATGTTGCTCCCGTGCCCACATCGCGACCGCGAATGGGATTGGCAACATGGCGAGACGTACGACCGCGAAGCCCGGAATCGAGAGCACAAAATTGCGCACGAGCCGATGCAGCATACTGAAATGCTGGCGTCGCAGCGGAAATCGCCATTGCAGCCAGAGCAGCGCAAGGAATACGCAAGCCAGCAATGGCCTGCCGACATAATCCATTAACGGAATTTTTGGCATTGGTTCAGCGGATACCAGCGCATCGAGCACGCGCACATCGTGCCAGGCTCGAGTGCGAGAAGGTCTCGATGCCGAGCACGCGATGTAAAGCGGCGCAACAGCGCTGCGTCCAAAACGTCGCCGCATCGTGCGCGTATGATCGTCGCAGCGTTTTGGAGTGCGCAGCGTCCAGCGCGTCAGAGATGTTCTCAGCTACGCACCGATTCGCCGAAATGTGAACGTCGTCTCGGGTTTTATGAGCTCGCCGTTCATCTCAAGCAAGGGATAGACCAGAAAATTGATCGGTCCGCTTTGGGGCTCAGGATCGGCCACGAGGTCGCGGCCTTTCGTCAGTTCGAAGCGATTCGCCGGATTGTGGCCAAAATAATAATCAGCAAGCTTTGGATTCTTCCACGCTTCGCTAATGTCCACCGGCACCCAGCGTCCATCTGCCAGAAATTCCGCCCAGCAATGGTAGCCTTCGATGGTGCCTTCGTTCTTGTCGGCTGGAATCGTAGCGCCGATCGCGAAACGCGCCGGAATACCAATGCTGCGCGCCAGAGCAATGAAATAGGAGTGGAAATCGGTGCAGTTACCGGTGCGTATATCACAGGCGTACTTGGCGTCGCCGCGGCCCCAGCCAGTTCCTGACTTGTCGTAGCGCATGCGGCCCATCACATGATCGTACAGCGCTTTCGCGCGATCGAGATCGTCAGTTTTTCCCGCCGTCGCCTTCTGAGCGAGCGTCCTGAAGGTTTCGTTAATCGGTACCAGTTTTTCCGGGCGCAAGTAACGCGCGGCTTCTGCTTTGTTTGCAGGATAGGGCGCTTTTTCCTTGCGCACGACACGGTATCGCACCTCGATCGTTTTGCCGCTGTCTTCGGGCTGAGGATGGAGAACGCAAATGTCATTGCCATAATCCCGGTCCTGAACCTTTTCCCATTTCATTGGAATATTCAGCTCTTCCACGGTCACGGTTTGAAAGGCGTCCGTCTTCGCCAGCGGTATCCAAACGCGTGCCTCGCCTGTGATGTCTGGAAGTTTAACGCGATAGACAAACTCGAACTGATCAGCGCCTTTGATAATGCCGGACTCGCCGGCAGCGTGAACCGCAAGCGCGCTGGCCAGAAAAACGACGGGAATAGCGATAAAGCGTGCCGAAGCTTGATCATCGGTTTCGGAGTAAGGCAGTGTTGGTGGCTATTTAGCGTTCCCACTATTCGTTAGGCTGCCGGCACCTTGTGCCACTGGCCGTTTTCTTCTTTCCAGTTGTAAAGCGGTTTGCCGTCGATCTTGTGAACGGACGTCTCGGTCACTTTCATTTTACCCGGCTGCCCGGTCAGAAAGAAATCGATGTCATAAGTCTTTCCGTCCGTCGCTTTCATATCAACACACGCGAAATATTTCCCGCCACCGAGATCCTGCAGGCGATCGTCGTGCACCTTTATCAAATCGAGAGCCAGATCCTGTCCTTCATGTTTAACATGAAACTTGCCATCGCTGCCCTTTTTGGTTTCGGCTTCGATGTTCTGTTTGATACCAGTAGAAATGTCGGCCGTGCTCACTTGCTTTTCGGCTCCGCCCTTCTTCGCGTGTTCTGCCCCGCCTTTCGTGGGATGCTCTGGATGCTCTTGTGAAAAGAGCACCGTTGCCGGCATAAAAAATAGTGCAATCGCGGTTGCTACAATAATTCTTGTGATCATATGAATTCCTCCGTGTTCGACTTCGTTAAACTGTATTCATCCAACAGACGCCCCAGGCAACCATTTTATTTCGGTAAAATTCTTTGCGGGAAGATTCGTAAGAGGACGAATCGGTTCGCGAGTGGAATAATACAATGCAGTTTTCGATCATTGTTCCGGTTTTCAACGAGGCCCCATTGATACGGCGATTTCTCGCGCACCTGCGCGAGCGCGCGCCTGGAGCCGAAATCATCGTCGCCGATGGTGGAAGCACCGATGGCACGGCGGACCTCGCTGCAGGTTTCTGCGATCGGCTCGTCGAGAGCCAGCGAAGTCGCGCCAGGCAAATGAATGCTGGGGCACACGCCGCGCACGGGGAGATCCTTTGGTTTGTCCACGCTGATGCTGAACTGCCATTGCAATGTTTGGATGAGATTGCACGCATCATGGAGGATTCTCATGTTGTCGGCGGATACTTTCGGATTCGCCTGCCGACAGCCTTGGTTTATCGGTTAACGGACAGTTTCGCACATTACGCAGGTATGCTGTTGCGAATGCGATGTGGCGATCATGGAATCTTCTGCCGGCGAACCGCGTTTTCAAAAATTGGCGGATTTCCCACGGTGCCGCTGATGGAAGATGTGGAATTTTTTCGCCAGCTTCATCGCTGTGGGCGCGTGGTGCACAGCGAAAAGCGAATTGTGGTAAGCCCTCGCCGCTACGAAGCAATCGGATCGGCCCGATTGACATTCGCCTACGGATTCATCGCAACGCTTTATATTTTCGGCGTCCCATCCTCGAGGCTTGCGTCGGTTTACGAACGAATTTGTTGCCCCGCGCACAAAACGGGCACATCGCCCGCGTAGCAGTTGGGAGCCAATTACATGCTGAATCTTGTTACACGTGCGCGCGGCTGGCATGCCTGATCCGAACCGTTTTGTGTAGGATTACAGATGAGGAGGCAAATATGAAAATCACGACTTTAATCGTCGCTCTGGTTGGGGCGGCAGCGTTAGCGGCGTTTGGCCAGGAAGAAACAGTCAAGGACATAGAGCACGGAGCGAAGAAAGCGGGAGAAAAAGTTAAGGAAGGCGTCGAGACCGCAGCGGAGAAAACCAAGCAGGCCGCAGAAACGGTCGGAGAGAAAACCAAGGAAACAGCTGAAACCGTTGGAAAGAAGACCAAGGAGGCCGCCGAGACTGTCGGCAGAAAGACCAGGGAAACTGTCGAAGGAACAGCCGGGGGAACGACTGAGACTCCCAGGAAGACGCACCGTAGATCGAAAAGTTCGTCCAGCCGGACCCAGGCGGAGACGACCGAGGAGCAATCAACAAATCGGTAGCGCAGTACACCCGCACCGAGCCCCAACGATCGCTGAAAGGTACATAGACCTCAAGGTCTGCCTGCGCGCCGTAGCCTCGGCGAAGGCGGGTGCGCCCAGCCCCGAAAGCATTCGGGACTGAAATGAGTCAGACAGTGGTTTTCAAATCCACCTGTCGCCACGACGGACTGCAAGCCTATGTTCCGAGTTTCCGACTTGCTCAGATTCAACGAGTGAGTCCTATTTGGCGCGATCAAATGAGCAGTTTGCGCCTGGGAGTGAACATCGATCATGTGGCAACGTTGCGGCAGGCGCGTTATGCCACCATGCCAGAATCAAAGAACGCAGAGCCCGATCCGATCATGGCGGCTTCAATTTGCGAGCGCGCCGGTGCCAGCGGTATCGTTACCCATCTGCGTGCTGATCGCCGGCACATTCAAGATCGAGACATCGAACGTCTGCGCCAGAACATCATGACCAAACTAAATCTGGAGATGGGCAACACGGAGCTGATTATCGATATTGCGTTGCGCATTGTGCCGGATGAGGTGTGCCTCGTCCCGGAAAAACGTGAAGAAGTTACAACAGAGGGTGGCCTTGATGTCATTGCTCTACGCAAAGAACTCGAACCGACTATCAAACGCCTGCAACTTGCTGGAATTCGGGTGAGCCTGTTCATCGATCCCAGTTTGGAGCAGGTAGATGCCGCGACCGAGCTCGGCGTCGAAATGGTAGAGCTGCATACTGGCAGACTGGCGAATGCATTTACAGAAAAAATTCAAAAGGAAGAACTGGAACAACTGCGAGCAGCGGCGCGTGCCGCATCGGAATCAAATCTCCAAGTCAACGCCGGCCACGGCATCAATTACAAAAATATCCTCTTCATCCATCAGATTCCCTGTCTGACCGAGCTCAACATTGGTCACTCCATCGTCTCGCGCGCGATGCGGGTTGGGCTGGAAACCGCCGTGAAAGAAATGCTCGCCGCGATGGCGAACTATCCACAATGAATGGCATCGCATCTTACAGACGCCAAGTGCCGTAGGCACGACATGTTTATAGAATGAACAAGAAAATACCCCAAGCTCCGTTAGGAGCGCCATGTACAAAAAGGGAGAACATGTCGCCCCTGACGGGGCTGGGAGCTTGGTGCGGCGCGCGTTCTATAAACATGTCGCGCCTCCGGCGCTCGAAAATCAGATGAGCGTTCTCGGAATCGGTGTAGATCTTGTCGAGTGCGCGCGCATTCAGCGCTCCATTGAGCGATTTGGAGATCGCTTTCTTCACCGCGTGTTTACGGATGGTGAGATTGAATATTCCATGTCGATGAAATTTCCGGCGCGTCATCTGGCTGCGCGTTTTGCGGCAAAAGAGGCTGTTTCGAAAGCGTTCGGCACAGGCATTGGCAAAGCGATGGGCTGGCGCAACATCGACATCCGAAAAAAAGAGAGCGGCGAACCATTTCTGGTTTTTTCGGGACCAGCCAAAGAGCTGGCGGCGAGGCGCGGCGTCACTTCCGCGCTAATCACACTCAGTCATACCGAGCATCACGCGATGGCATCTGTTGTACTCGAGGGCACACCTTCTCAGCTGGGATAATCAGCACACCTCCGTTCTCTTTTTGAGTCTTTTCGTAAATCAGGCTTACTTTCTCGCATCGCGGCTGTAGCGACGACCTTCCATCCGCATCACGTTTATCATCATCGCTTTTGTAGCAGCGGCCGCCATCGTGATTGGCGATTTCGTGCGCCGCGACGCATGTTTACGGCGGAAATACGCAACATCACGAATTTCCAAAAGTGGGTTCGAATCCCTTTAGGGTCGCAATTCTTTTGAGCACGGGCGAGCCTACCCCATCCGCAACATCGTGCTGCACTCGTCCGACGGACGAGAATCGGGCGATGTCGATACTCTCACCGGCGACGATATCTCCTCCCATTCGTATGTAACGCGCAGCGGCAAGGTCTATCACTTCGTTGCCGACGGGGATACGGCTTATCACGCCGGACAGGTCTCTAAGCCGGAATATTTTAGCCCGGCCCTACAATCGGCATGGAGCAGGAGCACATTGTGACGCGAAAAGTCACGCCAATTTCTTTGGTTTTAACGATTTCTCACGCTGTGACGCGAAAAGTCACATTGTGACGCGAAAAGTTACGCCAATTTCTTTGGGTTTAATAATTTCTTATCCAATAAACCTATAACTTAAAAGAGAAACATTACCATGCCTACCAACATCCAAAGTCTTGCGGACAGCCTTAGCAAAGCCAAAGCGCGGTGGACTGCGCGACAAACGCCACAATCACAGCTCAGCGACGACGAAAAAAAAGCGCTGCTCGGTGTAATATTCACTCCCGCGGACATCGCGGCGAAGTCCGCTCCCCCCCAAGCAGCGGCCCCCGCTGGCCCAGCCCCCGCTTTCGCCCCTGCTGTGGATTGGCGTAGCCACAACGGCAACCACGTCACGTCCGTTAAGGACCAGAAGCACTGCGGATCGTGTGTATCGTTCTGCTGCACGGCCGTCGTCGAATCGATGGCCTCGATCGAAAAGGGGCAGTTGCTCGATCTGTCGGAGGCCGACTCGCACTTTTGCTCGTCCCATGGAGCGAACTGCGGCGGCTGGAATGCCGATGCTTGCCTTGAGCAGATCAAGACTCGCGGCGTTGTCCCAGACGCCGCCTTCCCTTACATGTCGGCTTTCGCTAATCCACCGCAAAACGACCCCAATCCGCCTCACTACTGGCTCGCGCATTGTGCAAACGTCGCCAATCGCGCGGCGATCGCGGTGAAGATCAACAGCCATGGCCTCCTCAGCAGCATCGCGGATCGCAAGAATTACTTGAGCAACTCCGGCCCTTGCAGCGCTTCGTTCGACGTCTACGATGATTTCTTTTCCTATTCGAGCGGCGTTTACCATCATGTATCTGGCGCTTTCGCGGGCGGACATTGCGTGGAAGTGATAGGCTACTCTGACGCTGGCCAATTCTGGATTTGCAAGAATAGTTGGGGGAGTGGCTGGGGTGAGTCCGGCTTTTTCTGCATAGCCTACGGCGATTGCAATTTTGATACCTACGCATTTGCGACCGCACAGGGTGTCGTCGTGCCGACGCATGGCTGGCAAGGCTGGCAATCGCTGGGAGGAATTATCACCTCCAAGCCCAGCGCCGTGTCGTGGGGCAACAACCGCATCGACGTTGTCGCGCGCGGCACTGATTCAGCCGTGTATCACCGTTGGTGGAACGGCTCCAATTGGTTCGGCTGGGAGAACCTCGGCGGCATCATCCAAGGCGGTCCCGCGATCTGCTCATGGGCCTCCGGGCGGCTCGACATCTTTGCGGTCGGTACCAACCACCACATGTATCACAAGTGGTACCAGGGAGGATGGAGCGGATGGCAGGACCTCGGCGGCGTGCTCTCGTCGGATCCGTGCGCGGTTTCCTGGGGACCGAACCGGATCGACGTCTTCGCCCGCGGTCTGGATTCGGCAATGTGGCATCTGTGGTGGGACGGAAGCCACTGGAACGGCTGGGAAAACCTCGGCGGGATCCTCGATTCGAGTCCGGCCGTATCGTCATGGAGCGCTAATCGCCTCGACTGCTTCGTCAAAGGCACCGATAGTCACCTGTATCACAAATGGTGGAATGGCTCAGTCTGGAGCGGCTGGGAGGACCTCCACGGCTACGTCGGCGGGGATCCCGGAGCCGTGTCGTGGGCGAACAACCGCATCGACGTATTCTACCCAGGCGTCAGGTTTCATATGATGCACAAGTGGTGGAACGGCTCGGCTTGGAGCGGCGAGGAGGATCTGGGTGGCATACTGTCGTCCGGCGTGGGCGTAAGCTCGTGGGCGCAAGGCCGTCTGGACTGCTTTGTCGAAGGCACGGATTCGGCTATGTATCATAAGTGGTATTCCTAACGTGCTTAATCCTAAGCGCCAAAATGTTGACCGTAGAAACCGGCGCGCCGTTTGACATCGAGCTAGGCTCGGGCCCGACGACCGGCTACGTTTGGGAGTTGAAAGCGCCTCCCGAGGGCGTCTTGCTCTTGGGGAGTGATTATGTGGAAGCTTCGCCGGCCACCATCGGCGGCGGCGGCGTACAGATTTTCCACCTCAAAACCCAACATCCGGGTCGTTTCAACTTAGTGTTCGTGCACAAGCGAAGGTGGGAAACGGAGCCGATCGAGACGAAGCTGATCGAGGTCGTTTCGCAGTAGCGCAGTCAGGTCCTCCTAACCAGACCCGTCGGTCAAATGTTTGAATGTCGCGCTGCATCTCGGCGACGCAGCGATAATCGCCATGGCAGTAATCAACGTTTGATGGTTCAAAACCCGTTACTCCATCGTTTCAAACGCGCGAGCGAGGTCAACCCGATTGTCAGCTGCGCACGGCCAGGTGGGAACGCGTTGTCCTCAATGCGTTGACAGAAACAGAATTGAAATACTGCGCGCTTTCCGGCAATAAGGACCATGGAATCTTTTCGGCAGATCATGGATATCGTCGGCACGAGCGTCGATGGCATAGGCGTATTTATCGTTGTAGGCGGCGCGCTTTTTGCCACGCTGCGCCTCACGCTTCGTCGCATGCAAGGCGCCGGCAGTTACTACTTGTCTTATCGCCAGGACGTGGGACGCGCGATCTTACTCGGTTTGGAATTTCTGATCGCCGGTGACATAATCCGGACCGTGGTTGTGGCGCCGACGATGCAGAACGTGGCCGTCCTCGGGCTGATTGTGCTAATTCGCACGTTCCTGAGTTTGTCACTCCAACTGGAGATCGAAGGAAGATTACCGTGGCGCCGCGACGTGCCGCCCCAAACGGTGGATCAATAAACGATTATTCTTACATGCGATGGCGCGGCGGGGGAGTGGCTCCCAATGCGCCGACAATGAGCATGATAAGCGTGCCGAGGCAGAGTTCGGCGAGCACGTTGCGCATTAATTTTGCGAAGAGCGTCGCGTTGCTTCGCAGGCGATTCGTCTGCGGGAGGAAGCCGTGGTTTAAAAAGCAGAAGGTTACACGCGCCCAAAGCGATCATGATGAAAAACAGAAACAGTTTTAGCGTAAGCAGACGTCCGTATCCGCTAGCACCGAGTGCCCGCAGGCTGCCAACGAGAAAATAACTGTTCGTCAGGCCGGTTGCCGCGAGCGCGCCCACAACGAGCAGGCTCACAGCGGAAAATCTTCGGGTGATTGCACCGGAAGCGAGCAGCAGTGACGGCTCAGTTGATCTCGATGCTTGGACCAGAAGCAATGCCAGCGGCAACAGACCTCCGGGCCAGAGACCGGCGGCAATAAGATGCGCTGCGTCAACGGTGAGATGGATCGGGCGCTCAGCGCCAATCGTCGCTCCCGCGTGTCCCGCCCACGCAAGAGACGCAAGAAGGATTACCGCGATGATCGCACCAACACACTGCCAAACCCGTGATCTCCACAAAACGTTTCGGCGTTTCTGTGATGCAAATAAGTTCACCACTGTAAACAGAAGCATCAGCGGCAGGCGCCATGTCCACAGCCGTCCGAACTGTGTTTGAGTAATCGCTACGCCAATCGAATCGGTGCCTGGCATCTCCCACAAACTGCCGCCGATCATTCGTACGAGGACGATCCAAAACCACACAATGCCGGAAACGATTGCGGCAGAACCACTCCACACAGCCAGCAATCGAAACTGCTCGCCCAGCACTTCCATGTGCAGCGAAGCACTTTGGTCAGTTTCCTTCAACGCAGGTCTTGCGATCAGTATTTCAAATGCGAACAACGAAAGGAGAATCATGCACGCGCTGATGTGCACAGCGCGCGTGATAACTAGCAACATATTCCAGCCCTTTATGCGTTAGCCCTGCGCTTTACGGGAGAATCTGAAACGTGAAATCGCCGTTGGTCCGATGCGTATCCACCGACACAATGCGCCAGACCACCTTGTACCTTCCCGGTCCGAGCTGCGGCAATGAGATCTGGAGAAGGGAACGATTGGAGGGATCCGAGTGCGTGTCTTTTTTGTCGACCTGTTTTCCGGTCGCATCGAAGACTTGGATACTGCTAAACCGAGGTTCGATTGCTTCGGTGAACCAAATCCGCACGGCCGCTGGCGCAGAATGCACTTTGCTTCCGACAGATGGATCGGAGTGCTCCAAAAAAGCATGCGCGTTCACGCGCGAGGCTGGCAAAATTACTACGAGCCAAAGGAAAAGGATGCGACAAAGCCAGTTCATTTGTTTCCTCCAAATAGTGGCCGGCCGATCGTGCGTGGAAAAAGATCGTCCAGAAAGAAATGCAGTTGTGCTATCACACCGACGTTATTTCCTGTGTGTTCGTTGATCGGAACCACCGCCTCTACACCAACCTGAAAATATTTTCCCGCCCAGATGACACCCGGATTGATTGTGCCGGTGGTTGGACCGCCTGGGCCGCGGTTCAGCGGAGTTTCCAGCGCGAACTCGACCAGCGGAATCAATCGATCGATCGGCGCTGGCAAATGCATGTCCTGCACCTGCGACTGCAAATAAATCACGCTGTACTCGAGCGCAAAACCCCACTCCAGCACATCAGGATGTCGCTCGATCTCAATGTCGCGTTCACCGGTTTGATCATTCACTGTGATAGTGCGTGTGCTCGCGCTCGTTGGAATGGCGACGCTGGCTACGCCAGTCAGCGCGAGCGGCTTCAAAAACCGTAACGCCTCGGGCAAATCCCCGAATCCTTTACCGAAAAAAATCCCCGGCGCCCATGTACTGAATGAGTCTGCGCCAATCGAGCTCGATCCGGTGCCGCCAATTTCGACGCCAAGCCCGACGGAAACAATCGCCTCATGTGGGCCATTCTTCAGAATTTGATATTTCCCGCCCAATTCGAGATTGCCGAAGCCATCCGCTGCCTGGCCTTCGTGTGGATTCAGCACGCTCAGGGTCTCGCCGATTTCAATGCCAAACTGCGGCGTAATGCGTTTGGCGATATCCACCGAAATATCGGTCTCGCGCGTGCCGCCGTCATCCGGCGTTCGAATCGTGCTGACAGTTGGAAGTGAAAGTTCGTCGGAGACAAACGGATCGTCAGTCGAAAGCGTCGCCGGGAAAAATCGCGCGCCAGCGAAGCCATGGCCGAACGCTCGGCTCGTCACGCCGAGTTCGAACACCGAGCAAAGCAGCCAAAAAAGAAAAACTAAATGTTTCATGAATACTCCTCCAGTGAGATGAGAAAGCGCCCGCGTTAAGGCGTAACGGTTCCCCGGTTGCGTAAGCGAAAACTGCGGTCCGTGCACACGCACGGCGCAGCCGACTCAAGCGCGAACTAACTCAGGAGCGAGCGCGGTGGCGGAACGGGCGGCGAATGTTCCAGTTCAAACGAGAAACAATCACGTATTGCGTATTCGAAAGGAACGAACGTGCGCTCAATTCGATTTGCGAGAGGTGCACAGATCATGTCGATCTTCGGTGTCGAAGACTGCAAGTCCTGTTTCTTCTCCGAATTTTTTCCCTTGCTGACGACATGACAAAGCGAACAGGGATGCGCGCCGTCCAACGTCTGAGCGATCGCTTGGCACAACGGCGCGTGCTTCGAGTAATCGATCACCATTGTCGTCCATGCGACCGATTGCAACGCGATCCAGTGCAAACCAATCGAGAGACAAAGTGCACCGATCGTCACGATTCGGCCGGCGCAGCGCAACATGACTGCGAGGCTAATCACCGCCTTCTTGAATGTCAATCAACGCTCTAATGCCGACTTCCAGGCGCGACCAAAGAATTCGCGACGCAGCGCGGCGTGACCCCAATGTGACTTTGCCAACGCCGCGAATGAAAAGAGGCCATTGTGTGTAAAGGCTTAGGGACGGCCAATGCCGCCTCGGTTAACGAAATAAAGATGAAAGGAGGCTGTTAAATGAAGAAGCTATTCCGTTCAACGTTTGGAACGCTTGTGGTGGCAGCTTTTTTGATAATTGCTCCGCCGATGTATGCCCGTGGAGGACACGGCGGCGGTCATGGCGGACATCGCGGTGGCCATGGCGGGCACGCTGGCGGACATGCCGCGGCGGCCCACGTTCGAGGAGGACACCATGCTGTTGCTGTTCGCGGCGGGGGTGGTCACCAGGTTGCCGGACACGCGCGCGGCTACGCGCGCAATGCAGGGCGCGCATATTATGCCACTCGCGGCGGTTCCTGGGGAGGCAACTGGACATATCCGTACTACGGATATTCGCGGCTCGGCCTTGGCTATTACGGCTTGGGTTATAGCTATCCGTACTACGGGTATTACGGTTACCGCTCCAGTGGGTGGTACGGTCCGTATTACCCATATTATCCTTACCGATACGGATACTGGCCCTATCTAAGCTTCAGCTTCTGGGGCTACTAATTTAAGTCACTACTAGCGTAAGTCGGGCCGCAGCAATGCGGCCCGCTTATTAATCTCTCACGCCGATCCTATTTAGAAGCAGTGCGCAATGCGACTCTGCCACTCCATTGCGATCGCGAACAGAACCGTAGCTTCGTCGTCGCACGGACGAGTGTCCTCCACAAGCGAGAAACCCTCGCCGGATTTCTCCGACGAGGGTCTCGTTGAACTTAGCTTGAATAGCTACTTTTTACAGCATTTGCCCGGGCAACATTTTGCGTTGCCCTGGCAGCAATCGGCCACCGGCGACGTTGCTGTCGCCGTACCGATGAACGCCACCAAAGTAGCAATCAAAAGAAGATATTTCATAAGATCCTCCTTCTCAGTTTCGTTGAGGAACTCGGCCACGACTTTTAGTCGCGCCGAGCCGGCGATCTGTCAGGAAATCACGCTGCGCGGCGGTGGAACTGGTGGGCGCTGAGTGAGCGTTGTAGCGTGGTCATCGCGAACACTAATCGTCCCCATGAAGTGAATTCGTGCACGAAAAGGTGCCGCCTTGATAAAATAAAGCGCGAAGCATGCCGACCCTGTCGAGCAGCAGGTGGGTCCAAAACCTGAACTCGTTTCACCCATATTCGCCAGACAGCCGTGACATCCGCCCGTGTGCATGCCCGCACAGCAATTTGAGGTCTGCGAAATCGTGAGAGAAGTTTTTCCCGGTTCCAGCGGTGTGAGAGAACCGATGCTTAACGTGAGCGCAGCCAGCAACAATCGCACTGGGAGCTTCATTAGCTGTAGTTTATCATTCATCAGGATTTTCCCAAGGAGAATTCTTGATCTGCCATTGATGCATTTTGCGGCATCGACTTTGTCAAAATTCTCTGCAAAGATTCTGCAAACTAGAAATATGGCCGATATTAATTTCCACAGCTAATCAGGACAGAATTATGAAAATTGAAAATTTGGAATCTGTAGCAAGAAAACTGGTCGCTCCGGGCAAGGGGATCCTGGCAGCGGATGAAAGCTCGGGGACAATCGAGAAGCGATTGAAAAGCATCAACGTTCCGTCAACGGAGGAGAACCGTCGCGCGTATCGGGAAGTTTTGTTTACGACGAAGGGAGCGGGAGACTTCATCAGCGGCGTGATTCTTTTTGATGAAACGATTCGGCAGAAGACCCGCGACGGTCGTAGTTTTGTCGAAGCGTTGGAACAGCAGGGGATCATCCCAGGGATCAAGGTGGACAAAGGCGCCAAAGCGATGGCGAATTTTCCGGGCGAGAAGATCACCGAGGGTTTGGACGGCTTGCGCGAGCGGTTGACGGAATACCGGAAACTTGGGGCGCGGTTTGCCAAATGGCGCGCAGTAATCGCGATCGGCGAGAAAATTCCCACGCGCACATGCATTGACGCGAACGCGGAAGCGTTGGCGCGCTACGCGGCCCTTTGCCAGGAAGGGATTTGGTGCCGATCGTCGAACCGGAGGTGCTCATGGATGGCGCGCATACGATCGAGCGGCATTTCGACGTCACCGAGCAAACGCTGCGAAGCGTTTTCGATGCGTTGGCTGAGCATCGCGTTGTGTTGGAGGAGATGTTGCTCAAGCCGAACATGGTGCTTTCAGGGAAAGAATGTCCGCAGCAGGCGTCAGTGGAGGAAGTCGCTGAAGCTACTGTGCGCTGCATGAAGCGCGTTGTGCCGGCAGCTGTGCCCGGTCTTGTATTTCTCTCTGGTGGTCAAAGCGATCAGCAAGCCACCGAACATCTCAACGCAATGAATCGTCTGGAGGGTCTGCCGTGGCAGTTGAGTTTTTCGTACGGCCGCGCCTTGCAAGCTCCCGTGCTCAAAGCGTGGAAAGGCGAGGCGGCGAACGTGGCTGCTGCGCAACAAGCGTTCCATCACCGCGCCTGGTGCAACAGCAAAGCGCGCTTCGGCAAATACACCGGAGACATGGAGACAGCGAAAGCCGCATGAAAACCAATCAGATGAACAGATTATCCTTCACAATATTGATCGCGTGGCTATTAGCTTTGGCTATGCCGCTTCTCGCTGCGGGGGAACATCCGCTGCCTCTGCGGCAACCAACAATACAAGTCCCGCCGGCAACAACAGCGAGTTCTCCGCAGATCAACATCCTCACGAGAGAAGTGAGCAATGCCGATATCTCTGCCGGCATCAAAAGGCACATCAATAACGAGCGGAGAAGAGCCGCCGACAAAAAATTTCACGTCAACTACCGAGGCAAAAATCTGGCGCTCGATTTGACGAGGGTCCACGATGATCGGCTTTCCAGCCTTGGCGGCGGGAAATATTTCGCGTGCGTCGATATGAAAGCTGGAGACGGCACAATTTACGACATCGATTTCTTCATGGCCGGACAACCGGGCAGCATGACGGTTACGGAGACTTCCGTCCACAAGATCAACGGCAAACCGCTTTACAACTGGAAAGAACAAGGCGGTGTCTGGAAAAAAGTGCGCGTTTCGTAGCATAAGCTGTAGCCGCGGCCCTGCGGGCCGCGCGCACGCGTCCCATAGCGACGCGGCTACAGAAGCGGTCGCCCCGACTACAGTTGCCGGTTGCGTGCTGCGTCGTGCGCCCGCAATATCTCGGAGCCAATGCCGAAGACATTTTTCATTACCACAGCGATCTATTACACGAACTCGTCGCCGCATGTCGGACACGCTTACGGGATGGTGCTGGCCGATGTGATTGCGCGCTATCACCGCCTCAAGGGTGAGAAAGTATTTTTTCTTACCGGCGTCGATCAACATGGACAGAAGGTTCAGCAATCCGCCGCGAAGGCAGGAGTTCCTCCAGCTGAATTCGTTAAAGGCGATAACTCAAAAGTTCATCGATCTCGGGAAAGAAACTCGGTGTGAAATACGACGACTGGGCAGAGACAACGAGTGACCGGCACAAGAAAGTCGTTCAAGGAATTTTGCAGCGGCTTTTCGATGAAGGCCAGATCTACAAGGACAAACAGTCCGGCTACTACTCGGTTCGTCAGGAACAATTCTTAACTGACAAAGAACGCGGCCCCGACGGTCAATTCGGTCCGGAGTGGGGCGAGATCGAATTTCGCGAGGAAGAAAATTACTACTTTAAGCTAAGCCAGCACAAAGATTGGCTGCTTCAGTATATCGACAATCGAGCAGACGCAGTCATTCCCGATTTTCGTCAGACGGAATTGCGAAACGCGGTGGAGAAAATTAGTGGCGATCTTTGCATCTCGCGTCCGAAATCACGGCTCGATTGGGGAATCGAGCTGCCGTTCGACAAAGATTTTGTCACTTACGTCTGGTTCGATGCCCTAACGAACTACATCAGTTTCGCCGGCTACGACCCAGTAGTCAATCAGCTTCCCTACAACTCTCAACCATCAACTTTCCGCGACAAATGGCCCGCGCTGCAAATCATCGGCAAAGACATTCTCGTTCCCGCGCATGGCATTTACTGGCTGATCATGCTGCACGCGATCGGATTTCCCGATGACCAAATGCCGCAATTGTTAGTGCACGGCTGGTGGAATCTCGGCGGCGCCAAGATGAGCAAGAGCGCAGGTAATATCGTTGATCCGTTCGCGCTAGCCGATAAATACGGCGCCGACGCACTTCGCTATTATCTGATGAGCGACATCGCCACGGGCCAGGACGCAGATTTTTCGGAAGAACGCTTGTCGAGCGCTACAATGCCGATCTGGCTAATTCGTTAGGCAATCTGCTGAATCGGACACTGAACATGTTGGCTAGATATCGAGAAGCGCGCCTCTACAAATCGAGCAGTATTAGTGACCGGCCACCGGTCGTAAGGAACTTGACTTCGATAAATCAATCGCAGCGTACGTTGCTCCTTCGAGTACACGCCACTTGCAAGCGACATCGATCCAGCGCAGCTCGGCGAATCACTACGCGAGCTGAAACCTACGTACGCGGTAAGCGCTGCTCCAGATGCGCCATTTCGCGACGTTTTGGTCTGTAACCAGACGATCGAGATAACAAAACCGTGGGCGCTCGCGAAAGATTCGAAAAAGGCTAGAGAGTTAGATGACATTCTTTACACACTCGCTGAATCGCTTCGTATAATCGCGATCTTGATTTCGCCGGTTCTGCCTGAAGCGGCGCACGGAATTTTCGACCAACTGAATTGGAAGATGGAGCTGAGCGGAAAGGAAGAACGATTTTCACTTGCAGACGCAGAGTGGGGGCAATTGCCGGACGGCCATGTCGTGGGCAAACCGGTGCCGTTGTTTCCACGGATCGAGACGACAGAATTGTAGGGCAACCGCATCGGTTGCTGGCAGGCGAATGCGCCTGCCCTACAATATCATTATCGTTGTTTCACTGCACGGATTCTTCGAAGGCATTGGATTCTGCACGCCATGTCCAGCGACTATCGCGAAATGCGTCCAGACTTGCACAGCGGAGAATATTGAGCGAGTTTACATAGAATTATGGCAAAGAGTACGTATCCGACAGTGTCCGTCAGCAAAGCGCAAAGCGGGTTGCCGAAGTTGTGCCGGGACAAGAAGGCCATCCTGATTACGACCCACGAAAAGCCCGTCAGCGTGCTGCTGCCGATCGAGGACTATGAAGCGCTCATTGAAACAATGGACTTATTGGCCAATCCGACAGCGATGCGGACGCTGCGGGCAGCAAAGGCGGGCAAACTCAAATATCGCCGGCTGAATTTGAATGATGAAGATTTTGGCCTCTGATCAAGTGGCCACATGGTTACGCAATTTGCCGCCTGAACCGAAGCAGCGAGTGCGCGCGGCGCTTAAAGGATTGGAGCGCTGGCAGGGAGATATCAAAGAGCTTCGGGGTGAATTAGAAGGTTTCTATCGATTGCGCGTGGGAGGCTACCGCATCGTCTGTCGCAAGATTAGCGGAGCGCTCGTTCAATTAGAGTACGCTGATACACGCGACGTAGTCTATGAAGCCTTTCGGCAATTGCGTTTGCTTACTGAAATGAACGAATAGCGTTTAGCCGAAGAATCCCTTCTCGCTCGCGGATGCGGAGTGGGGGAGAATGCCGGACGGACATGTCGTAGGCAAACCCGTGCCGTTGTTCCCGCGTATTGAGACCACTTAATCAACCACGAAGATCACGAAGGAACACGAAGTGAAATTTTAAATAGTTCTTGAGCTTCATGAAGCGTGACGTCCGCCGCTGATGCGGCGGACGCCTTGCTTCCACCCAGCATAAGGTTGCGTTGAAGAGAACAACGTTGACAAAGAAAAATCGGTGCCATTATTTCCACTGATTCAGCAATAAGTCTGGGGAGCACAGGCTGCCAGCCTGTAGCATTTGGCCGCTGGCCAAATGCAATTTGCACGTAGCGCAACATCTCCAATCCAACGCCACTGCGAGAAGACCAGGTTCGCGGCAAGCTGCCGCGAACTACAGGCTGGCAGCCTGTGCTCCCCAGACGCGCGTGTTCCCGCGTGGAAAAGTCATTGCGCGCATTCTTCGAACGCAGCGGGTTCGCCGTGCAGATGCGCGAGCACTTCACCTGCGAAATGCAGTGAGCCCGTCACCAGAATCGGATTTGGTTTTGCCCGCGCGAGGTCGAGTGCTTCGCCGACAGACGGAGTGATGGAGATTGTAGGGCAACCCCGAACGCTTTCGGGGTTGCCGGCAGGCGAAGCGCCTGCGCTACAAACAGAAACAACGCTTTCGAAAATCTTCGCCAGCTCCTTGGGAGCGGCGGCGCGTTCACTCCGAATCCTCGGAAGAAGAATCGAATCAGCAATGGGCACCAGCGCCTCGCAGATGCCGCGCAAATTTTTGTCCGAGAGAACCGCGAGGACGAGCGTCGCTTTCTGGTCGCCAAAAATTTCACGCCATGTTTCGACGAGCTCGCGCACTGCAGCAGGATTATGTGCCCCATCGATAATTGTGCGCTCGTCCCACCTCTGGAACCGAGCAGTCCAGTCGATACTGGCAAGCCCGCGGGCAATCGCTTTGTGGTCGATGTCAATCTTCGCAGCGCGGATTGCTGCAATCGCAAGAGCGGCATTCTGCTTTTGATAATCACCGTCTAAGGCGATTGGAGACTGGTCGTAAGATTCACTTACAATTTGCAATGGCGCTTCGCATTCGGCGGCTCGCGTGCGAATGACTTTTTCGGCCTCCGATTGCTGCGGCGCACAGACAACGGGGATTCCGGGTTTAATAATTCCCGCCTTTTCGCTCGCGATCTCAGGCAGCGTTTTGCCCAGCCATTGTTCGTGATCGAAATCGATCTGCGTGATCACCGAGACGTCAGATTGGACGGCGTTGGTCGCATCGAGGCGCCCGCCTATGCCGGTTTCAAGAATGACCACATCGCCGAACCCGCCAGAGGCGGGCAGCTCCTTCAGTCCAGCGTCCTGATCACGGTGAGAGTTCGAGTCGAAGGAGCTCGGCGACCCAGCTGATTGATCCAATCGGCTGCCTTTGGCGCGAAGCGGGTCGATCTTCGCTTCGGAAAAATGTTTTAGGGCGAGCGCAGTCGTGACTTCGAAAAATGTCGGATGCGGATCCCAATCGGCGACCAAATCGCGAATCGCGGTCAAACCGTTGGCAACCGCGTCTTCAGAAATCATTTCGCCATTTACGCGAATGCGTTCACGAAACGTGACGAGGTGAGGGGATGTGAAGAGGCCGGTGCGATATCCCTGCGCGCGGCAGATGGAATCGATCATGGCGCAAACGGAGCCTTTGCCGTTTGTGCCGGCGACGTGGATGACTTTCCAAGGAGCGGCGGCTTCTAAGCCGCCGGGGGCGAACTGCCGCCTTCGCGAGGCTACGGCGTGCCAAGGGAGATCGCCCCTCCTTGATAACTCGTCGATCAGCCGCCGAATGTTTTCCAGGCCAAGCTTGATACCGAAGCGCTGGAGGCTGTAGAGCCAGGCAAGCGCCTCTTTGTAAGTCATTGGGCGAGCGACCTGAGTCATTGTAGGGACATCACACCGCGATGGTCTATGTTTAACGCCAACGGCGTGGCATTCAATCTGAGCCTTGGGCAACGCCCGAGGGTTTTGTGGAAATCCATACGCCCGCGCTGAAAGCGCGGCTCAACCCTCGGCTGGGTGCAAGACCTGGTTGAAACGCGCTTTCAGCGCTTGTCCACGCTTGGCACCGAATCCCTGGGGCGTTGCCCCAGGCTTAAATGACATAGCGCCGTCAGCGTTAAACATACACCTGCGATGCCCCTGAAAGCTCTCGGGGATACCGATTCACGGCGTCACTGCAAAGTAACTGAGCAACCGGCTGATTTCTTCGCGCAGTTTTCTGCGATGCACGATCATGTCGATTAATCCGTGTTCCTGGAGAAATTCAGCGGTCTGAAAGCGTTCGGGCAACTCCTGATGAGTGGTTTCCTTGATCACGCGCGGCCCGGCGAAACCGATCATGCTCCTGGGCTCAGCGATAATAACGTCGCCCAGTGAAGCGAAGCTGGCCATGACTCCAGCCGTTGTCGGGTTTGTGAGAACAGAAATGTACGGGAGTCGTTCTTGCGCATGTTGCGCGAGCGCCCCGCTTGTTTTTGCCATCTGCATCAAGCTTAACATTCCTTCGTACAGGCGTGCTCCGCCGGAAGCAGCAACGATGATCACCGCGCAGCGCTCAGCCGTTCCGTATTCAATCGTGCGCGTAATTTTCTCGCCCACGACCGATCCCATGGTCGCAGCGAGAAAACCGAAATCCATTACGGCGATCGCGACCTTGTAGCCATCGAGAATACCATACCCGCTGATCACCGCGTCGAGTAGGCCAGTGCTCCCCTGGTATTTTTTCAGCCGATCTTTATACGTAGCCATTCCTTGAAACTGCAACACGTCCACCGATTTCAAATCGGCATCCATTTCCACAAAAGTGTCCGGGTCGAGCAGACTCTGAATCCGCTCCCTGGCGGGTTGTGCAAAGTGATAGTCGCAGCGCGGACAGACGCGTTGATTTTGCGCCAGCTCGATTTCAGGCACGACTTCCGAACAGCCCGGGCACTTCTGAAAAAGACCGCGCGGAATGTCCCGCTTTCTGCCGCCTCCCGCCTTAATTGCTGGCTTCTTGAAAATTGCCATGAGCCTTATGCGCGTGCTGCTGTAGCCGCGTGAACGGAGAGCGCGCCCGCGCGTTTCAAAACCCGCGCGCACTCGCTCAGCGTGGAGCCGGTCGTCAGAACATCATCGATTAACAGCACCCGCAAACCTCGCACGTCTGCGTTTTTTCGTAAACGGAATGCGTTATGCAAATTTTCCATGCGCTCGGACCGATCAAGCGCGGTTTGTGTCGTGGTATAGCGAATGCGCTCAAGCACAGGTCTGGAAGGAATTGACGTCTGTGCGCTCAACAATGCCGCGAGCAGGCTCGCCTGATTAAATCCGCGTTCTCGCAGCCGCGTGGCATGCAGTGGCACCGGCACGATGATATCGAATAGGCTTCCGCGAAGCCTTTCGTCATCCAGCGCAGCATGAAGCCATCGCGCCACAAGGCGACGCAGGTGAATTTGCCGTCCGTATTTAAATTCGTGGATGATTTCGCGAACGATCCCACGACCGCGGTATGCCGACACAGCTGCGTCGAAGTGAATCGTGCGATGGGCGCAATTGGCACAGGTAAACTCGCTGGTGATGTTGCCTTCGAAGGGCTCGGAACATTTCTGGCAAAATGGCGCAACGATGCGGACGACCTTCGCTTCGCACTGATTGCAGAGATACTCGCCAGCTCTCACGTTTCCCCCGCAAATTGTGCAAACTGGCGGGTAAAGAAGCGATACGGCCGCTTCCAATGGTTCAAACTTGTGAAGCGCGATCATATTTCAGCCAGGTCCGCATTATCATCCACGTTACTGTCGCTACGCCCAGCGGCACAATGCCAACAAGCAGATTCTTTCCCACCCATGGTAGGGCGACAATTTGCCGATGCGTCAGCCAGCTGAAAGTGCCGCTCCCGAAAATCAAACCAGCATGCAAGCCGATCGGCAGCCATAACGAATGGGTATGCACACGCGCCACCGCGAGAATGCAGCCGAAAAGAAATAACGTCGCAAAGGCGGACGCCAGCGTCATCGGGTCGCCAACTCGTCCGAACGAATGGGCAATCGAATTCCAGCCCGACATCCATGTTACAACGGCGGATGTCCGTTCCGGTGCTTTGAAAAAATGAACAGCTGCAAAGACCGCGGAGACTGCAACAATCGCCATGTACTTTCGACCTATCCGAAGTAAGACGCCCAAAACCATCCCGCGAAAAAGCGCCTCTTCGATGAATGGAACGGTGATTGATGCAACAAGCACCTTGCCAAGTCGCGGCCAGGCAAAGGCGTGCCGAACCGCGTAAACATGAAATGCAACCAGTAAAGCGCCGCAGCAGAGCAGGGGAATTACCGAGATAAGAATGCCGGCGCACAGATCGCGGCCCCAACGCGGATTGGGTGCAAGAGCGAGGTCACCCATGCGACTCACATGGCTGATGCGCAGAAATGGCCAGAGCAACAGCGCAGCCGCGATCAGGATGGCGCGATGAAAGAACGTTTCGAAATCGTACTTTGCCAGAAAGGAAAACAGACCGTGCGCTGCAAGCGACTGGGCTGACCAAAAAAGAATTGGAGCAAGCAGTGCTGCAACGATAACGACGCCGACAAAATACGCCGCCAATTTAGCTACGTCTTTCAATCCGGCTAATGTAAGGTCTTACCGCGATGCGGAGTCAACATATATGGACGGACAGGAATCAAAATGGGGAGAAACGCGAAGTGCGAGCCACAAAGTTCGGCGGTGCGTGGCGGTTTCAAGCGAAAACTGCGGACGATGTTGACTGGACCTATTATGAGCGACCGTTGTTGGAGGACTTGTTAGCGTTAAAAGAAATCCTCGCGCGAAAATACCAGCGACGGCGCGCTTCGAGCGAAGACGTTGCGTCTTGAGAAACTTATCCAAGAGCAAAGCGCGATGAGTGAATGTCGACGTAACATCCGTGTTGGAGGAGTGATCTTTTGGAGTACGCAGACATGTCTGCGCTTTTAAAGCGGCATTACGAGCGGTTCGTGAATGGTGTAGTCGGACCGATACCCTGTTGATCGTGGACGAAGTCATGACCGGCTTTGGCCGAACCGGCCGGATGTTCGCAAGCGAGCATGAAGGCGTGATTCCGGACATGATGGTTTTAGGTAAAGGCTTGACTGGAGGCTATCTTCCGCTCGCTATTACTTTGATCTCTGAAAAATTGTTTTCCGCTTTCAATGGCTCGGTAGCCGAGGGTAAAGCGCTCGCCTACGGACATAGTTACACCGGAAATGCCCTTGGTTGCGCCGCGGCCAAAGCAAGTCTTGAGATTTTTGAGAAGGAGCGGGTCTTGGAAGCCCTTCAGCCGAAAATCAGTCATCTGAGCGCGGCACTGGCAGGAGTAAGAGAACTTCCTGGAGTAAAGGACCGTACGGCCAGTGCGGGTTCATTGCGGGAATAGAGATGGAAGAATCGCTGGAAACCGAAGGGCCCACCATGGCCTCAGCAGTTTGCGTCGAAGCGCGGCGCCACGGCCTTCTGACCAGACCAATTTTGAATGTAGTCGTTCTGATGCCACCGTTGTGCATCACAATCGCTCAGTTAACCAAAGCCGTAGAAGCCCTCCGCGCGTCGATGGGCAAGGTTTGGCGGGGCAGCAATGCTTCCACGAGGAAAGATGCCAAAGAAGTTACGGCTTGATCAACTGCTTGTGGGGAAGGGGTTGTTCGCAAGTCGCGAGCAAGCGCGACGAGCAATAATGGCCGGCGACGTGATGGTCGGCACGCGGATTACGGCGAAGCCATCTGAGCTTCTTGAGGAACACGCGCCGATCACTGTGAAGCCAACACGAAAATACGTCGGCCGCGGCGCGCTGAAGCTGGAGGCCGCGCTCGATGATTTTAACATCGACGTAGACGGAAAAACAGCGCTGGATATTGGCGCTTCAACCGGCGGGTTTACCGATTGCATGTTACAACGCGGCGCCGAAAAAGTTTATGCGGTTGACGTCGGTCACGGGCAATTGGATTGGAAGCTCCGCAATGATCCACGCGTGATTGTTCTCGAAAAAGTCAATGCACGATCTCTCTCGCGCGAGCACATTCCGGAACTGGTCGATCTTTGTGTGATTGATGTTTCTTTCATTTCGCTGACGTTAGTCCTGCCGAACGCATTCGACTTGTTAACCCCAACTGGAGTGATTCTCGCGTTGATCAAACCGCAGTTCGAGCTGCAACGCTCCGAGGTTGGAAAGGGCGGAATTGTTCGCGATCCACGCTTGCACCGAAAGGCACAAGACAAGATTGTCGCCTTTGTGACGCGCCTGGGCCACGTGGTGACTGGGATCGCCCCGTCTGCTATTACAGGCACGGACGGGAACCAGGAATTTTTTGCATGCATGCGAAAACGATCGGCCTAATAGCTCACACGGGGAAACCAGGCGTTGCTGAGCTGATTAACGCAATTGCCCAGGAGTTCGACAGTTTTTCAATCTCGACTCTGTTCGAAAAGGAAACGGCTCAAATTGCCGGAAAGAAATCGGGGCTCTCGCTGGCCGAATTGGGCGCAGCAGCAGACCTTCTTGGTCGTAGCTGGCGGCGACGGAACGATTCTGCATGTGGTTGGGCAACTTGGCGAAATCATTAAGCCAATCTTTGGCATCAACGTCGGTTCGCTCGGCTTTCTGACCTGCGCGAGTTCTTTGACGTATCGCGAAGCGGTGGAATGCATCGCGAAAGACCGGATTAATTTTAGTCAGCGGGTGCTACTCGAGGCACGAGTTCACCTGGGCGATAAAAGAACGAGCAAAATGATTGCGCTGAACGATGCCGTGTTAAGCCGCGGCGAAGTTTCGCGCCTGGTTCTGTTGCGCACAAGAGTCAACGGCGAAGCGCTCACTGAGTTCAACGCCGATGGGTTGATTGTCGCGACGCCGACCGGTTCGACGGCTTACTCGTTATCGGCGGGCGGACCGATTCTCGATCCTGAGTCGGGCGTTTTCGTGATCACGCCGATTTGCCCACATGTTCTCACGAACCGATCAATCATTGTTGCGGAGGGATCGATAATCGAAATCGAAGCGAGCGATCCTGAGTATCCGGTCTTTTTAACGGTGGATGGACGCACGCCGATCCATGTCGAGCAAGGATCAATTGTCACGATTCGCAAGGCAAAGAGAACGCTTCCGCTGGCGTCGCTGCCTGACGCCTCATTCTTCAGCGTGGTCCGGCAAAAACTCAAGTGGAGCGGAAGCAACGTCTGAGCGGGCGATGACGTTCGTCGGCAAGACACGGCTTTGAATTGTAGGCAGAAATGTGCTAAAATACCAATATTGCTTAAAAAAGGAAATCCGCGAGAATCGTCACTTCCATCGAAGGAAAGATTAAAAACGAGAATTTCAAAAAAACTTCGAAACTTCAGGGCGAAAAATCCTAAGAAGGATAGTGACTAAACGTTTAGTGAAATAAAAAACAATCAGCGAAAACCGAGAATCAAAAAAATGAAAAGAAAAACAACAATCACTATGCTCTCAAAATCATTCATTCTTAGCTTCGTTGGTTCACTGCTTGTAACCTTCACCGTTTGCGCTGGCACGTCGGTTATTGAAGGGGTTGTGAAAGACCCCACTGGCCGTCCTGTCAAAGGCGCCGATGTGCGCATTGAAGCGAAGAATTTCTCCAAGATTGTTAAAACTGATGCCAACGGCCATTACGTCTGCGATGGCTTGGGAGTTGCCACTTACAAGGCCACTCTCGTTATCAATGGACAAGTCAAAGCATCGATCGCCAACACCAAGACGCAGGCAGGCAAGCCTGCTCAACTCAACTTCAATCTGACGGGCCAGATGGCGTCGGCTAAGAAACACACACATATGGTTTTTATGCGTCCCGACGTAGATACGCATATCGGCGGCGGCGGACAGTGGGTTGAGGTCGATGATAACGGCAATATCGTGAAAAACGGCACCAACACCGGAGCTAGCAGCAATATCACGACAGTCACTGGAGCCGCCGTGCAACAATCGCAATTCAATCCGCATGCAGTGAGCCCGGGTCATTGACGCTGGGAAAATACTGCGAGCCTAAATTTAGGCGGCGCGCCACTGTCCGTTTGGCTTCGTGCGAATGTCGCTTGATTCCGCTACAATTTCGTTGAAAACGCTCTAGTCGCAGAGAGACAGATTCATCAAAGAGCGTCAGGAATTCTTTTTCTTTGTGTGCCTGGTCCGGATCTGATAGTCAGTATTGGCTATGAATCTTGTGAGCACACCGGACGGCCGCATCATAAATCTCGATCACCTCACATACGCAGAGCGCACGGGCGAGTACGTGGTCTTGCATTTCACTGGCGGCGGTGATGGCGGTTCGGGATCGATTATCAGGCTTAAACAAGGCGAAGGCGCAAGGCGGGTCTGGGCATATCTAGCCGAAAAACGCACAGCGAAGATCGAAACGCTTTAGGAGAAGAGCGATCCGCTCAGGACAAGGGAGATCGCAACCAATCGGCACCCGATTATGGCGAACAAGCAAACGGGGCTCATTAACCGACCCTACGTCGCAACATTTTTGCTTTTTCTTTTGGTCCTTCTCCCTGCATGTACCAAGGGCAAGGAGGGGCGATCGGCCTCTGTTCCAGCCGACTGCCAACAGTTTCTCGACAAGTATTTTGGCGCATGGAAATCAAAAGATATCGCTACACTGCAGGCCCTTTCTTTTTACCTATCGCCTGAAGACCGATCAAGACTTCCGGAGGGTAGTCTGGAAATGTGGCGCGAATCGAAAAACAAGCTGGTGACTGAGAACTTCGAGCGAGTGACTGGGATGTTTGGCGATTTTAAAGGTTACGAGGTATTGGGGGCGAAGACCACCACGATATCTCCGCAAGATCAGCCTGCCGCGAATGCAATGGGCTCAGGAACGCATACCGAGCTGGTTTGCAAAGCCAAGTTCTCCAAGAGGAATGACGTGCACGTCGGGCTCCACCTCATAAGGCAAACAGAAGGCTCACAGGTACATTGTCGCGGCCTGGAATTTCGAAGCAGAGCCATGAGGATTCGCGGGCAGTGAATGAATCGGTGGATGCGCGAGGAAATGCGATTGTCGAAAGCCCAACCGACCCCAACACCTACCGATTTTATATGACATATATTGTCTGATGTTATCGAGCTAGCGCTTCTGATCGCCTGAACGCCCTTTCGGAGTTCCCTCTGCTGCATGGCTCCCATGTTGCGACGTTTTAAATTCGCGGTGCCTTCCGCTTCCGTCGCTACCTTGACGTTGCTGCAGCCGGTGCTAGCGTCGCCGAAATTTCAATAACGTGCAGATATGAAGACTTTCCGTAGCGGCTTGGTTCTTTGCCTGGTAATTGGGGCGCTTTTCATTCTGGGCTCCGCGGGACCAGGCTGGGCAGCTGAGGAGGTCCTCAACGGGAGCATTCAGCAGATGATGTCAAAAGAGGAATTTAGGGCGGCAGGCTTAAATAAGCTCTCCTCCGAAGAGCTGGAAAAGCTCAATGCCTGGCTGCAGGGCTACCGGGAAACCACCGAGAAAGTCACCGAGAAAAAGACTGAAAAAAGGGTTGCTGCTTCGCAATCCTTCTTCCACCATGACCCGATCGTAAGCCGGGTCGATGGTTCGTTTGCGGGTCTTAAGGGCCACACAGTGATCAAGCTGGAAGACGGAACGGTCTGGAAGCAAGCAAACCTAGACGACAAAGCTGGCCCGAGTCCGATCGACCATCCTGGAGCGGCAGTCGTGTGGGCGGGTCTTGGTTACAAGATGCGAATTCAGGGCGTAGCGGAATTTTATGTTAATCCGGTGAAAACGCGCTAATCGATCTACATCCGCGTGCTTTACGTCAGCGGCTGCGTCGCGGAGGCGGCGGACATCAATCGAGCCAGGCCGAACTCGCTGTGTATTAGGCGAGCTGTGCGCTCAGCATCTTTTTCGTCGATCACGACCGCGATCTTGATCTCTGAAGTGGAAACCAGTTGAATGTTGATCTCGCCGCGGCCCAGGCACTCGAACATTCGTGCCGCGACGCCAGAATGCGATCGCATCCCGATACCGACGACGCTCAGCTTCGCCACTCCGCTTGAGGTATTCAAACGCTTCGCGCCGATCTCGCCGACTACCGGCATCAGGATCTTGCGGGCGTTTTCCAGTTCGTCTTCATGAATTGTGAATGAAATGTCGGTCGTTCTGCCGATTGGCGCACTTTGCACGATCATGTCCACGACGATGTGCGCCGCGGCAACGTTGGAGAAAATTCGTCCCGCAATTCCCGGTTTGTCAGGCACGCCTGCGATGGTGAGTTTCGCCTGGTGACGATCAAGGCTGATGCCCCGAATCACCACATCCTCCATGCTGGGGCTTTCTTCCCTGGTGATTGTTCCCTTGCTCTTGTTGAAACTCGAACGCACCTCGAATTCGACGCCGAACTTTTTGGCAAATTCCACGGCGCGCGACTGCATTACCTTTGCGCCGCCACTGGCCATTTCGAGCAGTTCGTCGTAGGCGACCTCGTCGAGTTTCTTCGCCTCTTTTACAATGCGTGGATCGCAGGTGAAAACTCCATCGACGTCGGTGAAGATCTGACACGCGTCCGCGTTCAACGCGCCAGCCAGCGCAATCGCCGTCAAGTCCGAACCCCCGCGTCCCAGCGTTGTCGTTTCGCCTTCTGGAGTCTGCCCTTGAAAACCCGCGACAATCACGATGTAGTCATCCGATAGCAGTTCGTGAATTTGCTTCGGACTGATGTTTGCAACTCGGGCCCTGGCGTGGTTGCGGTCAGTTAAAATCCCAGCCTGCGCACCGGTCAACGAAATGGCTCGTCCACCAAGTGCGCTCACTGCCATAGCGGTCAAAGCAATGGCGGCATGCTCGCCAGTCGATAACAGAATATCGAGCTCCCGCTCTGTGGGGTGCGGTGATATTTCGTGGGCGAGTTTAAGAAGGTTGTCAGTCACGCCTGCCATCGCAGAAATGACCGCTACCACCTGACAGCCACCGCGCTGGGTCTTAAGGAGTCTGCGCGCGACCTTGTAGATTCGCTTCGGCGTCCCAACGGAAGTGCCACCATATTTTTGAACTACCAGAGGCATGTCAGATAAAGATTAATTTGAAGAAAACACGAAGCGCGATCGTTTTCGAGCGTCGGCTACAGTCCAATTGCGCATCGCACGTCATTCACAGTCGCCGCAACCGGTTTCAATTCTTCCATTCGCTGGAGGATCGCATCGGGGTCTTTCAAGCCGTGCCCTGTGACTGTGCAAACTATTCGACTCGCCTTTGCAATTTCTTGGAATGAGTACGCCGCTCCGTGTGAATCGGAGCATTTGAAAAATCCGGCGATTGCTGCGGCGCTGGCAGGTTCGACAAAAATTCCTTCGTGCCGAGCCAGCCAACTCTGGGCTGCGACAATCTCTTCGTCGCTCACAACGTCAATTGCTCCCTTTGACTCGGAGATGGCCACACGCGCTTGTTTCCAGCTCGCTGGATTCCCGATTCGAATTGCGGATGCGATCGTTTCCGGCTTTTCGATGATTCGGTCGTGAAAAATTGGCGCTGCACCAACCGCTTGAAAACCAATCATCGCTGGCAGTTTTGTCGATTTTTCACATGCGCGATACTCCCGGTAACCCGCCCAATAGGCAGTGATGTTTCCCGCGTTGCCGACTGGCAACAAATGAAAATCGGGCGCATCGCCCAGTTCATCGATAATTTCAAACGCTGCGGTCTTCTGTCCTGCGATTCGATCCGGATTGATGGAATTTACAATGGCAAAATCGCCGCTTTGGCCGAGCTCACGCGCGATTCGCAGGGCGTCGTCAAAATTGCCATCGATCGCGACGATTTTCGCGCCATAAACGAAAGCTTGCAGCAATTTCCCCGTCGCAATTTTTCCCGCAGGTAGAATCACGACGCACGCAATTTCCGCCCGCGCCGCATAAGCGGATGCCGAAGCGGAAGTATTCCCGGTTGAAGCGCAGATGATCGCCTTCGCGCCGCGATCCAGCGCTTTGGACACGGCAACGGTCATGCCGCGATCCTTGAACGAGCCGGTCGGATTGACTCCCTCGTTCTTCACGAAAACTTCACAGCCGCGGCCAACCCGCTCGCTCAGTTGCGGACAATAAATCAGTGGTGTGTTCCCCTCGCCCAATGAGACGATCGGCGTCGAGGCAGAGACTGGGAGAAATTCACGGTAATGTTCGATTACTCCCCTGCTCGCCTGCAATTTTGCTGTTGCCGAGTCCATCTAGATTTCTTATGCGAAGCAAATCCGCCCGATTGTCGATCTACAAGCGCGATGTAAAGTCAACCGTATGCCTGGCCTAAGCAAAGAAGATAAGCTGCGGCTCTTGACCACGATGCTGGAGAGTCGGCATGCGGATTTGCGCGAGCAGAATCTGATTCGTCAAGGCAAAGGACATTTTCACGTTTCTGGAATGGGGCATGAGGCGCTGGCGGCGGTCTCCATCCAAATGGAACCGGACGATTACATCGTTTCGTATTATCGTGACCGCGGACTCGTTCTCGGACGCGGCATGACGACGCGTCAACTCGGCCTCGAATATTTCGCGAAGAGAAACACCGGAAGCGGCGGACGCCAGATGCCGTCGCATTACAGCAATGCAGACCTGCACATCTGGAGCGTGCCGACGCCGACCGGATCGCAGCTGCTCCCCGCATGCGGCATCGCCTGGGGCATTCAGCTCGATGGTAAAGAGAATCTTGTCGTGACCACAATAGGCGATGCCGCGACCCGGCAGGGAGATTTTTTTGAAGCGATCTGTTTCGCCAAAGAGAAAAAACTTCCCCTGCTCTTTCTTGTCGAAGACAACGCGTACGGCATCAGCATGCCCACGCGAAAGACCAACCCGCTCGCGTTGAATGTTCTCGAGTCTGATAACTGGCGCCGAATCGACGGAGAAAACGTGCAACAGGTTTATGACGCGACAGCCGAAGCGTTCGACAAGATCCGCGCCAGCGGCGGGCCGTTCTTTTTCTGGATCAACATGGAGCGGCTTTCCAGTCACACCAGTTCCGACGATCAAAAACTTTATCGCAGCGAGGAGGAGTTAAGCGGACTGGAAAAATGCGACCCGCTTAAATGTTGGAAGGATCAACTGATCGAGGAAGGCATTATTACCGCAGAGGAATTCGCGAAGCTCGAAAACGAAATTAAGGAGCGCATTCGTCGCGAATACAGCCGACGCCGAAAAAGCCGACGGTCCATCGCCTAACGAGCTTCTGGCCAATGTCATGAAGCAAGGAACGGCGGTTTCCCAACCGCCGCAGGGCGCTTTGGAAAGCGCCCCTCCTTGGGACAATGAAATCCTGCCGCCCGGCAAATATCGGATCGGCGATACCGTGAACAAAACCTTGCGCGCTGGATTAGAGGACGATCCGCGACGAATTCTGTTCGGGGAAGACATCGAAGATCCAAAGGGCGGCGTGTTCCGTCTCACGCAGAAGCTTTCGACCGAGTTCCCGAACCAAGTCTTCAATTCGCCTCTTGCTGAATCGACCATTCTCGGAGTCGCCTGCGGCCTGGCTGCTTACGGAAAGCGCCCCGTGTTCGAGCTGCAATTCATCGATTTCATTTATCCCGGGTTCAATCAACTCGTTACCAACATCTCGAATTTGCGCTGGCGATCGTTCGGAAACTGGACGTGTCCCGCTGTGATTTACGCGCCTTACGGCGCATACTTGCCCGGCGGAAGTTTGTGGCATAGCCAGGCAAACGAATCGGCGTTCGCACATTATCCGGGCCTGAACGTTGCGATTCCCAGCACACCCGCAGACGCGGCGGGATTGCTCTGGACGGCGATGCACGGTGAGGATCCGGTCATTTTTTTAATTCCAAAGCATCTGCTCTGGGCCGAACACGAATATGCAGAGCCAATCAAGGGTGTTCCGCTTGGGCGTGCGCGCCAGTGCACGAACGGCTCCGATGTGACGGTGGTCGCCTGGGGAAATACGATCGAAAAATCTCTCGAAGCAATTGCGAAAATCGACAATGAGATCAGCGTCGAGCTGCTCGACCTGCGATCGATCGTTCCGTGGGACAAGGCTGCGATCGAAGATTCAGTGCGTAAAACTCGACCGGCTGGTTGTTGTGCAAGAAGACACCGAGAACTGCAGCGTCGGGCAAATGATTATTTCCCACATCACGAGCATGCCTGAACTCTGGAACGAACTGATCAGTCCGCCGATTCTGGTCAGCAAAGCCAACGTGATGATCGGATACAATCCGATCTACGAGTACGCCGCGCTGCCGGACGTAGAGCGGATTATGGCTGCAATTCGCCGTTCGGTCGCAACCAAACATGAACGCGCAGTTGTAGCCGCGGATCGCGTGGTGTAGCCAGACCGTTTCTCAGCCAGAGTCACCGCGTTCGCCGAGGCACGGCGGTCAACGTTCCCGGCTACAGTCAGATACACGGAAGGCGTCGCCTCCAAAGCATTACCGTGCCGATCATGGGCGAAGGCATTCGCAACGCGAAAATTGTTTCGCTTCTGAAAAAAACAGGCGACCCCGTCGCGCTGGATGACGAATTGTGCGAAGTGGAAACCGACAAAGCGGTTTATCCAATCCAATCATCGTTCGCTGGAGTAATGGGCGAATGGAAAACGAAAGTCGGCGACACGGTCGAGATCGGTCAGGAACTCGGCACACTTTTCACCGACGAAGAACCGGCAGCTGTAGTCCCGAGCGTTGTCGGGTATCAGATCGCGGACCGGGTAGTGACCAGCAGCAACAGCTTTTGAAAAAGCCGGGATCAGCGATCCCGGCTACAGCAATTGAGCCGGCGCTTTCGCCTACGATCACGCGCAAACTTAGCCGGGTTATTTCGGCAAACCTGCAAATCGATGCGCGCTGGGAAGCGATTCAGGAAGCCCGCGAGGCAGCGAAAAAGAAAGAGTCGAAGCATGCCCCCTCCCCTTCCGTCATGATCGCCTGGTGCGTGGTGTGCGCGATGGAAAAACACGCGCCTTTTCGCCGGCTGATCCTTGAAGACGATCAGATTGTTCAGAATGACGATTTTGATCTGGGTGTTGCGGTTGCGCTCGAAGGTGATCGCCTGGCGACTGCAATAATCACAAATGCAAATCGAAAAAGCTGGCCAGAATTCGTAAAATCTTACGATGAAGCCGTTGGCGCTACGCGCGGCGGTCGCGTTGATGCTATGAATGCACCGGTGGTGATCACAAGTCTCGGCGCGTTTGGAGTGAAAGCGGGCGCGCCAATTGTCGTACCGCCATCAGTCGGCACGCTTTTCGTCGGCACTGCCCATCGCGAATTGATTCCCAACAAAAACAGAAACGAAAGCGCAGAAGTAATTACGCTCTCACTCACATTTGATCACCGGGTTGTAAACGGTGCCGGCGCGGCGGCTTTCGCCAACGAAATCAAAAAACAGATCGAAGGATTTAAAATCCCGAAGCGCGAGAAACACGCCGCCCCGGTTTAAACACTCATAGGGCCAGCCACTTGTAGGACGTCCGCCGCGGCGGACGCCGATCAACGATTGGCGTTTCACCGAAACGCCCTACAGTTATTTGGGTCACGCGCGTGCCATGACTACAGCAAACAAAATCACCGTCGTTCGGATTTTGATGATTCCGGCTTTCGTGACGATGGCGATTTATTACGGCCAAAGCATTCAGCGCGGCGCGCCGCTGGAATGGATGCGTTTTACTGCAATTGCCATTTTCCTGATCGCCGCCGTCAGTGATGGTTTGGATGGCTACGTTGCGCGCCGCTACAACCAGAGGAGTTCGCTGGGAGTCATCCTCGACCCGATTGCCGACAAAGGGTTGTTGCTCAGTGGCATCATTACGCTGAGCATCAGCAATTGGAGCGACATTGATCCTGATTACGGAAGATTCCCGGCATGGTTTCCCGTTCTCGTGATCTCGCGCGACGCCATTCTTTTCGTCGGCGCAGCCGTCATATATTTGCTCATTGGAAAAGTGCACGTTAAACCTAACTGGACCGGAAAAGTGGCGACCGTTTTACAGATGATCGCCATCGGCTGGGTCATGCTGCAACTGCGACTGTTTCACCTGCTCTATGTTGTGATCGCAGCCGGCTTTTTCACTTTAGTCTCCGGAATCATTTACGTCACAGACGGCGTCCGGCAATTGCAGGCTGCGGGCCATGCCAACCCGGCGAAACCCTAGATTCGGCCTGCTCCGGTGAATCACAGGACGAAGGCACGACGTGGCATTGGCTTCCCAGCCAATGAAAATCCAGCCCCGGTCGGATCATCGGCAGGGATGCCGATGCCACACATGCCGAATGTTGCAATTGTCGGGCGGCCAAACGTGGGCAAGTCCGCGCTGTTCAATCGACTGGTTGGCAGGAAGATTGCCATTGTTCATGATCAACCCGGAATCACACGCGACCGGATATCTGCAATTTGCGCTCGCGGCGCGCGCCAGTTCACGCTGTGGGACACCGGCGGGCTGGCGGTCCCGCACTCGCGGGATGAACTGAGCGCGCAAGTGCGGCGCGCCGCAGAGGAAGCGCTCCACGACAGCGATCTTCTGCTCTTCGTTGTCGATGCGAAGGATGGATTGTCGCCCATTGATGAAGAACTGGCGCGTATGCTGCGCAAATCGCGAAAACCAGCCGTGCTCGTGATTAACAAAATCGACAATGAAAAGCACGAACCGCTGGCGGCAGAGTTCGATTCGTTAGGCTTCGAACCAAGTTTTTCGATCAGCGCAGAACATGGCCGCGGGATTTCGAAATTGTTAAGTGAAATCGAACGACGTCTCCCCTCATCTGCAAACACCGAACATAGAACACTTGTCCGCCGTAGCCTCGGCGAAGGCGGATCGAATATTGAAGGTCAGATCGCGATTGCGATCGTCGGTCGCCCAAACGTGGGCAAATCCTCGCTCATTAACTCCATCGTGCGCCGCGAGCGCGCGATTGTGAGCGAATTGCCCGGAACCACGCGCGATGCGGTCGATATTCTTTACGAGCGCGATGGACGGCAATTCGTTTTCATCGACACTGCCGGCATTCGGCGGCGTGGAAAACATTCGAGTTCGGTCGAGGTTTTCAGCGTGATGCGCGCAGAGCGAAGTATTCGCCGCGCTGACGTCTGTGTTCTGATTGTCGATCTTACGATGGGCGTAACAGCCCAGGACAAACGGATCGCAGGTTTGATTCAAAAGGCGCGAAAACCGGCGATCATTGTCTTGAACAAATGGGATTTAGTCAGGCTCGCCACAGGACGAGTCCGTCCGACCGGCGGACAAAGACGAGGAGAAAAACAGGCGGCAAGGCAACTCATCGAGGAAGGTCGTGAGAGGATTTTCTTCCTTGAATATGCACCTGTGCTGATCACCTCTGCGCTGTCTGGAGAAAATGTTGAGAAGTTGTTTGCGTCGATTGAGACCATCCAACGCGCCGCGCGTCAGCGCATCGGAACTGGGGTCCTGAACCGGTTGTTGCGACAGGCATTTGAAGCGAATCCGCCACCAATGGTAAAAGGCCGTCGGCTAAAATTGTTTTACGCCACGCAAGCCGGCGGAAAAGCAGAACGACAATTACAATCTATGGAATTCGTTCTATTCGTGAATGACCCGCAGTTGATAAACGAAACGTATCGTCGTTTTCTTGAATCCCGGATTCGTACAGCCGAACCATATCCCGGTCTGCCGATTGTCATAACACTGCGGCGGCGCACCAGTGTGCGACACGAGAACCGTGGAGGTCGCGCCGCCAAGAAAAACAAGCAGTACACCGGGAGGAAACGGCACGTTTGATCGAACGTTCTCCTAACCGTACATGTCTGACAAAGACCGTATGAAATCGACGCAGGAAATTACGCAGGAAGTGCGGGAGCTGGGGCAATGGATTCCGGCGCTCCGCCAGCAAGTCGCTCACGTTGTGGTGGGTCAAAAGTATTTGGTGGACCGGCTTTTGCTCGGCCTGCTGGCAAATGGTCATATCCTGCTCGAAGGCGTTCCGGGCTTGGCAAAAACGCTCACGGTGAAAACAATGGCCGCCTGTATTCAGACCGGTTTTCAAAGATTGCAATTCACGCCCGATCTTTTGCCGGCGGATTTGATCGGCACACTCATTTACAATCCGCGCACGGGCGAGTTTACGACAAAGCTCGGTCCGATTTTTTCCAATCTGATTCTGGCTGACGAAATCAACCGCGCGCCGGCCAAAGTACAGAGCGCATTGCTCGAAGCGATGCAGGAGCGACAAGTCACCATCGGCGAACAAACGTACCCCCTCTCCGATCCTTTTCTTGTCCTCGCGACTCAAAACCCGATTGAACAGGAAGGCACGTATCAACTGCCAGAGGCGCAACTCGATCGTTTCATGTTCAAATTGAATATCGGTTATCCACAGAAATCCGAGGAGCGAACTATTCTTGATTTGATGGCGACTTCGGCGCCGGATTTGCGAGTGGATGCCGTGATTGAGCCGAAGCAAATCATCGCGGCACGTGACGTAGTCAACAACATCTACATCGATGACCGCGTGAAAGATTACATTGTCGATGTGGTCTGGGCGACGCGCGAGCCCGCCGCATACAACTTGCGACTCGAAGGGCTGATTCGTTACGGCGCTTCGCCGCGCGCAACCATCTATCTGGCGCTCGGCGCGCGGGCCCACGCGTTTCTGAACGGGCGCGGGTATGTCACGCCCCAGGACGTAAAAAGCATCGGCCCCGACGTGTTGCGGCATCGGATCATCGTTAGCTACGAAGCCGAGGCGGAAGCGGTCACCAGCGAGACCATCATTGAGCGGATTTTTGCCGGCCTGCCTGTGCCGTGATTTTCAGAGTGAATAGTGATCAGTGATCGAGTGAACAGTGATCAGACATGGAACCTGCGAGATCGTTTCGGGATCTGAAGGTATATCAGGCCAGCTCGACGAAGCAGCGCGATTGGTGTTTGAATGCTCAACGAGCTTCCCGCGTGACGAACGGTATTCGCTTACTGACCAGATCAGCAGAAGTTCGCGTGCGGTGAAGGCGATGATAGCGGAGGCATGGGCACGCCGCCGCTACAAGGCCGCGTTCGTGAACAAGATCGATGAAGCTCTGGGAGAAGCGTATGAAACGCAATCCTGGCTAGATGATGCTTGGATGCGAGCATATCTATCGAAAGAGCAGTTTAACGCGCTTGACAGACGATACGACGCGATCGGCGGCATGCTTTCACGGATGATCGATCGAGCCGACGACTTCTGTAAATACGCTCCGAGCACTGATTATCGATCAGTTACACGCGAGGATCCCTCGAATCTCCGCTTCACTCTGCTCGCTGATCACCGATCACGCATGGATACCACTGAGATTCTAAAAAAGATCAGGACACTCGAAATCAAGACACGCGGGCTGGTCGAAACCGCATTCGCCGGCGACTATCACAGCGTTTTCAAAGGACGCGGGATGAACTTTGAAGACGTGCGCGAATATCAACCGGGCGATGAGATTCGCTCCATTGATTGGAATGTCACAGCGCGCATGGGAACCGCGTTCGTAAAAAAATTTACCGAGGAACGCGAGCTAACGGTGATACTGGTTGTGGATGTCAGCGCCTCTGGGAATTTTGGAAGCACAACACAATCCAAACGCGAACTGGCGGCAGAGGTGGCTTGTTTGCTCGCATTCAGTGCGATCCGGAACAATGACAAGGTCGGCCTCATCCTTTTCACCGATCGCGTCGAACTTTTCATTCCACCAAAAAAAGGCCGGTCTCATACGCTTCGGCTCATCCGCGAGATTCTGTTTTTCCATCCGCAGGGACGCGGGACAGAGCCGGCGCTGGCGCTTGATTACCTGAATAAGATCGTGACACGGCGCGCGGTAGTTTTCTTCATCTCGGATTTTCAGGCGCCTGATTTCTCGCGAGCGCTCGCGGTAAGTGGGCGGCGACACGATTTTATAGCCGTCCACATTCGCGACGAACGAGAAAGCGTATTGCCGAACATCGGCATGATTACATTGGAGGACGCCGAGACCGGGGAACAGATCGAGATCAATACAGCCGATCGCAAAACGCGCGCTCTCTTTATGGACCTTGTCCGTGGGCGCGACACAGAACTTTCCCGCACGCTGCGGCGGAACAACATCGATGCGATCACGTTGCAGACTGGAAAAGATTATTTGCCGCCGCTGCGCTCGTTTTTCAAACAACGCGAACGCCGCCTTGGCGTTCGATGAACGGTGACGTGAGTAATGGAGCGATCGAGTGCTGGAGTAATGAAATGAATCCCTCTTGCAACACTCCATCACTCCACTACTCCATTATTCCTGCGGTGATTCTGCTCGCTGAAGAATTCCACGATATTGCGCCGCCGTTGGATTATTCGCTGATTCCTGCCTGGCTGGTTTTTGTGATCGTATTTGTGGCGCTCTCCCTTCTCGGCCTGGTGGTGTGGTTGTTTGCAAAGCGCCGCAAACCGCCCTTGCCTCCAAAATTGCCGCGCGAGATCGCGCTCGAAGAACTCGAACGAATTGGCTGCGAAATTGAAAAGATGAGTCCGTATCAGTTTAGCATTCGTGTATCCGATATTTTGCGAAAATATGTGACGCAGCAATATGGGTTGCCCGCAACGCGACAAACTTCGATCGAATTTTTGACCGCGCTCGCAAAAGCCTCGCCGTTCTCCACCGAGGAAAAATCGTTACTGGAGGACTTCTTGAACCGATGCGATCTGATTAAGTTCGCGCGATACGAAGCGACAACGTCGGACAGCGAATTGCTACTGGGAGAAGCGATCCGTTTTGTGAAAGGAGGCGAGCTAGCGACTGTTTGAGTCCATCCCGCAGCAGCGGGAGACTTCGCTCGACATGACAAAGTTGGTTGATTGGTGGCCAGCAAACAGCGCCTTGACGTTTGCGCGCCCGTGGCTGCTCTTGTTGCTGCTGGCGATTCCGTTGCTGGCGTATTTGCGTGGAAAACGCGGGCCAGCTGCGGCGCTGACTTATTCATCCACAGCGACCCTTTCGGCGATCGGAAAACGAAGCGCCGCGCGCGCGGGGAAAATTCTGCGGACCCTGCTGCTGGCGTCGCTCGCGATCTTCGTCGTTGCGCTTGCGCGTCCTCAGCTGGGCAAGAGCCTCACCCAAATCGAGGCGAGCGGGATCGATATCATGCTCGTGCTCGATGTCTCCGGCTCGATGCTGACGAAGGATTTCACGATCGGCGGACAAGAAGCGACGCGAGTGGATGCCATCCGCGAAGTCACACGCAAATTTATCGAAGAACGGCCGAACGATCGAATCGGCATCATTGCTTTCGCCGGTCGCCCGTATGTCGTCAGCCCGATGACATTGGATCATGACTGGCTTTTGCAAAACCTGGATCGCGTGCGGATAGGACTGGTCGAAGACGGCACTGCGATTGGATCGGCCATGGCAGCAGCAGCTAATCGCCTGAATGATAAACGTTCAAAAAGTCGCGTGCTCGTTCTCTTGACCGATGGCGAGAATAACGCCGGAAAAATTCCGCCAAACACTGCTGCCGAGGCAGTAAAAGCATTAAAGATTCACTTCTATGCCATTGGCGCCGGCATCAACGGAATTGCGCCAGCGCCGATCTTCACTAACCGAGGCCCCTTAACCGATGCGCTGGGTAACATTCTCTACGAAAACCAGCGCGTGGAATTTAACGAATCCGGTCTGAAAGAAGTCGCCAAAATTGCAGATGGAAAATTCTTCCGTGCGACTGACACAAAATCGCTCGAACAAATTTATGACGACATCGACAAGCTGGAGAAGTCCACAGTTAGCGTAAAGAAATATCAGCAATACCGCGATCTATTTCCGCTCTGCCTCATGGGCGGATGCGGGCTGTTGGTTGCGCAACTACTTTTGTCTCAGACCGTGTGGAAAAAACTACCGTGAGAAGAAAACGCCCAACTTCCAACGCCCAACGCTCGACGTCCAATTGTCGATCTGTTAGGCAATTGGTAATTGGCAATTGACAATGCTATGAGCTTTGGCGCACCAGAATGGCTTTGGGGATTGTTGCTGATCCCACTCCTGATTGCGCTCTTCGTTCGTGCGGAGCGTCGGGGGCTGAGACGACTACAGGAATTTGTTTCAGCCCGTTTGCTTCCGCAGCTTGCCGGAACCGTGAATCGGCCGCGGCGCATCATAAAGTTTGCGTTCCAATTGCTCGGGCTTTCTCTAGCAGTCGTCAGTCTCGCGCAACCGCGCTGGGGTTATACTTTTCAGGATGTAAAGCGTAAAGGCCTCGACTTGCTGATCGCCGTGGACACATCGCGCAGCATGCTATCGAACGACGTCCAACCGAACCGCCTCGACCGTGTCAAGCTTGCCGTGCAGGATTTGATCAACGAACTCCAAGGCGATCGTGTTGGTTTGATCGCTTTTGCCGGGCGCGCTTTTTTGCAGGCGCCACTTACGATCGATTACGATGCCGTAGTTGAGGCGATCAACGATCTGGACACGAAGACGATTCCCGAAGGCGGAACCAATATCTCCAGCGCCATCACACTTGCCACGCAGAGCTTCGGCAAAAGCGCAACAGGCAATCGAGCGCTCATCATCTTTACCGACGGCGAAGAATTGAGCGGTGATGCGGTAAAGATGGCGAAAGATGCGGCCGACGCCGGCGTGCGAATTTTCACCGTGGGCGTCGGCACACCGCAAGGCTCGCTAATTCCCATCACGGGCGACGATGGCCAAACCGCTTTTGTAAAGGACTCATCTGGCCAAGTCGTGAAATCAAAGCTGGACGACAAACGTTTGCGTGAAATCGCACAAGCCACGGGTGGGTTTTATATTCATTTGGAAAGTGGGCCCCGCACGATGCAGCAAGTTCAAGGTGAAGGATTGGCAAAAATGCAGGCTGCTGAAATGGACGTGCGTTTATCCCGCCGTCCAATTGAGCGCTACGAATGGCCGCTGGGAGCAGCGTTGATCGCTCTTGCGTTGTCGATCCTCATTCCCGAAAGGCGACGCATGCGCGAAAGAAACTACGTTCCTGCGGCTGCCAGAACTGCGGGCGCCACCGCCGCCCTCTTAATGTTCCTCTCTTCATTTGCGCTTGGCGCGGCGCCGGGAATTGACGCGTATCGCGGCGGGAAATTCGAAGATGCCTATGGCCAGTTTCAGCAGACGCTGAAATCGCATCCGGAGTCGCGTGCCGAGGACAAGCTCCAGTTCGATTCGGGTGCAGCGGCTTACAAACTAAAAGATTACAGCAGGGCGCTGGAATCGTTTAGTCAGGCCCTGCTTACGCGAGATACCGGTTTACAAAGCAAAGGTCACTACAACCTCGGCAACACGCTCTATCAACGCGGCGAAACGGAAAAAAGCGATGACAAGAAGCTGAGCGACTGGACAAACGCGCTGGAACATTATGAGCAAACGCTCAAGCTTGATCCGCAAGATAAGGACGCGAAAGACAACTACGAGTACGTCAAAAAGAAGATCGAGGAGTTAAAGAACAAGCAATCGCAACAACAGCCCTCTCCTTCCCCTACTCCGCCGCAAAAGAACAAACAGAACCAACAACAGAACAAGCAAGATCAGCAGCAGCAAAAACAGTCGCAGCAGAATCAACAGCAACGGAAAGACCAACAGCAACAGAACCAGCAGCAAAATCAGCAGAACAACAACAACAGCAGCAGCAAAGTCAGAACCAGCAAGAAAAAAAAGATCAGCAGCAGCAATCACAAGATCAGCAATCGCAAAACGAATCGGCTAACGACAAGGAACAAAAGCAAAACGAGCAAGCGCAGGCGAAGAACCAGCCACAAAAGAAACAGCAGCAACAACCGGGCGAGAGCCTTCACCGTCGCCAGGCGCGGAAAATCAGCAGCCAGCCTTCACCTCCCAGGGGAACGGCAAGCTGAAGAATCACCGAGCCCAGGCGAAGGTGAAAATGAGATGCCCTCGCCCTCGCCGGGAGAAGGGAAAATGAAATGCCATCACCCTCGCCGGGAGAAGGTGAAGGCGAAGGAGAAGAACCATCAGCTACGCCAGCGGAATCGCCGCAGAAAAAATTCGCCGGTGAAGTGAAAGGCGCGGGGGAAAACAAATCGCAGAAACCGCCCGACAAGAACGAACAGATTGCCGAGGCCGAGTTGGAAAAAGAGGGCCAGATGAGCGAGCGCCAGGCCGTCGCGCTCCTTGAATCGATGAAAGACGAAGAGGCACGAGTTCGACTTGATGAACGCCGAGTAAAGCGCCATGTCTATAACGACTGGTAGCTGAAGTTTGAGGTTGATGGTTGATTTTGATTGGAAATGGGACGCGCATTCTTGATTGGAATCACGGCGGGGATTTTGGCGGCAGATTTTGCATTTGCCGATTCGCCCAGCGTCACGGCGGTGCTGAGCAACTCGGAGACTGCTGTTGGCGAAACGGTTGAGCTGCAAATCAAAGTAACCGGCCCTGGCGATGCGGCGCCTCCGGAAGAGATTTCAATCGACGGGTTGGAAATTCACAGCACCGGGCAATCGCGACAATTCGAAATACACAATTTCAGGTACTAGTTCGAGCGTAACATACAATTACACGATCCTCCCGCTGAGGGCTGGACGATTCACGATCCCGCCGCAAACAGTTCGCGCCGGCGGCAGTTTAATCAGGACGCCGGAGCTGACATTAAACGTCGCGGACTCGCCTGGCCGTTCGTCCGGGGCGAGGCCAAGTCGTGGCACCCAGAGCCAGTCAGTCCGCGCAAGCGATCTGGTTTTTGCCGAATTGATCGTGCCAAAGAAAACCGCCTACGTCGGCGAGATCGTCCCTGTTCAGATCCGGATGGGATTTGACCCACGCGTCCGGCCAAGACTGATCGAGCCACCTGAAATCACCGGACAAGGATTCACTGCGCAGAAATTACAGGAATCCGGACAAAATTCAGAAACCATCAATGGCAGACCTTACGACGTGGTCACATATAAGACTGCGATCGCTGCGGCGCGCGCAGGAAAATTTGAGGTCGGGCCGGTGAAAGCCAAAGCACAAGTTCTGGTTCCGCGTGCACGAAATGCGCCGCGATCTCGGTCGCGTTCGCCTTTCGATTTGTTCGATCTGAATGATCCGTTCTCGGACCCATTCTTTAGCAATCCGTTTGCTCAAATGGGTGAGCGCCGAGAGGTAGAAATCAACAGCGAACCTGTGGCGCTCGAAGTGAAACCCTTGCCGCCAAACGCGCCGCCCAGTTTTTCGGGCGCAATTGGGAATTTTGCAATGACAACCGATGCCAAGCCAAAGAGCGTGCAAGTGGGCGATCCCATCACCGTCACAACTGCCATCGCAGGACGCGGCAATTTCGACCGCGTCAACGCGCCAGTGGTGGAAGACGAGCGTGGCTGGCATAAATATCCGCCGTCTTCCAAGTTCAAACAGGACGACGAGGTCGGCATCAGCGGCACAAAAACTTTCGAGACAGTGCTTTCGCCTAACGAGAAAAAGCAAACGGTGCCAGTGCTTGCATTTTCTTATTTCGATCCGGTGAAGGAACAATATGTGACGGTGCGCAGCGAGCCGATTGCGATCAGTGTGCAAGGAGGAGCGGCCGCGGCAAACGTCGCCGCGGCTCAGCCGGGGTCACCCGCCTCCGCCAAGGCTCCGGCGGGCAAGTCGCCCGCTCCCGCGACAAAGCCGCAGGATATTCTGTATCAACTTACGGAACGACCGCGCGCAACGGAATCGTTTGCACCAATTTACACGCTTCGCTTCTTCTGGGTGGCGCAAGTAATTCCGTTACTCGCCCTGATTGGATTTGTGATCTGGAAAATTCGAAGCGCGAAGGCCGAAAATCGCGAAGCACAACGAATGGCCGCGCTGCACCATGAAGCAGCCGAGCTGATGCACAAATTGCGTCGGAACGATGCGTCGCCGCGAGAATATTATGCCGAAGCTTCCAGAGTCGTCCGGGTAAAAACCGCGCTGGCGTCCCCGAGCCGCGGTATCGATCCAAACATCGTGGACGCGGAAACCGCGGCGGACGCTTTCAAGCTGAATACCGACGAGCGCGACCGGCTGCGACGTTTATTCGAACAAAGCGATGAGTGGCAATACAGCGGAGCGCATAACGGCCCGGGAAGGATCTCCCCAGAAAACCGCCGCGAGGTGCTGGAGTTGATTGAAAATCTAAAATGAAGATACCCGTCCCCTTGATTACATTTCTTTTTTGCGCGCTCGTGGCTTCTTCGATATTTGCGCAAGGGGAGGTCGAGTTTGAAAAGGCGAACCAAGAATTTGCTCAAGGCCATTTCAAGGAAGCGATCTCGGACTATGAAGCGCTAATTCGCGACGGTCGCTGGAGCGCAAACGTTTTTTACGATCTCGGTAACGCTTATTTTCGGTCCGGTGATTTCGGACGCGCCATTTTGAATTACGAGCGGGCGCTCGCCTTGGAGCGGCATCATCCCGAAGCGACGGCGAATTTGCAGATCGCACGCGACGAGGCGCACGCGCTGGAGCTCCAGCCAAGCTGGCCGGAGCGTTATCTGCAATTTGCGAACGTGAATCAATATAGCATCACCGCAGCCGTCGCGTTCTGGATCGCGGCGTTTTGTTTGGTAGCATTGGTTTTCACGCCTCGCCGTACTATGATCAGCTTGCTGCTTATAATGCTTTTGGTGTTTGCTGGAGCGATGTTCGCGATCTGGCAACTGGAGCGCGGCAGCAACGGCGCCGCACTTGCTATTGTGACAGGCAAAGATGTTCAGGCGCGCCTCGCCACCGCGGATACAGCGAATGCCGTTTTGGCGTTGCCTCCTGGCAGTGAAATCAAAGTTCTAAGCACGCGCGGTGATTGGATCTACGGAGCGCTGCCGAATAATCTGCGCGGGTGGATTCCAGCGAAAAACGCCGAGCAAGTACGGCTGTAGCAAGGAGCGGCGGTCTCTAGTCCGCCCAGGGTCAAGGAATAACGGCTTCCCAGCCCCGAAAGCTTTCGGGGCTGCCCAAGTTCGCCACGGCGAATCCGTCCTCTGGCGGACCGTCGCTCCTTGAAAGGCGTCGGGTGTTTGCGGCGACCGGAAGTTGCCGCTACAGAAATTGTATGACGCCAGAGATGGAAATCGGCACCGACAGAAAGGTTCCACCGGAGGTCGTGCACATAATCAAGAAGCGCGAATTTTTCGGCTACTGCAGACCGATCGCGGCCTAGCTACCCCATCAATGTCATTCCGAGCGAAGTCGAGGAATCTCCGATTTATCAAAACGGGGGAGAAGTTTAGAGATGTCTCGACTTTGCTCGACATGACATGCAGCACAGATGAGGGTTTCGCCAACCTAGGTGTATGAAGATTGCAGTTGCTCAGATTTCGTGTTCGCTCGGCGATCCAGCAGCGAATCTTTCCAAGGTTCGCGAGTTTTCTACCCGGGCTCGAGATGTTGGCACGGAGCTGATCGTTTTTCCGGAGATGACCGACACCGGCTACTCGATGCCAGTAATCCGGGAGAGTGCCAACCATTGGAACAGTGGATTCGTAGCCGGACTTCGAGAAATCGCGGGGAAGCTTTCGATTGCGATCGTTAGCGGGGTGTCGGAGCGCGACGGCTCATCAATTTACAATTCCCAGGTTTTTGTCGATTCCCGGGGGAATATCGCTGGGAAATATCGCAAGACTCATTTGTATGCGGTGCCTCCTGTCGAAGAACAGACGTGCTTTGCTCCCGGCGATTGCTTCACAACCTTCGAACTCTGCGGTCTGCGCTTTGGCTTCAGCATCTGCTACGATCTTCGGTTTCCCGAGATGTATCGAAAACTGGCGGCCGAGCAGAATGTCGGCGGTTTTGTTATCTCTTCTGCCTGGCCATTTCCGCGTCTGGAACATTTCCGTACGCTCACGATCGCACGTGCCATCGAAAACCAGAGTTACGTGATTGCCTCGAACCGCGTCGGAAAAGATGATGACCTCTGGTTTTGCGGCAGCTCCGCCATCATCGATCCGCGCGGAATTGTGATTGCAGCCGCGTCGGCCGACCGCGAAGAACTCATTCAGGCGGATTTATCTCAAGAGCTGGTCCCTCAGTCCGGCGCCGGGTCGAGTCCTTCGCTCATACGCCAGAACCAGAATCGTACAATTAAATAGGTGGACTCGCACTCCACCTCTGTGGCGCTTTGGGTCCCAACCCCGCATTGCTACAAAAGTAGAGGTTTCCGTGTAGAAGGTGTGTCCGTCGGAATCGAGTTGGGCTGTTAGGGGTAAAGTTGGATGTTTCCGCTTCCCTAAGACCAAAAAGCCGCCATGCTGGTCCCGTACGAAGGTTCTCGTCCTTTTTGTTCCGGCATACCGGCAAAATCTGGGCGGCTGCTCTTCCCGCGGCGGTTAGAGGCGTTTCCCTACGGATGAGGCGGCGGTGTGGGGGTGGGGCTGTGGAGTTCGATGCGGTCGGGTGTTGTCGTAGCGGCGTAGGAGTGGCGGTTGCTGTGGCTGTCGGAGTCACCGTGGATCGTAGGCATAGCATGGATCGGAATTTCTTCAATCATCGCCTGCGCCACGACGATAGGTTGGCCGAGAAGTTCGCCTACATTTGTCGAATCCAGTCTACGCCCTTGGGTTAAGCCGTAGCGAAAATGAGTGGCCTTACCTCTACATCCCAAATCGGTAATCCCGCAGGTAGAGACGACCGACCTGTTCAGCTAGATTGTAGATAGGGCGATCGACCTCAATCGCCTTGCAACACTAATGCACGCCGAACACGCGTGGGCGCCGCCAGGTGGTGGCATTCAGTTATGAGTAAAAGTAGCTGTCTCAGTGATGGGACCGCCCATCGTGATTGAAACAGGATTGGCGGTGCCCGAATAGGAGCCGGTCCCGGTGCCTGTCCAGTTGCTAAAGCTGTAACCCGTGGATGGCCTTGCCGTGATTGAGACGGCTGCTCCGCTGTTTTTCCATCCACTAGCTGGACTCACTGTGCCACCGGTCCCGTGGGCCATCGTCAGGTAATATTGCGTCCTGAATGTGGCTGTGTAAGTCGTATTAATGGCGGGAGTAACAGTGTGAGAGATAGCTCCGCCGTCGTTCCACTTTGTCCATACGTATTGAACGCCCGTGCCGCCGCTCTGCGGCGAAGTTGTGGCAATGGTGTGGCTTGAGCCAGGCACCCAGGAAAACGTTTGTGTTGAACTATACGTAGTGCCATCAACCGTGAACGCGAGACCTGCGGGATTTGTTTGGACAGTCACTTGAACTGGATTCTGAGTAAAGCTCGCCGTCTCCGTGATCGGCCCATTCATCGTGATTGAAACAGGATTGGCGGTGCCCGAATAGGAGCCTGTCCCAGTGCCTGTCCAGTTGCTAAAGCTGTAGCCCGTGGATGGCCTTGCCGTGATTGAGACGGCCGCGCCGCTGTTTTTCCATCCACTAGCTGGACTCACTGTGCCACCGGTCCCGTGAGGCCATCGTCAGGTAATATTGCGTCCTGAATGTGGCTGTGTAAGTCGTATTAATGGCGGGAGTAACAGTGTGAGAGATAGCTCCGCCGTCGTTCCACTTTGTCCATACGTATTGAACGCCCGTGCCGCCGCTCTGCGGCGAAGTTGTGGCAATGGTGTGGCTTGAGCCAGGCACCCAGGAAAACGTTTGTGTTGAACTATACGTAGTGCCATCAACCGTGAACGCGAGACCTGCGGGATTTGTTTGGACAGTCACCTGGACGGTAGCCGTAGGTGTAGGTGTAGCGGTAGGTGTCGCGTGTAGCCGTAGCCGTGGCAGTCGGGGTCGGCGTAGGTGTAAATGTCGCGGTAGCTGTCGCCGTCGGGGTCGGTGTCGCCGTAGCTGTAGCCGTTGGAGTAGCCGTTGGTTCGGGCGTAGGTGTGAATGTCGCTGTTGCTGTCGCCGTTGCAGTAGCGGTGGCTGTAGGCGTCGGTGTAGGTGTTGGACTCGGCGCCGAAGCCGCTACCACTATGTATTTCGAATCGCTGGGAATGCCGTTGGTAAAGACGGTCACCAAGGCTGGACCGGCAGGGAAATTATTCACCGGGGTGGAAGTAAAGGTGGTATCGGACCAGCCTGCGGTCGGATCCACCGGGAGAAAGGCGACCTGGCTGTTGTCGATGTTGCGCAGTTGGACTACGGGGTAATTAGTCGATGAGTCCTGGAAGTTCCCGCCGGAAGCTTGGGAGATGCCTTGAAACGCGAGCCGGTCAGCATGAGGCTGCTGCCAGTCACCAGCGGCGAAGTCGCGGTAGCGATTTGCGGCTGCCAATCGGGTCTGCATAAATCCGAGCCCAATATCGTACAGTTCCGCGCTGGTAAGAGCAGCCGTGTTACACTCCCCCTGCCACCAGCACCTTGCCGTTGGGCAGCAACGTCGCCGTGTGAACGATAGCGTGCGGTGTTGAGGCTGCCCGTGGCAGTCCAGGTCCCGCTGGCCGGGTCGTACAGTTCCGCGCTGGTAAGAAAGCGGACGCCATTATATCCCCCTGCCACCAGCACCTTGCCGTTGGGCAGCAACGTCGCCGTGTGATAATAGCGTGCGGTGTTGAGGCTGCCCGTGGCAGTCCAAGTCCCGCTGGCCGGGTCGTACAGTTCCGCGCTGCTAAGAGAGCCGCTGCTATCACTCCCCCTGCCACCAGCACCTTGCCGTTGGGCAGCAACGTCGCCGTGTGATAGATCGCGTGCGGTGTTGAGGCTGCCCGTGGCAGTCCAAGTCCCGCTGGCCGGGTCGTACAGTTCCGCGCTGGTAAGATAGGCGACGCCATTATATCCCCCTGCCACCAGCACCTTGCCGTTGGGCAGCAACGTCGCCGTGTGATCATCGCGTGCGGTGTTGAGGCTGCCCGTGGCAGTCCAAGTCCCGCTGGCCGGGTCGTACAGTTCCGCGCTGCTAAGGAGAGTTGCTGCCGGTATCATTCCCCCTGCCACCAGCACCTTGCCGTTGGGCAGCAACGTCGCCGTGTGAGAATAGCGCGCGGTGTTGAGGCTGCCGTGGCAGTCCAGGTCCCGCTGGCCGGGTCGTACAGTTCCGCGCTGCTAAGATAGCCGCTGGTATCATATCCCCCTGCCACCAGCACCTTGCCGTTGGGCAGCAACGTCGCCGTGTGATAATCGCGCGCGGTGTTGAGGCTGCCCGTGGCAGTCCAGCTCCCGCTGGCCGGGTCGTACAGTTCCGCGCTGCTAAGATGCGCCGCTGCCATTATATCCCCCTGCCACCAGCACCTTGCCGTTGGGCAGCAACGTCGCCGTGTGATCATCGCGTGCGGTGTTGAGGCTGCCCGTGGCACGTCCAGCTCCCGCTGGCCGGGTCGTACAGTTCCGCGCTGGTAAGAGAGCCGCCGTTATATCTCCCCCTGCCACCAGCACCTTGCCGTTGGGCAGCAACGTCGCCGTGTGACAGTCGCGTGCGGTGTTGAGGCTGCCCGTGGCAGTCCAAGCTCCCGCTCGCCGGGTCGTACAGTTCCGCGCTGGTAAGATAGACGCTGTATCATGTCCCCCTGCCACCAGCACCTTGCCGTTGGGCAGCAACGTCGCCGTGTGAGAAGCGCGTGCGGTGGTGAGGCTGCCCGTGGCACTCCAGGTCCCGCTGGCCGGGTCGTACAGTTCCGCGCTGGTAAGAGAGCCGCCGTTATTAGTTCCCCCTGCCACCAGCACCTTGCCGTTGGGCAGCAACGTCGCCGTGTGATCAGACGCGCGCGGTGTTGAGGCTGCCCGTGGCAGTCCAGCTCCCGCTCGCCGGGTCGTACAGTTCCGCGCTGCTAAGAAGTAGCCGCTGCACCGTTATATCCCCCTGCCACCAGCACCTTGCCGTTGGGCAGCAACGTCGCCGTGTGATCATGCGCGTGCGGTGTTGAGGCTGCCCGTGGCAGTCCAACTCCCGCTGGCCGGGTCGTACAGTTCCGCGCTGGTAAGAGACGCCGCTGGCCATTACGTCCCCCTGCCACCAGCACCTTGCCGTTGGGCAGCAACGTCGCCGTGTGATAACGGCGTGCGGTGTTGAGGCTGCCCGTGGCAGTCCAGCTCCCGCTGGCCGGGTCGTACAGTTCCGCGCTGGTAAGATATGGCCGCCGCTATTATATCCCCCTGCCACCAGCACCTTGCCGTTGGGCAGCAACGTCGCCGTGTGATCAGAGCGTGCGGTGTTGAGGCTGCCCGTGGCAGTCCAAGTCCCGCTGGCCGGGTCGTACAGTTCCGCGCTGGTAAGAAAGCCGCTGCTATTCTATCCCCCTGCCACCAGCACCTTGCCGTTGGGCAGCAACGTCGCCGTGTGAACAGTGCGTGCGGTGTTGAGGCTGCCGGTATTGTTAAATGTAAACGGGGCATCGAGGGGAGACAGGCTCGACACCGACGCCGGCCCTGCAATCGCCAGGTCCTTATCGCCTTCCACGCCCGGCGCGATGGCCGCGCTCAGTCCACTCGCCGCCGGAGCGGCCTTGAAACTGGAGGCCAGCAAGACCGCCGAGATCAAGATCAGAGCGGCGACGAGAGGGTGATTTGAAGCGCCGAAGCGCGGGCGGAGTTATTTCGGTCTTTCTTCATGTGGTTGTTCCGGTTGAATCACTTTTCATGTCGTTTCTGCCCTCCATCATCCTTCTCGTGAATTTTCGGGGTGAAGTTCCTGAACAGTTCTAGCTTACTGATTGTTGAGGGCCGCCTGCGGTGCTTTGGGATATGGGAGAGTCGGCAGCCTGGGAACGCCGGGGCCCCTGGAGACTTTGGGAAGCTGCGACTGACCGGTTCGAAACGTGTTCGGCAACTGCGTCTGAGCAGAGATTGCTCCGGTGGCAGGCAGCATAGCCTGCGGAGAGTACGTGTTCGCGGCCGCATCGAACACGCGCGACAAAGCGAGATCAAAAATTGTTTGATGCCAATGTTGCCGGGCGCGGTCGCCGCCGCATCGGAGACACCGAGCAGAGCCGTGGGCGGTTTCTGGAGCACTTCTACCAGCGGCAGAGATTGAAGGTCCGTCTGGAGTAATTCGCTCGAATCTTCAACCGGGTTCATCAAATGATTTTTCCTCTCTAACTTGTGTTGTTAGGGATAACCGAACTACGAGCGAATCAGTGCGGACCCGAGAGGCCGTCGATCTTCCAGATCTCCCCGGTGAGGGTGACCACGTAAGCTTTGTTCCCGATGAACTGGAGCGAGGTCGGCTGGTTCAGACCGTCCATGACCACGGTAAAGGTGCCGTCCCCGTTGACCTTGACGAGCGCGCCGGTGTTCGGCACCGCAAGATTCAGCGATTCAGTATTCGGGTCGAACGTGCCGAACGAGAGGGCGTAAAGGGTGCGACCGAGGCCAAATTGCACGTCAAGCACCCAGGGGACGCCGGAGGCTACCTCCGTAGCGGTGGACGATTTCGGCCCGAACGACACAACCTTGCCGGTTTGGGGCGTGTGGGGGTCGGGGCCGGCCTCGGCCATGTAGACTGTATCGCCTCTCACCACCAGCCCGGTCGGGACGATGTTGTCGAAGTCGATGAACACGGAGATCTCGCCGTCGAGGGTGACCCGCAGCACGCGGTTGAGGTTCGCATCGGTGACCAGGAAGCCGCCGCGGTATGTTTCTATCGCGAACTGGAATCCGGTCGGGACGTCGATCTGGAACGGGATGGTCGGCGGATTGAGCAAGTTGAACTCGCCGATGTCAGCGACGACAGTGAAACTCGCCGGGCCGTCCACTCGGTAGATGCCGACAACGTTGGTGCCGCCGGAGTCCGAGGCGACGCCAGTGACCAGTGCGTAGGCGGTCTTGCCGATGAACGCGACGTCGACCACCCCACCATTACCAATGCCGAAGAGTCGAGGCGGCAGACCGCTGGCGAACGTCGTGACTTGCCCGGTTTCGGGGTCAACGCGCCAGATCCTGCCGGCTAAGCTTTCGCTGACGTAGAGCGCACCATCGGGGCCGACGGTGCTGCCCTGGGTACCCTCCAGGCCGCGTCACCAGCAGGGTGGCGGTAGGCGTCTTGGATGGTGGCCCGGCGGTCGCAGCCGACGGCGTGATCATGGCGATCAGGGCCGCAGCCAACATCAGCACAACACCGATACCGACTGATTCCGTCACGCGCATCGCCGGTTTTAGAGCGAGCGCGAGAATGTTTTGTTTTTTCATAATTGAATTTCTTTTTTGTTGTTTTAGTTTTCTTTGATTCCTCGTTATTGAGGAAGTCATCTCTGGTGCTTCACCGATGTACTGCGCGAAATTTGGCCGGCTGTTACGCGGAAAGTTGGGAAAACAGCCGCGGATGGCGCCGATTTCACGGACCGGGCTTGCAAAGGCATTGGTGGTTCCCATGCCGAAGCCCACCGAGGGCGGGTCGGCTGCTACATTCAACAGCGAGCACGCCACTGCCATTACAGTTGTTTTTTCAGCACGACCGGCTGCTTCGCTTCTTCGACGAGTTTTTCAAAACGTGGATCGCCACGAAAGGATCCAGAACGGCAGCAGTTTCAGTTGACCATAGCTAAGGTCTGCTTGGACGGCGGATGATACTGGCAAGTTGTTCGAAGGCGAGATCTTTGTCACCAACCCAGGCAGCGATTATTGCCAAATACTTGACCATGTTCGTGCCATCGAACGCATCTTTTTCCACGGGAAGAAGCTCGACTGCGCGCCGGCCTTCGCGCAGCGCTTCCTCTTTCCGGCCGAGACCGGCGTCGATCAAACCAAGCACGCACACTGCCTGGCCGTAATTTGGTTGAGCCTGGACCATTTTCTCCTGCTCCGCGCGTGCAGCGGTGAAAGCCGACCGCGCTTTGTCATCGTCTTTTGTCATGCGAGCGATAACGCCTTCTATAAATGAACGATTGAAACAAAATCCTCGCCCGCGATGGCAATTTTTCCTTGCCTATGCATCAAGGCATTTTTTGCAGCAGCGGCGTCGCGCTCGGCCAGTGCGCAAGAAGCCAAAAATCAGCGATACTCGCCAGCGCGGCAGGATTTGTGGCTCGAATTGAATCGATCATTTGATGCAACGGCCGGGTATCGGCTTTCCAATCAAATTCCACGTACGCTAGCCATACCTTCGTGGCCATCGTTCGGTAAAAGCCAATGCGCGAGCCAACCCGGTTTTTCTTCCGCATAGCGCCGAAGAACCTGTAATTGACTGCAATCCCCATTCATGTTTCGATATTGCGCGGGTTCGAGCTCCACCGCGTGCTCGAAATTTCGTGTGGATTCTTCCCAGTGTCCCTGACGCCTCTGGATGAGACCATCAACAGGAATATCCGCGAATCATTGGGCAAAGTCTGGCGGGCGACTTCCAGTTCGGCCAGCGCACCGTTGTAATCCGATACCCCCAATAAAGGTTCTGCGCACGCGCCAGATGCGTTTCACCAGCATTGGGACGAAGACGAGACGCCGCTTGAATGGCTGCTTCCGCCAACGCCAGACGCGCGGAAGTATGGTCGTTGCCACAGAAATAAAGCCAGTCATGGACGTTCGCGAGCTGGCAGTAGGCATCGATAAACGATGGATCACGCGCGACAGCCTGGTTCAGCAGATCGATTGCCTGCAGTAATTCCGCTTTCGCGTGAAGCGCCGTCCTCAGAACAATGTTCTTGGCGCGCGTGTAAAGGTCGAAGGCTGTGAGGTCGGCGGTTGGCTTGCTCTCGATGGCCAGTTTCTCAGCAGCCGACATTTTGGCGTGAAGCTGCTCAGCGACTTTTTGCGCGATCTCGCTTTGGATTGCGAATACGTCATTCAGGTCACGATCGTATTCTTCGGCCCAGACGTGCGTGTCCGTGCGCGTGTCGATCAACTGGGCATTCAAATGGATTCTGGCCCCGTCCCTGCGCACGCTTCCTTCCAGTACTGTGAGATACGCGAAGCGCGTCTCCGATCTCTCGCGTATTCCTCTTGCCGCGATATTGCATGACGCTGGTGCGGCTGATCACTTTGAGACTGGCGATTTTCGCCAGCTTGGTCAAAATGTCGTCCTGCACGCCATCGGCAAAATAAGTGTGCTCTTTCTCGTCGCTCAAATTTTCAAATGGCAGCACCGCGATGCCCGTTGTCACGCGGCTGCCGGACAAATTCGCTTTTCCAAACGATCCAGCCGCGGCTGCCGCCAGCGCGACCAACGATGCCGCCAAAAGCGCGCTGGTTGGGTTTCGCCGCACCCATTTCTTTCCTCGCGTGATGATTCCGGTGTGTCGAGCCATGATCGGTTCGTGCTTCAGCCAACGTTCCAGGTCTTCAGCCAGCGCGAGAGCGGAAGAGTAGCGGCGCTTTGGATCTTTCTCGAGACATTTGAGACAAATCGTGCTGAGATCGCGATCTATTTTTGGATTCAAGACGCGCGGTTGCCGCGGCTCGGTGTCCAACAGTAGCTTGATCGTCTCGTAGGTTGTGCCGCCAGCAAAAGGCGGATGGCCTGTCAGCAATTGGTAAAGCACTGCGCCAAGTCCATAAACATCAGTGGCGTTACTGATGGCATCGTTATTTCCCACTGCTTGTTCCGGCGCCATGTAACTGGGCGTTCCTAGCACTTCCAGCGTGCGCGTGACGGTACTCTCTGTCTCGACGAGTCGCGCCAAGCCGAAGTCGGTCAGATGCGGTTCGCCGTTTCTATCAAGCAAAATGTTTCCCGGTTTGATATCGCGATGCAGGATGCCGTGCTCATGCGCGTAGTGAACCGCCCGCGCCAGCTTCGCGATGAGTTCCACCGCGCTGCCGGAGCGGCATCGGTTCACGCTTGGCAACGTCGTCCAGTTGGCCGCCTTCCACCAGATTCATGCTGAAGTAACAGGAGCCATCGTGCTCGCCGACTTCGTGAATTGGGACAATGCATGGATGGTCTAATCTGGCAGCGGCTTCTGCTTCCCTGCGAAAACGCTTCAGATGCGCTTCGGTCGCCCAATGACCCAGACCCGATCACTTTGAGAGCAACAGTGCGATTGAGACTTTTCTGCCGCGCGCGATACACTACGCCTTGGCCGCCGCGGCCGATTAGCTCTAGCAATTCATAGTCGCCAAAGTCGGCAAACGTTTTTGCCCGACGCTGATCTCTTTCTATCCGGTGCTGCAACACCATCTTTGCGGCCGGGGTCATCCCGCTCCGCGGGGCTACAGATGCATGCAGCAAAGCAGATCAAGTCCTGTCTCAAACAGGCAAGCGGTACAAAGTCCTTCCGGAGCGTCGGCAAAAATTTCCGCTCCGCACTTTCGACAAACCCTGGGTGCGCTACTCATGAGGGGAGAGTCGCGTGCGCGCTCCCCATCGTGTACTGCGCGAAATTCTGTCATTCGTTACGTTCGCAACACAGCGATTAAATGGCGCAGCTCATCTTCGACATCGCTGGCAATGGCGACAGTGTGACTGATTTCTTCGCGCAATAAGAGTTGATAACGGTGGCGAAACCGATGGAAGGCTTGCCGGAGTGCATTCTCCGTCATGCCCAACTGCGCTGCGATCTCCGCCCGTGACGGTGCTCCCGGTTCATCGGGTAGCAATTGTTTCAGCGAATCAAATAACGCGGCATTACCCGCTGTGCAGTATTCCTCCTTTAATCGCAGTAGCACCTGCTCCATAAGAGTCAGTGCCCAGCGGCGCTCATAGAGGCGGTCAGCACTGACAGCACCCGCTCCTTCCAGTTCGAGTCGCTCGTTTGCGCTTAGTTCTTCCAGGGAATCAGCCGTTGTCCTTTGCCTCGTTTCACCGTCATTGCGCGACGGTGCTCGCTGGCAAGGAAATGTTTGAGCGAGGTTAACAGATAAGAACGCAGTCGCCCTTTCTCCTTCCGGACGGCGTCGAAATCGTGGCGCTCCAGCAGCAGCGCAAAAAAACCCTGAGTAAGATCTTCCGCTTCCTCAGGCCCGACGCCTTGTCGCCTGATGAAACCATAAACAGGTCGCCAATAAGTGCGGCAAAGTTTTTCCAATGCCTCCTGGGCTGCCGGGGATTGACCGTGCGCTTCCAGCACCACGCTCCAATGCGTTGTTGCAAACGCGACACTGCCGTTTTGCGTGCTTGGGGCGATCCGATTTCCCGAGGTCTGATCGTGGTCAGCCGCCACGTTTACGATCCAAACAAAAAGGCCCTCGATAAGCAAGCGCGGATATTGGCCTGTGCCCGGTCATGCAGACACCGCACTACTAATTGGAAAGTTGCTGCGGCGATACACCGGAACAAGCACGCCGTCCGCGCGCACGCTACCTACACGATGCCATCGCGGAGAAGCGCGTGCTTACCGGCGAGCAGATCCTCACGAGAGCGTAGCCGTCGCGGTCGCTGTCCAGCAAGAAAATGCGAGAATTTTTTTGGCGCCTAGCCGGCACAGATTGAAAGTCGATGCGCCTGTCAGCCTATTCTAAAGGGCTCCGGATTCCGAGCGTGCAAGCGCCTCTCGGGCGAATCGAACCTGCGCATGTAATAGTCGCGATAAGGCGCAAACGCGCGCATGGCATCGGACCATGACATCCGCAAGGGCCAATGCTCTGCCGGGGTTTGCTCAAAAACCGGCAGTTCAACAGTGCAGCCAGGGTCATGATTGCTCTTGACGGAACCGGCGGATTTTTTCGAGCGCACTGTTCCACCATAGCGCAAAATCAAGGCGCGAAAAGATTCCTCGTCAGGATCCAGAGCGCAGATTTGCACGATTTGCCGGATGTCTTCCCAGTCCACTTCACGTTTGCCACGAGTGGGGCTGCGAATCGCATGCAATTTGAGCGCCACCAGGTGCTGCGGCCGAGGCAAGAGGACCTGTTCCCCGGCAAGCTCCATCTCGCTTGCTCTCTCAACCAGAGTTTCCCATGTCGGACCGTCAACGAACATTAGATCGACCGGCGTACCCGCACGTTCCGGCGCTTCGAACTGCGCGAAGGCCGAAGCACCATGAAAAAGCCGGTAACCAAGTTCGTGCAGAAGATCGAGCCATTGCGACCGCGACTGCTCGGGAACAATCAGGTCCAGGTCGATGGTATTGCGGATATACCCAAGCAGGACAATGGCGTTCGCGCCGATGAGCAGGCTTGGCAGCCCGCGCTCCGCGGCAGCTCGAAGGATTTTCCTGACCTCGTGTTCCAAATCAGGATTGCTTGCGGCTTCGTCTGTCTCGAAAAAAAATCATACAATCCCCTGACGCAGCAATTCGTGTTTTCCGGCCAACAGATCCTGCACGAGAGCGTAGCCGCGCTTATCAGCGTTGCGGGATGCGCCGGCAAAATAATTATCGATTCTCATGCGTGCGGAGCGGCAGAAATAATCTGCGACAGCGAGAATTTCATCGGCCGGTTTGCCTTGGCCGAGCATCCATTGCGCATAAGAGCATGTCGCGCTAATCGCGAATAATTCCGTTGCGATCCCGACAAACCTTGAAAGGAGTAGCTGCTCCCGATCCAGTTTCGGACCGAATCGCGCCATGGCGTGAAACAAACCGCGTGCGAGTCGTTTGCTGGTGCGCGCTGCGTAATTAACATGGCCACGCAATGTGCTCGTGCAAATTGTCGATCTTGCCCGCGCCGGTGGAGAACCATTGGCGCGGGTACCACCCGGCATAAAATTTTCCGGAACTGAAAACCGCTTTCGCGCGATCCGACATCGGCAATTGCGTGTTGAAAATTGCGCCGCCGACTTTCAAATGCGGATCGAGCGCTTCGCGCGCGATGAACAGACGCATGATTTCGCTCGAGCCTTCGAAGATGAGATTAATGCGGCAATCACGCAGGAAGCGTTCCACCGGGATCGGCTCCTCGCCCCGACCGGCGAGCGATTGCGCAGTTTCATAACCGCGACCGCCGCGGACCTGCATCGCGTCATCCGCGATCTTCCAGGTCGTTTCTGTCGCCCACATCTTGCACATGGCAGTTTCGATGCGCAGATCGCCCGCCTTACGATCGACAAGCGCGGAGGTCAGAAATGTGATTGCTTCCATGGCAAACACATTGCCCGCCATCTCCGCGATCTTTCCTGCGATGGCGGCGTGTTTGCCGATCGGCACACCCCATTGAATCCGTTCGCTTGCCCACTTGCGGCAAATATCGAGTAATCGTTTCGATAATCCCACACAGGCGGCTGGGATCGTCAGCCTTCCGGTATTCAACGTCGTGAGCGCGACTTTCAATCCCTGGCCTTCCTTCGCGATCATGTTCTCGCGCGGCACACGGACGTTGGTGAATTTCACGATGCCGTTGTAAAGCGCGCGCAAACCCATGAAATGACAGCGGTATGAAATCTCCAGTCCGGGCGAATCGACATCGACAATGAACGCGGTGATTTGCTTGCGCTCGCGGCCGCCAACCATTTTCGACGGCGTGCGAGCCATCACCACAAGCACGCCGGCCTTGATCAGATTCGTGCACCAGAGTTTTTCGCCGTTGAGGATGAACGCTGAGCCGTCTTCGGTCGGCTCGGCGCGTAAACTCATGTTCGCCGGATCCGAGCCAGCGTTCCATTCCGTCAGCGCGAACGCGGAAATCTCGCCGGCGCGCGACGCGCGGCAGATATTTTTTCTTTTGTTCTTCGGTGCCAAAAAGGAGCAAGCGGCTGCGGAACGCCGATCGATTGATGCGCCGAAACGAGCGCGGTGAGATTTGCATCCCAGCTGCCGAGCAACATCGCCGCGCGTCCGTAATTGACCTGAGATAAACCGAGCCCGCCGTACTGCTTCGGGATTTTCACCCCGAACGCACCCATCGTGAAAAGATCATCGATGTTCTTTTGCGGTATTTCGCCCGTCCGATCTATTTCGTCGGCATCGATGTTTTCGCGCAGATATTTTTGCAGACTGGCAAGAAATTCCTCGCCCGCCGCGCGGTCCTCGGCGGTTTGCGCCGGATAAGGATGGATTCGCGAGAAATCGTAGCGGCCGACAAACAGGTTGCTGGCGAAACTGCCGCGGTCCTCCAGCGGATCGCGCGCAGCTTCGGCCAGCTCGAGCGCTTCGCGCTGGCCTTTCGACATCTTGGACGTGTCGATGACGCGGCGGGAGCAGGCTTTTCCGTTTGCGCTGGTTTCCTCGGTTGACTGTTTCTCCGGCGTTTCGAGCGGGCTTTTCATTTCATACAGCTGTCATTCCGAGTCCTTCGACTTCGCTCAGGACAGGCTCCACCGAGGAATCTCTCGATATCCGCCTGAGCAAAGTCAGAGATGTCTCGACTTCGCTCGACATGACAAGAATGGAAGTTCGAGCGGCGGGCTCAGTCTGCATAAAATTTCGTTCCGTCGCGGGCATGCTTCTTCAAAATTTCACATGGCGAAAATTTCTCTTCGCTTTGCGCCAGTCTTTCGAGCTCATCTACGACTTTCTTCAATCCAAAATGTTCGGCGAAACGCAAAGGCCCACCACGGAACGGCGCGAAGCCGGTCCCCAAAATCATTCCATAGTCTGCGTCCTCCGGGGAATCGACCACTCTTTCCTCCACGCACCGCGCGGCCTCATTCACCATCAGGAAGACAAGCCGGTGCGCGAGCGCCTCAGCTGTAGCCCCGACAAGTCGGGGTGACACCGGCTGGGCTGTTGCGCTACCTTCCTCTTTGCCGGGGTCGCCGTCCCCAGCTACAACGTGAGCGCGTCGCCACTGCGCCAGCGATTCGTTAGGCGTTTGCGCTTTGCCCTCGTATTTGTAAAAACCGGCGCCACTCTTCCGCCCGAGCATCTGTCCGTCGCGCAACCAGAGAAGAACCGCGGAAACGTGATCGCGGCGGCCGTAAGCTTTCTCAAGGGTGTCGCCGATATCAATCGCGATATCGACACCGATCTCGTCGATCAACCGCAACGGTCCCATGGGCATGCCCCATTTCACAAGTGCGTTGTCGATCTTCTCCGCGTCGAGGCCGGCTTCGAAAAGCTCGGCGGCATCGAGCAGATAAGGGAACAAAACGCGGTTGACCAGAAAACCCGGCCCGTCGCGCACAATCACCGGCAGCTTTCCGATTTGTCGCACAAAGGCCAGGCTTCGCTCGCGCGTCTCATCCGAAGTCTCTTTCGCAATGACAACTTCCACCAGTTTCATCCGGCTGACCGGATTAAAAAAATGCAATCCGATGACGTGCTCGGGCGAGACTGTTACATCGGCAAGCTCACTGACCGGAAGCGCCGAAGTGTTTGTGGCAATAATCGTCTTTGGTCCGGCTTCCATCGCCAGCTCGCGGAAGACCTCTTTCTTGACGCTTAGTTTTTCCGAGGCGGCTTCGATCACAAATCGCACATCGCGCAACTCCATGGGAGCGGTCGAAGCCACAAATTCGGGCGCGACCTTCTTTTGCTTTTTGCTCGGTCATCAAGCCGCGTCTTACCGCGTCGGCGTAGATTTTTTCGATGTTCGCCAAACCGCGGTCGATTTGTTCTCGAGCGATGTCCCGGAGGATCACGGTGACGCCACGGGAACTGAGCCATTGTGCGATGCCCGAGCCCATGACGCCGGCACCAATCACCGCTGCGTGTATCACTTTTTCGGCCGGCGTCCGGGAAGATCCTTTCTTGTATTTCTCCGCCAAAAAGAAATTGCGGATCAGGTTCTGCGTCGATTCCGTTTTACCAAGATCCACAATCGCCTCCAGCTCCATCTCGCAGTGATTCATCGGGCGAAATCGCCAAGGTTCGGTTAACGATGTTCAATGCCCGCGCAGGTGCCGCGTTGCCGCTGGAGCGGGGAGCAGGAATTTCTTTTTCTGGCTTGGATGCCGCAGACGGCTTTCGTTTTCCTTCGCCAAGCTTTTTCCGCGCGCGCTCGACAAGCTGATCGCGCGGCGCAGTTTCGTCGATCAATCCGAGCTTTAACGCTTCCTGAGCAGAATAAAGTTTCCCTTTCAAAATTACTTCAGCGGCTTTTTCTGCACCGACCAAACGGGGCAGCCGGGTGCAACCGCCCCATGCGGGGATCAATCCGAGCGTCGTCTCCGGAAGGCCAATCCGCGTGGCCGGATCATCAGTTGCGACGCGGTAATCACATGCAAGCGCGACTTCGTATCCGCCGCCGGCAGATGCGCCGTGTATTGCGGCGACTGTCGGGATTTTTAGCTCGGCAAGCCGGTTAAAAATTCGCTGGCCTTTTGCAATGAATTCGCGCATTTCGCCCGATTGCGCCTGTTGCAACAGCGTCTTCAAATCCGCACCGGCGACGAAGATCGACTTTTTTGCGGACGCGATAATCAGGCCACGCAGCGACGCCTCATGTTCAACAAAATCGAGATGTTCATTTAGTTCATCGAGCGTGGCGGCGTCGAAAATATTCGCGCCCGATTCGGGGCGATCGAACGTGAGAACGCAAATATAGTCGTCACCGATCTCGCGTCGAATCATTGAGGCTGTAGCAACTTCCGGCATTACCTTCATTTTGGAGCTTTTCCGGCAAATGCCAAGCGGTGAAAAATCCACAAATCCCAAAAACTCAAAGTCCAAGCAAATTACAAATCCCAAATCTCAATTGCGTTTAACGGCAGGTATTCCATCCGCCTTGATCAATTGAAAGTTTGAGTTTGTTTGGAGATTGGAGCTTGGGATTTGGGACTTCGGCTGATCGGCCCCGCTGCTTCATTGCGTTTGCAGATCGCGAGTGGTAGAAACGCGGCGTGGTTGGCAAAATTTTAGAACCCGAAATCAAAAGCCTGATCGACGCCCGTAACTTCGCGGCGCTGCGCGAGCTGTTTCGCGACTGGCCGCCGGCCGATGTCGCCGAGGTGATTGTCGATATGCCGGAAGATGAACAAGTCATCATCTTTCGCGTCCTGCCGCATGCGCTCGCTGCGGATGTTTTCGAATATCTCGATTTCGATGCGCAGCAGAAACTGCTGCATGCGATGGCTCACGAGCAAGTCGTCGGGATTCTCAACGAAATGTCGCCGGACGACCGCACGGCGCTTCTCGAGGAGTTGCCGAGCGCGGCTGCGCGTCAGCTGATTCGATTGCTCACGCCGGAGGAGCGCCGAGTGGCCACAGCGTTGCTCGGATATCCCGAGGCCAGTGTGGGCCGTTTGATGACGCCCGATTTCATCGCCGTGCACGAAGACTGGACCGTCCAGCAGGTCTTGGATTTTGTGCGCGAACACGGTCAGGACAGCGAGACGCTGAATGTTATCTACGTGGTCGATGACCGCGGCAAACTAATCGATGATCTGCGCATTCGAGAATTATTGCGTCCGGCCGCTCACGACCAAGGTCAGCGAAATTCGAAACGACACGTTTGCAGCACTCAATGTGAACGATTCACAGGAAGCAGCGCTTAACGTTTTCCGCAAATACGATCGCGTGGCCTTGCCGGTGGTCGATTCCAATGCCGTGCTCGTTGGCATTGTCACCAGCGACGACATGCTGGACGTCGCGGAAGCGGAAGCCACCGAAGACATCCAAAAACTCGGCGGCATGGAGGCGTTGGACGAGCCGTATACAACCATTCCGTTTCTGCGGATGGTAAAGAAACGTGCAACCTGGCTCGTCATCCTGTTTCTCGGCGAAATGCTGACCGCAACCGCGATGCAGGGTTATAACAGCGAGATCGAGAGGGCGGCGATTCTTGCGATGTTTTTGCCCTTGATCATCTCCAGTGGCGGCAATTCCGGATCGCAGGCGACAACGCTGGTTATCCGTGCGATGGCTCTCGGCGAATTGCGTCTGCGCAATTCGTTTCGCGTCGTCCGCAAGGAATTGCTGTCAGGATTTTCACTCGGCCTAATTCTTGGAACTATCGGTTTTTTCCGAATCACGCTGTGGCAATACTTGCACATTTTTCATTACGGAAAATATCACTGGCTGGTCGCGCTCACTGTCGGAGCTGCGCTTGTCGGAGTCGTGCTGTGGGGAACTCTGAGTGGCGCGATGCTTCCCTTCTTGCTGCGCCGTTGCGGACTCGATCCGGCGGCGTCATCAGCGCCATTCGTCGCCACGCTGGTCGACGTAACGGGACTGGTAATTTATTTCAACGTGGCGCTATTCATTCTTCGCGGCACACTGTTGTAATCCATTGGGTATAGCGCTGGCACAACCAGGCGCAACTTTGCGGTTCGGATGAACAACAAACAAGCGGTCCAAGTCTCAGGCGTTTCCAAGCAGGTTGAGGAACTGGCTACGATCAGTGTTGAAGAGCTTTTTCAGAGGCTGGACAACCAAGCCGGTTTGAGTGAAGAAGAAGCTGAGAGAAGGCTCGATCAATACGGT
>CAVUGV010000021.1:0-73534 GCA_963741065.1 uncultured Verrucomicrobiae bacterium | reverse complement strand
GAAATCAACGTGCCAGTGAGTGGGCTAGACCTGGCAAGCCTGCTCGATGGCGAACAGGGGCTGTTCCTCTGCCAAAACAGAGGACAAAACTACATCACCATCGCTAAGGCTGCGTCATTTCGATCGCCTTCGGGCCGACGCCAATCGGCAAGGCCATCGTGGAGCAGGTGACGGCGAGTGTCGGACCGGAACCCTGGTTCGTCACAAAGATCAGCAACTCGACCGAGTTGGCCGAATTCCGGGGCACAACTCCTGGCAGAGAGATGCGCTAAAGCAAGAATAAGCCGGGTCGTGACGAAAATAGCCAAGCGCACTGACCTGGCGAAATCTCCGGGGTGAGCAGCCCCGAAGGGGTTCGGGGCTGCAAAATAAAGCCTCAGTGAGGAAACTCACTGAGGCTCTCGTTTTGTCTAAAGGGGTGACGGCTGCTCAACCGTCCCTCCTTTGATTATTTCTTCCAGCCGTCACCGTTGGCGTCTCCGTGCGGCGCCAGCGCGGGCTCGGGTTCTGCCGGGCAGATCGACATCTTCGGGTGCCTCCTCCCAGCCTACGTCCATAAGAGATTTTTCGTGATGCTCTTTGGCGAGGAGCATGTAGAGCGATGGGACGATGAAAAGCGTAAAGATCGTTCCGATGCTCATCCCGCCGACAAGGTACAAGACCGATTGAGTTTCGGGCTGCCGCACCGGCGCCGCTGACCAGTGTGAGCGGGAAGTGACCTGCGACAGTGGCGGCGCTCGTCATCATAATCGGTCGCAACCGAATCCGGGCGGCTTGCGCGACCGCATCTAAGTTTGTCCATGCCTTTGCGTTGCATTTCGTTTGCGAACTGCACAATCAGGATCCCGTTTCTGGAGACAAGCCCGACCAGCGTTACCAAACCCACCTGTGAGTAAATGTTTAGGGACGTAGTCCATCCGTTCGTGAAAAATGTTCCAAACGGCATCTTCAAAAACATGAAGATCACCGCGCCGAAAAGCGCCAGCGGCACTGAGCCCAACAGAACGATGAACGGATCGCGAAAGCTGTTGAACTGCGCGGCCAGGACCAAAAAGATCAGCACGATCGCCAACACAAACACGGGAACAAACTTGTCGCCTTCCGTGCGCAGCTGCCGCGACTCGCCAGTGTAATCGATAACGTAACCTTTGGGCAGAATCTTACGCGCTTCGTCTTCGAGAAATTTTAAGGCTGAATCGAGCGATCGTGTGGGAACTCCGCTGATGGTGACGGCGTTAAGTTGCTGCATCCGATTGAGTGAACGAGCTACGGTCTTGTGCTTGATCGACGAGACAGTGCTCAGTGGGATGAGCTTGTTGTTCGGGCCGCTTACGTAGATGTTCTCTAACTGCTGCGGATTCAGACGATCAATCCGCTTGATCTGCGGAATGACCTTGTAACTGCGTCCGGCAATGTTGAAACGATTGACATAATTCCCGCCGATGGCTGCGGTGAGATCGGCTCCCACTTGTTGCATGTCCAGGCCAAGCGACGCCACTTTGTCATGATTGAAAAAAACCTCCGCCTGCGGCTGATCGATCTTTGTGTCGATGTCCGTGAATCGAAACAGGCCGCTCTGCATTGCTTTCCCCTGAAGTTGTTGGGCTAATTCCAGAATTCGCTCCGGATCGGCGGTAGACGTAATGACGAAACTCACCGGGAAGCTATCGCTGCCCGGAAGAGCAGACGGCATCACCGGAAACATTTGAATACCGGGAATCGCTCCGAGCTTCTGCTGGATTCCCGGAAGATACGCGTCAGTCTTTGTTTTGCGTGTGCCCCATGGCTTCAAAACCATCCCGCCAAAACCGTTATCCGGAAATGTGATTTGAAATGTGAAACGCGTATCCGGGACGTCGTGGAAAACTTGCCCAGCTGCATCGGCGTACCGAATTGTGTCGTCGATGGTGGCGTTGGCCGGCGCAGTCATAACTCCAAAAATCACTCCCTGATCTTCCGTCGGCGCCAACTCCTTTGAGCCGAACTTCGGAACCATAACGAACATGAAAACCGCAAGGGCTGAGATTCCTCCCCAAACGAGATAGACCGCCGGTCGCGCGTTGAGAGTCCGATCGAGATGACTGCCATACCACTCGCGGAAACGGTCAAATGTGCGATTAACCCAGCCGCTGAATCCGTGATCGACGTGCTCGGGACGCAGCAAATGCGCCGCCATCATTGGCGAAAGCGTGAGCGCAACGATGCCGGAGATAAGCACAGCGCCTGCAAGCGTCAAAGCGAATTCGCGGAAGAGCGCGCCGGTTAATCCACCCTGGAGCGCTATCGGAGTGTAAACGGTCGCCAGCGTAAGCGTCATCGCAATGATGGGGCCGACGAGCTCGCGCGCACCCTTGAGCGCTGCGTTCATGCGCGACATTCCTTCGTGCATGTGACGCTCCACGTTTTCAACAACGACGATCGCGTCGTCCACCACCAATCCGACGGAAAGCACAATCGCCAGCAGCGTCAGTAGGTTCAGCGAGAACCCGAATACCTGCATGAGGAACATCGCGCCGATCAGTGAAATCGGGATCGCCACCACGGGCACGATGACGGCGCGGAACGAACCGAGGAACAAGAAGATCACCAGCATTACGATGAGCAGCGTCTCGATCAGCGTCTTTACGACTTCGTTGATCGCGTCGTTGATGTAAGCGGTCGCGTCGTACGCAATTTCAGCGGTCAGCCCCGTGGGCAGTTCGCGTTTGATCTGCTCCATCTCCACGCGCACTCGCTTGATCACGTCAACGGAGTTCGCATTCGGAAGAACGTAGATGCCCATGAAGACCGCTTTTTGCCCCGAGAACCGCACTTCGGCGTTGTAGTCTTCTGCGCCGAGCACCACGTCGGCTATATCCCCCAGCCTGACCAGGGTCCCTTTGTCCTGCGCGGACAACGAGCTTTTTGAAATCGTCTGCGTTGTGAAGATCAGTATTCGCCGTGAGATTCACCTGAAGCAGAGAGCCCTTTGTGCTTCCCACCGCCGCGAGATAATTGTTGCGCGCAAGGGCGGTGCGAACTTGCGCCGGCGAGATGTTGAGCGCCGCCATGCGATCAGGTTTCATCCAGATTCGCATCGCGAAGTAGCGGCCGCCGAGGATGTCCGCCTTCTGCACGCCGCCGACGGCGGTCAATCGCGGCTGCACCAACCGCACGAGGTAGTCGGTGACTTCGTTCGGCTGAAGAATGTCTGAGGTGAAGCTTAAGTAGGCTGAGGCTCGCTGCGAATCCGCCGACTGAATTTCGATTACGGGAATTTCAGATTCCGGAGGCAGATCGCGCCGGATCGCGTCAACTTTGGAGCTGATATCAGAGAGTGCCTTGTTGGCGTCGTAATTCAGTTTAAGACGCGCAGTGATCACTGATTGCCCTTGTTTGCTTTGCGACTGGATGTAATCGATGCCATCGGCTGCCGCGATTGCGCGCTCGAGAGGCGTCGTAATGAATCCGCGAACCAGTTCTGCATCCGCGCCGACGTAAACTGTAGTTATGCTAATCGAAGCGATATCGCTCCGCGGATATTGCCGCACATTCAGACCGCCCAGACCTGCGAGGTTGGGAAAAAGAATCGGCAACACTGCTTTCGATCCGGCGATGAGGATCACAAAACTGACCACCATCGCCAGCACCGGCCGCTTGATGAAAAGATCAGTGAACGATTTCATTGCAAAAATTCGAAATCCGAATTTCGAAATCCGAAAAAATTCGAATACCAAAATTCAAATTAACCAAGGTCTCTGGCTGCGCTTCCTATCGATGGCAACTTTTTCATTCGAGATTGCTTCGAATTTCGATATTCGTGCTTCGGATTTTCTGTTTAGGTGTCTGCCGGGTTTGGGTTCAACTCCGGCTTTGGCGCCAGATCGTTATTAATCGTTACCACCATTCCATTGCGTAACTTGAACACTCCGGTTCCCACGACCTCCTCGCCTGCCTTCAACCCTTTCAGAACTGCAACAAAGTCTCCTCGCACTTCTCCAATCCGCACAAATTGTTGACGGAGCACGAGTGATTCCTTTCCGCTCTTCGGGTCCTTTTGTTTTTCGATCACAAACACCGAATCGCCGTACGGCGCATAAGACACAGCCGCGCCGGGAATCACGATAGCCTTTTTTGTTTCAGGTAACATCACGTTCACTTTCGCGAACATCCCCGGATGCAGCGCGTGATCGGGATTTTCGAATGTCGCCTGCAACGGCACATTGCGAGTGACCGAGTCCAGCATGGAATTAATCGCGGTCAGTTTGCCTTTGAATTCGCGTCCTGGAAGGGCATCGACTCGCACCTGTACTTCCAAATCCTTGGTCAGTTTGGAGAGATGTTGTTCTGGCAAGGCGAAATCGACGTACACCGAATCCAGTGACGTCAGCGCGACAACTTGCTGACCCGCATTGATCATTTGTCCAACGTTCACCTGACGAATACCGAGCTGTCCGTCGAACGGCGCGATAACCGTCTTCTTCGCGATATTAGAGCGCATCTGATCGACAACGGCGTTCAGTCGCGTGAATTTTGATTGGGCAGCGTCGAGCTCGGCGCTTGAAACGACCTTCCTCATGGCAAGATCGCGGGCGCGTTCGAGGTCCGTCCGAGCCAGCTGCGCTTCAGCTTCTGCAGATCGCATAAGTGCTTCCTCTTGCGACGCATCGAGTTTCATGAGCATTTCGCCTTTTTTTGCCTCCGAGCCGTTTTCGAAATTGATTTCGCTCACAACGCCAGCGAGCTCGGCGGACACAATGGCGCCTTGCGCAGCGCTCACGGATCCCACCGCCGATAACATCGGAGCCCAATCTTCTTCTTTTACCGGCGCGCTGGTGACAGTGACCGAGGGCATCATCTTCGGCATGCTCATCATTTTGCCGATTTGCAGCGCTTTGATGCCGAGAACAAAAACAACAATGGCGACGAGCAGACCTATGGCAACGCCAAGACCTCGGCGTCGCCGCGGTCTTACGTTCGATTGCACTGGAACAGATGAAATACTTTTCGCCACGTCATGCATAAGCGAGTTCTGCCTCCGGTTTGAACAGCAAACGCCAGAGCGTTCGCGTCACTTCCAGTTGTCGCGCGCGCCGTTCAGCTGCGGTCATTTCCTGGGGGCGCAACACATCGAACATCAACATTCCGCGCGCGACGGCGAAAATTAGTTCTGCCAATTCGCTTGGAGTCAGACCGGGCTCCGCGTTTTGAGCTTCGGGCGCCCGCTGAATAAGTTCAGTCACGCCATCCATCGCGGTCTTCAAAACATCGCGCACTAAATCGGCGACGCGCGGATTCCGTGACGCTTCCGCGTAAAGATCAACGACGAACGCAGAGATAACTCGCGGCTCGTCCTCACAGCAATGGGCGGTGAAAAGAATTTCGAGCGACTCGAGCAGCGTCGGCGCCTGGCGCGCGCGTTCCAACATCTCGCCAATCTCTTTTTTGTGGCGGTCCGCCATCGCGGAGATGACTGCCTCCTTATTTTCGAAGTAGCGATAGATCAGGCCGACGCTGATCCCAGCCTCGGCACTGATGTCGTGCATGCTGGCCTGATGAAATCCGCGTTTGGCAAAGCAGATTAGAGCGGCATCAAGGATTTGGGAACGTCGATCTGGATTGGAAGACTCTTGCTGGGGCTGTGACATAGGTTTGGGAAGATGAATGAACGTTCATTCATTGTCAAGCCCACCCATGTACCGCCGAGTTTTGTTGTCCTGTCTCTTAAGAACTCAGACCTCTTGCCCACGTTTCTTTTTCAAGACTTCGTCTTAGTCGCTGCATCCACGGCGTGTTGCGACATGACCGGCACTGGTTGCTCTGGCGCCAACCCATCACCGAATGGGGTTGGGGTCGGTTGCGCGATGAATTGGCAGATCGCGGCGACCACGCTCAGAATGCAAGTCGCATAAACCGCTGTTTCCATCCTGCTCCGGCCCTTCTCCTCCGAGTCGACCAGGAGCCCGTATATTGATTGAGCTTCGTTGTTCATAATTTTAAGACGCCGCGGAGTTCCCGCTTTGTCTAAGGTTGGTTGATTGTTCATTATTGGTTTTGAACGTTGGATGCGGCGCCGCCATGAATTGGATTCAAATAAATTTGGGGGTGGAGCTTTCAGATCGCCGACGGACGCCCCCGCCGACGTCGACCGCAATCACGGAAGCATCTCTTTTAACTGCAAGCCTACACGACGCATTGGCCCGCCACCTTTCGGACTAACGAGCAGCGTAATCTTTGTTCCCTCGGATTGGCTGAAGATCACGACTGTGTCCGAGTAGGAAAGTTGCGAGGCTGGCTTCTCACTTATGGAAAGGATTTGGTCGCCATTTTTTACTCCTGCAGTTTGCGCCGGAGAATTCGGTACAACAAAAGCAACCGTGAACGCGTTCGGCTTCTCCTTCTTCAGTCGAAGGCCTGCACGATTAAACGCGCGACGAGGAACATTTGTTTTCGGATCGATCCAAACTTGTTCGCGCGCGTAGTCGTAAACCATATCGAATTGATAGAGCGAAGATTCTCCCACTACGCCGGCCTGAAGTTTCGTCGATTCGGAACCGCGTTGCACCAGACCGGCGTAACTCACCACCTCGTGCGGAAATTTGATTGGCCCCAACGTGACGTCGCCGCGGCTAAGTTTTTCGCCGTAATCGCCGCCCACACCGCTGCCTGCCCAAGGCAGTCCGCGCGCAAGCAAGCTTTCCAAATCGTGTTCGTGTGCCCAATAACCTTCGATAATCGCAGGGCCCGCATTTCCGCTGTCTAATTCAAAATCGCCGGAGACTCCATTGAAACTTCCGCGGGCGAGAGGAGCATCCTCCGTGAAATAAATCGGAAGCCGAAAGCCTTGTGCCTTTCCGTCAAACTTTTCCAGTGGCGTCAACGTTACCGTCTTTGCTTTGCGATCGACCTTGACTGCGAAACGCTCGAACAGTTCCAGTCCCAGAAACCCTGCCCGAGGGGCGCGTGGCCCACGATCGTTCGATGAATCCGGCAACGGTATGACCCAGACTGGTTGATCGCGAATCACAGCGTCGCCAATTCGGATCTCCTTAGCGCGAACCGTTCCCTCGTGCAATACGCCACTGCCTCCACCCGTTGCACTCGCGTTGCCGACCGGCTTCAGGTTCAATTTTTCGGCCGTCGCCGATGTCAAAATCAAATGGCCGCCGGTATCGATCTCGAATGGATAAGGTCCTTTGCCATCGATGAACACCGGGACAAAAATTCGACCCACACCGTCATCCTCATATGGCACAGTGGTAGAAATTTTGTCGCCGTTAATCGCATAATCGTGAATGTTCGGCGGTCGCTCGAAAATTTTGGCGCTGACATTCTGCGGGTTCACTTTTGCGGATTCGATCTTGATTAGTTCGAGCGATTCGTCTTCCGGAGACTCGTCTTTCTCAGCGAAGGGAATGAGGACGCCATCGATTTCGCGCCAATCCGAATAATGCCGGACCAATCGGCTGCTCCAAAGACTGACCTCGGATTGACGCAACAAGCCGTTCGCTTTTTCAAACCGAAGCAAAACCGGAATCCCGCCCTTCGGCGTTACATTCCAAACCGCTTCCCTTACCTCGCCATCTTTTTCGTCGGGACGCGGTTCCACCTTGGTCGCAACGTTTTCGCCCTCGCACCAGCCGCGACGGAAGAGCCACGCCTCGGTCGCAGTGATGGCGCGGCCTGGATCCGAATCGAGAAAATGTGAAGCACCGGAGCGGTCGCGTTTCCAACCCAGTCGTCCATCGAAGCCCGCTGCCTCGCTGTAAATGCCGTAGTCCCGTTGAACGACGTAGCGTCCGGAACGAAGATCCACAATCATCGTGAAACGACCGGTTAGGCCACCGGCTTCACTTGTCCCGTGAAGTTCGATCATCGTGACGTTTTCCGGCGGCCGATATTTCGCTTGCGGGATTTGTGTGTTCGCTGCGGTTCCGTTCGCTGGCACAAAAGAGGCGAAACAGATTCCGTAAAGGAAAAGGCGAACGAATTTCCTCATCGAAATGAGGACGCCGCTGGTCGCAAGATTTGTCTTACTCTCTGCAATGGCCATTGGACGTTTGATGTGGCGTTGGACGTTTTCGCAGTTGAAATTGCATCATCGATGCGGTTGATCGAAGAAAAAAAAATCACAGGAGATTTCCCAAACAGTGCTCGCTACTTGATCGGCGTTTCCGGTGGGCGCGATTCAGTGGCGCTGCTACACTGGCTGATCAATCTCGGTTACAAGAAACTGATTGTTTGCCATTTGAATCATCAGTTGCGCGGACGATCCAGCGACGCCGACGCGCGCTTTGTGGAAAAACTCGCCGCGAAATACCGTGTAGATTTTGAACTCGGCGCGGCAAACGTTCGTGCGCTTGCAAAGAAAAAGAAGATGTCGATCGAAACCGCGGCACGTCAGGCGCGTTACTCATTTTTCGCCAAAGCCGCGAAGCGCCATGGGTGCCGGACGATTTTCCTGGCGCATCACGCCGACGATCTGGTTGAGACGTTTCTGTTCAACTTGATCCGGGGCGCCGGCCTTACCGGTCTGGCTGCCATGCGCGATGTCTCCACACGGCGCGTCGACAATGTCGACTTGGCGATCGTGCGCCCCCTGCTCTCAGTCTGGCGGACTGAGATCGACGACTATGTGCGCGAACGTCGGCTGAAATTCCGCGAAGACGCGTCCAACAAAAATCTGGCGCCAATGCGCAACCGCGTTCGCAACCGTATCATTCCATATCTGGAAAAAATCCTCGGCAGAAATATTCGGCAGAATATCTGGCGCACAGCCATCATCGCCGCCGACGAAGAAAGCTGGATCGACAACGAGTTGCCTGATTCAACCAATCCAGATCTTTCGGTCCCAAAACTCCGCGCGCTACCCGTTGCGCTCCAGCGCCGCACGATCTTGAAATGGCTGCGCGCGCAAAACATCTCTGAAGTTGCGTTTGACGTAATCGAGCGCGTGCGTTCGCTCGCTGATCGGGAAGCTCCCTTTGCGAAAGTTAATCTCGCGCGAGATCGCCATGCGCGCCGCCGCGCGGGAAGAATCTTTATTGAGTGAACTGTAGCCGCGTCTCTGTGAGACGCGTAGCTTGCGAGTGTAAAAGACCTCCCGCCGGCGCTTCGCACAGCGAAGCGGCTACAACATCTGCGAAAATCCGTGTAAGCAAGGTCATCATCCCGAGCGGAGCGAGGGACCTCACATGTATCGAGGATTTGCGAGATCCTTCGCTTTCGCTCAGGATGACAATTGAATGAGTTCCGAAATACGCGTTCGTTTCGCCCCCTCGCCTACTGGCTATCTGCATATCGGCGGGGCGCGCACTGCGCTGTTCAACTGGCTGTTTGCGCGGCACCACGGCGGGAAATTCGTGCTGCGCATCGAAGACACCGATATCAAGCGAAACACCGAGGAAGCGATGGCGGCCATTTACGAAGGGCTGGAATGGCTGGGTCTGAACCGGGACGAAGGCCCGCATGTCGGCGGCGAGTTTGGACCGTATTTGCAGAGTGAACGCACTGAACTTTACGAGCGTTACCTGAAAAACCTGCAGGACTCCGGTCATATCTTCGAGGACCAGGGCGCGCTACGATTTCGTTCGCCGCGCGAGCACGTCATCGTGGATGACATTGTGTGCGGGAAAATCGATTTCGATCTCAGCAATCCGGCAACGCATCCGGACATGACCATCCGGCGTCCCGATGGCTCATGGATTTTTCATTTCGTGAATGTGATTGATGATCTCGAAATGAAAATCTCGCACGTGATCCGCGGCGAAGATCATCTTTCCAACACGCCGAAACACATCGAGATCATCCGCGCGCTCGGCGCGACGCCCCCGCATTACGCGCACATCCCGCTAATCCTGAATCGAGACGGCACAAAAATGAGCAAGCGCGACGAAGGCGCGCGCGTGGAGTATTACATCCGGCGCGGTTATCTCCCGGCGGCGGTGCGCAATTATCTCTGCCTGCTGGGTTGGTCGCCCAAAGATAACCGGGAGAAAATCGACGTTGATGAAGTCGTCCGGATTTTTGATCTTAAAAACATCGGGCGCAGTTCGGCAACATTCGATCCCGACAAATTACATTGGTTGAACGGCGAGTATGCGCGCGAGCTGAGCGACTCCGAGTTTTACGATCTCGCCGTGGCGAGGCTGAAGTCGAGCGGCATAAAGGTCGATAATTACCCAGAGAAATACGTCCGCGCGGCGTTGCAAACCTGCAAAGGCAAGATCAACACGTTCGACGAGCTGCCCGCCTATTGTGGGTTTTATTTCACCGATGATTTCGATTACGATCCGCAAGGCGTAGCGAAACATTTTACCGCGGAGAACAAGCCACGACTCGAAGCGGTTCGCGAGGCCTTAAGGGCGCTCGAGAAATTCGATGCTGATAACATCGAAACGACACTAAAAAGCACGGCGTCAAGACTCGGCGTCAAAGTTGGCGCTATCGTTCATCCGACGCGTCTGGCAGTGACGGGCAGCAATGTGGGACCGAGCCTCTATCATCTGCTGGAAGTTCTCGGAAAAGAGAAAGTGCTCGCGCGCATCGATCGCGCGCTTTCCAGGTTCTAAAACCACGGCAAGCGACGCGCTTGCCCTACAATGGCTCGGCAGAACCTCGACATACCGTCGCGTTGTCGGGCAGGCGCTCAGCATGCACGCAAATTATTTCTTCGCCTCTTTCGCCCATGTATCCCTCAGCGTGACCGTGCGATTCCAGATCTGTTTTTCGGACGTGGAATCAGGATCAAGCGCGAAATAGCCGAGACGTTCAAATTGATAACGCTCTTCGGCACGCGCGTTCGCAAGCGCGGGTTCGCATTTCGCGTTCACCACTTCCAGCGAATTGGGATTGATGAACGATTTGAAATCACCGCTCGGCGTCGGGTTCGGGAACACTGAACAGCCGATCATATAATCGAACTTCGGCATCGATTGCATGCGCCGCGCTTACCCAGTGAATGGTGCCTTTCACTTTGCGATCCGCAGTCGGCCCGCCTGATTTACTGTCCAGATCAACTGTGCAACGCAGCTCCGTCACATTACCGGCTTCATCTTTCACTACTTCATCGCACTTGATGATGTAAGCGTATTTCAGCCGCACATCGCCACCCGGTCGCAGCCGAAAGATATTTCGGTGGCGGCGTTTCCATGAAATCGTCGCGCTCGATGTAAAGCTCGCGGCTGAATGGAATTTTCCGTGTTCCGGCATTTGGATCTTCCGGATTATTGATGGCATCGAGCTCTTCGGTTTTTCCTTCGGGATAATTCGTGAGCACAACTTTGATCGGCCGCAGCACGGCCAGCCGGCGCGTGGCGGTGCGATTGAATTCGTCGCGCATCGTGTGTTCGAGCACCGCCATGTCGGTCATGCTCGGATATTTCGTGATGCCGATGTTGTAGGCGAACGTCCGCAACGCGCTGGGAGTGACGCCGCGCCGGCGCAATCCGGAAATCGTGACCATGCGCGGATCGTCCCAGCCGTTCACCAGTTTTTCGTTCACGAGCTGAATCAGTTTGCGCTTGCTGATGACCGAGTAAGTGAGATTGAGCCGCGCAAATTCGTATTGATGCGGACGCGGCTCGGGCAGTTCGAGCGCGTCGAGAATCCAATCGTAAAGCGGCCGGTGCACTTCGAATTCAAGCGTGCAAACGGAGTGCGTGATGCCCTTCGATGTAATCGCTGAGCGTGTGCGCCCAGTCGTACATCGGATAAATGCACCATTTGTCGCCTGTCCGATGATGTGACGCGTGCCGGATGCGATAGAGCACCGGATCACGCAGCCAGACGTTCGGTGCACTCATGTCGATCTTCGCCCGCAACGTGCGCGCGCCATCCGCGAACTCGCCCGCTTTCATTCGCGCAAACAAATCGAGATTTTCCTCGACCGATCGGTTGCGAAAGGGACTTTCCTTTCCAATGCGCCGATATTCGTCCGTTTGCTCCGGCGACATGTCGTCCACATAGGCCTTACCCTTGCGCACAAGATCGACCGCGTATTCGTAGAACCTGTCGAAATAATCCGAGGCGTAGAGCGGCGCGCCGCCAAGATGATTATCCGCCCAGCCATCGATCAACCAATGCACGTCAGTCATGATTGAATCTGACGTATTCCGCTTCCTCTTTCGCTGGGTTCGTGTCGTCCATGCGAATGTTGCAAATGCCGCCAAACTCGCGCGCGATCCCGAAATTCAGACAAATCGATTTCGCGTGGCCGATGTGCAGATAACCATTCGGCTCGGGTGGAAAACGCGTCCGGATTTGTTTGTATTTTCCCGCGCGAACGTCCTCCGCGACAATGTCGCGAATAAAGTCCGACGGCGGTTTTTCAGTCGAAGCTGTCATTGCGCTCGTGCGAAACTATCGGCGAACACTCGAGATCGACAACTTTCGGGCATGATTCTTCTTCCGGGGAGCGCAGGCTGCTAGCCTGCAGTCGTCGGCAGCTTGCCGACGACACCCTTTGCGCACGCAATGCTAATCACGTGAAAAGCTTTTCGGCAAGCTGCCGAAAAGAACAGGCTGGCAGCCTGTGCTCCCCAGAGTTTTGCTGTCGATGCGTCCATTTTGCCACAAATACAAAATCCCTCGATGCTCAAGCGATGGAACAAAAGCAAACCACCGAGCGTTACACTCTTGCGGATCTTGAGAACTGGTCTGCTGTTGCAAGAGATCTCGATCCCCCAATTCGGCTCGGCGTTTTTGGTGATCCGGTCGCGCATTCGCTCTCGCCGCAAATGCAAAATGCCGCGCTGGGCACGCGCGGGATCGACATGCAATATTCGCGCTTTCACATTCGCGCGAACGAACTGAGATCAGCGCTGCTGTTTTTGCGCAAGCTCGACTTCGTTGGAATTAATCTGACCGTGCCGCACAAGATCGCGGCCTTCACACAAATCGATGAGGCAGACGAATCCGCAACTCGCGCCGGCGCAGTAAACACGATTCGCGTTCGCGATGAAAAACTAATTGGTTCGAATACGGACGGTGAAGGATTCCTGCGAGCGATTCGTAATGAATTCTCGATCGATCTGCGCGATCTGCGGGTCATGATCATTGGCGCCGGCGGCGGAACTGGGCGTGCCATAGCCTGGCAATGCGCGCTGGAAAATTGTGAGCGCCTCGTTTTGGTAAATCGCACGCTGGAAAAAGCGAACGCGCTCGCACAGCAATTGCGGCCGTTTTTTTCCGGACCCCGGGTGTTAGGACCGACCGCGCGGATTGAAGCGGCCGCGTGGGATGAATCGACAATGCGAAGTCAGCTTGCCGATATCGATCTCATCGTTAATGCTACGCCGCTCGGAATGAATCCGAGCGATCCCTCACCGATCCCGGCGCGGTTGGTTGCACCGCATCACATTGTTTTCGACTGCGTTTACGGACCATCGAAGACGGCTTTGCTTCGCGCAGCAGAGGAGGCGGGCGCGCGCGGCGCGAATGGTTTGTCCATGTTGCTGTATCAAGGCGCGCTCTCATTTTCCATCTGGTTCAACCAAGAAGCGCCGATCGAAACGATGCGCGCAGCGCTCGCGTTGTAGCGGCGGCCGTGTCAGCCGCCGAAGGCGCTCGCCGCGGCGAGCGCCTCTACAAGCCTTGCTATTGTAATTCCCTTGGAAACCACCATATTAGCCGATGGTAAGCGCCGGCATAAATTTCGGTCGTCGATCTCGCCGAAGAACTATTAGAGCTCAAGCGTGAGCGGAACGCAGTCATTCTCGCGCATAACTATCAGGTGCCGGAGTTGCAGGACGTCGCCGATTTCGTTGGCGACTCGCTGGGCTTGAGTTACCAGGCAGCGAAAACCGACGCCGACGTGATCTTGTTTTGTGGCGTCCATTTCATGGCGGAAACAGCCAAGATTATCAATCCGACCAAGCGCGTGATTTTGCCGGATCTCGAGGCTGGCTGCTCGCTTTCGGAATCGTGTCCGCCGGACAAGCTGGCGGAATTTCTGAAACAGCACGCGGACAAAAACTACTACGTGATCGCTTACATCAACTGCAGCGCCGGTGTGAAAGCGCTGGCCGACGTGATTTGCACCAGCGGCAATGCCGACAAGATCGTGCGCGCAGCGCCTGCTGATCGAAATATTCTCTTTGTCCCAGACCAAAATCTCGGCGCATGGGTGATGGAACGGACCGGACGCAAGATGGATTTGTGGCAGGGCACCTGTTACGTGCACGTCGAGTTCACGGCGCGCAGCATAAGCAAAATCCGCGAACAATATCCAGATGCGCCGGTCGTTGCGCATCCGGAGTGCACTTACGCGGTGCGGATGCTGGCTGATGAAGTTTGTTCCACTGAAAAGATGGTGACCTTTTGCAGAGAATCGCCCGCGCGCGAGATCATTGTCGTGACCGAAGCCGGATTGTTGCATCGGCTGCGCAAAGAAATCCCCGGCAAAACATTCATTCCCGGCCCGACAGACAATTGCTTTTGCGGCGAATGCCGGTTCATGAAGATGAACACGTTGGAGAAAGCGTACGACGCGCTGTTGAACATGGAACCGGAGATCACGTTGCCCGAGCCGGTGCGCAAACGCGCAGAGATCCCAATTCTGCGCATGCTTGAGCTGAGCAAATAACATCTTCGCCTTTTTTTTACCTGTCATTCCGAGCGAAGCCGAGGAATCTCTAAGGGCATTTATCCAGAGGTGTCTCGACTCCGGTCGACATGACAAGCGGGGAATTGGGTTCTAAGCGCAGAGATACCAATCCTGCTTGAGCTGAGCAGGTAACCGTCCGACGCGAACATCGAACGCGGCACAGGTTTTGGAGGCTTGGAGAGGGCGTGCGATTTTCCTCGCCAAAGCCTTGGCGAATTTTGTATTGCTGACGCCATTAACAAAAGGACAACCATGAAAAATCGAAATGTCATATTCACAACAATATTCCTGGCACTTGCTTGCTTTGGGCTTTTGCCACAAATGGAAGCCGTTGTTCCGGCACCGGACGGCGGCTACCCCGGGTACACCACGGCAGAAGGGACTAATGCGCTCAAAAGCCTCACCAGTGGCCTTGGCAATACAGGCGTTGGCTGGTTTTCGCTCGAGACAGTCACCACTGGCAGTTTCAACACTGGCTTTGGCGCGGGAACGCTGGTTCTCAACAACGCGGATTCCAATACCGCAGTTGGCGCAGCAGCGCTTTTACTTAACACCACCGGCACACAGAACACGGCTATTGGAACGGATGCCATGGTCTATAATGACAGCGGCGAGCGCAACACGGCTGTCGGCGCTTTCGCGTTCTTTAATAACGTCAACGGCACCGACAACACGGCCACTGGTTATCAAGCGCTCTTTAGCAACGAGGGCGGCGTCAACGCAGGCAACTTCAATACGGCCACCGGTTCTCAAGCGCTCTACAGCAATACCGGTGGCAGGTTCAACTGTGGCTTCGGCTATCAAGCGCTTTTTACCAACAGCTTGGGCGAGGAAAATAACGCATTCGGTTATCAAGCGCTGTCTCACAACGGGAGCTTCGCGAACAGCGCATTCGGTACGAATGCGCTTCTGAACAACGCCGTTGGACAGCAGAACAGCGCATTCGGCAACGCCGCGCTCGTTAACAACGTAAGTGGCGATCAAAACACTGCCGTCGGGGCAGCAGCAGGAACAAGTATCGACGGTGATGGAAACGTGTGCATTGGTGCATTTGTCTCAGGTGAGGCTGGAGTTAGCAACAGCACATACATCCGCAACGTGAACACGCTCGCCCAGCCGATTGTCAGTGGCATCGACGGCGTGACGGTGAGACTGCTCGACGGCAGACTTGGTCACGGAGTTTCCTCGCAACGTTACAAACAGGACATCAAACCGATGGACAAAGCCAGCGAAACGCTCTATGCGCTCAAACCGGTCACCTTCCACTACAAGAAGGAGATTGATCCCACGCAGACGCTCGACTTTGGGCTGATTGCCGAAGAAGTGGCCGAGGTGAACCCGGAACTGGTCGTGCGAGACGGGAGAGGACAAAATCTCTAACTATCGCAGAGATGCGATAAACGCGATGTTGCTCAATGAGTTTCTGAAAGAGCATCGGAAAGTTGAAGAACAACAAGCGTGCAGATCAACCGAGCTCAAAGTCAATCCGTGGCACAGCAACGAGCAGCGAGAACGTTCTAGTTCCGCGCGGCCATTCAGCCGAACAAAGCAGAAGGCAAATGGAGAACGTTATTGCTCGGCTCAAACAGCAGGACGCAAAAATTCAAAGAGTGAATGACCGGAGTCGGATCTGACCAAAACCTGCGCCGTCAAATCGTCGCGAGCAACAAATAGAAGAATCTTCTGTCCGCAGTCGCGTAACGGTTCGCTAGCGGTGTTCGCTCAAGCGCCATGCAGCGCGTTAAGGGACGAAAGTTCGCCGATCACCAGGGCGCGATCGCCAGGCTACGCGGACATGGCTCTTCCCAGAATCCCTCTTCGTCGTACATCCGCATCGTATCCGCGGTTTTCTTGAAAACTCGGCGGTCACAGACCGCCGCCCAGATGATGCTACGAAAAATCCATCGAACAAAGAATCGACCAGCTGCACGCCGGTGCAGTTGTCGATTTTCATTTCGATCTGCTGATCGATTTGTACGAAAAGCGTGATCGGCCCGGCGTTCTCGTCTCGCACTTTTTGCCAGAATTTGAAGCTGGCGGTATCGGCGTGCTCGGTGTGGCAATTTACGTCGAGGATCGTTATCTGCCAGAAATGGGTTTGCGTGTCGCGCTCGATCAGGTCGCGCGCTTGTATGCTGAAGTGGAGCAAACGGATCGGTTTGCGATCTGCAAAACGTTTGCCGAGATCGAGCAAGCTCGGGCTGCGAACAAAATCGCGTTGGTCATCACGATGGAAGGCGTAGAGCCGTTAGGCGACGATTTGAATTTGCTGCGCACGTTTTACGAGCTCGGCCTGCGGTCGGTTGGTTTAACGCATGCGCGCCGAAACGCCGCGGGCAGCGGCGGGATTTTCAAGCAAAGCGGTTCGCCTTGCGACGGCCTGACGAATTTCGGCCGCGACGTCGTGCGCGAGTGCGAGCGGCTTGGTATCCTCATCGATCTGGCTCACATCAATCCAAAAGGATTCGAGGACATTATCGATCTTACGAGCAAGCCGCTCATCGTTTCGCACACGAACGTACGAAAGTTTTACGACATCGAGCGCAACATCAGCGACGAACAAATCAAGATTATCGGTAAGCGCGATGGCGTTGTCGGGGTAAATGCAATTCTCGTTGGTCCGAATGCCGAAACGAGCACGCTCGATCGTTATGTCGATCACATTGAGCACGTGATAGGTCTCATCGGAATCGACGGCGTCGGGATCGGTTTTGATTTTTGCGAGTATCTCTTTCAGCAACTGCCTGAGAAGGTGCGGACCGAGCTTTCGGCAAAGTTGACCAAGCCGCACTTCATTGCCGACCTAACGAATCATTCGCACGCACGAAATTTGACCCGCAAACTCATCGAGCGCGGTTTTACCGACGAGGAGATCGAAAAGGTCCTGCGCGGAAATTGGCTGCGGATTTTCGAAGAGGTTCTTTAATCAGCGATCTACCGGGCCGGAATAGAAATCGTATAAGTGATCAACGCGCAAATCACCACCATCCCAATCATTGCCATGATAAATATTCCATCTGCGATTCTTTCAAGACGATGCATTCGGCGCAGCCCCCGCGAGCGAAGCGCCCAGTAAGAAAGCAGGCAAGAAATCAGAAACAGCAGCGCATCGCCGGCCAGAAAATCGTCCGCTAACGTGTCCGCGGTTCCGAGTGTGATCACAACGCGAATCAATCCAATGACGGTCAGGCAAACGCCGACCATGGCGGAGGAAACAGTAAAGATGTGGATACAAATATCCCGCTCGAGGTGGCTGTTTGGATCGCGCTGCGACTCCGTTTCTCCTTTCATGCGACCAGTATTTAGACTGCTCGGGAAACTGACTGTTCAGAGAATTACGGCCATGATAGAAAAGTTAAAGAGACACTGACGACCGCATTTGAAATTCATTAATCTCACTCGCCGCACGGAGATCGGCGCGAACTCGTACTATCTTGAGATTGGCAGGCACCGGCTTGCTGCTCGATTGCGGGATGCATCCAAAGAACACCGGCGAGGATGCGCTGCCTCATTTGAAGGCGATCGCTGGTCGGGAGATCGAGGCGATCCTGATTTCGCATGCCCATCAAGATCACATCGGCACGTTGCCGGTCGCGATGCGGCGCTTTCCAGGCGCGCGCGTTTTTATGACCGAGGCCACGGCGGAAATCGGCAACGTGCTTTTGCACAATTCAGTCAATGTGATGACGCGCCAGCGCGAGGAGATCGCGGAAATGTCATATCCGCTTTTCACGCATCGGGAAACCGATAGAGCGTCAGAACGCTGGCGGTGGTGTCCGGTGCGCCAACGCATTTCCATTGCCGGCGAACGAGCGCCCCAGCGCGAAAGAGATGCGCTGACGTTCGAATTTTTCGACGCAGGCCACGTGCTTGGCTCGACTGGAATTCTGCTGCGCGCCGAAGAACCAAACCGTTTTTTACACCGGCGACGTCAATTTCGACGATCAAACGATCATGGAAGCGGCGATTTTTCCTGAAGAAAAGATCGATGTGCTGATCATGGAATGCACAAGAGGCGATCACGCGAAACCCGCGGGCTGGACGCGCGCCGGTGAAGAGCGAAGCGCTTGCGGAGGCACTCGGGGACGCTTTCGAGCGCGGCGCGTGCGTGCTCATCCCGGTTTTCGCTCTAGGCAAAACGCAGGAGGTGCTGGCGATGCTTTACAAATTCCGCCGGGAAAGTCTCCTCGCCGGAGTTTCCAATTTATATCGGCGGTCTCAGCTCCAAGATGACCGATATCTACGACCGGCGCGCGCACATGACGCGCCGGCAATTGCCGCGACTGCAACTCATGAGAGACGTCGCGCCGTTCATTTTGAATGATGCAAACCGTGCGAGACGCGCCGTTGCGCGGGGGACGAGTTTATGCCCTCTCGAGCGGGATGATGATTCCTAAAACGCTCTCCAATGTTTTTGCGCGTCGACTAATCGAAAACCCACAGCACTCGATTTTTTTTGTCGGCTATGCCAATCCCGAATCGCCTGCCGGTCTTTTGCGGGACGCGCGGCCCCGGCGGCGAGGTTGCGCTTGATCCTGACAAACCGCCCCAACGATCCAGCTGCAACATTGAACAGTTCCAGTTCAGCGCGCACGCTACGCGCGAAACGTTGATCGAGTACGCAAAGAAAATTTCGCCGCGCAAAATTGTTCTTGTGCATGGCGATCCACCGGCAGTGGAGTGGATGCGCGCTAGCTTGCCACCGATCTGCCGGGCGCGGACGTGATTGTGCCAGCGCCGGGCGTGGAGATAGAGTTGTGAGAAGTGAATGGTGAGAGGTAGCTCGCGTGAATAGTCTCTTGCTCGTCGCAAAATGGTTTCTCTGCGGGTCATCCCGAACGAAGTGAGGGACCTCACAATTGCGCGAACGGTCACGCAGATTAGTTAGTGTGATCTATCACCAAATGAGGGGTTCTTCGCTTCGCTCAGAATGACACGTATGAAGATCGTCTCGTGGAACATCAATTCGCTGCGCAAACGGCAGGATCGCTTGTTTGCATGGTTGGAGGCGACGAAGCCGGACATCGTCTGCTTGCAAGAAACGAAATGTCCGGACGAACAATTTCCAGCGCTCGCTTTGCAAGCGGCCGGTTATCGCTCGGCTTATCACGGGGAGAAATCGTATAATGGCGTGGCGATTCTCGCGAAGAACGAACTGCGCGATGTGCGTCCATCGCTTTGTGATGAAGTGGTCGATCCGCAGGCGCGGGTGATCGCAGCGACCATCGACGATGTGCGCGTGTTTTCGATTTACGCGCCCAACGGACAAGCAGTCGGGTCGCCGGCCTACGAATACAAATTGCATTGGTATCGCGCGCCTTCGCGATTGCGTTGCGAAAGAAAAATCCGGCGATCTGATCGTGTGCGGCGATTTCAACGTCGCACCGGAAGATATCGATGTTTACGATCCGGAGCTCTGGCGCGGAGCCATTATGTGCTTCGGACAGCGAACGCGCCGCGTTCCAAGAATTATGCAAAATCGGCCTGCAGCGACACGCTTCGAATCCATCACAAGGAAGGCGAACTTTTCAGCTTGGTGGGACTATCAGATGCGCGCATTTGAAAAAAATCGCGGCCTGCGCATCGACGCAATTCTGGCGAGCGAAAAGCTGGCAACAAATGCATTGCGTCCGGAATTGATCGCGAAATGCGCGAAGGCAAAGAACCATCCGACCACGCGCCGGTGTGGGCGGAATTTAATGGAACGTAGGCTTGTGGCCTGTGCGTCCAGCGGGAGATCCTCTTCGCTGCCTTCACAGCAGGTTTCAAACCTGCTGGCCACACGGACCTGAAGGTCTATGTTCCAGTACGCCGATGTGGGTGCAGTTTATTGTGAATTCACGCTCAACGCTCAACTTCTCAACGCCCAAGGTTCAATTCAGAATGGGGCATTCATTGGACGTTGAGCGTTGGGCGTTGAACGTTGGACGTTGATGCCTAACAGGTCGCACCTTCGCGTTGCCAATCCCCCTACCAAGCCGCTCCTGATCTGGGATGGCGAATGTGATTTCTGCCGGCTGTGGATCGAGCGCTGGCGAGAAATCACCGCCGGTAAGGTTGATTACGCAACTTACCAGGAGGTCGCAGACCGATTTCCACGAAATTTCTCGAGAAGAGTTTACGCGCGCGATGGCTTTCATTGAGCCCGACGGCGAAACTTTTTTTGCCGCGGAAGCCGTCTATCGCTCATTGCGATATCGATCTTCGCGAAAATGGCTGGCGTGGAGCTACGATCAGGTTCCGGGATTCGCGGCCATTTCCGAAATCGCTTACAAGTTCATCGCTCGTCATCGCGGGTTCGGCTCGACTTTTACTCGATTGCTGTGGGGAAAAGACGTACGGCCGCCAACTTACTTTTGGGCGCGGCGCTGGTTTCTTCGCGCACTCGGACTCATTTATTTGATCGCCTTCGTATCGCTTTGGGTACAGGTGGACGGCCTTGTCGGGAGCAACGGAGTATCACCGCTCAATCAATTCCTACCTGCAGTTTATGAACAATTCGGCTCGAGCGCTTACTCGCTGCTGCCCACGCTTTGCTGGTTCACTCGAGTAATGGCTTTCTCCATTTCCTTTGCGGGGGCGGCGTTGTTTTGTCATTGCTTTTGATTTTAGGGATCGCGCCTGCGTTGTCGCTGGTCGCCCTTTTTGTTTTCTATCTTTCGCTCACGATCGCCGGACAGACTTTTCTCAGTTTTCAATGGGACATTTTGCTGCTGGAGACTGGCTTCCTATCGATCTTTCTCGCGCCATGGCGGCTTTGGCCAACGCGAACAACGGCAACAGCCCGTTTCCCGCGCTGCGCTCTTTCTCGCTCAAGTTTCTTCTCTTCAAACTGATGCTGATGTCGGGCGTGGTGAAGCTGACCAGCGGCGATGATTGCTGGTGGAACCTCACGGCGCTCGATTACCACTACTGGTCGCAACCGCTTGCCAACAGTGTTCGGCTTGGTGGGCGGACAAAAGTCCGGAATGGTTCAAGCATTTCTCAGTCGCGTTTTGTCTCGTCGTAGAAATCATCGTGCCGTTTTTTATCTGGGCGCCGCGGCGGCCGCGGCTCATCGCCGCTGGATTGATGATTTTTCTGCAGTTGGTAATCGCGCTTACTGGCAATTATTGCTTTTTCAATCTGCTTACGATCGCGCTGTGCTTGTTGCTGATTGATGATTCTGTAGCCGCCGCCCTGTGGGCAGCGCCACGCGATGCGTGCGGAAAACGTCAGCGCCACGTTTCGCACAGCGAAACGGCTACAGGATCGATTACGCAGCTACGCTGCGATCGCCGTGATCGTCCTCACGTTGCCGATCAATGCATGGCTCATTTTCACTGCATTCAAACCGGACGCGGATTGGCCGCGACCGCTCGTCGCAATTTACGGCCGTTTGCAGCCGTTTCGGATCGTGAATGGCTATGGGCTTTTTCGCGTGATGACCAAGGATCGCGACGAAATTGTGATCGAAGGCAGCGCCGACGGAATCGATTGGCTGCCCTACGAATTCAAATGGAAACCCGGCGACGTGAAGCGCGCGCCCGGTTGGTGCGCGCCGCATCAACCGAGGCTTGACTGGCAGATGTGGTTCGCCGCGCTGGGAAGCTATCGGGAAAATCCGTGGTTTGTCAGGCTGATTGTCAGGTTGCTGGAGGGCTCGCAAGACGTGAGCCGATTGCTCGCGAATAATCCGTTCCCGCACGACCCGCCACGCTACATTCGCGCGATGTTTTATCGCTATCGTTTCACGACGTTGCGCGAACGTCGCGAGACTGGCGCGTGGTGGAAACGAGAGGAGCTTCGGGAATATTTGCCCACGGTTTCACATGGATCAGTTGCGCCAGCCTTGAGAGCTGGCGCGTTGCGCGGCTATATTCGCCCGCGATGGCGAAGGAAGGACCAATCGTGACCGAAGGCACGGTAACGCAAGTGTTGCCGGGCACGATGTTCCGCGTTGATCTGCCCGGGCAACGCAATGTGCTTGCACATATCTCGGGCAAAATGCGGAAGCATTTTATTCGCATTGTCCCTGGGGACAAAGTTTCCGTGGAGCTTTCGCCATACGATCTGACAAAAGCCCGCATCATTTTTCGCGAACAGTGATGCGCGCGCTGCCGCGCCGTTAAAGCGTTAAACATGTTGAAGCGTTGAAGCGTGTTTTCCTCTGAATTCTTGAACGCTTCAGCGCTTCAACGCTTCAACGTCTTAACGAAACTGGCGTTTGCCGATTGAGCAAAGCGCGCGGATAGTTAGGCGAAATCAACTGGAGATTACCAATGGCAGAAGAAAACAAAGCAGAACAGAAAACGTCCACCACCCAAGACGCGCAGGATAAATTACAAAGCAGCAAGGAACATGCGCGCAAAGCAGCGGAAGATTTGAAAACAGCCGCAGGCGCTTTCGCAGAAGAATACCGCGGAAAGGCGGAGCAGGCCTGGGGCGAGGCACGCGGCAAAGCAGAACATGCATGGGATGATGCCAGGGATCGCGTCCGGACGTTCCAGGAAGACGCAGAACAATACGTCCGTGAAAATCCAACAAAGGCGATTTTCACAGCGCTCGGAATTGGGTTCGTGTTGGGTCTGATCTTCCGGCGCTAACTCCGAACCGCTTCGGAGATGACCAGCGAGAGCCCTCGGTCCCGCAATCCCGCGGGACATGCCGGTTTGCTCGAGAACCTGCTGGCGCTTTTAACCGCGCTTGCGGAGTTTTTTGAGAGCCGCTTTGCTCTTATTGCCCAGGAATCGAAAGCGGCTGCGGTGCAAGTGCTCATACTGGCCGGTTGCCTGATTTTTGCGCTGCTCCTCTGCGCGCTGGGTTATGTTTTTCTCATCACCGGCGTGGTTGCGGGGCTGGCCCATTTGGCTGGGATTTCGTGGCCATGGATAGCGCTGGCCGCCGCCGCAGTGCATTTTATTATTGCGCTGATTCTGCTTCTGGTCGCGCGCAGCCGCATTACCAAACCGCTTTTTCGCACGACACTGGCTGAATTGAAGAAGGATCGCGAATGGCTGAAAAATCTGGACGCAACAAATCAATCGACGAGCTGACCGCGGAGATCGCGACAGTCCCGCGAACGCCTGGCGCGCGATTTGCGCGGCCTGCACTACGAATTGGATTTCCCGGCGAAAATCCGCAGATCATTTCGGGAACAAACCGTTTCCTGGCTTTCAGCCGCTGCTGCTGTCGGTGCACTGATTGCATTGGCGCCGATGCGGAAGAAAAAAATCTATGTCGATGCAAAAACAGCCGAAAATCAAAAAGGAAGCTGGTCGAAACCGGCTTTGCCCTGGGGGTGCTCAAAATCGCAGCTAGCCTTGCCCGGCCGGTGGTTGTCGAGTTCGTAAAAAATCGACTCACCGATTTTGGAGGGCAATCGCGCCGCAAAACATGAGTCCAATGTTACAAATGGTGCTGTCATGTTGAGCGAAGCGAAACATCCAGCTACTTCAGCCGATTATGGATGGTGGTTTGCCTGCGAAACCGACTGAAATTTATCACGCTATTTGACTGCCAAATTACTCGAAGCAGCTGGATTCTTCGCCTCGCTCAGAATGACAACGCGCGATGGCGACTAATGTGTTGCATGGGATACGCCTGTTTTAGCATTTACGCACCCGGCTCGGCCGGGTAATCATTCCGGCAGTTCGCAATGGCCCCAAAGATTTCAGCTCCTTCGGTCGCATCGCATCCGCTGCCGCATGTGGATGATTATCTGGAGATCGGCCAAAAGGCGGGTGCGTCGGACGTTCATCTGGGCGCAGCCGCGCCACCGATGTGGAGGGTAAATGGGGCCCTCGAGCCAATGTGGCCGGACGCGCCACGGCTAACCAAGGAGCAGACCCTGGCTTTGGCAGAGGCCTTCGTGCCGGAAGTATATAAACAAGAGCTCAAAGAAACGCGGCGATTCCGACTTTGCTTATGCAAACGAGTTCGCTCGTTATCGCACCAGTGTGGTTCGGCAACGGCTCGGGATGGAGATTGTTTTTCGCGTGATCAATACGCGCAGTCCGCACGATGGATGAACTCGGATTGCCGGAGCATCTCAAGTTGCTCACCCGCTATCAGAATGGCTTGATTCTCGCCACAGGTTCGGTCGGCACCGGTAAATCAACCACGCTCGCGGCGATGATCCAGCAGATAAACATGGAGCGGCACGATCACATCATCACGCTCGAGGACCCGATCGAATACATCATTCCATCGCAAAACTGCCACGTGAGTCAGCGTGAAGTGTTCACGCACACTGAATCGTTTGGCACGGCGTTGCGGGCCGCGCTTCGGGAAGATCCCGACGTGATCATGGTCGGCGAAATGCGCGACTTGGAAACCATTTCTCTCGCCATCACTGCGGCTGAGACGGGCCATCTTGTTTTGGCAACGCTGCATACCAGTAACGCCTCGCGCACGCTGGATCGGCTATTGGATGTGTTCCCAGCGGAGCAACAGGAGCATATTCGGGTCATGGTAGCGGAGTCTTTGCGCGGCGTGCTCAGCCACCAGTTGATACCAAGAGAGGACGGGACTGGTCGCGTGCTCGCGCTGGAAATTCTCACCAACACGCCGGCTGTGGCCAATGTGATTCGGGAAGCGAAAACGTACATGCTACCCGGCATCATTCAGACCGGAAAGAAACAAGGCATGCGTTTGATGGATGATACATTGATTGATCTCTACGTGCGCGGGCTAATCAGCGCAGAAGAAGCCTACGAGCGCGCCGAGCAAAAAGACATCGTGCGGCCACACCTCCCAATGTAACCGAAATTCTGGAAATGGCTTATATCGATCAATTTCTGGAGATCGTCGTCCAGCAGGGCGCGTCCGATTTGCATATCGGCGAGGGCCAACCGCCGAAAATACGCGTGCATGGCGATATCATGCCCATCCGAGATGAGCCCGTTTCGCACGAGGAAGTCATCCGCATGTTGAGCGAAGTTTGCGGCCCGCAAAACTGGGAGAATTTCCAGCAGCACGGCGATCTCGATTTTGCCTACGCGATGGACGAGCAGTCTCGGTTCCGCAGCAATTACTTTAAGGAGTCGAATGGTTATGCCGCGGCTTTTCGATTGATTCCTACGAAGATTTCGAGTCTCGAGGAGCTGGGCGTCCCGGTAATAATAAAAGAGTTTGCCTATTTGCGTGGTGGCCTTGTTCTCGTCACCGGTCCAACAGGTTCGGGCAAAACAACCACGCAGGCTGCGCTCATTGACTTCATCAATCAAAACTTTTCCAAGCATGTGGTCACGATCGAGGAACCAATCGAATTCGTGCACGACAACAAGCGGAGCATCGTTACGCAACGCGAGATACCGAACGACTCGATCTCGTTTCCCGCCGGTCTCAAAGCGGCGCTGCGTGAGGACACCGATATCGTGCTGATCGGCGAGATGCGCGATTTGGAAACGATTTCGCTCGCCCTCACTGCGGCCGAGACGGGCCTTCTTGTAATCGGTACGCTGCACACGAACAATGCACGCAAGACAGTGGATCGCATGATAGACGCTTTCCCAGCCGACCGGCAGGCGCAAGCGCGCACTATGTTCGCGAACTCACTGCGCGGCGTCGTCGCGCAACTACTCTTGAAAAGATCCGACCGGCCGGGGCGCATCGCCGTAAACGAAATTCTGATCGCCAACGCAGCCGTCGCCGCCATCATTCGGGAAGGCGCAACGCAAAAGCTCCAGGACGTGATCGTTTCCGGAAGAGCGCAGGGAATGCAGTTCATGGACGACGCGATCTGGGCGCTGTTGGAACAGGAAATCGTCTCTCCGCACGAAGCCTTCATGAAAGCGATCGACAAAGAGCGGTTCAAACCACTCCTCTCGCCCGAGGAAGCAGCGCTCGCCTACGCGTCCGGTTCTGTCCGGGAAGATGAAAAACGGCTTCCAGGTAATTTTGTGAAACCCTTCACTGCCCGCGCGCGAACGGGAACGCGCTAGTCTGGGCAGTGCTCGACGACCGGAAATTGTTCTCGACAGGCTGCGGGACGTTTTCGGACATTCGACGGATATGAAAACCCGAATTCAATCCGTTCTCATTATAATCACGTTCATCTCCCTTGGGCTTTTGCCACAAGTGCAAGCAGTCAGTCCGCCGCCGGACGGGTGCTATCCCGGATTCACGACAGCAGAAGGGTGCAATGCCCTCCAACTTCTCACGACCGGCGCTGGAAACACAGGAGTTGGTTGGTACTCACTGCATGTCAATACCACTGGCAGCTACAATACCGGCCTTGGCGCTGGAACGCTGGTCCTCAACCACGCGGACTCCAATACGGCAGTGGGCGCGGCAGCACTGTTGCTCAACACCAGTGGCACAGAGAACACGGCCGTTGGAACTGACGCGCTCGTCTATAACGACAGCGGCGGCTTCAACACCGCAGTCGGCACATTTGCCATGTTTACTAATACCGAAGGAAGCGTCAACGTAGCCATCGGCCGCCACGCCCTCTTTGCAAACGTCAATGGCAACTCCAATGTGGCTGTCGGTGTTAGTGCGCTCGCAGACAATACTTCCGGGATTGAAAACGCTGCCGTCGGTGGTGCAGCGCTCTTTACCAATGTAGACGGCCACGACAATGTAGCCGTCGGTCAAGCTGCGCTCTCGAACAATACGCATGGCAACAACAACATCGGAATAGGTTTTTTCGGTGGTTTATCCGTCACCACATCTCATGACGTGATTTGCATCGGCACCCAGGGTCAGGACATAAGCAACAGTTGCTTCATCGGCCAGATCTTCGGTGCAACCACTAACCAAGGAAGTGCCGTTTTCATCGATGCAAACAACAAGCTCGGTACGCTCACTTCCTCAAAGCGCTTCAAGGAAGACATCGAACCGATGGGCAAGGCTAGTGAAGCGCTCTTCGCCCTTGAACCTGTTACCTTCCGATACAAGAAGGAGATTGATCCGGCAGGGGCAGCGCAGCTCGGGCTCGTGGCCGAAGAAGTAGAGAAGGTGAATCCAAACCTAGTGGTGCGCGACAAGGAAGGAAAACCCTACAGTGTGCGCTACGACCAGGTGAACGCGATGCTGCTCAATGAGTTTCTCAAAGAGCATCGTGCATTTGTAGAAGAGCAGCACAAAGTCGCGCAACAGCAGGAAGAGATTGACGTCCTCAAGGCAGAACTAAAAGAACAGCGGTCCCTTATCCAAATGGTGAGTGATAAGGTGGAGTTGAAGAGATCGACGCCTCAGGTAGTAGCTAGCAATCAGTAAGAATTGTAGGGCGTCCGCCGCGGCGGACGCCCAGTCAGTAACACTGTAGTGTCCGCTGTCCTCAGCGGATTTCCGGAGCGGGTGTAACTTGCGCGCCGAGGACAGCGCACGCTACAGCGTCACCGCGCTCGCCAATCGAGATCCGTCATTTAGAAATGGTCAGCACCGCGGTCGCGCTGAGTTTGCCTGCGCGAAATCGATCAAGCGCAGTGTTGGCTTGCTCCAATGGGAACGTTTCCGTCTTCGTTTTCACAGGAACGCGCGGCGCGATTTCAAAAAAATCTTCGCCGTCGCGTCGGGTGAGGTTTGCCACGGAGGTAATGACTCGTTCCTCCCAAAGATCGGCATAGGGGAACGACGGGATGTCGCTCATGTGAATTCCGCCGCAAACTACAATGCCGCCTTTAGCAAGAGCACGCAGCACCGCAGGGACGAGCGGGCCGACTGACGCAAAAATAATCGCAGCATCGAGTTTTTCCGGCGGCATTTCATCCGAACCGCCCGCCCACTTTGCGCCTAGCAATTTTGCGCTTTGCTGTGTTTTGATATCGCCCGGTCGTGTAAACACAAAGAGGTCCCGGCCCTCGTAAAGCGCAATCTGCGCGATCAAGTGCGCGGCGTTGCCAAAACCGTAAAGGCCGAGCCGCCGTGCGTCCCCTGTCTTGCGATAGGAACGATAGCCGATCAGTCCCGCGCAAAGCAGCGGCGCGACTTCGACGTCGTTGTAGCGGTCAGGCAGATGAAAACAGTACCGCGCATCAGCGACGGTGAACTCGGCGTAACCGCCATCGATGGTATAGCCGGTAAACCGCGCGTTATCGCAGAGATTTTCCCGGTTCGATCGGCAATAAACGCAGTCGCCATCTGTCCAACCGAGCCACGGAACGCCTACGCGGTCGCCGACCGCGAATTTCGAATTCCGAATCTCGAATGTCGAATGTTCTTCACCGATCTCTTCCACGCGCCCGACAATCTGGTGTCCGAGAATCAGTGGCAACTTCGGGTTCGGCAGTTCCCCGTCCACCACGTGAAGATCAGTGCGGCAAACAGCGCAGGAGTTGACGCGTACCAGCAGCTGTCCCCTGCCCGGCTTTGGTTTTGGCACGTCGCGCAGTTGAAGTGGCTGCTTCGGTTGGTCGAGAACCATGGCGCGCATGGCGCAACATAAATAACGAATGAGGAATGACGAACGCGGAATGACAGCGCAAGTGTAGTGTCCGCTGTCCTCAGCGGATTCTTCTTGAGCAGCGAGGGTGTGCGCTGAGGACAGCGCACGCTACAGCAGACAAGCGGCTCAATGAGCGACGGCTGGGGCGGGACGTATCTCTCCCTTGCGCGGCCCTCCTCCGTGTTCCTCTTCGTGATGATAGTGGGCGCTGCGCAGGAAGGGCACCTTATCTAACACGTGCTCCTGGAACCATTCGAGCCACAGATAAATCACCGGCGTCACGAAAAGCGTGACCATTTGCGAGAAGATTAAGCCACCGACGATGACAAGCCCGAGCGGTCTGCGCGAGGAAGCGTCCTGACCAAAACCGAGCGCTAGCGGAATTGCGCCCATCAATGCGGCCAGCGTCGTCATCATGATTGGCCGAAACCGCTCCACACTCGCTTCGTGAATGGCCGAGCGCAGGTCCCAGCCCTCATCGATTCGTTGCAAAGCGAAATCTACCACCATGATTCCATTCTTCTTCACGATCCCGAGCAACAGGAAGAGTCCGATCACGCTGTAGAGCGACAACGTCGACCCAAAAATCCAAAGCGTGAACAAACCGCCGACGACCGCCGGCACGATTGCCGGAAACAAAACCGTGATGGGATGGACGTAGCTTTCGTAAAGAATTCCAAGGATCACGTACATGACAAAGATCGCGCCGATTAAAAGCAACGGCAGAGCGCGGAAAAGCTGGCGAAAGACGAGCGCTTCGCCTTGGAAAGTGGATTGCACGCTGGGCAATTGGCGGTGCACATCGGCGAACGAATCTTCAATGAACTTCGTCGCATCGCCGATCGCCACACCGGGCAATAAATTGAAATTGATCGTGACGCTGGTGAATTGATTGAAATGGTTCACTGCTTGCGGCCCGACGATCTGCGTTGTCGATGTTACTGCGTGCAACGGCACCAGATCGGACGCAGTTCCCGTGGTGGTGGTAATTACACCCCCGCTCGTTGCGCCGGATTGAGCAACCGTGTTTCCGGTGTTGCCCCGCACGTACAGATTATTGAGGTCCCCTGGTATAGATCGCTCGTTATCTTTTACTTCAAGAATGACCTGATATTGGTCGTCAGGTTGCTTGATTAAATAGACGTAGTTTTGTGAGTAGGCGTTTTTTAACAGGCTTTGTATCGCGGAGGTTGAAACGCCGTAGGTCGCCGCGCGCTCGCGGTCGATGTTTACGGTGAGATTCGGAGTGCTGTTGTAGTAATCGGAACGCACCGAAGCGAATCCCTTAAAGATCCGGAGCTTCGCCATCATTTGGTCGGTCGCCTTGTAAACATCTTCCGGAACGATCCCGCTAAGAGTGTAAGCGTACTGTCCCTGGGTTTGGTTGGTCGCGCCGACATTGATTTGCAAAACCGGACTTGGCGAGATAACCGCGGTCAGGCCGGGAATTGTGCTGATCGATTTTTGCAGTCGCAACAGACATTGCTCGATCGGATCGCGTTGCTCTGGCGGCTTGAAAACGCAAAAGATAATTCCCTGCGACAATGCGCTCCGCGATCCGGTTCCAACGTTCGTGAAAAATTGCGCTATGCTCGGCTCCGCCTGGACTTTCTCGTTCACCTGTTTTTGAAACGCGCGCATCTGCTCGGGCGAGGCACCCTCCTGGGTAATGAAAACACCGCGAGCAAAACCGCTGTCTCCAACTGGTAGTAGAGTAAAAGGCAAATGGGTGAAGAAAAAGACAAGGCCGATAATACAGCCGAGCAAAATCGGAATTGTCAGCCACGCCCGGTCCAGGAATTTGTCCGAGAGCGCGGCTGTACGCGGCTATCACGCGCTTGATGAAATCGCCGGTCCATCTTTCCATCCGCGCCTTTTTATGGCCGGCTCTGCGCTCGCCGAGAATTCGCGCGCACATCAAGGGCGTCAGGGTCAGCGAGATAAGGCCGGACGCGAGAATCGCCACAATGATCGTGATTGAAAACTCCTGGAAAATTCGTCCGAGCAGTCCCGGCAAAAATACCAGCGGAATGAAAACCGCGGCCAGGGAAAGGGTCATCGACAGAATCGTAAAAGAGATTTCGCCCGCGGTGTTGTAAGCCGCTTTCAAAATTGATTCGCCGTGCTCGGCCCGGCGAATGACGTTTTCTAAAAACACAATCGCGTCGTCGACCAAAAATCCGACGGCCAGGGTGAGCGCCATCAAAGTCAGGTTGTTTATGGAGAAGCCGAGCATGTACATCACCGCAAAGGTGAGCAGCAACGAAAGCGGCAGGGCAACAGCCGGAATCAGCGTGTCGGTGGCGCGCCCGAGAAAAACATAGATCACCATCACGACCAGCACGAACGCGATCATCAGGGTCGCCCGCACATCGTGCACCGAATTCACAATTGTTTGCGAACGATCGAACACCGGGAGGAAGGAAATCGATCCCGGCAAACTCGCGCGCAGTTCGGGAAAAAGAGCTTTTACTGAATTCGCAACTTCGACAGCGTTCGCGCCCGCCTGCCGCGAAACGGCGAGGACAACGGTGGTGCCGGGCGGCCGCTTGAATCCGCGCACCCAGAAGAAGCGGGAGGTGCGCTCGTCCTGCACGCCTTGTTTTACTTCGGCAATGTCGCGCAAATAGACCGGTGACCGGTCCTTGTTCCGAGCGATGATCAAATTGCGATAACCTTCGGCCTCGTCGATCTGCCCGTTCGGCTGAAGGACAAACGTCCGATGTGGGCCATCGAATTGGCCGGCACCGGAGTAAACCGTTCCCGCTTTAATCGCGTTCGCCAGATCGTCCATGGTTAATCCACGCGAAGCCAGGGCCGCCGGGTCGGCTTTGATTCGGATCGCGCCTTGAACTCCATAGATATTTACTTGCGAAACGCCGGGAAGAATCGCCATGCGCTGGGCCACGACGGTGGAGGCGTACTTATATAGATCGCCGTCGGTCAGCGTGTCCGACATGAATCCGACCAGATAAACCGCCTGATCGTTCGGGTTCGTTTTGCTAAACGTCGGCGGACTCGGCAAGTCGATCGGCAATTTGCCAGTGGCCCGCTGGATCGCGGCCTGAACATCGGTGGCCGCGTCGGTGATGCTTTTGCTCAGAACAAATTGAAGGGTTAGCTGCGTATTGCTCTGTGTGCTTGAGCTGGTGATGATGTCGAGCCCGGGAATTTGGAGGAATTGCTTTTCAAGCGGCGTGGCAATGTTGTTCGCCATCGTTACCGGGTCCGCTCCGGGATACGCGCAGGTGACTTGAATGATCGGATAATCGACCGCCGGCAGATCGTTTACCGCCAGTTTATCGTAGGTCACAATTCCGGCAACGATAACTGACAACGTCAGCAAGACGGTCATCACCGGCCGCCGAATGAAGGGGCCGGAAAGTCCGGTGCCTTTGACCGGAACCAATTTTGGTGATTGGGGCGTGCCTCCGCCGGATGCCGATCTTATACGATGTCGATCCTCTCCAGCATCCGCGGAATGTTCGCCATCCGACGCTCCATCGTGTTCATCTGAGTGCTCCATACAGAATCGGAATTACCTCGCGCTTGTTGCTGCGGCGCTTTGGCCACCCGGAGGAGTTGCAGTGCCGTACGGTTTAGGATCGACTTTGGATCCCGGAGCAAGCGCGAGTTGGCCAGTCACGACCACTGTTTCGTCGGGCTGAATACCACTTTCCACGACCGTGAGATCGCCATCTTGCCGCTGTCCGGGTTTGACTGGACGAAGATCTACGCTGTTATCCGATTTCATCACAAAAATAAACGGTCCACTTTGACTAATCTGCACGGCTTGCGATGGAACGAGTCGCGCATCCTTGATTGTGTCGAGAATGAAACGAACCCGCACAAATTCCGACGGCCACAAGGCGTGGTCCGGATTTGGTGTCACCCCGCGCGCTTTCACGGTTCCCGAGCCGGGCTGGACTGCGGTGTCGATGAAATACAAATCACCGAGACGCGGCGGAATTTTATCGTCCGGCAAATAGGTTTGCACTTTCACGTTCGGGCCGCCGAGATATTTCCGCACTAATGCCAAATCGGTCTCGGCAACGGTGAAGTCCGTGTAAATCGGATCGAGCCCCTGAATTGTAAGCAACACGGCGCCGCTGCCCGTGTTGCCGGTGACGATGTTGCCCACATCGACAAGGCGGAGCCCAGCGCGGCCGTTGATCGGCGATTTTATGTAGCAAAAATCGAAGTTCACTTGAGCGGCCTCCGCCGCCGCCTGCGACTTCTGGGCATTCGCTACAGCAATGTCGTAGTCCTGCGGTGATATGACCTTTCTCGCGCGCAGATCCTCTTGTCGCTTCAGTGTCGCCTGATCTAGCGCCGCTTGTGCTTTCGCCTGGTCGAGAGCAGCCTGGTACGGCCGCGGGTCGATTGTGAAAAGCAGATCGCCTTTCTTCACATCGGCGCCGTCCTGAAAGTGGCGCGCGATGATTTGTCCACTGACCTGCGCCTGGACCTGAACTGTTTCATACGCGGCGCAGGTGCCGATTTCGTCGAGATAAATCGGTACATCTTTGCTGATTACTTTCGCCACTAGCACCGGTCGCGCTGGCGGCTGAGCACCTTTAACCTCGCTGGCCCTGTGTTGAAGGATCCGATACGTGACAAACACTGCCATAACAATGAAAAGCAAGTACGCCCACTTGGGAATCCTCTGACTGCCGGCACGGGTGCGTTTCATTTGAGACTTCGTCGACGGCTTGGAACTGCCGTGGTCCAACGTCTTAACATCGCTGATCTCCGTGTTAAGTTTCACTTGAAGCCTCCGGTGCGCCGGGAAACTGTGTTCTTTCTCGGAATCGAATGTCGCCGTTTAGTCTGGCCGTTGGGCTCGGCGAAAACGCGAGCCAGACGCTGGCGCGTGGCGGACTGGCGGCTGTCGCTTTCCTCTGCCTGCTCGCGAACACGCGCCAGCACTTTCATGCACGTCTTTAGATCGGACTTTGTGACATCAGCCAATAGTTCGTGACGAAGTCTGTTGGCAGTTGCGTTGATCTGCACGATCACCCGCTGGGCGCGCCGGCCGAGCAGCACCATTTTGCAGCGGCGATCATGCGGAGAATTTGTGCGCGTGACCCAAGCCTCCCGTTCCAAGCGATGCAATAACGCCACGACTGTTGGCTCTTCCACGCCCAGACGCGCAGCAATTTCCGCCTGTGTAAGCGCGTCCGGAGCAATGGAGAGATGCATGAGCGTCCGCCATTTGGCCTGGCTCAGGCCCATGGGCTTGAGACGCTCATCCAGCTTTTGCCGCCATGCACGTGCGGTACCGTGGAGCAATTGGCCAAATGTCTCGTCATCAGACATGGTGCAGATCAATTCGTTAGCATACTAACCAATTCTGGTTTTCGAGTCTGTCAATCTTCGTTCGGGGCCAGCCTGAAAGAAAAGCCGCAGCCAGGCCGCGCCAAGACTCAACACTGCAGCTCCGATCTGTCGCTCGCGCTGCAAGGCTGCTTTGCTCCACTAAGCAGTTGTCGCTTCCACCACACAAAGAGCGCCGCACAAAAACAAAGAGTCAGGCAAGGTTGGGTCGCATGGACGAGGTAAACATTTTTTTGATCGGGAACCAGGAATTGAGAATATGCGCGCTGACGAACCCGACATAGGTCAGCGTGCTGACAACAGCCCACAGCTGTCTTCGAAGGATTCCCATGGAACCCATCGGATTAATCTCACTCAAGGTCCGACCTCAAAGAGAATCATCTCTCGCTTGGTATAATCCGTCGCGCGAGCGATTGGATGCGCTTTGCGTGGCGCCCACTTTTGCGTTGACGCTGCTTCCGCTTCATTGTCGGCTAGGACGAGGAAGTAATGTGTTTCGTCGGGCAGGTCCGCGACGCTGCTTACATACTCGAGCGGCGCTTTGATATAAAAAAGCACCGGCACATAGCGTGGATTGACCGAATAAACTTTCTCGTCTGCGGGCAGCGCGGCGTTAATTATAGCGGCGGCCCTTGTTACCTGCTGCCTGCCCCGCAGAGCAAGCGCGGTGAGCGGGTAACCAATTCCGCCAATGACGAGCCCAAGTCCGACGAAAGTTGTCACTACTCTGGCAAACGGCTCCTCGCGCCCGATGCGCACTTTGCCGGGCCACTGCAGCGCGCCATCGGCATAGCCCATCGCCAGCAGCCACGACGCCGGGACCAAATACGGCATGCTGTAGCGGGCAACCCCTCCGGGCACGAGGTTTACAACAAGAAAGGGCAGCACAATTCCCCAAACGAGTGCATGAGCAAGTTGCCGCTGATCGTGATGCTGAAATTTTGAAAACCGCAGAAACGGCAACAGGATAAGCCACGGCAGGAAATACACGAGACCGCGCGGGACGTTTAGGATCCAGTTCACAAATTGGAACTCAGTGCCTTGCAGCCGACCAGTGAATTGAATCGACCAGTTGTGCATCGCCACCGGGATCGTCATCGTCCTGACAAACGGAACGGCCCAGGCGGCAAAAATGCCGAGCATGATTACGAGCGCGACAAAATGCGCAGGGTGAAACAGAAGTCGCCAATTCTTGTTCTGCCAAAGGACAGCCAGCGCAATAGCATAGAAAAATACAAGAAGCGTTGGACCCTTCGCGAGCATGCCAAGTCCGAGAAAAATCGATGCCGGAACCCAAATGAGCCACGCCGACTTCTTTTGAGTCCAAAAACTCAACCAAAAAATGATGGCAAGCCCGCAGAGCGAAACGTAGAGCCCCTCGATCTCGATTAAGCGGCCTTTTTCAATCATGCCGATATTCGTCAACCAGATCAGCGCTGCGGTCATTGATCCCTTGGGACCGAGGCTCACGCGCGCGACGGTGACAAACGCAATCGCCACCGCGAGCACAGCAAGCGCTGAAGGCAAGCGGGCCGTCCATTCATTTCGCACGCCAAAAAATTTAAACGACATCGCCACCAGCCAGTTTACCAGCGGCGGCTTTCGGAAATACGGATTGCTGCCAACTTGCGGCACAACATAATCGCCGGTCTTGAGCATCTCGATGGCCGGCAAAATCCGGCGCCCTTCTTCTCCCTTGATGGCCAGCGAACCAAGCGCTGGAAGATAAACCACGGACCACACCAGGAGCACAATCACTAAGGCTTGGATCCGCGAATTCATCGGATGCTGGATGTTGGACATTGCGAGTTTAACGTCAAATCAAACCGGCCGCAGCTTGACGAGCAGGCTTCACAAAGTTATCCTTAGTGCCTAGTCCGCGCGCTGATCGGAGTGGGAACTGGCGTCCCACTCTTTTTAGTCTGCGGGCTGCATGTTTTATGAACGCGGAATTTATTGCCATGCTCGATTACCTGGAGCGGGAGCGCGGAATCAAACGCGAAATCCTGCTCGAGGCGGTTTCGAACGCGCTGCTGTCGGCCTCCAAGAAGAGCGTCGGCGCGTCGCGCGATCTGCGCATCGATATCAATCCAAAGAGCGGCGAAATCCGGGCGCTGGCAAACCTGCTGGTAGTCGAAAATGTAACAAACCCACAGGATGAGATCGAGCTCTCGAAAGCCCGCAAGATCAAACCGGACGCGAACATCGGTGAGACTGTGGAAGTCGAAGTCACACCGAAAAATTTTGGGCGCATCGCGGCGCAGACTGCAAAACAAGCCATGATGCAGCGGATTCGCCAGGCCGAGAAAGAAATGATTTACGAGGAGTTTAAGGATCGCGCCGGGGAGATCGTCAGTGGAACCGTGCGGCGCTTCGACCGCTCCGATGTCATTCTCGATCTTGGAAAATTTGAAGCCATCATGCCCCAAAGAGAGCGAGTCGTCGTGGAAGATTACAACGTAGGCGACCGTCTGCGCGCGTACGTGGTCGCGGTCGAGAACGGCGCTCGCGGCCCCGAGATCATCGTCTCGCGCAGCCATCCGAATTTCGTGCGCCGGCTTTTTGAGCTTGAAGTCAGCGAAATAGCTGACGGCACGGTGGAAATTCGCGGCATCGCGCGAGAAGCCGGTTATCGCACCAAAATCGCAGTCTGGAGCGCGAACGAGAAAGTGGACCCAGTGGGTGCGTGTGTCGGTATGCGGGGTTCGCGGGTCAAAAACATCGTGCGCGAGCTCAATAACGAAAAGGTTGATATCATCCGCTGGAGTTCAGATCCAAAGGAATACGTTCTGGAGGCGCTCAAGCCGGCGAAGGTGAAAAACCTTGCTTTCGATACGGAGAAAAAGAGCGTGCAGATTTCTGTCGATGAAGATCAGCTTTCGCTCGCGATCGGCAAAAAGGGACAGAACGCGCGATTGACTTCCCGCCTGACCGGCTGGGAGATCAACATTGGCAAGGACACATCGGCGACAACCGTGGTAGAACAAAAGGTGGCGCAAGCTGCCCAGACACTCGCCAGTGCGTTGCCGGTCACCAAAGAGCAGGCACTCGCCCTGGTGAAATCCGGCTTTACCAATTTAGAAGGATTGCGTGATGCGGACGTGCAGGATTTGGTGGATATTCTCGCTGTCGAGGAAACAAAGGCGCGAGAGATTTACGAGGCAGTGCACCGGCACGAACTCGTACAATAACGTGGCTCTGCTTTAGAGGCTCGAGCCGTGAGCGAAGTTTTGAAGGATCAACGATGGCAACGAAGACGAGCAGCAAAACTGCAACGCGCAAGCCAGCCGCGGACGCGGCTGAGCGCAAGACCACTGCTCGTAAGCCAGTAGCCGCGCCAAAAACAAAGCTCCTCAAGAAAGAACCAAAGGGGCACGTCGCGCCAGAGCATGCGGATGCCGTAGTTCCGGGCAAATCGCGTACGCTCCCAACAAAGGCGGAGCCGCGAACTGCTCCCCCGCCGAGCCGCGAACACGAGAGCGTCTCGCTCATCGACAGAAAAAAACCGCGCAAGAAGGCAGAAGATGGCGAGGTAAAAACCAAGCGCGATGTTTTACCTCCAATTTCCCGGATCCGAGCGTCGCTGGATGCTCCCGCGTTTCCTACTAAATCCGCTGCGGCGGCAAAGCCCGCGCCTGCGCAAACGTCTCCGACTCAATCCCCGGGCGTCGTCACCGCAGAGTCGCCACCAGAAGCGCTCGAGGTCGCGCCGACTTCTGCTGAGGCAGAAGCCACGCCGCAAAAGATCATCCTTATCAAGCCTCCAATTGTTGTTAAGCAGTTAGCAGCTGAGCTTGGGTTAAAACCGCATCAACTCATCGCAGAGCTGATGCAGCACAACATCTTCGCCAACATCAACCAGACAATCGAGCCCGATATTGCGGCGAAGATCGCGGAGAACCACGGGTTCGTTCTCGAAAAAGAGCGCCGCGAAAAGGGCGCTGGCGTTCACAAAGTCGAACAGCCGGTGGTAGCGCCGCCTCCGCCGGTTATTGAGAAGAAAGAGGAACTCAAGCCGCGCGGCCCCATCATCACGTTCATGGGACATGTCGATCATGGCAAGACCACGCTCCTGGACGCGATTCGCAAGACACGCGTAGCGGCGGGCGAAGCGGGTGGAATCACCCAACACATCGGCGCTTACAGTGTCAATCACAATGGCGCGACACTTACTTTCATCGACACACCGGGCCATGCTGCCTTCACAGCCATGCGCGCGCGCGGCGCGAACGTGACCGACATCGTCGTGTTGGTTGTCGCGGCGGATGATGGCATTATGCCGCAAACAACCGAAGCCATCAATCACGCCAAGGCCGCGCCGCACGTGAAGATCATGGTCGCGGTCAACAAAATAGATCTTCCTGGCGCGAACTTAGATCGGGTCAAGAAACAACTTCAGGAGCAGGGTCTAACCCCAGAAGATTGGGGCGGCGAAACGATTATTTGTCCGGTCTCGGCAACAAAAGGCACTGGAATTGATCACTTGCTTGAGATGGTGACGCTGCAAGCAGAGGTGATGGAACTCAAGGCTTCGCCTAGCGCCAGACCACGCGGCACCGTCATCGAAGCGCAAGTCGAAGCAGGTCGCGGCCCCACTGCCACCGTGATCGTGCAGATGGGCACATTAAAAATCGGCGACTCGTTCATCTGCGGTGATTACAACGGCAAAGTAAAATCGCTTCTCGACGATCGCGGCAAACCGATCAAGAAAGCCGGGCCTTCGACGCCAGTGAAAGTGCTTGGCTTTTCCGGTCTGCCTAATGCGGGCGATGAATTCCTCGTCATGGAATCAGAGCGCGAGGCGAAACAACTGAGCGACGAAAGGCTCGAGGCAAAGCGTGCGAGCAAGTTGTTCGTTCCACAACGCGCAACGCTGGAAAGTCTGCTCGAAACCGCCGAAGGCAAAAAAGTTCTCCGCATCGTTTTGAAATGCGACACGCAGGGCTCGCTCGAAGCGCTGGTCGGGGCGTTGAAACAGATCGAAAGCAAAAAGGTCAACCTGGAAATTATTCATTCGGCTGTAGGACCGATTTCCGAATCGGATATTTTGCTGGCGAGCGCCTCGGATGCGGTGGTAGTCGGTTTCAACGTAAAAGTCGAGGCCATGGCTGTACCGGCTGCGAAACGCGAAGGCGTTCAGATCAAGCTTTACAGCATCATTTACGAATTGCTTGATCAGATCAAAGACGCCATGGCCGGGCTACTCGAACCCGAGCTTCGCGAAACAGTCATCGGGCATGCGGAGGTGAAACAGGTTTTCCAACTAAGCAGAGGCATCGTCGCTGGTTGTCTGGTGACAGATGGCCGAATCGCCCGCGCTGCGCGCGCCCGCGTCCTGCGAAAGCGCCAGCCGGTTTACGACGGCGGGCTTTCGACGCTGCGCCGTTTCCAGGACGACGTGAAGGAAGTGCGCTCCGGCTTGGAATGCGGGATCAAGCTTGGGGACTTCAGCGAATATCAAGTGGGCGACGTGATCGAGTGCTATCAGCTCGAGCAGGTTGCGCAGAAACTGTAGGGCGTCTCTGTGAGACGCCGGCGTTTCACAGAAACGCCCTACAACGACCATGAAACACCGGCAACTCCGCTTAAACGAACTGGTAAAACGTGAGCTGAGTGCGACCATTGCGCGCCAAATAAACTTCGAAGGCTTGCTGGTCAGCATCAATGCTGTCGATGTTACGCCTGACCTGAAGAACGCCCACGTCTTCGTAAGCATTCTTGGCGCGGCAAACGGGGCGAGCGTGATCGATAAACTGGAAGCGCATCGTCCTGTACTGCAAGCTGAACTGTCTCGCCACGTCGTTTTGAAATACACGCCTCATCTAACTTTTCATATCGACGATTCCATCGAGCGCGGCGCGCGCGTTCTTGAGATTTTGCAGGATCTCGAAAAGCCACGCGACGCGGACGAGTGAATGCTGTAGCCACGGCCCTGCGGGCCGTCTAAGGTGGAGCTTTTGGAACTGGTTGAGCACCGCCCATCCGCCTACACCGAAAGGCTACGGCGAGATAAACAAGGCAGTGGGTACAAGATGACCGCTTCAACATTTGACGAAATTGGCCAAGCCCTGCGCGATCACCAGCGCTTCGCGATCCTGGGTCACGTTCGCCCCGATGGCGACGCACTGGGCAGCCAGCTCGCACTGGCACTGTCGCTTCAGCAACTTGGCAAGAACGTTCGTGTTTGGAATGAAGACGGCATGCTTGAGAAATATTCATTTCTGCCGCGCGCGGAATTGTTGACCAAGCCGCCGGCCACGGCGGAGGACGTCGATGTTGCTATTGCACTCGACACGGCAATTCAAAATCGGTTGGGAACCGCGCTCGCCGCCGTTGGCAAGGCAAAAATCTGGATCAACATCGACCATCACCTTAGCAATCCTCGCTATGGCGATCTGGTGATTGTTGATCCCACTGCGCCGGCCACGGGAGAAATCATTTTCAACCTGATCAAAAGCCAGGGCCTGCCTCTCAATCACGACATCGCGGAAAATCTTTATGCCGCGATCTCCACCGACACCGGTTCGTTTCAATATCCGAAAACCAGCGCGCGCACGTTTGAGATCGCAGCGGAACTCGTGCGCGTTGGCGGTCTCGACGTTGGCCAAATTAGCCAGCAATTATATGAGAACTATCCCCGGCGCCGGCTGGAATTGCTGCGGGAATTGCTCCGGACGACGCGCTTCGAGTCCGGCGACCGAGCGGCAAGTCTTCAGTCTCACCTTAAAAACCGCCGCGGATCTGACTGTTCTACCCGAAGACAACGAAGGATTAATCGATCATCTCCGGGCAATTCGCGGCGTCATCGTCGCGGTCTTTTTTGAAGAACTGGCTGACGGCAAAGTGCGCGTCAGCATGCGTTCCAAAGATGAAGCAGTCGATGTCTGCGCGATTTGCCAGAAGTTCGGCGGCGGCGGGCACACACTGGCTGCGGGCGCGCGTGTTCGTGGAAGCCTCGCCCAGGTCGAAGAAAAGGTTCTGGAGGAAATTCGTGAAGTCCTTAAGCGCAGATCCTGACGGCGTGCTGCTGGTCGATAAGGCCGAAGGGATGACGTCGCACGACGTTGTCGCCCTATCGCGGCGAACCCTGGGCATCAAGAAAATCGGTCATTGCGGCACGCTTGATCCGATCGCCACCGGATTGCTGCTGCTTACCGTTGGGCGCGGCACAAAGGTTCAGGACTTGCTTATGAGCGAAGACAAGGAGTATGCCGGCACATTTGTGCTCGGCGTAACGACCGACACCCAGGATCGACAAGGCGAAGTAATTCAACAGAGGCCCGTCCCCGCGCTGGATGAAAATCAAATTCGGGCGGCGTTTGAAAAGTTCCGGGGCGATTTTTATCAATTGCCGCCGATGGTCTCCGCGAAAAAACACGCTGGCGTGCCGCTTTACAAGCTCGCGCGCCAGGGAAAAGTGGTCGAGCGCGAGCCGCGCCTGGTTCACGTTTATCGCTACACAATTGACCGGATCGCGCTGCCCGAAATCGACTTCAGCGTGCTGTGCAGCAAGGGGTTTTATGTACGCACCTATGTCCACGACATCGGCGAGGTCCTTGGCTGCGGCGCCCATTTGAAATCGCTGCGCCGGACAAAATCCGGCCGGTTCGACGTGGCGAACGCGATTACGGTCGATCAAATCAAAAACGGAACCCGCGAAGAAATTCTCAGCCGGATGCTGAGTCTGCCGGAAGTTTCCAGGATGCGAGGAGCGTGAAGAGAATGACGAAAATCCGAATGTCGAAGCTCGAAGGAAATCCGAATATTGAATGCCCGAATGATTTCACGCGCACCGCGTCTTGTTTATTCGTGCTTCGTCATTATTTCGTCATTCGTCATTCGTCATTCGTCATTTGCCTGATGGAAACGCTTCGATCCATCCCCGAGTTATCGAAATTGCGCGGCCCGCTATTTCTCGCGATCGGCGTATTCGACGGCGTGCATCTCGGCCACCAGGCAGTCATCTCGACCTCCGCCGAACACGCCCGGGCGGCTCAACGGAACGCCTGTCGTGGTCACATTCGATCCGCATCCGGAGAAGGTATTGCGACCGGAAGCCGCGCCTCATTTACTCACCGCCACTCCGCACAAGATCGTGTTGATTCGGAATCTTGGTGTGGCGCATCTTCTGATTATTACATTTGATAAACAATTTGCTGCCACCGAGCCTGAAGACTTCGTACAGCAATTAGTGAAGCATTCGAAACCGCTGAACGAAATTTGTGTTGGACACGAATGGTCGTTTGGAAAAAATCGGCGCGGCAATCTCGAATTGCTTAAGAAACTGGGCGCGCAGTTTGACTTCAACGTCGTCGGAATTCCGCAGGTGAAAATGAATGGCGAGCTGGTGAGCAGCACGACGATCCGTCAGGCCGTGGAAACCGGCGATCTGAAAAAGGCGGCGGAAATGCTTGGTCGCGAATACACAATTCTGGGCACAGTTGTGCGCGGCGACGATCTGGGAAAAAAGATTGGTTTTCCAACCGCAAACCTGAGCGCTCACAACGAACAGTTTCCGCCAAACGGCGTCTACTTCGCCAAAGCGAAGCTGGATGGAGTCGCTTATCCCGGAGTGGTGAACCTCGGTTATCGGCCAACCGTTAGCGCCGGAAAATCCGAGCGCGTTTTGGAGATTCATCTGTTCGATTTTAGCCGAGATATCTACGGCAAGGACCTTGAATTACGATTCATCCGCTATCTCAGGCCGGAGAAGAAATTCGAAAATATCGACGGCCTTGTGCGTCAGATCGAAGCGGACGTTAAGCAAGCGCGCAAGTTGTCGGCGGCGTAAACAAGCCGCTGTTTCAGAACTCCAACCGGGTAAGATCGCGCACCTCGGGTGTTTTGCGGATGGCGAAGATGACAGCGAACGCCCCAACCACGAGGCCGCAACCGAACGCGAACACGAGCAACAGCCAAATCGGGAAGTTAGACAACTGGATCATGCCTTCACGGATGAATCCGCCGGAAAGCACGTAAGCGATCCCGCTTCCGAGGATTGCCAGGCCGAGCAGAATCATTGCGCGCAGCCATCGCGGTTCGCGCTCCGGCACGGGCAAATTGGCCATAACGCGCGCGGTAAAGCCTTCGTCGTCGATATACGGCGCCGCTTCGCGTAATTGCCGGTCTAGTGTTTCGTCGTCGATCATAGCGTTCATTATATCAATTCGGTCCCCATGCGGCCAGCGTTCGTTTCAGTTTTTCGCGACCGCGCAAAACGTTCGTCTTTACCGTGCCGAGCGGAATGTCAAGGACGCGCGCGGCTTCATCATGTGACAAGCCGTTCTGGCAACAAAGCACAACAGCCGTGCGCTCATTTAGCGGAAGGAGATTCAATGCATGCATAAGATCGTGTCTCAAACCAGGATCGACAATCTGCGGATCGTGCTGCGCTTGCAACTGCGCCTCATCGACGCCGACAAGCTCTTTGCGTTTGCGCGCATCCTCGCGAAAACAGTTGTAAGCGATTCGGTAAAGCCATGTAGAAAATCGCGCTTCACCGCGAAAGCTCCGGATGTTCTTGTAGACGCGAATAAAAGTTTCCTGCGCCAGATCGTCGGCCAGGGAAACGTCTGTGCGTGTGAGTTGCCGAAGCAGACCGCGCACGCTGGATTGGTGCCGCCGCACCAGCTCGCCGAACGCGTGCTGGTCGTCATCGGCAAGAACTCGCGCGATAAGGTCCGCATCAGTGAGCTCCACGGTCTCAATATTATGGTCCTGGCGGAGGAGGAGGAACGTTCTTTTTGCCCTCCAATTTCCACACCATGAGATAGCCGAGCCCGATCAGAAACGGAATGAGCCCGATCGACCATACGCCGCCTTCCCAGTCGTTCACGGCGCCGAAGAAGATCATCGCGCCCAGCCCGATCATGGTCCAAATAACTCCACGCCGCACATCGGACCGTTGCCGCAGTGCTCTCGTATGCGGTGCAAGCAGTTCTGCGGGAACCGGCTGCCCTTTCTCCACCATCATTCGGATGGTGCGCTGCCTCGAACGGCTCAATAAAAGAGCGAACAGCCCTATCGCCATCACAATCAGCACGGGCGCGCCGAATATCGTCAGAAAAACGATTCCAACGAGCGGAATCACCATCGCCGGAATATCCTCGTGTGACTTTCCGTTATCGAGGTCGACGTCATCGTGATCGCCCCCGATGATGATCCCATGTTGGCCGTGTTTGCCGCGAAACTTTTTCTCCAGTTTCTGGTGAATCCTATCGGCGAGATCCGACGGAGAGGCGATGGTGGAGGCAGCGGCCGCAGTGGCTGCTGGTGCTGTGGTTGCTGCCGGGGCCGGGCTCGCAACCGGCGATGCCGTTGGGTCCTGCGCAAACACGCTTATCGTGAGCGCTGTCGAGCAAATGCAGAGGAGGATTAATTTTTTCATAGATGTGCTTTGTTCATAGGATGCACTCAACGCCCGATTTGGATTCAACAATTTCAAGCCTGCGGAAGCAATTAAAAGGTTGCGCCCTGGGGGTCGCCGGACATTATTGTTCCCCTCTCAAAAATGCGGGTGTAGCTCAGTGGTAGAGCACCTCCTTGCCAAGGAGGACGTCGCGAGTTCGAGCCTCGTCACCCGCTCCAGCCTTCGCTTGGAGCGTAGCGCAAAGCGAGGGCTGGAGCGAGTGCGCCGTAGCTTTAGCGAAGGCGGACCGCCCAAAATTCTCCCTAGCGTTTGGCTATATCTCGACAGCGCTACTTTAGTTCCGCCGTCGCACCGGGGATCTTCTTCCACGGTTCCGCCCGGCCGCCGAGATGCTTGGCGAGGAACTCTTCAACGCGGCCATAGAAGTCGAACTGGTTTGCTGGCCGAGCGAAACCATGGCCCTCGTCCGGATAGACGATGTAGGTCACTTCACGTTTTGCTTTGCGCAACGCGGCGACCATCGCGTCGGCGTTAGCTATCGTGACTCGCGGATCGTTCTTGCCTTGACCGATGAGAAGGGGAGCGCGGATCGCATCTACATGATAGAGCGGCGAGATTTTTCGGTTCCAGTTCTCGTCGTGATCGGCGTCTCCCGCGCGTCGCCGCCAGCGCGCCAAAATGTTCGACCAGTAACTGGGTGAAGAACGAAAGCTCACGGCTTCGTCTGCTGGCCCACATTCATCAACGCCACACGCAAAGAGATCCGGCCGCATTTCCAGCGCTCGCAGCGTAGCGAAACCTCCCATCGATCCTCCCATCGCCGCGATCCGTTTTGGATCAGCGATCCTTTGGTCCACGGCCCAGCGCACAGCATCCAAAACGTCTTCTACCATCCCAAGCCCAACCTGAAGATTGCCAGCATTGAAGAACTTGATGCCGAAACCGGTCGAGCCGCGATAGTTCGCTTGCAGAACGGCATAGCCGCGGTTGGCGAGAAACTGCACTTCGGGATCGTAGACGTCAGAATCGCGGTCCCAAGGGCCACCATGAATCAGAAGAACCAAAGGCAGCTTTTTCGGGTCCACGCCGGGCGGGGTTGTCAAGTAACTGACCATTTCCAATCCGTCGCGCGTTTTAATGATCACCGGTTTCTTCGGTGCGAGAGCGAATTTGGCCAGTGCAGGATTCTCGGTGAAGAGTTGGCTAAGTTTTTCCGTTTCCCGATCGAACTTGTAATATGTGACCGGCGCATCACTTCGACGCAACGCTACGATCCAGATACGATCGGCGTTGTCGCGACTCACGAGATCAACAAAGCCTGGCGCTTCGCGGTTAATGTTTTCGAAATCCGTTTTCAGCTTGGGGTCGATGAATGACCACTTCGGCATGCTATAATTGAATTGCACAGCCTGCACCGCGCCGATAACGGGATGCAAGATCACGCCCGGTTCCATTCCAAGGCGGCCCACGTCGACAAATGCCACGTCACAGCGCGGATCCTCGGCGATGACTCCGAGCTCATGGCCGTCCTGCAAGTCGACGCGCACCAGTCTGCCTTTGTCTGAATTTAGCGCCGAATCGATCAGCAAGCTTTTGCCATTGGGATCGAATCCGACAACGAGCGAGCCGTTCACGACCTGCCCGGCAAAGAGTGCCCGCTCAAACGGCATCACCACAAGGTCGCGCCAAGGTTTGTCAGGCGCATCGCGCACGCGGATGATTGTGCGCCCAGTTGCTCCGTCAAATGCCGTGGCAGCGCGAAGAACGAAATTATTGTCGGTCCTCCACGTGAGAACGTCGCCGGGATTCGTAGCCTCGAGGATGATGGCACCAGTTTCGACATTCACCCGGTACATATCGAATGCGTTCCGATCGCGAAGGTTGAGCGCGACCAGCAACGACTCCGGGTGCCGCGAGTCGGTCAAAACATTTTGTGCGCGCACGCCGCGAAACGGGGTGAGATCCCGGACATTGCCGGTCATTAGGTCGGCCGAGAACAGGTGCGGGATTTCGTCGCCGCCATTGTCGTGGAGATAGAGGACATGTTTCCCATCGCCGGCCCACGTGTACCACTCAATGGGGTCCCCTGTTTCGTTCGTCACGCAATGTGCGTTCGTGCCGTCGAGCGCGCTCGTCCAAACATTCAGCGTGTTGTTTTTGTCCGGCGCCAGCCAGCTCAGCTGCGAACCATCTGGTGAGACTTTAGGATCCGTCCGCGCAGGGTTGCCGAACAAGATTTCCCTCAGGATAAGTGGTGATAACCCAGCTTGTGCAGAACAAAACGCCAGAAAAACCGCACAGAGATAAAATCGCTTCACGACAGACAGTCTTTATATTCAAGACGCCGCCAAGTGCGCATTCTGTCTATTCTCCCGCGACGTTGCACTGGGAGAAGAGTTTTGCGGCGATCATGGACCGCCGCTAAGGTAACGTGAATGCAAACTGAAGAGCTTGCCTACGTCATCGTGACGCCGGTACTCGATCCGGAAATCTCGCACCGGCGGCATCGTTGGCCGGCTGATTTCCCGCACGGGACTCGATCTCGTTGGGGGGCGCATGTTCGCGCCGGGCGCAGAATTGGCGAAGCGCTATGCCAGCACGATCGTTACAGAAACTGATCCGCGTCATCGCGCGACTCAGGAGTTGATTCGCGAGTACGTCTTGAAAAATTTCACCGGCGAAAAAAACGGCCAGCATGCGCGTGTGTTGTTCCTCATCTTCCGCGGACCGGACGCGGTGGAAAAGATACACCAGACCGTGGGCCACATCGTACATGAGCGCACCAGTGGCGAAACGATTCGCGACACCTACGGCGACTACATCACGGATGATTCAGGCAAGGTGACCTACTTCGAGCCTGGCGTGCTGGCGGTTTTCGATTCAAAAGCAGTCGAGCGCGATTTGAAACTCTGGGCCGAGTTTTCCGATTCCGACGGCGGTATCCTGGATCGCACCGTTCGCTTTCCCGCGAACGCGAAAATCGAAAAGACACTTGTCCTGATCAAGCCTGACAATTTCAAGTTCCCAAATCTGCGGCCGGGCGGCGTCATCGAAGTATTTTCGCGCTCGGGGCTCACCATCATTGGATTCAAGGTCCACTGCATGAGCGTCGCGCAAGCGGAGGAGTTCTACGGGCCTGTGCTGCCAGTCCTGGAGAAAAAACTCGGCTCGAAAAGCGGCCGCGACAGCTGGGAAAGTATTGTCGAATTCATGGCCGGCCGAAAACCAAGCGAATGTTCGCCCGAGGACCGCGGCGCTCTTGGAACGGAAAAATCTATTGCCATTGTTTACCAGGGTGTGGATGCGGTGCGAAAGATTCGCGACGTGCTTGGCCCAACTGATCCGGCCAAAGCGCCACCGGGATCAATCCGGCGAGAATTTGGCCAAACGATTATGATCAATGCCGCCCACGCCTCGGATTCACTTGACAACGCAAAGCGGGAAATGGCGATCGTCCAGATTGACGAGAATAATTTCAAACCTCTGATTGAAAATTTCTATCACCGCCAATAGAGTTTGCGCTCCCATTTTGAATAAGCTTACCGTCATGGAAATTTCCGAACGCGCCGCGCAACTGACTCCTTCGCTCACTCTCTCGATCGATAGCAAAGCCAAAGCCATGAAGGCTGAAGGCATTGACGTATGCGGCTTCGGCGCAGGCGAACCGGACTTCGACACGCCCGAGCATATAAAGAAAGCTGCAATCGAGGCGTTGGAGGCTGGTTTCACCAAGTATACCCCCAGCGCCGGCATCCCGGAGCTGCGCCAGGCGATCGCAGAAAAATTCGCGAACGACAACGGACTGAATTATCGCGCCGCCCAGATCATCGTGAGTAACGGCGCAAAACATTCGTGCTACAACGCTATCCTCGCAACGTGTCAGCCCGGCGATGAAGTCATTATCCCGTCGCCGTACTGGGTCAGTTACCCGGAGATGGTCAGATTAGCCGGTGCCGAACCGGTGATCGTGCCCACCAGCGAACGCAACTCCTGGAAAATGCGCGCTGAGGATTTTGAAAATGCCATGACCCCGCGCACCAAGATGCTGATCATGAACAGCCCGTGCAACCCAACTGGCTCCGTTTATACGCGAGAAGAGTTGCAAGCCATTGTCGATGTTGCCGCTGAAGAAGACATTTACATTTTGTCGGACGAAATTTACGAGAAACTCGTTTACGACGACACCCAACATGTGAGCATCGCATCGCTGTCGAAGGAGGCGTACCGATCTCACAATTACTGTCAACGGCTTCAGCAAAACATACGCCATGACGGGCTGGCGCCTTGGTTATTTGGCGGCCCCGGAAGCGGTGGCCAAAGCAGTCGATTCGATCCAGAGCCATACCACTTCGAATCCGTCTTCCTTTTCACAGTATGGCGCGCTCGCCGCGCTAAGAGGCGATCAACAGCCGATCGCCGATATGCGCGAGGAATTCGATATGCGTCGCAATTACATGTTCGAGCGTGTCTCAAAGATCTCGAACGTCACTGCTGTCAAACCGCAGGGCGCATTTTACGTCCTGGTGAACATCAGCCAGCTGGGGCTGACTTCTCAAAATTTCGCCGACCGTTTGCTTAGTAAAGCCAGCGTCGCCGTAGTTCCTGGAGCTGCCTTCGGCGACGACCGCACCATTCGGTTCAGCTACGCTACCAGCCTTGACGTGATCAAAAAAGGCCTCGACCGCTTCCAAGACTTTTGCCGGACGCTCTAGCTGCGCAAGACTCCAACTTCCAATCTCCAACATCCAGAGAAATTCCAAGCCCCAATATTGAAGTGCGCTTGGTTCGTCATTCGAGCTTGAGATTTGGAGGTTCTCTGGAATTTGGATGTTGAAGTTTGGAGCTTCAATGTCAGGTCATCTCGCGCTCATTCTGCACGCTCATCTTCCGTTTGTTCGGCATCCGGAACATGAGCACTTCCTCGAAGAAGAGTGGTTCTTCGAGGCGATAACGGAAAGTTACATTCCGCTGTTGCGCGTGATGAAGCGGTTAGTGGACGATCCCGACCTGTCGGGATTCAAACTCACCATGTCTGTCACGCCAACGTTGTGCGCGATGCTTCAGGATCCGCTTTTGCGCGAGCGTTATGTGCGGCATCTCGATCTTTTGATCGATCTCACTGCACGCGAACAAAAGCGGAACCGTAAGCATCCGCAGCTTCGCGAACTCGCTGACTTTTATTTCGACCTGTTCTCGGAGAACCGCCGCCTCTTCGTCGATGAATGGAAATGCGATCTGCTCTCCGTTGTTCGCGAGTTGCGCGAGACGGGCGCGCTTGAGATCATCGCCAGCGCCGCGACGCACGGGTTGCTGCCCATTCTTCAACAGCAAGCCCCCCAAGCGGCGCGAGCGCAGGTTTTGATCGGTCGTGATGTATATGCCGATCTTTTCGGTGCGGAGCCGAGCGGTTTTTGGTTGCCAGAATGCGCTTATGCGCCCGGGTTGGAAGCAATTTTACAGGAAGCGAATATTCGCTGGTTCGTTCTCGATGCACACGGCTTGTTATTTGGAAAACCGCGGCCGCGCCGCTCGATTTATGCGCCCTGTTATACGCCATCGGGGCCAGCGGCTTTTGCGCGCGACCGCGATTCAAGTCGGCAAGTCTGGAGCGCGCATGAAGGTTATCCGGGCCATCCAGCCTATCGAGAATTCTACCGCGACATCGGTTTCGACCTTCCCATGGATCACTTGGGCCCGATCGCGCGCGGAAGCAGAAAATTCTCCGGCGTGAAATATCATCGGATCACCGGGACCGGTGATCAGAAACAGTTGTATGATCGCGCCGCCGCGGAAAAGGCGGCGGCGAAACATGCGAGCCACTTTCTGGAACAGCGCCGGCAGCAAGCTCGCGAAATCGGTGAATTGGGTTTTGATCCAATCATTGTCGCTCCCTTCGATGCCGAATTATTCGGCCATTGGTGGTTCGAAGGCCCAGTCTTCCTGGAACAATTCATTCGCCAAGCGGCAAACGAACGGGATTTTCGGCTCACCACTCCGAGTGAATTTCTGGCGGGGCATCCCACACAGCAAATCGTTGAGCCAACTGCTTCAACTTGGGGCGAGAACGGTCATCTCGCCGTCTGGCTCGATCCGAGTAACGCCTGGATCTATCCGCATCTGCACAGTGCCACGCGGCGGATGAGCGAGGTTTCCCGAAATTACGCAAGCGAGAAGAATACTGGCATGCGCTTCCAGCGCATATCCGATCGGCAAGATGCCGATGCCATGCTCACCGATCGCGTTCTGAAACAACTCGCCCGCGAACTTTCACTCGCGCAGGCGAGTGATTGGGCATTTTTGATGAAAACCGGGACTGCGCGGGAATACGCCACGAAACGCGCCACCGATCATCTTGCTCGCTTTGACCGTTTATACGATCAGTTGGTCACAAATCATGTTGATGAAACCTTCCTGCGCGACTGCGAATGGCGCGAAAACCTTTTTCCAAACGCGAACTGGCGATATTACATCTAGGCCACTTGTCATTCCGAGCGAAGTCGAGCAATGGAGCGAGTGGGACGAGCGACATGGACGGTTGCGCAGCGGGGGTAGCTGCGAGAGACTCGGGAGACGAACGAGTCAATCTCTGGATATTTTCTGAAAAAGTACAGAGATGTCTCGACTTCGCTCGACATGACAACAAGGGTCAGTTTCGCGCTTCTGCTAGCTATTTTGGTTTCTATCGGTGCGGCGCAGGAATCGCCCACGCCAATTGCTTCGGCGGCACCGGAAGAATCACCTGCTCTCTCAATCTCGCCGGAGGAATATACTACTCCCCCACCCGCTCCGGAACAAACGCCTTCAGTCTCATCGGTGCGAAGCGTGCGCATCAGTTTTGTGCCGCCGCCATTGGAAGGCACCATCAGCCTTGGCATTTACGACGCGAACGGCAAACTCGTGCGCGTTCTGAATCAGGAAGCGAAACTAAACGAATTCGCAATCGGCGCGGATGCGCTCGTAACACAATGGGATGGAAAGAACGATGAGGACCAAGACTTGCCCGCTGGAAAATATCACGCGCGTGGCTATCTCGTCGGTCCCCTCAAAGTAGAAGATCTCGGCCAGAGTTCAGGGTCAGCGAAAGAAAATAGCGCAGCCCGCAACGTCAAAGTGAGACTCGTCCCAAATCCTTTGCGGAATGATAGAAGATCGATTGTTGATATTAGCATAGGATTCGATAACGACGGGAGCTATCTGAAAACGAGCGACGATTTGCCGCTGGTTACGGTGAGTGAGACGCCGAATTTGATTCGCGCAGGCATCACAAAGAAAAACGAAAACGCGGTCGATGTCTGGCAGGATGACGGAACAGCGGTGCGTCAATTCCGCATCTCGAATGTTGACAAGATGATGGCATTTGATTGCGGCGAATTTGAATTGAAATGAACGATTGCTGTAGCCGTCGCCCTGTGGGCGACGCGAGGCTCAAAGGTCTAACAAATCAGCGTCACGCTTCGCACAGCGAAGCGGCTACAGGCTAGTCACGACCTAAAATCTCTGCTAGTTAAGCGTTACATGGCTTCGACGCCTGAGCTTCAACATACCGTTGGCAAGACTGCCAGTTTGAGCGGCACGTCCTTGCATACGGGCGAAAAGGTCACGCTCAAGCTTCATCCCGCGCCGGTCGATCACGGAATTAAATTCAGGCGCAAGGATTTGCAGGACGAGCCAACCATCGACGCGAGGATCGAGAATCTGAAGACAGTCGAGCGCGCCACGACCATCGGCGAAGGTCCCATCCGCGTGCACACAATCGAGCACGTGCTGGCCGCACTCTGGGCGATGGGTGTGGACAACGCCGTTGTGGAAATGGACGCAAACGAACCGCCAATCGGCGACGGCAGCGCGCAGGCGTACGTGGATCTCATCCGCAAAGCTGGCGTCACCGCACAGGAAGAGCCGCGAAAATTTTTTGACGTGCGAGAGACGATGCACGTGGAATCGAAAACGGGCGCGCTGCTTGTTCTGTTGCCGGACGACAAGTTCCGCATCTCGTGCACGCAAGCGGGTCCGAACAATCGGTTCGCTCAGTTTTTGTCGGTGGAAGTCACGCCCGCGCTTTTTGAACAGGAGATCGCTCCGGCCCGCACATTTGTTTTTTACGAAGATGTGAAGTCGCTGATGGACAAGAACCTCATCAAAGGCGGCAGCCTCGAAAACGCGATCGTCGTCCGCGGGGAAGCGGTATTAAGCAAGGAACCATTGCGGTTCTCCGACGAATTCGTCCGGCACAAAATCCTCGATATCATCGGTGACCTGGCCCTGGTCGGACGACGCATTCGCGGCCATGTGGTGGCAGTAAGGCCCGGTCACGCCAGTAATGCGGACCTGGCCCGTGCCATTGCCCGCGAGCAGACGCGACGAAGCGCTATGGCCGCGCCGCGAACAATCCCGAGCGGCGATGGCGGGCTCGATACCGATGAAGTGATGCAGATTTTGCCGCATCGTTTCCCGTTTCTCATGGTCGATCGCATCATCAGCTTTGAAACGGAAACCAAATGCGTCGGCGTGAAAACGGTCACGATTAACGAGCCGTTCTTTCAAGGACATTTCCCCGGTCATCCGGTGATGCCCGGCGTGCTGCAGGTGGAAGCCATGGCACAGGTAGCCAGCATTCTGTTGTTCAAATTAACGAAGACGTCGAGTCGTGTCGGCTACTTCATGAGTGCGGACCAGGTGAAATTTCGCAAACCGGTTTTCCCTGGGGACACGATTTTCATTCACGCGGAACTGACAAGAGCGCGCGGCAATCGCATGGCAAAAACGAAATGTCATTGCGTCGTTAACGATGCCGTCGTCTCGGAAGGCGAACTGATGTTCACGTTCCTGGATAAATGAAGAGAATGACGAAGCACGAATGCGGAATGACGAAGGAATTCCAAATGACGAATGACAAAATTCTTCGCCGGACACATTCGAGCTTCGAGTTTCGTGATTCATTCGTCATTCGTCATTGGTCATTCGTCATTATGTCTGACGTGCAGATTCATCCGACGGCGATCGTTGATCCCGGAGCAGAAATTGGCGCGGGAACAATCGTTGGTCCGTATTGCGTGATTGGACCCGATGTCGTGCTTGGCCCAGATTGCTGGCTTCAACATCACGTCACGCTCTGCGGGCCGATGACTGCCGGAGCAAAAAACAAGTTCTACGCTTATTCCTCCATCGGCCAGCAAACACAGGATTTAAAATATCGCGGCGAACCGACATATCTCGAAATCGGCGACGAAAATACGTTTCGCGAATTCGTGACAGCGCATCGCAGCACCACCAGCGAAGGCAAAACGCGGATCGGTAATCGCGGAAATTTTCTCGCTTACAGTCATATCGGGCACGATTGCACCGTGGGCGATCACGTCATTTTCTCCAACAACGGCACATTGGCCGGTCACGTGCAGGTGGGAGATCATGCCATGATGGGCGGACTCACCGCCGTGCATCAATTTTGCCGGATCGGACGATTCGCGATCACCGGCGGCTGTTCGAAGATTGTTCAGGATGTTCCGCCGTTCATGATCGCCGATGGAAACCCGGCGGAAATTCGGGGGATTAATCTGGTCGGATTGGAACGCAAAAATTTTCCGCCAGAAAGCGTGAAGCTCATCAAGGAAGCGTTTCGCTTAATTTACCGCTCGAAATACAACAGGCGGCAGGCAATCGAAGCGATGAAGAAAGAATTACCGCAAACAGAAGAGATCACCGAAATCATCCAGTTCCTCGAACAAAGCGAACGCGGAATCATTCGCTGAGATTTTTACTCGCGTATTACGTTGGTCGTCCGGATAGCATTTTAGTGTCATCGGCCGAGGGATACGGACCGTTTATCCACACATGTAAGCGGTCGCCGGCCCTCAGCGAAATACGCTCGCTATTTTCAGGAGTTGAAAGTTTTTCGTTGCGGGTTTGAAATCTCGAAAAACCGAACTCTCAACTCTCAACCAAAGACTTCCAGCTTTCGCGAATGCCCGCCGTTCTCACTCTACTGCGAATAAAGAATCTCGCGCTTGTGGAAGAGCTCGAGTGGCAGATGGGACCGGGTTTATCGCTGTCACCGGAGAAACCGGCGCGGGCAAATCGATCATCATCGGCGCGCTACAACTTTTGCTGGGCGAGCGCGCGGATAAATCGCTGATTCGCACCGGGGCTGATCTTTGCACTGTGGAAGCGGTTTTTAGCGGCAAGGACCTGCAAAAATTAAATCCGCAACTCGTCGAAGCCGGGATCGAACCGTGCGAAAACGATCTCATCCTGAAGCGCACTCTCTCCTCGACCGGAACGAATCGGCAGTTCATCAACGGTTCGCCAACGACATTGTCGATCCTGAAAAATCTCGGCGATGAACTTGTCGATCTTCACGGGCCGCACGATCACCAATCTTTGCTCTCGCCGGAGACACAATTGAGCTTGCTGGATTCGTTCGCGCGCGCTGAAGAGCAACTCGACGAATATCGAAAGCATTACCGGCAATTGCAGACGTTACTGGCGGAACATGCTGCGCTCAACACGGCGGAAACCGCACGCGAACAGGAGCTCGATCTGCTTCGTCATCAGATTACCGAAATTAAGTCGGCGAACCTGGTCGCGGGCGAAGAAGAAGAAATCGAGAAGCGCTACAGACTGGCCAGCAGCAGCAAACGGTTGATCGAGCTGGCCAGCGCCATCGCAAACAAACTTTCCGAAGCAGATGAATCCGTTCTCTCCCAACTCGCAGAGACACAGCGGCTGTTCCGAGAATTGGAAAGGATCGACAACTCGATCGCGCAATTTTCGTCGGCGCACGCCGCGAGCGTGATGGAGCTTTCAGAAATCGCGCGCGCACTTTCCGCTTACGCCGAAAAACTTGATCTCGACCCGCAACAACTCGCCGCGCTTGAACAACGTGTTTCGCTATTTGAAACGCTGAAGCGCAAATATGGCGGCTCGATCGCAGAAGTGATCGCGTTCGGCGAGCGCGCGGCGGAACGGATGCGCAAGATCGAAGGCCGAGACGCCGAGCTGGAGTGTCTGGCGAAGGAAATTGAGAATATTCGCGCGCAAATGAACCGGGCCGGTGAAGCGCTGCGCAAACTGCGAGTGAAAGCTGCGCCGAAACTTTCCGAAAACATCCGGCGCAACCTGCGCGATCTCGGATTTCGCCAGTCGGAATTTGAAGCGAAACTCAGCGCGCTGGAGGAGCCGCGCCCGAATGGATTCGATTCGGTGGAATTGCTTTTCTCACCAAACCCCGGCGAACCGCTCAAACCGCTGCGTGCCATCGCATCCAGCGGCGAAATCTCGCGGTTAATGCTGGCGATCAAATCCGCGCTAGCTGCACACGACGCCATCCCGCTGCTCGTGTTCGATGAGATCGATACGAACGTCGGCGGAGAGATCGCACATGCAGTTGGCGCAAAGATGCAAACGTTGGGGCGCGGTCATCAGGTTATTTGCATCACACACTTGCCGCAGGTCGCTGCGACCGCTTCTTCGCATTTCGTTGTAACCAAGGACGTCATGCGCGGTCGCACGTTTTCCAATTTGCATGAAGTCGCTGGGAAAGCGCGCCAGGAAGAGATCGCGCGGATGCTCGGCGGTAAAAGCGAATCGGCGCTTAAGCTCGCTGCGAGTTTGTTGGAACAACGGCATTGACTCACCAAACATTTGTAGGGCGTTTCTGTGAAACGCCAATCCAACGTCGGCGTCCGCCGCGACGGACGCCCTACAATCACTTCTCCACCGGGCCGAGTGGCAGGATGACTTTGCCGTAGACTTCGTTCAGCACTTGCGCGAGGCCGGCGTAAATCGCAGAGAAGCCGCAGAAGATTCCTTCGTAGCCGGTGAACTGCCTGAAGCCGGGGGCAGCGTTTATGAAATCACCAATCGCGAGCAGAAAGAAAAGAATGGTCAGCGAACCGAACACGACCTGCAGCGCGACGTTCAACCGGAACGTGCCAATCAACATCACCGCGGTGAACAAGCCCCACATGGCAAGATACGCGGCCATCGCGGTATCGTTGGACGCTGCGCCCCAGCCAAGTTTCGTCATCACAATCAGCGTCACGAGCGATAACCAGAACAGGCCGTACGAAAGAAACGCCGTCGTGGCGAACGTATTGCCTTTCCGCCATTCCATGATGCCGGCCACAATTTGGGCGGCGCCGCCGTAGCAAATCCCCATCGCCAGAATCATGCTGTTGAGTTCGTAAACGCCGGCGTTGTGAAGGTTGAGCAACACGGTGGTCATGCCAAAACCAAGCAGCCCCAGCGGCGCCGGATTGCCTGTCGTATCTTTGAGTTGAGTCACGGATTCATTCATGGCGCAGTCAGTCTGCCGAAACAAAGATCGATAATGCAAGGAAGAATAACGAACGGCTTCGCCCGCCGAATCGGTAAACCGAAGTTATTCCCTCGTAATTTCTTCCCTCTCCCCTTCGCAAGGGGAGAGGACTAAGGTGAGGGGTCTTGCTCCTAGCTTGCGAACCCTCTCGCGTCAGTTGGCCCACGAACAACCCTCACCCTCCCCCTCTCCCTTTGAGGGCGAGGTGACCCGCATGCGGTCCCGGACATTCCATCCACTGGATCCAGCTGAACTGACAACGGGCCTCACGGTACTCGATTTTCATGTTCTTGACGATTTAGCTTGTCGCCGTGGCAGCCCTGAAATTATCGTGCCTGTTTCCCAATATGATTCGGCGTGATTATCTCATCGTTGGTGCCAGCATTGGCGGAGCGAGCGCATGCGAAGGCATTCGCAAATACGACAAGCGCGGCTCCGTTACCCTGGTCGGCGCTGAGGCTTTTCCACCGTACAAACGGTGGATCCTTTCGAAGAGCTTTTTGCGCGAAAAGGAACCCAATCTCAAAAAACTGCAGGAGCCCGACGAGCGCTGGTTTCAAACGCACAAGATCGAGACCCGCTTTGGCACATTGGTAACACAATTCAATATCGAGCGGCGCCTGGCTGTGCTTGCTAATGGCGAAAGCATTGAGTTCAACAAAGCATGCCTTGCGATGGGCAGCCGGCCGGTGCGTCCCCCGGTGGCCGGAACCAATCTCGGGAACGTGATTTACCTGCGAACGATACGCGATGCGCTCGCGTTAAAAGAGATGGCCAGCGTGGAACGAGGCATCATGGTCGTCGGTGGCGGATTACTTGCATGCGAAGCGGCATCGAGTTTGCGGCTGATGAAACTGAAAGTTGGTCTGATGCATCGTGATCCGTATTTGTTGAACCGTTATCTGGATCCTGAAACCGGGACCTGGCTCACCGATTACTTTGCAAAACACGGAGTGGTCCTCTCGATGGGAGAAAGCCTCAACGGTTTTGAAGGCAAAACCGTCCTGCGCAATGTCCAGACAAAAAGCGGGAACCGGTTTCCGGTCGGCCTCGCTGTCGTCGCCTGCGGCGCAGAACCGAATCTCGATCTCGTTCGCAATACTCCATTGGCCGGGCCGCACGGGTCACCGGTCACTGAATACCTCGAGACAGAAGAAAAAGGAATTTTTGCCGTAGGCGACCTGGCGTTTTATCCAGATCGGATGATGGGCGGCGTGCGGCGTCAGACGCATTGGGAAAACGCTCGTAGTCAGGGCCTGGTCGCGGGCGCGAATATGACTGGCAAAAAACGCATTCGTTACGAGCAAGTTCCCTCCTTCTGGACGGAGATGTTCGATTTGCGCATGGATTTTGTCGGCGATTTCAGTGTGCTGCCGACGCGTGTCGTGCTTGATGGCACGTACGCGAAGAAAAAATTTGTTGCCCGCTATTATCAAGGCGACTCGCTCCGGGCCATTCTGCTGTGCCAGCAACCGGAGCGCGAGGTGGATTCTGCCAAGACCCAGTTGCGCCAAGCCCGAGGCAAATGAACTGTAGCGGCGCTCTGTGAGCGCCGAACGTCGACCGCGGCGCCGTAGGGGACGACGTTTGTCGTCCCGCGGGAAGCTATCAGCTTCCCCTACAGATCTACAGGTCACTGGGGTTTTTCTAAGATCCGCGCGGTCAATACATCTCGGCCGGAATCTCAAATGTCGAGTTGCTCACTCGCACGAGCTTCCAATCCCACGGCTTCCCCGAGAAGCGATGCCACTCCAACTCGAAAGGCGTGGGTAGTTTGTTGACGCGTTCGTCGAGCACTTCCATCACGCCGTCGTCGCTGCTATAGAGCGTGATTTTGCCGATCCAGATCGCGCGCCGGGGATCAACCTGCACGGCAGGGTCAGACGCCATGACCTTGGACCCGCGCACCCATCGAAAGCCTTCCCGCATGCGTTCGATAAGGCGCGTCTTATCGTCGCCCCACTGATCGTGATAATCGTTGCCAATAAAATCGGCGACGGCATCCCAGTTCCTGTGGTCAATGGCGTGAAAGAAATTTTCCGTGTGTAGCCGGACCTGACGCTCAGGCCGCCAGAGCCAGACGAGATACAGTCCGATGCAAAGCGCAAAGGCGAGCCCCCCATAGAATGCTCGGCGATACGAAATTGTCACGAGTGCGACTTTATCTTTCCTAAAGGGTCAAGCATACGGTTGATCAAATGTGGCTGGGGGCGGAATCGAACCGCCGACACGTGGATTTTCAGTCCACTGCTCTGCCAACTGAGCTACCCAGCCGCAACCGACGTCGATCTCGCGGCGTGCCTCGGGGTTCCCACTATGCAGCAATGTGATTGTAGGGCAAGACCGCGAAGATGATTTAGCCGGCGATCAAGCGATTTCATAATGTCATTCTGAGCGAAGCGAAGAATCTCGAATCAGTTTTGGACCGATTCTCAACAGAAATAGACCAGAGATGTTTCGCTTCGCTCAACATGACACCTGCATTTATGACGTAAGTCGTCGAAACATTTTCGCGGTCATCTCTCCCATTCGTTGTGCCGGGTAGATTTGCAGTTACAATCGGCCACATGAAGAAGATCATTTCCACGAACGAAGCGCCGGGGGCGATTGGCCCCTACTCGCAAGCGGTGCGCAGCGGAAGTTTCCTCTTTTGCAGCGGCCAGATTCCGCTCGACCCCAAGTCGGGCCAAATCGTTTCCGGCGATATCGCTGTGCAGACGCGCCGGGTGTTGGACAACATCGCAGCCGTTCTAAGAGCCGACGGGCTCACTTTTGATAACGTCGTTAAGACAACGATTTTCCTCACTGATCTGGGAGATTTCCAAACCGTAAACGAAATTTATGGCTCGTATTTCCAACAAGATCCCCCGGCCCGCTCCACTGTCCAGGTCTCCGCGCTGCCCAAGGGAGCGAAGATAGAGATCGATGCTATTGCAGATACCGGGGAGGCCGAGCAAACGGCATATGACACGTCTGGGTGAATCCGATAATGCCGACGGAACATAGGCTTCCAGCCTGTGCGGCCGCCAACGGGCATGCTTGCCTGAACGCTCTTTTTACTCAGATGAGCGAAGATCTCCTCGCGCTTTTCCGCAAGACCGGCGCGCTGCTCGATGGCCATTTCGTTTTGCGCTCCGGACTGCACAGCCGCCAATATTTCCAATGCGCAATCCTCTTGCAGCATACCGACATTGCTGCGCAGGTGTGCGGGCAACTCGCCGATAAACTGCGCCAATTTGATTGCGACACAGTCATCTCCCCTGCTCTCGGCGGAATCATTGTCGGCCAGGAAGTCGGCCGGTCGTTAGGCAAACGCCATATCTTTGTCGAAAAAGAGGAAGGCAAACTTGTGTTGCGCCGCGGTTTTCAAATTTCGCCTGACGAAAAATTCATAGTGGTCGAAGACGTGGTCACGCGCGGCGGACGCGTGCAGGAGACAATCGACATCGTTCGCGCGCATGGCGGCACCGTCTCCGCAGTCGGGGTGATTGTTGATCGCAGCGGCGACAAGAAACCTGATTTCGGCTGCCCGTTCGTGAGTCTCGTTCAAATGAACGTCGAGACGTTTCCCGCAGACAATCTCCCGCCTGATCTAGCGAAGATTCCTGCCGCTAAACCCGGGAGCAGGTAAGCGCACGGATTGTAGGGCGTTTCTGCGAAACGCCATCTTAATCGATCGCCGTCTGACACAGACGCCCTACAGTTTCAGCAGCTCGGCGAGCTGCTTGGCATCGGTCACCGGCGCTTTGCAGGTGAAATTTTCGCACACGTACGCGGCCGGTTTGCCTTCCACCATAGACATCGCGCGGATCGCTTCGTTTTTCTCGCCAAGATATTTCTGACCTTCAGCGCCATCGGCCAGAAGCAGGATTGTCTTTGGCAGAAAATGGCGATGCACCTCTTTAAGCAGAGCTTTCGTTCCCGGCGCGTCTTTCTTACCAGTAATCACGATCTGTCGCGGCTTGCTTAACGAATAATCGAACGCAACCAGCATTTGTGGCATGGCGCTGGGGAAATGCGATAGCGTAGTTGCAAATGCGTCGATTGTTTTTCTGGCGCGCTCCGCCATGCGTTTTATCGTCCCGAACTTGCGCGAGCCGTAAAAGATTGAGCGCTGCCACTGAGCTCGCAGCCGGTTCCGCGCCGTCGTTGTCGTCCTTCATCCGGAGGAACACGCTTTCATCTTTGCCGCTCGTGCTGAAGTAGCCGCCGTTCTTCCCGTCGAAAAACAAGCGGTCCTGCGTCTCCTGCAATTCGAGCGCAAACTTCAGCCACTCAACATCGAACGACGCTTCATAAAGATCGAGAAGACCCTGGATCACAAACGCGTAATCATCGGCGAAACCTTCAATATCGCTGCGCCCTCCCCGATAATTGCGATAGAGCAATTTGCTCTTTTCTTCATAAAGATTTGTCCGCAGGAATTTTGCCGCGCGCGTCGCAATTTCGAGGTATCGGGAGTCGTCGAGCCCCTGCGCGGCCCGGGCGTAGGCGGAGATCATCAGGCCGTTCCAGGCAGCGATGATCTTGTCGTCGAGGTGCGGTCGCGGCCGTTTGGCTGCGAATCGCAAACAATTTCTCGCGGCTCTGCGCAAGAGATTTTGCAATTTGCTCTTCGGTCTTCTTAAAATGCTCAGCGGTTTCCCCAATCGTGTGACGTTCGATTAAAATGTTTTTGCCGCGGAATTCATCGTGTGGGTCGCTTCCTTCCGGCGCGTTGCCGTGCGCTTGCACGCCGTAATGGAAATCGAAAATCTCAGCGGCATCGCCAATCGCTTCGTCGATTTCCTTTTTCGTCCAGATGTAGAAAACGCCTTCGGCGGTCTTCCCGTGACCGGGATCACCGATCCCGGCTACAGCGCTGTCGGCATCTTCGGCGGAGAAAAATCCGCCTTCTTTTGAGGTCATGTCCCGGGCGACGTAATCAAGAATGTCGCGGGCGACTGATTCGTATTGCCCGATCTCTTGTGATTTGAAATGCGTCGAGATAAGCGACGGCCAGTTGCGCCTGATCGTAAAGCATCTTTTCGAAGTGCGGCACGTGCCAGTAACGATCGACCGAGTAACGATGAAAACCGCCGCCGATATGATCGTGCATTCCGCCCGCCGCCATTTTGCGCAGCGTGAATAAAGCCATTTCGAGCGCTTGTTTGCCAGCAGCCGTGGCATCGGCATCCTGCCGATTTTCCAGGTGACATTGGCTGGAAGCCAATGCCACGACTTCGCGCGTAAAACCGCGTGAGGAAATTCAGCGTGACCGGCCGCGGAAATTTTGGCGCATTACCGAATCCGCCTTCCTTTGGGTCGTAACTGCGATCAATCTGCCGGTAAGCGGCGTCTAAAATTGTCGCGTCGATTTTGCCTTCAGCCCGTTGCGGCGGATTGAGATTCGCGCAGCGCCGCAACGATCTGGCCGCCTTGCTCGACAATCTTATCGTGATTCTCCTTCCAAGCGGTCGCGACTCTTTCGAGCACCTTCTTGAACCCGGGCTGACCATATCGGTCTTCTGGCGGAAAATAGGTTCCGCCGACAAACGGTTTCAAATCCGGCGTTAACCAGACGCTCATTGGCCAGCCGCCACCGCCAGTGGTTGCTTGTACAAAGGTCATATAGACGCGGTCAACATCGGGACGCTCTTCCCGGTCCACCTTAATGTTCACGAATTCGCGATTCATGATCGCAGCCACTTCCTCATTTTCGAACGATTCGTGCGCCATGACGTGGCACCAGTGGCACGTGGAATAACCTACTGAGAGAAAGATGGGTTTGTTTTCCTGGCGCGCTTTGGCAAACGCTTCCTCGCCCCACGGATACCAATCGACCGGATTGTGCGCGTGCTGAAGAAGGTAGGGTGACTTCTCGTGCGCGAGCCGGTTCGTGTGCTCGGATGGGGCAGGCGTGGGCTCAGCAAAAGTGTCGCTCGATGTCACTAACCACGTTAGCGCGAGAAATCCAAAGCGGAAGTGGCTTGTCGACCCACGATGCGACTTTATGACAACCTGCATCACTGAAACTTGCCAGTCGTAATACGCTGCTATCAGATCGTCATCGCGTTCAGGCTTCCTTACTTCATTGAGTCATCTCGTTCGTCGATTTCGTGGACGCCCTCTTGCTTACTCAGATAGTCGCCTGCATAATAAATAAGCTTTCATCCAGCATGCTTAGGCATCTTTTGATGCACCGCGAAACGCTGCTTCAGATTGCTGATCAAGCCGTAGTATGAAGTTCTTGCCATGCCGACACTCTGTAGAGCAGTACACGTAACACATATCGTCATTCGTCATTCCGAAAGTCGCTGGGCGTCGGCTGAGTCGAGAGCTCACAGCACCATTCTTGTCATTTCGAGCGAAGTCGAGGAATCTCTGGCTGTTTTTAGCGGGCGGTAGCGAAGACATCCCAAGAGTTAGAGATGTCTCGACTCCGCTCGACATGACAAAACATGGACACAACGCATCTCGTTCTTCTTCTTCTCGCCATCGGGGTGATCGCTTTTCTTTACTCGTCGGTGGGTCATGCAGGTGCGTCGGGTTACATCGCAATCATGACGCTGTTCGGAATAGCACCGACCGTCATTCGTCCAACTGCGCTTGTGCTTAACATCTTGGTCGCGTCGATTGGCGCGTTTCAATTCTGGCGCGCCGGTCATTTTTCATGGAAATTGTTCTGGCCATTTGCGCTGCTTTCCATTCCGGCCGCATATCTCGGCGGCTATTTGCAGCCGTCGGCGTCAATTCTGAGGATCCTCATCGGAATTGTGCTCCTTTTTTCCGCCGCGCGACTCCTCTTTCGCCGCAGTGATCCGCCGCAAACGTTCCCTCCTTCGCGGCCGATGGCAGTAAGTGTCGGAGCAGGTCTTGGATTTCTTGCGGGGCTAACTGGAACTGGAGGCGGAATATTTCTCACTCCTCTCCTGCTGTTTTGCCGGTGGGCGCACATTCGTCAGGCTGCTGCCGTCTCGGCGCTCTTCATTTGGGTAAATTCAATCGCCGGTTTGATTGGTTACTTTACAAAACAGTTCGTTCCATTCCTTCGCTAGGCCTGATTCTTGCAGCCGCTGCGATCATTGGCGGCATCATCGGATCGCATTTGGGAAGCAGGCGTTTTGCCGTCCGCGTGATTTCGCTTTGTCTCGCGACGGTTCTGCTCATTGCGGGAATGAAATTGATTTTTACCAGATGATCTCGATCGGGCTTGTAGCCGCCTCGCTGTGCCGAGGCGAATTGCCCATCACGGCGACACAGCGCCGTCGCTACATCAGCTTTAATTTCGGCGCGGTCTCAGGTGACCAGGGATTCGTTTTGTAATCCGAAGCGGCGATTTGGTCGGCGTATGCGTTCAAAAGCTGGCAAAATGCGGTCACATTCAGCCCGTGATGCCGCGGAGCGAACCTCGACAGGTTGCTCTCCGCGAGTCGGAACAAACGCACCGCGGGACGCAAACGCCTGCTGTGCTTTGCGTGCAATGGGTGTTCAAATCGCTTTTGAAGGTGGACAAAAGCGCCGGCGGCCTGGATCAATCCCTTGAAGAAATCCGCGTCGCTCGAATCCGTTTTCAGCCAAAGCTGCTCGAGCACATCGTGCGCCTCATAGTAGCGCTGTTCGTTCCAGCAACGGAAAAACGCGCGGTAAAACGGATGCTTTGCGACTTCTGTCTGACCCGGATCGACGCCGTCACCACCCAACTCAGCCACCAACTGCGAAATCCTCTCGCCTTTGTTCATGGAAAGCTTAATTTGCTCACGGCTCAGATAATGAGCAAACCAGCACTCAACAGCTTTTCCGAGGGAAAAAACCGCCCGCCTCAGGCCCGTGAACTCTGGCAGCAGGCCTGGCTGCACCACCAAAGAAAATGACTGGCCTGACCCTGGCCACGTTGCTGGCCGTCATCGCAATTTTGATTTTGTCTTCCGCGCTCTTTTCCGCAGTGGAAACGGCGCTTTTTCTACTCAAGCCGCATCAATTGCGCCGCTTGGAAGCGCATCATGCAGGTCTCACGAAATTCATAAAACTTTTCCGGGAGAATCCGCGTCGTGTTCTGAATGTTCTGCTGCTCGGCGACGGACTGGTAAATGTCGTCCTGGTCGTGTTGTGTCTTTTCTTTTTGTGGGAAGGCCCGCTGGCAGGACGCGTTCCGCAGTGGCTGGCTGGAATTGCGATCTTTGCCATCGTGGTGTTGCTCTGTGATTTGATTCCGAAACTCCTCGCGATTTCGGCGCCTTACAGACTCTCAGCGATCAGCGCCTTCACCTTGAAGATATCGATGCCGCTGCTGGACCGCATGGGTCGTGGGCTCGAGACGGTCAGCGCTTATGTGGTCGATCTTCTCACGCCTGGACATCTGCGCACCCGTGCGCGCTTGAGTGATGAGGAACTGGAGACGCTGATCGAGATAGGTGAAGAAGAGGGCGCTTTGTATGAAGGCGAAGCCGAAATGATCCAGGAAATCATGAAACTCGGCGATAAGACGGCCAAGGACTGCATGACGCCGCGCGTGGATAGTTTCATGCTGCCAGATGATTTGACGAACCAGGATGCGATCGCGCAGTTGAAGGAGAAACGGCATCGGCGCGTTCCGGTTTATGTCGATACGCCTGATCAAGTTCTCGGGATTATCGATGTGAAACTGTTCCTGCTCGATCCGCCGGAACATTACACCGAAAAACTCATCGCTCCCTCATTTGTGCCCGAGACGATGCACGCGCTGGAGTTGCTCAAGCTTTTTCTGACCCATCCCCAGGGAATGGCAGTGGTGGTTGACGAATTTGGCGGGACAGAAGGCATCATCACCATGGACGATATCGTGGAAGAGATTCTTAGTGATGCGCTGCCTCGGGGCGAGGTCGCCCTTTACATCGAGCCGCTCGGAAACGGCAGATTTCTCGTTAGCGGCAACGCGCGTCTGGACGATTTACGCGAACATCTTGGTTTTCAGATCGACGCGGAAGGAATAGACACGATCGGCGGATTTGTCTTTACGCGCCTGGGTTATTTGCCACCCTCCGGCACAAAGCTCGAGATTCCACGCCTTGCTATTACCGTGCGTCGGTCCGGCCGTAAGAGAATCGAGGAAGTTCTGTTGGAAAAAACAACTGCGTTCGAGGCTGCCGCATGATCGCGTGGTTCATCATTTTCTGTTGCTGGATTGTTTCGTTTTTCTTCAACGGAATTGAGAGCGGACTGCTCTCGATCGATCCAGTGCGATTGCGAAAAAATGTGAAGCACCGCGTACCGGCGGCCGTGCGGGTGAATCGTCTGCTCAAAGACCCTGAACGGTTGCTGGCGACGGTTCTACTCTTTACAAATGCGGCCGATATCGTCGGTTTGCTCCTGCTGACGCGGCAGCTAGTTCGATGGTACGGCCACGCCGGGTACTTGTTCGCGCTGGCAATCGCCCTTCCGGTTTATCTATTCCTGCTCTTGGTCTTACCCAAATCGCTGTTTCGGCGATTTCCTTTTCGCGCGCTGGCCCGTCTTGCCGGCGTGCTCGAGCTCGCATTGATGTTGTTTTCACCTCTGCTCGAACTTGGTGCGCGACTTGGCAAGCTGATCCTGCCGGCTCGTGCCGCGAAACGCGCCCGGCTTTTTGCTGCGCGCGAAGAGCTCAAGCAGATCACTACCGAAAGTGAGCGCGAAGGGGCCATCACTCCGATCGAGCGCGCGATGATCCATAACGTCGTGGACTTTAGCGGGGTTAAAGTTCGTGACGTGATGCTGCCCGCGGCCAAAGTCGTCGCGTTGCAGCCGAGCGCGTCAACTCAGGAAGCGGTGGAGCTCTCAGCTGCTTCCGATCTTGATCGTCTACCGGTGGTCCCGTCAGGAGGGCAACCCTCTGGACTGGTCAACGTCCTCGATATTCTGCTTGACCACGATGGAAACAAACCGCTCGGCCATTATGTCCGGCGTATTGTGACGACCACGGAGGAGGAGCCTGCCTACCGAATCGTGCAGCAATTGCGCGCTGCTCGGCTCGGTCTCGCCGCCGTCGTGGACAAAAACAAAAAATTTCGCGGAATTGTTGCCCTCGAAGATTTGATTCGGCGGCTCGTTTCTTCGAGCGAGGCGCAGCTTTAGTCGCGTCCGATCGGCAATACATCCTCATCGGCGAGAAGTCGCGCGCAACTTACCAGCGCGACATGCGAGAAAGCCTGAGGAAAATTGCCCAGCTGACGCTTGTGGCGTGGATCGTATTCTTCCGAGAGCAGTCCGAGATCGTTACGCAGATCGAGCAGACGTTCGAATAGCTCTTGCGCTTCCTTTTTCCGACCGAGAGGTGCCAGCAATCCGCCAGCCAAAACGAGCAGGGAAGAAATACTCCCTCGGTGCCTGGCAATCCATCGATGCCCTCTTCCTGTGGCCGATAGCGGAGCACCAACCCATCTTGCATTAGTTCGCGTTCAATCGCCTCGATTGTGCCGCGAACGCGCTTATCAGTAGCCGGCAGAAACCCGACGAGCGGCATTGTAAGAAGGCTCGCGTCCAAGGCATCAGACCCATAGACCTGTGTGAACGCCTTCTTCTTGGTGTTGTAGCCGCGGTCGCAAACTTCCCTGTGAATTTGATCCCGAACCTTCTGCCATCGACCAAAGTGCTCGGCCGCCGCGCAGCCGCATTCCTCAACCATTTTGATCGCGCGATCGAACGCCAGCCACGCCATCATTTTCGAGTGCGTAAAATGCTGGCGACCGCCGCGGACTTCCCAGATTCCTTCATCCGGCTCGTGCCAGTGTGATTCCAGGAATTTCATCACCGCGACCATGAGCGCCCAATCGGCCTCGGTCATTTTGATTCCAGCGCGATCAGCCTGCCACATCGCGGCCAGCACTTCGCCATAGACGTCGAGTTGAAATTGGGTTGAAGCTGCGTTGCCAACGCGCACCGGCCGAGAGTTTTCATAACCCGACAGCCACGGGAGCTCGTATTCAATGAGCCGACGTTCGCCACGCACGCCGTAGATCGTTTGCATTTGTGCCGGGCTGCCGGCGATGGCGCGCAGAAGCCATTGTCGCCACGATTTCGCTTCCTCGCGATAACCGGCGCGCATTAACACCAGCAAAATAAGGGCCGCGTCTCGCAACCAGCAGTAGCGATAATCCCAGTTGCGCACGCCTCCTATTTGCTCCGGCAACGAAGTTGTAAGCGCCGCAACCAAGCCGCCAGTCGGCGCATAGGTTAATCCTTTAAGCGTGACTAGCGAGCGCACCACCGCATCGCGCCATTTCCCTTCGCTTTGAAATTGTTTCGCCCAATCGCTCCAGAATGTTTCTGTGTCGTGCAGTGCGTGCTCAGGATTTATCTTTCTCGGCGGATCCGTGTGGGACGCAAACCAACGTAAGCACAAATGGAATGCGATCACCCTTCGCTACGGTAAACTCGGCGACGGTGCTCAGATCTTTGCCGTGCGTTTCGACTGGCGTTCGCAAGATCAAAGCATCAGGTCCCGCGACTGCCTCCAGTCCATCAAAACGCTTACGCCTCCGCACCCATGGCACGATTTGGCCGTAATCGAAGCGGATGATCAGTTCCATCTGCATCGAGACTTTGCCGCGCAATCCTTCAATGATGCGGACGATGTCGGGATTCTCGCCGCGCGGCGGCATGAAATCGATCAGGCGAATGGCGCCGCTCCTGGTTTCAATGTCCGTTTCGAGAATTAGCGTCTCGCCCCGATACCGGCGGCGGGTCGTTTCAACTTTCTCTTCCGGAAAAAAACGCCAGTGCCCATTTTCCCGGTTTCCGAGCAGCGAGGCAAAACACGCGCGCCGAATCGAATCGAGGAAAGCAAAGCCAATCCACGCACCCGTCGCGACTCACCAGCGCGCCCGTTTGCGTATCACTGAGAAACCCGTAGTCCTCGATTTTTGTATGTTCTTTGGCCACTTAGTTCTTCCTCTCCGTGCTCGCCTGCCCGCCGTAGCCGCCTACTCCTCGCCGCAAGCAGCTGCGAAGGCTGGATCGGCGAAGGCGGGTGCTCTTCCTCTTATTCGTATTCCTACTCTTTCTGGTGCTGTAGCGTGCGCTGTCTCAGCGCACAACTTCCGGGCACGCCGAGAATCCGCTGAGGACATCCGCCTTCGCCAAGGCTACGGCGGACGAGTCGGACACTACAGCGACATCCTTATTCCTTCGCCAGTTTCGCGATCCCATCGCGCGTTAATCGGAACACCGTCCACTCGTCCATCGGCTTGGCGCCAAGCGAGCGATAAAACTTGATCGCCGGTTCGTTCCAATCGAGCACAGCCCATTCCATCCGGCCGCATCCGCGCTCCATTGCAATCTTCGCAAGCTCGACAAGCAATGCGCGTCCATAGCCTTTGCCGCGCTTTTCCGGCTTAACGAACAAATCTTCGAGATAAAGCCCGGGCCGCCCGAGCCACGTGGAAAAATTGTGAAAGAAAAGTGCAAACCCGACTGGCGATTCTCCTTCGTACGCAAGAAGCACTTCCGCCGCCGGCCGTTCCCCGAACAAAACATCGACAAGCTGTTCTTCGGTCGCGGTGACTTCGTCCGGCGCACGCTCGTACGTAGCCAAATCGCGAATGAGTTGCAGAATCACCGACACATCCTCCACGCACGCCGGACGAATCTGGAAATCAGCGACACCCTTCATGTTAGCGAGACCCGATATAACCACGAACGGATACTAATTCACACCAATGTTTTCGGTCGCCGCGGGCGAGATTTGGAGTGCCTGCCGCGCCGGAGCTGCGTGAAGGCGGGCGGCGGTCCGCCACAGGACGGATTCGCCGTGGCGAACTTGACGCCACTTTTGTTCCCACCGCCAATGCAAATGCCGACCGCAGCCCCAAAAATGATCGTGACATCGCGTATCGGACTCGCGTAAAATCCACGCCGTCGGGAGGACTCTATGAAGAGAGTTAGCCCCATCATGAAAGCGCAGCTTCTTCGAGGCGCGTTTTACCTGCTTCTGCTCCTGGCTGTGTGCGTGATCCCATTCGCGCTGGCGCAGCGAACAGTTTCGAAAAGAACGCTCACATTCGCCAAGCGCGTCGCTTATCAGCGAGCAATTGAAGACGTATACTGGCGTCATCGCATCTGGCCCCGCAGCCGCGGGGAGCGTCCCGATCCCAAACCTTCGCTCGGTACGGTAATGTCTCAGGCGCAGCTGGAAAAGAAAGTCACAGACTATCTGCGCAAGTCACAAGCGTTGGAGGACTACCGGCAACGGCCGATTACTCCTGAGCAGTTGCAAACTGAAATGGATCGCATGGCAAAACACACCAAACAGCCAGAAGTTTTGCGCGAACTGTTTACGGCGCTCGAAAACGATCCTTTGGTTATCGCGGAATGTCTGGCTAGGCCAGTGCTGTCAGAGCGTCTGGGAGCCCATTTCTCGCGTTCAAGAGAAGAGTGGGCGTTTCAAATCTGCTCAGATCAACGGCATGCAAACCGCGTCGGTTGCAACAGCAGCACGACACGTGGGCTACAAGCTCCCAATAATTTCCGAAGGGGATCCGCCATGCATTGACGATACGTGGACTCCTACGACCACCACCAACGCAGGACTTGGACGATTTTTATTCTCCGCAGTCTGGACCGGCACTGAAATGATCGTTTGGGCTGGCGCGTACAGTTACTACACTGTGAACACCGGCGAGAGATACAATCCCGCTACGGATAGCTGGACGGAAATCAGCACTACCAACGCGCCTCAGGCCCGAGCCGGCCACACGGCAATCTGGACCGGGAGTGAAATGATCGTTTGGGCTGGCGGTAGCGTCCTGCTTGGTGGTTATCTGAATACCGGGGGGAGATATAATCCAATCACAGATAGTTGGACAGCTACCAGCATCGGCAACGCGCCACCTGCTCGGCTGTCTCATACGGCAGTCTGGACCGGCAGTGAAATGATTGTTTGGGGCGGATATAACGGCAACGAGTTGAATACTGGCGGGAGATACAATCCCATTACGGACAGCTGGACGGCAACCAGCACCACCAACGCGCCAGATATACGATACGGACACACAGCAGTCTGGACCGGCAGCGAAATGATCGTCTGGGGTGGGTATTTTTTTGACGGGAACTGGCACTGGTTGAACACCGGGGGCAGATACAATCCTGCTCCTGACAACTGGACAGCTACCAGCACCACCAATGCGCCTTCTGGCCGGCGTTTTCACACGGCGGTTTGGACCGGCGGACAGATGGTCGTGTGGGGTGGATATGATGGCAACAGTGATGTAAACACCGGTGGGAGATACGATCCCAGCACGGATATTTGGACGAGCACCAGCACCACCAACGCACCTTCTGCGCGAGACGATCACACGGCAGTCTGGACCGGCAGTGAAATGATTGTCTGGAGTGGATGTCCCAACTGCAACTACGGTAGCGCCCGGAGATACGGCGCAGAATCCGCCGCGCTGGCTCCGACGCCCAGCGAGCCGCCGGGGACCCCAACGGCAACGCCGACTGCAACTCCCACCGCAAGCCCAACACCAAACATTGGTACCGGGGGAAGATACGATCCCGACGGCGACAGTTGGAGACCGACCAGCACCACCAACGCGCCCACTGGGCGACAGGGTCATACGGCAGTGTGGACCGGTAGTGAAATGATTGTGTGGGGTGGCAACGGCGACGGCGGCTCATTAAATACCGGCGGGAAATACTGCGCAAATTTCGGCGGCCCAACGCCTACACCCACTCCTACGCCGACCGCGACCCCAACCCCAACCTCTACGCCTACTCCAACGCCTACGCCGACGCCATGCACGGGAAGATGTGCACCAACGCCTAGGCCGCGTCTTACGCCGCCACCGCGCCCGTAGCTTCTATCGATAAAAAAGAAACACGCTGCCAAATCCAAGTTATGAAAAAGTACATAAACGCTACCATTGAAGCGCATCTTCTTCGAGGCGCGCTTTACCTCCTTTTACTGCTGGCCGTCTCCCTGATCCCATTCGCGCTCGCACAGCGGACCACCGCTAAGGGAAACCGGCCTGCAACCACGATCACGGTCACCAACGGAAACGACAGCGGCCCCGGCTCACTGCGACAGGCGCTCGCGGACGCGCAAGACGGCGACACAATTAACTTCGATCCCTCTGTAAGCGTCGTAACGCTGACCACGGCCGAGCTCGCCATCACTAAGAGCATTACCATCAGCGCTTCACCGCGAATGGTCACGGTGCAACGGGCTTCACAGACGCCCCAATTCCGTATTTTCCATGTGATGCCCGGTTATAGCGTGGAAATCAACTGCCTTTACATCTCGGCGGTCACATTACCGACGATAACGGCGGTGGTATCTTCAACGATCAATTCAACTCTGACGATCGCCAGTTGCACGGTCTCGGGAAACCATTGTGATGCTATTGGCGAAGGCGGCGGCATTCATAACACCGGAACATGACGCTCATTGCAGGTCACCGTGAACAATAACCAATGCGCTGCGGTGGTTTCTCAAGCGGCGGCGGTATCTCCAACACCGGCTCCATGACGATTATTAGTGGGAGTGTTGCAATCGAACTTTTGCAATATCGGCGGGGGCGGCATTTGGAATGAGGGCATGATGACCATCACCGACACCACGATCGATAACAACGAGGCAAACGGCGGCCACGCTCAGGCACTATGGCGGTGGAATTGCTAACATCGGGAAACTGACGATTCAGAACAGTGTCATCAGCAATAACTCTGCCGACCCCAATTTACAGGACGGTTCAGGTGGCGGTATCGACAATAGAGGAGCGCTCGAGATACTTCGTAGCTGGATCATTGGAAACCGCGCTACCTTTACCGGCGGTGGAATCGCTGGCGGAGGGACAATCACCGATAGCTTAATCAGCAACAACCGGACCTTGCTGCCGCCCGCGAGCGGCGGCGGCCTCTCGGGCGACGGCTTCATTATCACCAACTGCACAATTGACGGCAACCAAAGCGTCGGAAACGGCGGGGGGATCGCTGGCGGCGGTAACATCGCGCACACTACCTTCAGCAATAACTCAGCCAGCCTCAAACGGCGGCGCTATCTACCTAACCAGCACGCTCGAGCTTGGGACCACGATCCTAAAAGCAGGCGCCTCGGGCGTCAACATCTTTAATAATGGCGGCAGCTTTATCACTCATGGCTACAACGTCTGTAGCGATGATGGCAGCGGTTTTTTGAACGGCCCAGGCGACCAGATCAATACCGATCCGATGTTGGGCCCCTTGCAGGACAATGGTGGACCAACATTCACCCACGCCTTGTTACCGGGCAGCCCGGCCATCGACGCAGGCGATCCGAACTTCACTCCGCCGCCTTACTACGACCAGCGCGGGCCCGGATTTGTTCGCGTGTTTAACGGTCGCCTCGACGTCGGATCGTTTGAGGTGCAACCAACACCCACCCAACACCAACCCTCACACCGACCGCAACGGCGACGCCCCGACGGCAACCGCGACCGCAGCGGACACCCCAGCAGTAGAGACAGCAACAGCAACCGCGGACAGCAACTACAACCGCTACACCTACTTCGACACCGAGACCTTCACCGACCGCGGAGACCCCAGCTCACGCCCAGGCCGCGTCCCACGCCGCCACCGCGCCCG
>CAVUGV010000020.1:0-30105 GCA_963741065.1 uncultured Verrucomicrobiae bacterium | reverse complement strand
GCATGTCGCGCATTTGCAAGCTGGTGACGAATTGAAATTTGGTCGCGCTCAAATTGGCTGCCGATGCTGGCTCGCAATTTCGGGCGGAATCGATGTGCCCGTCGTTCTTGGTAGTCGCTCGACCGATTTGCGCGCCAATTTCGGCGGATTTGAAGGGCGCGCTTTGCGTGATGGCGACGTCGTGCTGCTTGGTGCCCGCGTGGGTCATCCGCCTTCGCTAAAGCTACGGCGGACAAGTCGCCCCCGGCTACAGGAATTTCCTCGTGGACCGCACCACACGATTGGGCAAGCCCGGCAAGCCGCCACCCGAGTTTGCGTTTCATTCGCGGCGTGGATTGGGACCGCTTCAACGCTTCAACGCTTCAACGATTCACGAGCGAAGCATTCAGCGTTTCACCAGATTCAGATCGTATGGGTGTACGTCTTGATGGTCCGGAACTGAAACGCGAGGACGAAACCGATCTTATTTCGGAAGCAGTCGCGCCCGGCACAATCCAGGTTCCACCAAGCGGCAAACCGATTTTGCTTTTGGGAGATTGCCAAACCATCGGCGGGTACCCAAAAATAGCTCACGTGATCACGGTCGATCTTGGCGTTGCGGCGCAGCTTCGTGCCGGTGATGGCGTTCGTTTTTTCGAAGTGTCGCTACAAGATGCGCATCGGCTGTTAATGGAACGCGAGCGTGACTTGGAGCGTTTCCGCATCGGCCTGAGTCTCCAAAGATCATGAACTTATCTATCGATCTGAACGCCGACCTCGGCGAAGGCTCAGGACACGACGCCGAGCTTTTCGAGCTGATCAGCTCGGCGAATATCGCGACCGGTTTTCACGCCGGCGATTCCGATACGATGCACGCCGCCATTTCCGCGGCGAAGAAGCAGCGAGTAGCTGTCGGAGCGCATCCGAGTTTTTTCGATCGCGAGAATTTCGGACGCAAGGAGCTGACGATGCCCGCCGAAGAAGTGTTCGACGCGGTGGCATATCAACTTGGAATTTTTCAAGCGATCGCCTCCGCACTGGATGTGCAACCGAATCACGTGAAGCCGCACGGCGCCCTGTATAACATGGCCGTACGCGATGCGAATCTCGCCGACGCAATCGCGCGCGCCGTCGAATCGATCGATCCGAAATTGATCCTGTTCGCGCCGGACAAGAGCGAGCTTGCCCGTGCGGGCGAGGCTCATGGTTTGCAAATCGCGCGCGAGATTTTCGCCGATCGTAATTACTTAAATGACGGCTGGCTCGTTCCGCGCACGCGGCCTGACGCACTGCTTCACGACCCGAAGGAAGCAGCCGAGCGTGTATTGCGGATGTTGCGCGAAGGCAAGGTGCGTTCAATCGAAGGCCAGGATGTCGAGGTGCGCGGCGAAACGATCTGTGTCCACGGCGATACACCTGGCGCCGTCGAATTTGCGCGCGAACTGCGCACACGACTTGAACGCGAAGGCGTGAAAATCAGCGCGCCGAAGAGTTCGCGGTAACAAAAGCATTGTCATTCTGAGCGAAGCGAAGAATCTCAGATCACTTTCCCGACGAGGCCGCGCAAATAGCCAGAGATGTTTGACAGCTTGTGCTTCGTCATTACATTGCAGCGATTCGTCAACATGACGTCGCTGACTGTGTGAACGAAAAGATCGGCAATCAACGCGAGAAAACCAGTCTCGTCCGCGCACTTGGGCCGATCGACGCGACCATGATTGTCATCGGCTCGATGATCGGGTCTGGCATCTTCATCGTGTCAGCGGAGTCATCGCGATTGAGTGGCGCGCCGGGTTGGCTGTTACTCGCATGGGCGCTCGCCGGCTTGCTGACGATCACGGGCGCGCTGTGTTGTTCGGAGTTGGCGACGATGATGCCGCGAGCAGGCGGTGTCTATGTTTTTCTGCGCGAAGCGTTCGGTTCTCCGATCGGATTTCTGTATGGCTGGACGTTGTTTCTCGTGGTCCAAACGGGGACGATCGCAGCGGTAGCGATTGCGTTCGCGAAGTTTCTCGGCGTTTTTGCCACATCAGTTTCACCAGATAATTACCTGGTCTCCCCAATGTCGTTAGGCGGTTACGCGATCAGTTTATCCACGGAGCAATTGGTGGCGATAGCATTGATCGCGCTTCTGACGTGGACGAACACGCGCGGGCTCGAGGTCGGCAAAATTGTCCAGAACACATTCACCTTTGCCAAAACCGCCGCGCTGACTGCAGTGGTGGTGATAGGTTTGTCGTTAGGCTGGAAAGCCAATTCTGCCGCACTAAGCTCGGCATGGTGGGACTCTTGGGCCAATGGCTGGAATCCGCAGACGGCGCAGCCCGGCTTCGCCGTCACCGGCACGCTGGCTCTCGCGCTGCTTTTTGGCAGGTCGATGGTCGGTCCGCTCTTCGCCCAGACCGCGTGGACCAACGTGACATTCATCGGCAGCGAAGTGCGCGATCCGGGAAAAAATCTGGTACGCGCGCTTGTCGGAGGATGCGCGGTTGTGGTCGTACTTTATTTGCTGGCTAACGTTGCTTATCTGGCGGTGCTGCCGTTTCCGGAAATCCAGCACGCGCCACACAACCGCGTAGCCGTAGCAATGATGGACACCGTCTTCGGTCGGCCCGGAGCGATGTGCATGGCCGCAGCGATCATGATTTCCACTTTCGGTTGTGACAATGGGCTGATTCTCGCGGGAGCCCGCGTTTACTATGCCATGGCGCGTGATGGCTTGTTCTTCCGAAAAATTGCAACCACAAATCGATTTCGTGTTCCCGCGGCAGCACTCGTGGCACAGGGAATTTGGACGGCGTGCCTGGTTTTGCCGCGCACGGTTACAACCAATGCCGCGACACAGCAGGTGACTTACGGGAACGTTTACAATCAACTGCTTGAATACATCGTCTCGGCGGACTTGGTGTTTTACCTTCTGATGGTCGTCGCTGTCATTCTCTTACGACGCAAAAAGCCGAACGCTGAGAGGCCATACCGCACGTGGGGTTATCCAATTGTGCCGATCATCTCGATCGTGCTATCGGCACTGTTGACCATTGATCTTGCATGGCTCGCGCCGGCGACGTCAGGAATTGGAATTCTCATCGTGTTGACCGGCGTGCCGGCTTACTTCCTATGGCGGCTGCGCGGCGCGCGACATGCCAGTCCGGTTTAGCCTCGGCGCGCGAATTATTTATGTATGCCTGCAAAATCAAAGAAACAACAAATGGCAGCCGGCGCTGCGCTTGCGGCGAAGCGAGGCAAGAAGTTCCAAGTCGTCGCTTAAGGGCGCATCGCGCCAAATGGCAAGGTCGATGAGCGAAAGCGAGCTACGAAGGATGGCAAAGACGAAGCGCAAGGGGAAGCCCACACGCAAAACGCAAGAAAAGGTAGAACTCGTATTTCTGCGACTAGACAGCTGCACGAGCCGAAGATTCACACTCAAGCCGAGGAATCTGCTGGACGAAAAAAAGAACATGGGACGAGATGAAGCCTTTCACCCTCCAGCGCTGTCGCTCTGCATTGCCGCCATCGCCTTTGTCAAAGGTGCCAAGCTTACTCTGCTTGTTCCGGTAAAGGGATGGTCAAGCACATAGACCAGGAATAAAATTGACGTAACCGTTACGGTCAGTGTCGTGGTAATGAGGTATTGGGCGCGTATGTTTTTCATGCCGAAGAAAAAGGTGTAGGAGACTGCGAACACGCCGCCAACGAGCAACACCAACCAGATGACCGGTGGCACGGTATTGTTACCGGCAAATATTCTCATCCGGCGATACTGAGCCAGGTTGTTCAAACATCGTAACGCTTCACCGTACAGCTCCCGGTTGGGAATCGAGCTCGCGTCCACTTGAGCGAATAATACTCTGAGACTGTTGTGAGCTCCGCCGGAATAAAGCTGAAGGTCTCCCTCTGCCATCTTCGGGACTTCATCGTTGTAAACCTCAGCAAGGTAATCTCTCACTCCCTGCTGAATGATTTTCTTGGGAGAATCAGGAAAGGTTGCGGCAGTGTGAAAAATATCCAGAGCCTCGCTAGCCTCCATTTGCAGATTTTTGGTTGCCTCGTCATATCCGCCCCAGGTAACAAACACCACAAACGCTACCAGCACCCCATAGAACAATCCGAAGGCGTTGAAAATGATCGCAGCGACTTCGTGGTTTTCCTTTAGTACTTCGGCCGAATACTTTCTTCGCACTAAGTAAAGCCCGGCCAAACTAAAGAAGGTGGTAATCGCCGAGACGATGAAAAATGAAACCGGCGGCGGTAACTCAAGCAGGAAATGCATAAATTTATTAACCCTTCAGAAAACTTCCGCCGAATCTTACTACTTTCGACCTCTTACTTCACGTTTGAGCCGATATCCGTCGGCGCGTGCACCGTACCCGCTGGCGTATTCAACTAATCCGACGCCCTTTTTCCAGACGATTTTTTTGAAATGTCCGGAGGGATGGCTCGCCTCATAAATGCAGAGGTCTCCTTTCAATTTGATTGTTGTTTTCCACTCCCCCTCCTGGTGTTCGAAGCTGCCGCTGGTGATGCCGTAAATATCGTTCGGTTCGAATTCTGGCGGTTTGTCCAGTGCCGAAATCTTCTTAGCGGCCGCGTCGTTGTCCTCTTCGTTTAGCAGGACGATCCGGTTATCAGTCACGATAAAATAGTCCGGCCGAATTTCGCGCTGCTTCGGTCGAACTCCCGCAGATTTTCGCACCGAAGTGAATCCGTGAATTCGATTTTGAAAATTGCGCCCCAAGCCATCTTTGCAACGCGCGTTGTAACCACTCGCTCAGTGAGCGGAATTTCTTCTTCGCCCGATGTCGTCGCCCCATTCGGTTCCGCGAAATTTGGCGGAGACCGGCTTGTCGTCTGGCGCATCAAGAAACGGATTGGCCGCGTAACACGAAACGGGCAGCAGCATCGAACGATCATCGTCTGCGATTCGGCAGTGGTTCATGTCGCAATGCTAACTACCAACTGCATTGACAATGCACGCTCGAAATTCTTAGCCAACCTCGTCTCACTGAATGCAGACTTGCTTTTGTCGCGACTTTTTACTTGGATCGCAGTGTGGGGATGCCTGCTGGCGACGATGTAACTTCATTGACCGCGAGTGATGTCACAGCTGCCGGGCAACAGGGGTGCAGTCGCATTCGCCACGACTCATTGGAGCCTGGTGCTGGAGGCACAAGGTGAGTCGCCTGCGGCACAGGAAGCGCTCGAAAAACTTTGCCGCATTTATTGGCGACCCATTTATAGCTTTCTGCGGCGACAGGGTATTGGGCAAGAAGAGGCTGAGGATCTGACCCAGGGTTTTTTTGCGCTGTTACTGGAGCGCAGAGACTTGAGTGCCGTCCGCAGGGAAAAGGGGCGATTGCGTTCTTATCTGCTCGCAGCGCTGAAGCATTTTCTGGCCGACGAACGGCGCCGCGCGATGGCGATCAAACGCGGAAAAGGAGAGCGGCTCATTCCGTTGGAAGAACTGCGCGCTGAGGAGTGGATGGACATGGAGCCAGCCGACCCGCTCACTGCAGAGCGGATTTACGAACGCCGTTGGGCTTCGACAGTGCTGGATCGCGTTCTCAACCTGTTAAAGGATGAATACGCAGCGACAGCGTAACGCCGCGTTGTTTGATTCGCTCACGCAATTGCTGCCAGACGAGCCGGGAGCGCCGTCGCGGGCGGACATTGCCGCGCAATTTGGCATGACCGAAAACGCCGTCACGCAGGCCTTTCATCGATTTCGGCAGCGCTATCAATCGTTATTGCGCGAGGAAATTGCTCACACCGTTGCCACGCCCGGCGACATCGAAGACGAGCTGCGTCATCTGATCGCTGTGATTCGGGCGTAAGATCTGACAAAATTTTACGCAGTACAAAATGAGGACGCACGTCGAATCTCGCGGCGATGATCAGAGTAACCAGAATCTGCCGAAAATGCGGCGCGAAAATCTTTTCCGACGCGCCGAGAGGGCTTTGCACCGCGCTGCGTGCTGGAAACAGCGCTCGGGATTTTCCCGGATGCACCTGTAGTCCCGCAGGAGTCGGGACTGACCCCGGCCTAGGACGAGCTTTCACGCGACAATGCGAAGCGTTTCGGGCGTAAAAGAGGCCGTGCGCGCCGCAACCATGCTGGGAGAGTTGGGCGACTACGAGTTGCTGGAAGAAATCGGTCGCGGCGGTCAGGGCGTGGTATTTCGCGCCCGGCAAAAAAGTCTTAATCGCACAGTCGCATTAAAAATCATTGGCCTTGGTCAGTGGGCGAGCAAAGCGCATCTGAAGCGCTTTCGCCGGGAAGCAGAAGCTGCCGCCAGCCTGGATCATCCGTGCATTGTCCCCATTTACGAAGTCGGCGAGCGCGATGGCTCCTGCTACTTCAGCATGAAATTCGTCGAAGGCGGGCAACTCGATGAAGTGGCCAGGCGCGAACCGATGGCGACCCGGCGCGCAGCGGAATTAATCGCCAAGGTAGCGCGCACTGTTCATTACGCGCATGAACACGGCATCCTGCATCGAGACATCAAACCGGGAAACATCCTGCTCGATGCAAAAGGCGAACCGCATCTGACCGATTTTGGCCTGGCGCGTTAGTCGAATCAGAAAGCAGTGTCACGCACACGCTGGAGGTGCTGGGCACACCCAGTTACATGGCGCCGGAACAAGCGGCCGGAAATAACACCAGCTCACAGCGCAACAGATGTTTATGGACTTGGCGCCGTGCTCTACCAACTTGCTCACCGGCCATCCGCCTTTTGCTGGAGGAACAACCTACGAAACCGTCCGGCTGGTTTTAGATACCGAGCCGCGGCAACCGCGGCTCTGGAATCCAAAAATAAATCGCGACCTCGAGACGATCTGCCTAAAATGTCTCGAAAAGGAACCCTCCAAGCGCTACGCCTCTGCCCAGGCGCTCGCGGAGGATCTCGAGCGGTTTCTGCGCAACGAACCGATTCGATCGCGCCGCTCTTCGCAACTGGAGCATGCCCGGCGTTGGTGCAAGAGGAAACCGCTGGTCGCCAGCTTGATCGCACTGCGGCTTATCATGGTCGTTGCCGTTGGCTTTGCCGGTGTGCTCTGGGAATTGCCCCGTGTCCAGGAGCAACGGGCGTTCGTGCGGCGCGCCAAGCTTTCCGCGCAAGAAAAAGCGCGCCTGGAAGCCGAACAGACGAACAATCCTGCCGCCTACGATGCCTATCTGCGTGGCCGCGCGTTTCCAGGCGGCTGGCACCTGGAGGGTGCGATTCGGTTATTTCAAGAGGCAGTGAAGTTGGATCCCAATTTTGTACTGGCTTGGGCATATCTCTCCATTGCGCAGAGCCAGAGTTACTGGCTAGGGACCGATCCAAGCCCGGCGCGGCTGGCGGCAGCTAAAGATGCCCTCGATCGCGCTCTCGCGCTCGATCCAGACCTACCGGAAACTCATCTTGCTCTCGGCTATTACCGCTATTACGGACCGCGCGATTACGCCGGGGCGCTGGCAGAATTCCAGCAAGCCGAAAAGGATCTTCCGAACAGCGCTGATATTATCCTTGCGCTCGCCGCTCTCCAACGGCGGCTTGGGCATTGGGACGAGGCAATTGCGGGGCAACGTCGCGCCGTTGGGCTTGATGCTCGCAACTTCCACGCCTCCTTCAATCTCGTGACTACGTATATGATGCTGCGCCGTTTTCCCGAAGCTCTAGCTGAGGCTGACCGCGTGCTTGCGTGGAACCCGACGAAAGTTGGTGCCCTCTCTCAGAAAGCGGAGATCTTTTTGGCGACGGGGGATCTACAAGCGGCGGAAGCACTGTTGCTCACAAATCCGCAGGTCGATCCGCCGTTCTTGCGTGCTGTTAACCCCCTGTTCCAGCGCCGTTATGCTGCGGCCATAGAGATACTCTCAAAAGCGCTGGCTACCGAGACCGACCGCAAGGCACGCAACATCGAAAAACTTCTTCTCGGTTTGAGTCAACAACGGGCCGGCGATGTCGCCGCGGCACGCGCCACTTACCAGGACGCGGCGCAGGATTTCAACCGCCAGCTCGAGAAGATGGCGCCGGATTCTTTTGTCGCGGGCCAAACGCATGCCTTTTTGGGTGAGGCTTATGCAGGTTTGGGCGAAGCGGCCTCTGCTATCGCCGAAGGACAAAAAGCCATAGCTATACATCCCACGTCCAAAGATCCAGTAGATGGCCCCGTCGAAGAGGAGAGCATGGCGAAAATCTACGCTCTACTGGGAGATGCCGATCACGCGATCCCTATTCTCAAGCGGCTGCTGCAGATACCGTATGAGCGGTGCGATTACTCCGGCGCTGTTGCGACTCGATCCGGTGTGGGATCAAATCCGCAACGATCCTCGTTTCCAGGAACTGGCCTCGGAGAAGTAGCCATCGGCGTTGCCGGATCGTTGAAGCGATAAAGCGTTAAAGCGGCCGTCCAATTCTGGCGCTTCAACGCTTCATCAGTTCAACGCTTTAACGCGGCGAAGCCCACTTTTCGCGTAAGGGATCGCAAAAATTTACGCAGTACATCAGTGAAAGGCCGGAAATGAGTTCTCACTGACGAGGGCTCAATGAAGGCCAAAACAAGAACGAGAGATAAACTTATGAAAACAAAAAATATCGCGTTCACAATCATCCTGCTCCTGTTGAGCTGCGTTGCGTTTACATTCACGGCGCAAGCGGATCCACCGGGCCAGCACGTCGTGACTCAGTTCCACCAGACGGTACTAGGCACGCAAAGCGTCAACGGCGAACTGGTCGATTTTTCCGGTATGATCCACGTCGTTGCCGATGTTCAGCTCCCCGCAGTGCAACTTCCCCCGGACCCATGCCGCGTCCACGCGAACCTGAGTGATGTAGTCGGCATTGGACGGGATACGGGCGGGACTTACCATGCCGTCGGGGCGACCGACTCGGACTTCATGGTGGACCTGTCGGAAGGCCTCTCCCTTGAGGCCGACTACCTCATCCCGGAATTGCCGCCAGACCCGTGCCGCGTCTTTATCAGCATTGCGTTCGACCAGTCCGGCCACGCGACCGCATTATCGGCAGTTATCGGTCCGCAGTAATCGGCGTCGGCGTGCGTTAAAGGAAGCGCTCATAGAATGTTGTAGCCGCCTCGCTGCCTGCCACGCCGAAGCTGTGCGAAGGCGGGTGTCGAGGCGCTACCGGCGGTGTTGGTGCTCGCAGCACAGGCGAAGATTCTAAACAGAAGATAACAAAGGAAACAAAGGCTTTGTCCTCCGCCGCTGCGAAAATCTTCGTTCTCTTCGTTTCCTTCTGTAAAAAATCCAAACTTTCCGCGTAAGCGATCCAAAAATTTTACGCAGTACATCAGTGAAAGGCCAGAAATGAGTTCTCAGTGACGAGAAGCCAATGAAGGCCAAAACAAGGAAAGGAAAATTCAAAAACATGAACAAACCAAAAATTAAACAACATCTGCGCAGAGGTTTCTTTGCGCTCGCAATCGTCGGCGCGTTATTGACGTTGCCGCAAGCTCAAGCCCAACCGGTACCCGCGTTCTTCCACTCTACTGACTGTGAACACGTCATTAGTGTGCAAACGGTCGGCCGAAACACGATTATCACCCTGAGCGAAACTATATGCTTACACGACGGCACCTTCGAGGGAGGAGGGGTTGGCACTGAGCGCGATGTAATCCATCCTAACGGGACTGTTTCGATCCAAGCTAGCGGCGTCTTCAGCGGTACAGTTAACGGACGGTCCGGCACTTGCGTCATCGAGTACAACGGTGACCCTTACACGTAACGGCGGCGTGACGCATTGGGTGGTGGACCAAGGGACTGGTGACCTGGCCGGTTTGCACGGGCAGGGAACGAATCAGGGGGACGCTATTGAACATGGCCCCGGGTGCCCGGTAAGCGGTTTTGACTGCTCCGTCTGCCCACCGGCGACAGGTACGTGCGACGACTCGTTTGACCTTACTTGCACCGGGCAGATCGACTTCGCTCCATAAGCCGACTAGCTACACAGCCGCAATTCGCAATCAGCCGTCACGCTTCACACGCGTGGCGGCTTTGATTAGAAGCCGTCTCATAAATGTTGTAGCCGCCTCGCTGCCTGCCACGCCGAAGCTGTGGAAGGCGGGTGTCGAGGCGCTCCCGGCGGTGTTGGTGCTCGCAGCACAGGCGAAGATTCTAAACAGAAGACAACAAAGGAAACAAAGGCTTTGTCCTCCGCCGCTGCGAAAACCTTCGTTCTCTCCGTTGCCTTCTGTAAAAAATCCAAAACTTTTCGCCTAAGCGATCGCCAAATTTTACGCAGTACCTCAGTGAAGGCCAAAAGTGAGTTCTGAATGAGAGGAATCAAAGAAGGCCAAAACAAGGAAAGGAAATTCAATCATGAGCAAGACAAACATGCATCATATCGACGATTGCGCGGATAAGCGGACGCAGAGTGAAGTATTGGCTGGCACCGCACGATCGAAGGTGGTACCCTGGCGAGCATCAACAGGTGTGATGAGGGCGCTAACGCCAATACTGGTGCTGTTGCTCGCCACTAGCGAAGCGTTTGGGTGGGTGGTCAAGACCTCCGAGTTCAGCGAGGGGAGAATGAAGAACCCGGACCAATCGAACTTCGCTTTTGCTCCCGCGTCCCCGGCCGCCGGCCCGAAGCTGCTTCTCTTTCTCGCCGGATCAGGCGCGAAGCTCGAGGGCTATACCGACTTCATGGAGGAGGCAGCGAAAGACGGCTACTACGTGATCGGACTGGCGTATCGCAATGATCACAGCCACACCGACCTGTGCGGGTGCATGGCGGAGTGTATGGGGCTGATGGAGCAACAGAACGTCACCGGTATCGACAACGGCTTCTACAGTGGCGAAGCGGGGCAGGGGTTTCTTCCCAAGTACAATTCGATCGACCACCGCTTTTCGCGCTTCGTGAACTATCTGAAGGACCACAACGTCGACGGTGGCCATTTCAACTGGAACCAGTTTCTCGACGCCAACGGCGATCCGCGCTGGTCGAAGATCGTCGTGGCCGGCCACTCAGGAGGGGGGAACGCCGCCACCTGGATCTTGAAGAACAAGGCACCGATCGCCGCGCTCACATTCTCGGCGCCGAACGCGAACCTCTACGTCGCCCAGCCGACCGATGCCTCTCTCACTCCTTGGACGGCGGCGGGATCGCACGGGACATGCACGAAGAACGGGGAGGTGCCGGACTGGATCACCAGCGGGTTCGGCGCGCATCTTCTCGTCTATGACGATGCCCGCGACGAGGCTTACGCCGGCGTATGGAGCGGACACAACATTCCTGCCGTCATCGGCGCCATCGGCGGCCTGACCGAGCTGAGGTTCTCCGATGGGGGAGCGCCTTCCGGCCGCTGGATCACGCGAGTGACCGACAGCACGCATTGTGGCGGCAACAATCCGCATCATTCCGAGCCGATCAGCAACTGCGCCGGTCAGGACGCGGGCGGGCGACCGAGACACCATGGCGTGTGGGACTACATGCTGAAGACGGCGTTGACGTTCTGAGCAGCTCCTTCGATCGCGGCGCGAGGGAGAGAGTGAAGCGGTCGCTGCTCCGTCGCCTGAACGGAGTCTTCGTTTCCTTCGTTACCTTCTGTTAAAAATCCAAAATTTTCCGCCAGAATCTTCGTTTCCTTCGCCTGCTCGCGAAAGCCTTCGGAGTTGCCTTCTGTGAAATCCCCAAATTTTCGCGTAAGGGATCGCAAAATTTTACGCATTACATCAGTGAATGATCAGAAATAAGTCACTCGACACAAACAACAAACAACTGAAATGTAACATGCAAAACAAACCAAAGACAAAGGAAGAGAAAAAAGAGAAAAAAGAGATCGAAGTCCCGGATCTCAAGCCGGCAAAAGATCCGAAAGGCGGTCAACCGCCCCCGTATCCCAGCAGGCGGCCGCCGGGCTAGCACTCGCCAGTCTGAAGTTCGTCGCTTATTTTTCCGTTCCGGCGACGTGCTCGGCATGTTCGTGCGCGCCGTGACCGTGCAACGATGGACGGATGCGCAGAAAAAATTCGAAAGCGTAACCGAGATCGTCTCCGTAGTAGCGATCGAGACTGTCGGGGCGATCGTTGATTGTAAATTGCGTGCCGAGCCCGATGTCGATGCCGTTGCCGTGCGACAAATCGCGGACGTAACCAATCGTGTAACCGCTCACCGGAAAGATGCGCGATTCATCGGGAGGATTGAGAACCAGCTCGTGGCCGGATTTTTCCACGCGTTCCCAGCGCAGATAAACCGTGTTGCGCCCGCGCTGATAATTTGACTCGATCAGGAACGATTGCGTTTTGCCTTCGCCGGTATCGTGGTTTTGGCCCCAGACGAATCTGTTCGACCAGTTGCTATCGTTTCCGAGCGGCAGGTTATAAATGAGCGATGCTGTTGTGCGATGCCGGTTCAGGTCAGGCTCGAGCGCTTCGGGGCTTTTGATGTAACCGTACGAAACTTGCAGCGCCAGATTTTGCGTCGGGTTCCAGGAAATGCGGCCGCTGTATGAATCGAATTGCGGCTGATCGAAATTGTAACGGTCTTCATCCGGTTCGCGGCCGGTGAAGATGCTGCCTTCAATTTTCACGTTGCGCCAAACCAGACCAGCCGTGGCGACGCCGAATGTGACGTGCGTTGAATCCTGCCAGTGATGACCGAGCGGCGCGTCCGGATCATCCATTGCCGATGGGCGATGCATGAATGTGGGCGGTCCGAGCGCCGGTTCGCCCGGGTAACCGAAATAGAAGTACGCGCTAAGATCGTGCATCGAATTTCTGCGAATAACTGATCGACAGTTCGTCGAACAAATCGTGCGGATGTTGCCGGTCGTGCAGCGGTTGGTCGTGCCACGATTCGCCGGTTTGAAAAAGAAGCGGATAACCGCGACCGCCTTCGGTCAGCGGATCGAGACTCATCATTAAGCGCGCGCCGAATTGCGCGCTGTCGCCGAACGGATGGGAATACATCCCCATGATCCAGTTCGGCGCATCGATCCGGTCATCGCCGCGCCGCGTGCTCACGTTCGTGTAACGCGGAAAAATTGCGCCATGCAACATGAGCATGTCATCGCCGAACATGAACATTTTGCCATACATTGGCGTAGAATCCGGAACCCAGACTTGTGCCGGAGCTTTCGCGGCTCATCGGATCGGCGATATCGATGGACGATTGCATCGACATCTGCATCTCATGGCCCTCATGCGAAGGCGGGTGCATCTCATGACTGCCGTGGTCATGATGCGACATCGGCATGGCATGTCCATGATGCATCGTGCTCGAGATCGGCGTTGGATGCCTGCTCGCGATTTATCGGAGTTGGGGTTCTGCTTTTCTGGTTTTCAGCGGCACGAGTTTCATCCCGCATTTCGGACAATTGCCGGGATGATCCGTTACCACTTCGGGATGCATCGGGCACGTGTATTTCTGTCTTTCTCTTTCCTCGCTGCTCGCCTGCCGTGCCGGAGCGAGCGAAGGCGGTGCTCGTGCTCGTCATGCGGGCGATTGGGGTCAATCGCCCCTACCTGTCCACGCGCTGCGAGTGCGACCAGTGCAATTGCGCTCGCGACTAGAGTTAAGATTTCGTTTCGCATTTTGTCTGGTTGTAGGGCAGGCGCCTCGCCTGCCAGTGGAGAAAACGGCAACCGGAGCGGTTGCCCTACAAACAGAACGCAGATGATTGCGCGTTCGTACGCGCGAAACGGCGGAGCGTGAGCGAGAAGGCTCCGCTGCAAAATCAATTCAGCAAATGAGCGGACGCCGGGCGGTCCCGTGTCGAGAGACAATGACGCCGGCGCGCTATGCGAAAGAGCGATGAGCGCGAATTCTTTGAAGTGAAGATCGACATCGGAAAACTTGCCGTCATCGCGTGTCCAACTCTTCGTTTGGGCGAGAACAACTGCGCGTAGAATTTTGCAGCATTGTAACTGCGAGGGTTCCTGCTTTTGCTTTGCCGGTTTGGAATGAAACGGACACGCGTGGCTTCGGCATCCTGCCGATGGAGGGATACGGGCTGGCAGCCCGGGCCACAGGCCGCCACCGCAGCGAACGCGCAATGATTCGAAATCGCGATCCAGGAACAGATCGCAATCGCAACCGATGCGGAGCGAACGATGGCTTTCACGACAACCGTAGTTAGTCGCACTGCAATCAAGAACTCAAATATTTTCTTCCGAATCAACGAGCGGCGCGATCGGCCCGGAGGGAATACTTTCTGGCGGGACAACATCGGGAATGGGACCGGTCGAGGTCGGAGGAAGCTCTGGCTGCTCGACACGCGTTGCCATAATCATCGCCGTGAAGAGCAACGCGCCCCCGAGAAAATAAGGTGCTCCCGGCAGGTGAATCGGATTTTTTGCATCGATAAACCACCCAAAGATCCGGAGGAACAACCACGGTCCGATAATGAAAGTGATTGAGCGCATGCTTTGCAAAGCGCCCTGCAACTCGCCTTGTTCTCGCTGGCTGACGCGGTGAGTCATCATACTTTGGGCCGCCGGCATGGAAATGTTCCAGAGCGAAATGATCGGGATCGATGCGAGCAACCAAGCGCCGGTTTTGGCCAAGCCGGCAATGACCATCCCACTCGCACCAAAAAACTGGCCGATGTAAAGTGTCCGCTTCTCCCCGAAGCGTTTCACCATTCGACCAGTCAAGCCTCCTGAAATCACGGCTGTCACTATGCCGACGATCATGAGCGATATTCCGATCATTCCCTGACTCCAACTGTAGCGATAGATCGCGTAGAGCGCCCAAACGCTAAAGACGTTGTGGGAAACGTAGGCAAGAAACTGAATTGTGGTCAGCCGCCAAAGTTCATGATGAGAACGCAGTAGTGTCAGCGAGCCGACTGGATTCGCGCGGCGCAGTTCGAAACGCTTTTCGCTGTTCGCGCGAGAGCGATTCCGGCACGAAGAAGTAACCCCACAGCCAGTTCGCCAGGCTAAGAACGGCTGCAATCCAAAACGCCAGACGCGGATTGATATCGCCCGCCAAACCGCCAATTGCGGGTCCGAACGTGAATCCGATGCCGAATGCGACACCAATCAGGCCGAACGCTCCCGCTCGCTTTTCTTTCGGCGTGACATCGGTGATGTACGCCATCGCGGTCGGAATACTTGAAGTCGTGATTCCTGAAATAATTCGGCCAAGGAAAAGCCAGTTCAATGTGGGCGCCATGGCCATAACGATGTAATCCAATCCGAGACCGAGGTTTGACAGCAGGATGACTGGGCGTCTTCCGAATCGATCTGACAAAACGCCGAGCAAGGGTGAAAACAAAAACTGCATCAGCGCGAAGACTACCGCGAACCGAGCGCTCCATTTCGCCGCATCGGTCATCTCGCCCCCGAGGAAATCGAGAATTAGCTTGGGCAAAACGGGGATGATCAAACCCATCGCCAGAATGTCGAGGGTCACCGTGACGAGAATGAAAATGACCGCGGCTGGGCGAGATTTCATTGGAAGTGGAGAGCATGAACGCAACGTTGTAGCGGCGGTTGTGTCAACCGCCGAAGCAAAGTGGAGGGGCGAGAGCGTCGTAGGTGGATCGGCTTCTCCGAAGACGATGGAAAAGCAATCGCCGAAGGCGCAGATATTAGCCCCGAAAGCGTTCGGGGATATTGCTGACAACGCGTTGAGGACAACGCGTTCCACCCTCGCTATTTTGCGCCATGCTTTCGCTTTCCTATCGCTCGCCGAAAACGGAAGTGCGCGAGAGCAAGATCCATGGGCGCGGTTTATTTGCCACGGCTGACATTGCAAAAGACGAAATCGTTGCGGTGAAAGGTGGCCACATTGTCGATCGAAAAACTTTGCGCGAAAAGATCACGCCCCGGCTTGGCCCGGTGGAAATTCAGATCGACGACGATCTTTTCATCGCGCCCGTTGCCGACGAAGAGCGCGAGTTGTCGATGTTGTATTCGAATCACTCATGCGATGCGAATCTTGGCATGCGCGGCGAGATCACGTTCGTAGCCATGCGCGACATCCGTGCGGGCGAAGAGCTCACGCACGATTGGGCGATGACCGATGACGACGATTACTCTGTCGAATGCAAATGCGGCGCGCCCAATTGCCGGAAAATTATAACCGGCAAAGACTGGCAGCGCCCCGAATTGCAAAGACGTTACGCGGGATATTTCTCAGCTTATCTTGCGCGAAAAATCGCAATGCGTTGTCATTCCTAGCGAAGCGAAGAATCTCACAATCGGAGTAGCCATCACACTGAGAAGCTTGTGTCACGCAACACCCAGCGAGAGATCCTTCGCTCCGCTCAGGATGACTACACGGGATACTTTGCAGCTTATCTTGCGCGGAAAATCGCCATGGTCGATATCCGACGTTAAACTCTACCGAAATCTGCCGCACAACGTACGAGCACCGAAAGCAGCCTCTCCTTAGTCGAGCTAAATTTCTCAAGCGCGTTGGGCGACATGGGCTGGTGGCACTTGGAGTTTTGGTATTTGGACTTGGAATCGGTGTTCTGGGTTATCATTGGCTTGCGCACTTGAGCTGGATCGATTCGCTCCTGAATGCATCGATGATTCTTGGAGGAATGGGTCCAATCGATCCGTTGCCTAACAACGCCGCGAAACTTTTCGCGTCGTGTTACGCTCTGTTTTCAGGGCTGGCGTTTGTCGGCATCGTATCGGTGTTGCTCGCGCCGTTTGTACATCGCCTCTTGCATCGCGTTCACGCCGAGGAGCAGTGAATAATGGATTTTCTGAATCGGTGCGCCGTAGTTCAGATCTCTTCGGTATGAAAAAGTTCTTGTTGAATCTGCTCATCGCAGCAGCCGCTCTGGCCGGAATAGCAGGTTGCGCCCAGGTAAAGAAACCGGCGGTGCAGGTCAAGGCGTCGGCGATCGGTTCGCGTTTCGATCAAGTCGGGCGGGTTACGCTGTATGCCGGCGAGCCGTGCACGCCGCAAATCATGTTCGATTTTCACGGTGCAGGATCAACGGTCTGGCTGGCGGCGCCGATGTGGGAGACGAAAATCCTCACCGACGCGGCGAATAAAAACCGGCGCCTTCATATTTCGGGAAAATGGCGACGTGGCGGAGAACCGAACTGTAGCTACGTTGAAGTCACGAGCGCGGAGTTAACGAAATGAAATCAAGCGAAATTGAGGAAGCCGGGGGAAAGTTCGGCCCCGTTGCAGTTCGCGCGCTGGCAGTGGGCGCGCAATCCGTCGGCGCGATAGCCGTGGGCGCGCTCGCTATTGGCGCGGTGACACTTGGCCTGGTCGCGATTGGCCGACTAGTAATTGGGCGCGCGAAAATCAAACGGCTCGAAATCGGCGAGCTAAGAGTAACTCGTCTGCACGTCACCGAATCGATGGTCACGCCCGATCAGTAGCGATAATGCTCTGATTTAAATGGCCCGTCGATGGGGATGCCAAGGTAGTCGGCTTGTTTTTGCGAGAGCTTCGTGAGTTTGACTCCGATCTTTTCCAGGTGCAGGCGCGCGACTTCTTCGTCGAGTTTTTTCGGCAACACGTAAACGCCGACTCTGTAGGTGTCTCGATTTTTCCAGAGATCGAGCTGCGCAAGGATTTGGTTGGAAAATGAATTGGACATGACGAAGCTCGGGTGGCCGGTGGCGCAACCGAGATTTACCAAGCGGCCTTCGGCTAGCAGGAAAATTTCGTGACCATCCGGGAACGTGAACTTATCCACCTGCGGTTTGATGTTGGTTTTCTTCACGCCCTTCGCTGTGCTGAGCGCATCGACCTGAATCTCGTTATCGAAATGGCCGATGTTAGCGACGACCGCCTGATCTTTCATCCGCTGCATGTGATCGAGTGTGATGACGTCGACGTTGCCGCTGGCGGTGATGTAGATATCACCGCGGCCCAGCGTCTCTTCGATGGTGGTGACTTCATAGCCTTCCATCGCCGCTTGCAATGCGTTGATCGGATCGATCTCGGTAATGACGACGCGCGCGCCCTGGCCGCGTAACGATTGAGCGCACCCCTTGCCGACATCGCCGTAACCGCAAATAACGGCGACCTTGCCGGAAAGCATAACATCCAACGCGCGATTTAATCCATCGACCAAGGAATGCCGGCAGCCATAAAGATTGTCGAATTTCGATTTGGTGACCGAGTCGTTGACGTTGATCGCAGGAACAAGCAACCGGTCTTCCTGCGCCATTTTGTAAAGGCGATGCACGCCTGTTGTGGTTTCCTCCGAAACGCCGCGCCAATCCTTTACGATCTCATGCCAGCGATAGGGATTTTCCCGGTGGATCTCGAGCAGCAAATCTTTGATGACCTGTTCTTCCTTGTTGGCGGATTTAGTCTTTGCCCAATCGCTTCCTTCCTCCAGCTCGTAGCCTTTGTGAATGAGCAAAGTCGCGTCGCCGCCGTCATCGACCACCAGTTGTGGACCTTTGCCTTCCGGGTGTGAAATTGCCCGGTAGGTGCACCACCAGTAATCTTCTAGCGATTCGCCTTTCCAAGCGAACACGGAGATACCACGTTTGGCGATGGCTGCGGCAGCGTGATCTTGCGTCGAGAAAATATTGCAGCTTGCCCAGCGCACGCTTGCGCCAAGATCGACCAGTGTCTCTATGAGCACCGCGGTCTGAATCGTCATGTGCAACGATCCAGTAATGCGCACGCCTGCGAGCGGTTTCTGGAGTGCATATTTTTCCCGGATCGCCATCAGCCCCGGCATTTCCTTTTCTGCGATGGAAATTTCTTTTCTTCCGAAATCAGCCAATGAGATATCGGCGACTTTGTAATCCTGTTTTGTCTTCGATTCAGTGATTGTCGTACTCATAAAAGTATTCGGTTTTCTACCTGACAGCTTGTTTCAACGCTTCGGCCTTGTCGGTCCTTTCCCATGTGAGGGCATCGAGATCGTCCACGCGTCCGAAATGGCCGTAATTGGTTGTCTTGCGATAAATCGGCCGAAGCAGACTCAGCTGCTTGATAATCTCTGCCGGCTTGAAGTTGAAAACTTCACAAATGGCGCACTCCAATTTTTCCTCGTCCACTTTGCCTGTGCAGAAGGTATCGACACTGACGCTCACCGGTTCGGGGTGACCAATGGCGTACGCGAACTGGACTTCGCATCGGTCCGCCAGGCCGGACGCGACTACATTCTTTGCGATCCAGCGTCCCATATAGGCTGCGCTGCGATCAACCTTGCTCGGATCTTTTCCAGAAAACGCGCCGCCCCCGTGCCGGCCCATTCCGCCGTAGGTATCACAAATGATCTTGCGACCGGTTATGCCTGCGTCGCCCTCAGGGCCGCCAATTACAAACCGACCCGTTGGATTGATCAAATAGGTTGTCTTCTCATCCAACCATTTCGCTGGCATCACTTTTTTGATGAGAAGTTCAGTGAGCGTCTCGCGCACTTCTTTTTGCTTAACATCGGCAGCATGCTGCGAAGAAACCACGACGGTCGTGGCTCGCACTGGCTCATGGCCATCGGTACTCGATCGAGACCTGCGTTTTGCCATCGGGACGAAGCCACGGGATTTCGCCTGATTTGCGCAACCGCGTCAGCTCCCGCCCAAGTTTGTGCGCGAACGAAATCGGCGCAGGCATCAACTCAGGCGTTTCATTGCAGGCAAAACCGAACATCAATCCCTGGTCACCGGCGCCTTGTTCCGCACTACTCTTTCCTTCAGCCGGAGCCTCGTCGACCCCTTGTTTGATATCGCGCGATTGCTCGCTCATTTCACAAATCACCCGGCAGGTATCGGCGTGAAAAATGCAATCGCCGTTCACATATCCGATGTCGCGGATGGCGGCGCGCACGTGCTCCTCAAAGTCAAACTTCGCATTGCTGGTTATCTCCCCGGCGATGACGACGAGGTTGCCTTTGGCGAGCGTTTCGCAAGCCACCCGGCTCAACGGATCCTGCTCAAGACAAGCATCGAGAACGTAATCGCTTATGGTGTCGCACACTTTATCGGGATGACCTTCGGTGACGGATTCAGACGAAAAGATGTAACGACGAGACATGGTTTTGTGAGGTAACTGGTTACAAAAGTTACAACGTTAAATCGGGTGGGCGGAATGTGCGATCACGACGGCTGTTGTAACAATGTAACTCTTTTAACGATTTTACCCGGTCGCGCAAGCGACATATTGACCAATCATGATGCGTCGATATATCGTTGGCTCACATCATGGCGTCAACCATAAATTTGTTGCGGTTGCTGGCAGATCCGACGCGGCTGCGTCTGTTGCTTCTTCTCGAACAGGAAGAGCTTTCGGTGGCGGAGCTGCAGCAAATTCTGGGCATGGGCCAATCGCGGATCTCCAGCCACCTGGCGCAATTGAAACGCGCCGGCGTGGTCTCCGATCGCAGGGTTGGGAAAAATGTCTATTATGGCGCAAACCATCGGGCACGGAATTTACAGCGAGAGCGCGTGGCAGAGATAACGCGGCTGCTGGCGCGCGAATTGCCGGAAACGTCGCGCGATCGGACCAGTCTCAAGCTTGTTCTGCACAAGCGACAGGACAAAGCGCGGAAGTACTTCGACGAGCTCGCCGGGAAGTTTGGGCGAAGTTATGTGCCGGGCCGCTCGTGGAAGGCGCTGGCACATACGCTCATTACTCTTCTGCCGCCGCTGACCGTGGCAGACCTCGGAGCAGGCGAGGGGACACTCTCGCAGTTGCTGGCGAACAAGGCGCGCAAAGTGATTGCGATCGATAATTCGCCAAAAATGGTCGAGTTCGGCGTCCCAGCTTGCGAAGAAGCATGGATTCAAGAATCTCGAGTACCGGCTCGGCGACATTGAAGATCCGCCCATCGCGAAAAACAGTGTCGATCTTGCGATCCTCAGTCAGGCCTTGCATCACGCCATTCATCCCGAGCGAGCCATCACGGCTGCCCGTCGGATTTTAAAACGCGGCGGCCGATTGGTGATTCTCGATCTTTTGAGCCACCGCTTCGAACGCGCGCGCGAATTGTATGCAGATCACTGGCTCGGATTCAGCGAAGTGCAGTTGCATCAGTTCCTGGAAAAAGGCGGTTTCCGAGACATTGAGGTCAGCGTCGTTTCCCGGGAAAACCAAAGCCCGCATTTTCAAACCGTCTTCGCGACGGGGATAAAGTAATTGTTGCAGGCCGGAGCCCGTGGCGCTGCCTGCTCCGACGGCCATAAATCCATCGCCTGTGTAACGATGACGTGACTTTTCTCTTGCCGCGCAGCTGCAGATAATCCGGCCAGCAAAGCGGTTACAGGATTTTTCAGCGAACATATCGATCTTGCCGTTGTCTTATTGTTAGCGATCTTGCATTCATCCGCGCTTATGCCTGCTGAATCCAAAGCCGCTGTTCGGCTCGCAATCGGACACGTCTTGTTCATTGACATCGTAGGCTACTCCAAGCTGCTGATTAGCGAGCAGAGCGAGTTGCTTGGTGTGCTCAATGATGCGGTCCGCGAGGCGGAAGAGTTCCGTTCGGCGGAAGCGGCCAGTCGATTAGTGCGCTTACCCACCGGTGACGGGATGGCGTTGGTCTTTCGCGACAGCCCCGAACAACCGGTGCGCTGTGCTTTGGAGATTAGTCAGGCGCTCAAGGCGCATCCGAAACTTCGGGTTCGAATGGGCATTCACAGCGGGCCGGTGAACGAGGTCGCGGATGTGAACGAGCGCGCCAACATTGCGGGGGCGGGAATCAATATTGCGCAACGGGTGATGGATTGTGGAGATGCCGGGCACATCCTCCTTTCAAAGCACGTCGCAGAAGACCTTCAGGACTATCGTGGAATGGCGGCCGTACCTGCACGATGTCGGCCAATGCGAGGTGAAGCATGGGGAAATGATCTCCATCGTCAACTTCTACACGAAAGATCTGGGCAATCCGAATCCGCCGCGTTTGAAGCGAGCGCGAACCGAGGTGCGCAAGGCGCCGCCGCAACGCCTTTTTACTCGCCGGATCAGGGCTGGCGGCGTTGCTCATAACAGGATCGTTTCTTTTGCCTCGCGCGTTTGCGCGCAAGATCGACAAATCGATCGCTGTGCTTCCCTTTGAGAGTTTGAGCGACGACAAAGAGAACGGCTATTTCGCCGATGGCATTCAGGACGACGTGCTCACCAATCTTTCCAAGATAAGCGATCTCAAAGTGATTTCCCGGACCTCGGTGATGCCATATCGAGGAAAAGGATCCAACGTTCGTGAAATCGGAAAGGCACTGGGCGTCGCAACCCTTTTGGAAGGCAGCGTTCGCCGCGTCGGCAATCGCGTACGCGTGAACGTGCAATTGATTAACACCGAGAACGACGAGCACCTCTGGGCGGAAGATTACGACCGCGAGCTCACCGATGTCTTCGCGATTCAAACCGACCTGGCACGAAAAATCGCGGGCGAGTTGCAGGCAAAATTGTCGCCGAGCGAAAAAGCACAATTCGAACACAAGCCCACTGAAAACGGCGAGGCTTATCTGGCTTTCGTGCAGGCGCACGATCTTTCCTGCACCTTTGAGGATTTCGAAAAACTGAAACAAGGCGAGCAGCTTTTCGAGCGCGCCGCTCGACTTGGATCCAACCTTCGCGCTTGCGGTCGCCCGCTACTCGCAGTTGGAAAGCTGGATCGTGCACACGTTCGATCCGACGCCAGCGCGGCGCGAAAAAGCGCGTTCTCTGGCCGAGCGCGCTCTGCAATTGCAGCCGGATCTGCCGGAAGCGCATCTGGCTCGTGGGATTCTCATACTATTATGGCGATAACGACTACGACGCGGCGCTGAAAGAATTCGAAATCGCGCAGCGTGGATTGCCTAACGAATCGGAGGTTTATCTCGCCATTGGCGCAATCCAGCGACGGCAGGGAAAATGGGCCGAATCGACCGCCAATCTGGAGAAGGCTGTCAGTTTAAATCCGAAAGACATCTGGCCGCTGCAAAATCTCACTGTGCAATTACGCAGATGCTGCGAAATTTCGACGCGGCCAACAAGACGATCGATCGCGCGCTCGCATTGAATCCAACGGCGTTAGAGCTCTGGAGGTCAAGTCCAAGCTGGCGATCGCTGAGAAAGGCGATTTCAGCGTCGCAGAGAAAGCATTTGAGGCCGTGAAATCGATGCCGCTGACCAATGAGCAAAAACTTGCAGTCGCCAGCGGGCGGGCGGACGTCTTTCTCTTGGAACGCAAGTATCAGGATGGATTGGAGGCAGCGGAACGACTGCCCGACGATCAGCTTGCAGGTTTCCCAGGGGAAACAGGGGGCTTGTGGAGCAAGTATTATTGCATCGGCTTTGCGCGGAAGGCACTGCAAGACCAGCCCGGCGCACGCGCGGCTTTCCTCAGGGCGAGAAGCGCGGCCGAGGACGCACTCAAACAGAATCCTGACGCGGCAAAGCTCCATATCCAGTTGGCAAAAGCGCTCGCGTACCTTGGCGAAAAGGACGCCGCACTGGCGGAAGCGCAACGCGCGAGCGAGTTGCTTCCCGAAAGCAAAGACGCCTTTAACGGACCGGATATTACTGAAGGTGTAGCCCAGGTTCAGGCTATTGTTGGCGAGAACGATCGTGCGATTGAAATTCTGGATGGACTGTTGAGTCGGCCGAGCTCCGTCACTGTGCAGATTCTGAAAGATAAATCCGATTTGGGATTCGTTGCGAAACCATCCGCGTTTTCAAGCTTTGCTGACCAAATACAGTGGCGAAGCGTAGCGCCGCGCTGCTTCTTTTCGCCGTTGCAGCAACGGCGCACGCGGAGTGGACGATCCGCTCGAGCGACTCGGAACCCGGACGCGACGGCATCGCGCATCGGCACGTCGTTCTAGAAAATGCTGGTGCGAATGAGAGCGCCGTTGTCGATCTCGCAATTTTCTCTGCTAAATCCTGCACCCTGCGCGTGATCGACAATCCAACCGGCGAAACTTTGTCCGACACGCATGCCACGCGAGAAATGCGCCGCGGGAGTAAATGGCGGTTATTTCAGCCCGGACTTCGCGCCCATCGGCTTATTGATAAGCGGTGGCAGAATCATCGCCCCATTGCAACGCGCTCGACTGATCACCGGCGTGCTCAGCGCATCGGCACGCGGTGTGCAGATCCTGCGAGTTCGTGAATTTTCGAGACGAGAAAAGATAAGCGCTGCCGTTCAATGTGGACCATTTCTCGTCGATCATTACGAGCTGGTTCGCGGTCTCGATGATTCCGCTGTGGCGCGCCGAACTTTTGCCGCAACCGTAACGAATGATCGCGCGTTGCTTGGAGTTTGCTCCGAAATCTCGCTCGCCGAATTGGCGGCAATTCTCGCTACAACGCGATTGGCCGATGATTTGAAAATACAGCGCGCACTGAATCTCGATGGCGGATCTTCGAGTGCTTTTTGGTTCGCGCGCGAAAATGGCAGCGCATTTTCGATTCGCGAACGAAAACCCGTGCGCGATTTTGTGGGGGTTATAGCGAAATAAACACCCGCCCTCTGTCATCCTGAGCGAAGCGAAGGATCTCACACAGGCTGGTGGATCACACCAGATAGTTTGCGTATTCTAAGCTTCGATCGTGAGGTCCCTCCCCGTCTACGCGGCTCGGGATGACAGCGAGATGAGAACTTTTGGCAGATTTAGATCAAGCGACAAATTTTTTTACGGCGAAGTGCGCGGCGACGATGTGCATGTGCTGGCAAAACCGTATTGGATCGAGATCGAACCGACCGGCGATGTACGGAAGCTGGCAGATTTGCATGTCGATCTCCCAGTTGCGCCATCGAAATTGATCGCGGTCGGCCTGAATTACTCCGATCACATCGCGGAGATGAAACGAACGGAGTTGGGCGCGCCGTTAATCTGGTTTAAGGCACCGAGCTCGCTTCTGCCACATGACGGCGTGATCGAAATTGCGTTTCCCGAGCATCGAACCGATTTCGAAGCGGAGCTCGCGGTCGTGATTGGCGACTCGACGAAAAACGTCAGCATGAAAGAGGCGCTCAATTACGTTTTCGGGTATACGATCGGCCTCGATATTACGGACCGTGATCTGCAAAAACAGGAAAAGCAATTTGGCCGCTGTAAATCGTTCGATACTTACACGCCGATTGGGCCGTACGTTTATACCGATGTGGATGTGAGCGATGTTTCGCTCGAGCTGCGGCAGAATGGCGAGTTGCGCCAGAGCACGCGCACGAACGGAATGATCTATTCGGTTGCGGACCTTGTTTCATTCGCGAGTCAGTCGCTTACACTTTTGCCGGGGGATGTGATTTTGAGCGGAACGCCGGCCGGCGTCGGCCCGATTCACGCCGGAGATGAATTGGAAGCAGCAATCGACAATTGGCCGCGGCTGCGGAACAGCGTTGCGATCGTGCCTGACGCGGTGCCTCGCGAGGCGGGACCAAACCGTGCGACGACGAGTTGAAAAACTTGCCTTACATCCCGCGACTAGGGATATTACGAATTAAAAGGTGGGATGCGCAGAGGGTGAAGGGGCGACAAAAAAGTGAAATTTTTTTCTCGACTCGCAACTCCAGCATTTCCAATAATCGCAAACTCGCATCTAAATCGAGCTATTCATCAATTACTGCTTCAACTATGAAAACCTCACTTATTGTTTGTCTATTGTCACTGTCCCTTGCGCTCACTTCGCTTGCGCAATCTCCCGCTGCGCCACAAACGTCTCCGGCCGCAGGCGCTCCCGCTGCTGCGGGTGCAGCAGCCGTGACGAGTCCGGGCGCACCGGCTGCGATGAGTCCCGCCGCACCGGCTGCGATGAGTCCGGGCGCACCGACTCAAATGGGAAGTGTCCCGCCTGGCCAATCTCCCGCCGCGGCAGCGCCAGCGACCACCGCTGCGTTAAGCCCCGCGGCCGAAAGCCCGCCGCCGGCCCCTGAAGCCACACCCAGCGGGGGGATACTCGGAAGTAACTGGTTGATCGACAAGTTCCACAAGGGCGGTCCGATCATGTGGCCGATTCTGCTCGTGTCGATCATCGGGCTCACGGTGGTGATCGAGCGAATTTTTTGGTGGGTTGGCCGCTGGTTCCGACGTGATCCGAAACGGATCGAGAAAGTGTTCACGGCGATTGAACACGGCGATGTCGCCGAGGCCTCCAGGCTTTCCCGCGGTTCGCGCGATCCGGTTTTGCGCATGATGTGGAATGGCCTCAATCACCAGCACGCTTCGCTGCAAGGCGCATTGCAAGTCGCTGCCGGTATCGAGATCAAACGCGCCGGCCGGTTCCTCGTTGTCATGGACACGCTGGTCACACTTGCGCCGTTGCTCGGTCTGTTGGGAACGATCACGGGTCTGATTCGTTCATTCAGCTTCCTCGGCAATGAAGAGCTGGCGGTGCAAGCCGTCACCGGCGGTATCGCAGAAGCGCTCATTGCCACGGCCTGCGGTCTCGGTATTGCCATCTTCGCTCTGATTCCGTTTAACTTTTTCACTTCCCGGGTGTCTAACTTGGAGTTCGAACTGCAGACGGCAGCCACAAACCTGGAAGTGATGTTAGGAGCACAAACCGCGGCGCGCGAAATGGAGTTCGCGGGGCAAGCCCCAATCTGCTGGGAAAGGCTCGTCGATCTAAAGGCTATCCAATGGTACGTAAACTCACCCATTCCGCACAAGAAAGCGCGGATCGAGATCATCCCGTTGATCGACATCATGTTCTTTCTGCTCGCCAGCTTCATGATGGTGAGCTTGAGCCAGGTGCACATGAAAGGGATTAAAGTGAACCTGCCTTCGGCCGTTTCGGGCGAAACGCAATCAAAACGCGAGTACATCAGCGTCTCGGTCGATAAAGACGGCCATTATTTTTTCGATAAGGACGAAGTCACTGACGATGATCTGCTACACGCCTGCGTAAAGGTGCACGCGATCATCCCCTGAAGCGAAAGTGTTTCTGCGCGGTGATCGCGACTCGGTCCATCTGAACGTTGCCCATGCGCTTGATATTATCCGCTCGGCCGGATTCTACAAAATCTCGTTTGAAATTAAGAGCGAAGCGCTCAAGGGAGTCCCGGGCCCCCAGTAACTGTGTTATGGCAAAAAAGCAAGTAAAACCATTACTTTACCAGCCGCCCCCCGGTGGCATTTGTGGGCGGCGCTTGGGCGCTGCATTGGCGATTCACGCTCACAGCGGTCGCATTGTCTCAAAGGAACGAGGCCGCTGCGGTGGAGCTTCCTCCCAACCGCCGCAGGTCATCGAGGCGACATTGGCGCCACCGGAGGCCACGCCGCCACCGGAAGATATTCCGCTGCCGGAGCCGCCTCCGCCGCCCGACATGCAAGCCGGAGTTCACGAAGAAAGAACACCGCCACCGCGGCCGCCACCGAACGCGCACAAAATTCGCGCCGATCAAGGCTGCCGAGCGATGTCGATGTCCCGAGCGAAGGCCCTTGCCATTAGCGCGCCGCGCCCGGCGTATCCCTATGAGGCGCGTTCGCAGCAAGATCACGGGCAGCGGAGTCTGCGTCGCGAGGTTGATCGCGCAGCGGCAGCGTCACCGACGCTCTGTGGCGCAAAGTACTGGCAGTCCATTCTGGATAACGCCGCCATCAGCGCCTTCCGACGGTGGCGATTTAGACCGGGACGTTTCCAAAGTCAAGATTCCCATTACCTTCACGATGACCGGCGCTTCGTATTAAGATTCTACCAATATGAGCATGACTCTCTTCGCCAGTTCCGAATAAACAAGCGCGCATCGAGATCATTCCGTTGATCGACATCATGTTCTTTCTGCTCGCCAGCTTCATGATGGTGAGCTTGAGCCAGACCCACATGAAAGGTATTCGGGTTAATTTGCCGGCTGCGGTGGGGCCTCCGCCAAGCGAGGTCAAGGATTTCGTCTCCTTCAAAGTGCTGGAGGGAAACGCGGTGTTTTTCGATAACCAATTCGTCGCCAGATGACGAGGTCTTGCCGAGGCTTTTTGCAGCTCCATCAGGCGAATCCGGACATTAAAATGTCTCGATCAGCGCAGCGCCAGATGGCCATGCACGGCGATGTCATCGCGGTCCTCGACAAAGTTCGGTCGGTCGGAATTACAAAAGTCGGGTATCAGATCAGAGCAGCTTCTGGAGCGGCCGGCTCGGCGCCGCTCCAGGCGCTCCGCCGCCACCGGCGCTCCACCGCCACCGGGCGCGCCACCGCCGCCCGAAGCCTTAATCGCGCAGTGTAAGCGCAGCAAGTTTGGCAGTAAGCTCGCGAATTGCTTTCGCCCGATGGCTGATCGGTTCTTCACTTCCGGAGGCAGTTCAGCGAAAGTCTGTTCGAATCCATGCGGGACAAAAATTGGATCGTAGCCAAATCCGTGTTCCGCGCGGTCGCTCGACGATTGTTCCTTCGACGACGCCTTCGAACGTCTGAGTAATTCGCCGCGCGCGCTAGCGCCAGCACGCAACGAAAACGCGCGGATCGCTGAGTTTCTTTCGCTCCGATCTCGCGCAAGTTCGCCGAGCAACTTCTCGACGTTCTGCTTGTCCGTCGCGTTTTCGCCGGCGTAACGGGCGGAATAAACTCCCGGCGCGCCACCGAGAGCCTCAACTTCGAGACCCGAATCATCTGCGATGACCAAGCCCGGCAATGTCTTGAAATCGCCGACTGCTTTCAGCTTCGCGTTTTCTTCGAAGGATTTCCCGTTCTCCACCATTTCGGGAATTTCGGGATGCCGGAGAGATCGCGAACTGTGAACTCCGGCCCGAGAATCTCGCGAATCTCGCGCGTCTTATGCGGATTACGGGTCGCGAGCAATCAATTTCATGCGCGTTTGACAGGATTCAGGATTAACTTCTAATCAACGCGAATGCGCACGAATAAAGGAAAGATTTTTTGCATGAGACTGGCTCTGAGAATCCTGTGTTTATTCCTGTTCATTCCTGGTTTCGTAACATGAGCGAGCGCCGCAAACCGTATCCATTCGATCAGATCGAGCCGAAATGGCAGGCCATCTGGGAGGAGCGACAGCTTTTTCACGCTCCCAATCCTGGCGAGGAGCAGTTTCGATGCGACGAAGCCGAAATTTTACATCCTCGACATGTTTCCCTATCCGAGCGGCGCGGGTTTGCATGTCGGACATCCCGAAGGCTACACCGCCACGGACATCCTCGCGCGCTACAAACGCATGCGCGGCTTCAATGTCTTGCATCCGATGGGTTGGGACGCGTTTGGTTTGCCCGCCGAGCAATACGCCATCAAGACGCGGCCAGCATCCCGCCGTCACCACGCGCGAAAACGTCGCCAAATTCAAGAGCGCAACTAAAGCGATCGGCTTTTCCTACGATTGGCAGCGCGAAATCAACACGACCGACCCGAGCTATTACAAATGGACGCAGTGGATTTTTCTTCAGATCTACAACTCCTGGTTCAATCCGGAGACAAAGCGGGCCGAGCCGATTTCGACCTATCGCGGCGAGGATCCCGACAGTGTGCGACTCGCCTATGTCGCGGATGTGCCGGTGAATTGGTGTCCGGAGCTCGGCACTGTTCTCGCCAACGAGGAAGTCATCGATGGCAAGAGCGAGGTCGGCGGTTTCCCGGTGGTTCGAGCGGCCGATGCGGCAATGGATGCTGCGCATCACCGCCTTTGCGGAACGACTGATTTACGAGCTGGATGGACTGGATTGGCCGGAATCGATAAATTCTTCAGCGCAACTGGATTGGGCGAAGTGAAGGCGCGGAGGTTGATTTCGAGATCGACGAAGAACGACCAGGAAATCCGCGTCTTTACCACGCGCCCGGACACCCTTTATGGCGCGACTTATATGGTGCTCGCGCCGGAGCATCCGCTTGGTCGAGCTTATCGCACCGAAGAACAATGGACGGCGGTTCGAGAATATCGCGAGCGCACCGCGCGCAAGATGATCTCGAACGCACCGATCTCGCCAAAGAAAAAACCGGCGTCTTCATCGGCGCCTACGCGATCAATCCCGCTAACAACGAGAAGATTCCGATCTGGATCGCTGACTATGTGCTGCTGGGTTATGGCACTGGCGCGATCATGGGCGTGCCCGGGCATGACGAGCGCGATCTGGAATTCGCGCGCAAATTCGATTTACCGATCCGCCGAGTCGTGCAGCCACCGGGAGACGAATCGAATCGGATTCGTTGGTGACGGGATGGCGATCAATTCGCCAGTGATCGACGGCCTGCCAACCTCCGAAGCGAAGAAAAAAATCACCGCGTGGCTGGAAGAACGGGCACGGGAAACGAGCGATCAATTACAAGCTGCGCGACTGGCTTTTTCGCGACAGCGGTATTGGGGTGAGCCGTTCC
>CAVUGV010000019.1:0-28489 GCA_963741065.1 uncultured Verrucomicrobiae bacterium | reverse complement strand
TCGTTTCTCCACTTTCTTTTTGGCGACCGCCAACACGCGGAAGCCGTCGCTGTTCAATTCATTCAGTTCTTCCAGGAGGTCGCCGACCAGGATTGGCTCCATCGGAAAGATTTCGCCTTCATAATCGAAATGAGCGCACTTTTTAAAGACCGCTTCCGGTGCGCCTTTAGTTAGGAGTTGACGCTCTCCGTCAGGCCCATCAACCACCACGGACATCATTCGACGGGAAAAATCGAACGGGATCTCGTCGACCTTCGAATATTTCTCGAGGGAGAGTTCCTTGTGCAGCTCCGTGTATTTCAGCACGGCGCGATCGAGGACATTTTTCAGGCCGCTTTGAAAATGGCTGATGACATAAGCCTCGCGCAGGACTTCTGCGCTTTCTTCCTTATGAATGTTGCAGTACAGCTCGAGAATGATGTGATCCATCGTTAGCGTGCCGGTCTTGTCCGTGCAAAAAACATCCATCGCCCCGAAGTTCTGAATCGCGTTGAGCCGCTTGACGATGACCTTCTTGCGTGACATCGCCATCGCACCCTTGGACAAGCAGACCGACACAATCATCGGCAACATTTCCGGCGTGAGTCCAACGGCGACCGCCATTGAAAAGAAAAATGCTTCGCGCCAATTATGTTTCGTCAGGCCGTTGATGACGAACACCAACGGCACCATGACAACCATAAAGCGAATCATCAGCCACGTGAATTTCTTAATGCCGCGGTCGAAACTCGTTTCCTCTTGCTCACCCTCAAGGCTGCGGGCGATGTGACCGAAATAGGTGTTCGGGCCCGTCGCAATTACGACTGCCTTGGCCGTGCCGCTCTCGACGCTTGTTCCGAGAAAACAGACGTTATGGCGCTCCAGCAAGACTACGCCTTGGCGCGTGTCCGGCACCTCGATCTTTTCGACAGGAAGCGATTCACCCGTCAACGTGGCTTGAATGATGAATAGATCTTTGGCGGAAATCAGTCGCACATCGGCGGGAATCATGTCGCCGGCTGACAACTGGACGATGTCACCGGTGACAAGCTGGCTGATCGGTATTTCCCTGGCCTCTCCGTTGCGGACCACCGTCGCCGTGACGCTGATCATTGCTTTCAATTTCGCCGCGGCGGCGTCCGCGCGAGTTTCCTGAACAAAGCGCAAGCCCAATCCAAGAATAACCATCAAGAGCATGACGCTCCCTGCGCGCAGATCGCCCGTGGCATAGGAAACGGTGGCGAGCACCGTAAGCAGAATCACCAACGGATTGCGGCTGGCGGTAAATAACCTGTGAACCCAGGTGCGTGCCCTCTCTTCGGCGACCTCGTTTGGACCGTATTGATCGAGCCTTCTCTCGGCTTCTTCTTCACTCAAACCGGCTTTCGTTGTGCCAAGCCTCTGAAAAAGCTCTTCGACACTGATCGTCGCCAGTTCCTCAACCTGCTTGGAAACGCCTGAGACTTGGGCCGCTTGTTTGTTGTTCATCCGAATCGCAAAGTTGCGCCCGGTTGTGCCAGCGCTACAACCTAACGAATCACAACAGTGTGCCGCGAAGAATGAAGAGCGCGACGTTGAAATAAATTACCAGTCCTGTTACGTCGACCAGCGTGGCGACGAATGGCGCTGATGACGCCGCCGGATCGAGGCCGCAGCGGCGTAGCAAGAAGGGAAGCATCGCGCCACTCAGAGTTCCCCACAGCACCACGCCGACAAGCGCGGCTCCGACAGTAAGCGCAACCAGCCAATGATATTTTCCGTAATCAAAAATGTGCAGGTATTGCCACAGCGAGATTCGGAAAAAACCGATAGTTCCAAGAATTAGGCCGAGTGAAAATCCTGACAGCAATTCCTTGCGGACGACGCGAAACCAATCGCGCAGGCGCAATTCGCCGAGAGCCATCGCGCGGATGACCAGCGTCGTCGCCTGCGATCCGGAATTGCCGCCACTGGAGATGATCAAGGGCAAAAACATCGCAAGAATGGCTGCCTTCTCGATCTCGCTGTTATAACCCTGCATCGCGGTTGCGGTCAGCATTTCGCCGAGAAACAGGATGACGAGCCAGGTTGCACGTTTCTTTACCATCCGCAGAAACGGAATGGTTGTGTACGGCTCGTCCAACGCCTCCATGCCGCCGAGTTTTTGGATGTCTTCGGTGGCTTCCGCTTCGGCGACGTCAAGCATGTCGTCGCTGGTGACAATCCCGACGAGCACGCTGTTGGAATCGACCACCGGCAAGGCCACGCGATCGTATTTGCGGAAAACGTTAAGCGCTTCTTCCTGTGAATCGTTCACCTTGAGTGCCGCAAACGTGTCGTTTCGAATTTCGCTGACCTTGGTCGTGAGCGGCCGGACCAATATTTCCCGAATGCGCAGATCATCGATTAGTTTGCCGCGGTCATCGACCACGTAGATAACGTTCAGCGTCTCGCTGTCCTGGCCGTGTTCGCGGACAAAATCCAGGACCTGCTGGACGGTCCAGTCTTCGTGCACGGCGATGAAGTCCGGCGTCATCAAACGGCCGACACTGGCCTCGGGATATCCGAGCAACGCTGTGGCCACTCGGCGCTCCTCCGGCGTGAGCAATCGAATCAGCTGACGCGCAGCCGCGCTCGGCAACTCCTCGAGAAGCGCAGTGCGGTCGTCCGGCGACATTTCGTTGAGAATCCCGACGACTTGCTCGTGAGCCATGGCATGCAGCAGTTTCTGCTGCGCATCGAAATCGAGATATTCGAAAACATCCGCCGCGAGCGCGTGCGGCAGGACGCGAAAGATGATGACTTGTTCATCTTCCGGCATATCGACAATCACTTCGGCGACGTCGGCTGGCGGCCATTCGCGAAATAGCTCGCGCAGCGCGCCGAAGTTACGCGCGTCGATCAGGCCCCTGATTTCGGGTTCTAAAATCTTGCCAACCACGCCGCGTTTCTACCACTCGCACCTGCAACACGCAATGAAGCAGCGGGGCCGATCAGCCGAAATCCCAAATCCCAAGCTCCAATCTCCAAACAAGCTCCAACTTTCGGTTGATCAAGGCGGATGAATACCCGCCGTTAAACGCAATTGAGATTTGTGGTTTGCTTGGAGTTTGGGATTTTTCACCGCTTGGCATTTGCCGGAAACGCTCCAAAATGAAGGTAATGCCGGAAGTTGCTACAGCCTCAATGATTCGGCGCGAGATCGGTGACGACCGTATTTGCACGCTCACGTTCGATCGCCCCGAATCGGGCGCGAATATTTTCGACGCAGCCACGCTCGATGAATTAGATGAACATGTCGATTTCGTTGAGCATGAGCCGTCGCTGCGCGGCCTGATCATCACATCAGCAAAGAAATCGATCTTCATTGCCGGTGCGGATTTGAAGACGCTATTGCAACAGGCGCAATCGGGCGAAATGCGCGAATTCATTGCAAAAGGCCAGCAAGTCTTTAACCGGCTTGCCGAGCTAAAAATCCCGACAGTCGCCGCAATACACGGCGCATCCGCGGGCGGCGGGTACAAAGTTACCCTGGCGTGCGATTATCGCATCGCCAGTGATGATCCGGCCACGAGGATTGGGCTTCCCGAAACTACACTCGGACTAATTCCCGCATGGGGCGGTTGCACCCAGCTGCCCCGCTTGATCGGCGCAGAAAAAGCCGCTGAAGTAATTTTGAAAGGGAAGCTTTATTCTGCGCAGGAAGCGTTAAAGCTCGGATTGATCGATGACACTGCGCCGCGCGATCAGCTTGTCGAGCGCGCGCGGAAAAAGCTTGGTGAAGGAAAACGAAAGCCGTCTGCGCCATCCAAGCCAGAAAAAGAAATTCCTGCTCCCCGCTCCAGCGGCAACGCGGCACCTGCGCGGGCATTGAACATCGTTAACCGAACCTTGGCGATTTCGCCCAATGAATCACTGCGGATGGAGCTGGACGCAATTGTGGATCTTGGCAAAACGGAATCGACGCAGAACCTGATCCGCAATTTCTTTTTGGCGGAGAAATACAAGAAAGGATCTTCCGGGACGCTGGCCGAAGCAGTGATACACGCAGCGGTGATTGGCGCGGGCGTGATGGGCTCGGGCATCGCGCAATGGCTCAGTTCTCGCGGCGTCACGGTGATCATGCGCGACATCGCTCGAGAACAGATCGATCGCGGTTTGGCGAACATCGAAAAAACTTACGCCGACGCGGTAAGGCGCGGCTTGATGACCGAAACAAAAGCGAAAGAGGGTCGCGCTCGAATTTGTGGTTCGACTGCTCCGATGGAGTTGCGCGATGTGCGATTTGTGATCGAAGCCGCCTCGGAAAAACTAAGCGTCAAGAAAGAGGTTTTTCGCGAGCTGGCGATGGAAGCCGGACCGAAGACGATTATTGCCACAAACACTTCGGCGCTTCCGGTCAGTGAGCTTGCCGATGTAACAGTCTCGCCCGAGCACGTGATCGGATTGCATTTTTTTAATCCGGTCAGTCGGATGAAACTGGTGGAAGTTGTCATTGCGAAGGCGACTTCGGATGAGACGCGCGAGCGAAGCCTGGCCTTTGTGCGACAAATCGGAAAGCTGCCGGTGATCGTGCGCGACAGGCCGGGTTTTCTGGTCAACCGCGTTTTGTTCCCTTATCTGCTCGATGCCGCCGAGCTTTTTGAAGCTGGCCTCGACGCGGACAAAATCGACAACGCACTTGTGAAATGGGGAATGCCCATGGGACCGCTGCGGTTGATCGACGAGATCGGTGTCGATATCACGATCGATATCGGCGACACACTTGAGAAAGCTTATGGCCGCCGCGATCACGTTTCGGCCGTCCTTCTCTGGTTGCGCGACGGACAGATGCTTGGACGGAAGAGTGCCGCCGGTTTTTACAAATACGAAGGCAAAGTCCAGGCGCCCAACGACTCGCTCACTCAGTTGCGACGCGCTGAGGTTGTAGCCGGGGGCGGTGACCCCGGCAAAGACGAAGGTAGCACAACCCAGCCGGCGTCACCGCCGACTTGTCGGGCTACAGCAGATGATCTGACGCACCGGCTTGTCTTCCTGATGGTGAATGAGGCCGCGCGGTGCGTGGAGGAAAAAGTCGTCGATTCCCCGGAGGACGCCGACTACGGAATGATTTTGGGAACCGGTTTCGCGCCATTCCGTGGCGGGCCGTTGCGTTTCGCCGAACATTTCGGACTGAGCAAAATTGTCGACGAACTCGAAAGGCTGGCGCAAAGCGAGGAGAAATTTTCGCCATGTGAGATTTTGAAGAAGCATGCCCGCGACGGCACAAAATTTTATGAGGACTGAGCCCGCCGCTCGATATGAAATCGCCGCTCGAAGCGCCTGAGAAACAAATCAGCGAAGAAACGACTGCCAAACCGCAAAAGACTACTCCGACGTCGGTGATCGACACGTCGAAGATGTCGAAGGGGAAGCGTGAAGCGCTCGAGCTCGCCGAAGCATCGCGCGATCCGCTGGATGAACGCGGTAGTTTCGCCAGCAACCTGTTTATTGGCCGCTACGATTTCGACCGGATTTATCCTTGGCCTGAACAGAGCGCCGAGGATCGCGAAGCAGGAAAAGAATTCCTCGCCAACTTGGAAAAATATTTGCGCGAGAACGTCGACGCCGACGAAGTAGATCGCACGGGCGAGATTCCGCAGAAGAACATCGACGAACTTTTCGCGATGGGCGCGTTCGGAGTAAAAATTCCGAAGCAGTACGGCGGCCTCGGCTTGTCGCAGGTGAATTACGGTCGCGCGGCGATGCTGCTCGGAAGCTGGGACGAGAATCTGACGGCGCTCGTTTCCGCGCATCAATCAATCGGTGTTGCACAACCGCTGCTGCTGTTTGGCACGGACGAACAAAAGAAAAAATATTTGCCGCGTGTCGCGCGAAAAGAAATCTCCGCATTTGCGTTGACGGAATGGAATGCCGGTTCAGATCCCGCGAACATGAGTTGTCGAGCCGACCCGACCGAAGACGGCTTCGCGTTTATTCTGAACGGTGAAAAACTTTGGTGCACGAACCTGATCAAAGCCGGTGTGCTCGTCGTCATGGCGGTGACACCGCCGAAGATCGTCAACGGCAAAGAGCGCAAGCAAATCACAGCATTCATTGTCGATGTGGATTGGCCCGGCGTGGAGATCACTTATCGCTGCCGGTTCATGGGGTTGCGCGCTCTCTACAACGGCATCGTGAAATTCACGAACGTCCGCGTGCCGCGCGAGAACATGATCGCGAAAGAAGGCCAGGGATTAAAAGTCGCGTTGACAACGTTGAACACCGGCCGGCTCACAATTCCCGCCGCGTGCGTCGGCCTGTCGAAACGGTTGCTGTCGATTTCACGGAAATGGGCGAGCGAACGAATTCAATGGGGAGGACCTATCGGCAAACATTCCGCCATCGCCGGCAAAATTGCCGAGATGGCCGGTAACACCTTCGCCATGGAAGCGATCACGTTTCTCACCTCGGGTCTGGTCGATCGCAAAGCCGGCGATCTTCGGATCGAGACCGCGATGTGCAAAATGTGGTCGACTGAGACGACCTGGAAAATTTCCGACGACGCGATGCAGGTGCGGGGCGGCCGCGGCTACGAAACTGCGCAATCCTTGAAGGGTCGCGGCGAACCGGGAATTCCAGTGGAGCGTTTCCTGCGCGACTGCCGGATCAACACGATTTTCGAAGGCTCGAGCGAGATCATGCGTTTGTTCATCGCGCGCGAGGCGCTTGATCCGCATTTGAAAGTCGGCGGCGCAATTTTCAATACGCAACTGCCGATGTCCGACCGCGCCAAAGCCGTTTTCAGCTCCGGAAAATTTTATGCCGGTTGGTATCCGCGCCAGTGGTTGCCGAACGGCGCGGGCAAGATCGATAATTTGCACGAGACACTGCGCAGCCACGTCAACTACGCAGCGCGCACAAGCAAACGTCTCGCACGAGGTTTGTTTCACGCCATGGCGCGCTTCGGCCCGAAACTGGATCGAGAACAACTGTTGCTCTCCCGCTTTGTCGGAATCGCAACGGAATTATTCGCAATCAGCGCGACATGTTCTTACGCGCAGTGGTTGCTCAGCCAAGGCAAACCAGCCGATGAAATTCTTTCCGTGGCAGATTATTTCTGCCGCTCCGCGCGAATGAGAATCGATAATTATTTTGCTGGCGCATCCCGCAACGCGGACAAGCGCGGCTACGCTCTCGTGCAGGATCTGCTAGCCGGAAAACACGAATTGCTGCGTCAGGGGATTGTGTAAAGGTTGCGGCGGTTCACCTGAACCGCCTGGGCGATTGAGGTTAATCGCCCCAACCTGATTGACCGCGTCGGCGCAACAGATTACGATCAACAATGAGTATCGCACCCGTTGTCGCGGAGACACCTTCGACCCGAAGCCGCACGCCAAAGAGCGAACGAGAAAAGGCATTAGCGCCAGCGAAAGTTCTCGAAACGATCGAGCAACATGTCTTGCTCGATGGTTTCAAGGTCGTTATCGATCTCGAAAGAAGTCGTGGCTCATATTTGTACAACGCCGTATCCGACAAGCGGCTCATTGATTTCTACGGGTTCTTCGGCTCGATGCCGGTAGGGTTTAACCATCCGCATTTCGATGAGCCAGAAGTGCGACGCGATCTTTTACGTGCCGCGAAAGTCAAAATCGCCAACTCGGATGTGTACTCGCAGGGATACGCGGAGTTTGTAGAAACTTTCGAGCGCGTCGTTGGTTTGCGGCCGCTGGAACGTTATCTTTTCATCGAGGGCGGCGCGCTTGCGGTCGAGAATTGTTTAAAGGCAGCGATGGATTGGAAAGTTCGCAAGAACATGGCTGCTGGTCACGGCGAGCGCGGGACCCAGGTCTTACATTTTCGTCACGCATTTCACGGGCGAAGCGGTTACACCATGAGCCTTACCAATACCGATCCGCGCAAGACGGACTTATTCGCGAAATTCGATTGGCCGCGCGTTTCTTGTCCACACATCGATTTTTCGTTGCCGGAATCGAAGCGCGAAGCGGATGTGATCGCACGCGAACAGAAAGCTGAGCACGAGATTCGTGATTTTATCGACCAGCGCAACATCGATATCTGCGCGATCATCATCGAACCGATCCAGGGCGAGGGCGGCGACAATCATTTTCGCGGCGAATGGCTGCGAAAGCTCCGAAAAATTTGCGATGAAAACGATATCCTGCTCATTTTTGACGAGATCCAATGCGGCATGGGCGCCACCGGGCGCAATTGGTGTTGCGAACACTCTGATGTGGTGCCCGACTTGCTGGCATTTGGGAAAAAATCGCAAGTCTGCGGAGTGATGGCGGGCCCGCGTCTCGATGAAGTGAAGGACAACGCGTTTCGCTTGCCCAGTCGGCTGAATTCGACGTGGAGCGGAAATTTTACCGACATGGTGCGCTCGACGCATTACCTGCGCATCATCGAGAAAGAACATCTGGTCGAGAACGCCGCAAAGGTAGGCGCATATTTCCTGGAGCAATTGCGCGATCTGCAACGCGAGGAGCCACTGTTTTCTGCCGCGCGCGGCCGCGGATTGTTTCTCGCGTTCGATCTGCCCGATGCAAAAACGCGCGAGCAGTTTTGGCACGGCTTCTTTGATCTCGGCGTCCTGACTCTTCGCTCCGGCGAGAATTCGATCCGATTCCGTCCCGCGCTCGATATCACAGCGGAAGTGATTGATGAGGCCATGGAGTTGATGCGCAGATTTTGCCGGAAACGGCGGACATGAAACGTTGAAGCGTCCAATCCTTGTCATGTTGAGCGGAGCGAAACATCTCTGATTGGTTTGCCGGTGAGGAAAGAAATTGGTCTGAGATTCTTCGCTCCGCTCAGAATGACAATATGCGGCGTTATTTATGAAATCACTCTTCGACAAACTTGGTTTGACCGACGATAACGCTGGCGTTTTCGATGGCGAATGGTCCGACAGCAGCCGGAGCGGAAAGATCGATAAGATTTCGCCGATCGATGGGCGTCGACTCGCCAGCGTGCGCACCGCTTCCGATGATGATTACGACAAGGCGATCGCCCGCGCGCACGAAGCGTTTTTAAAATGGCGCATCACACCCGGACCGGTGCGCGGCGAGACTGTTCGCCGCCTCGGCAACGCATTGCGCGAGTTGAAACATGAGCTTGGTCAACTGGTCACGCTGGAGACCGGAAAGATCATCGCCGAAGGCGAAGGCGAAGTGCAGGAGATGATCGATATTTGCGACTTGGCCCTCGGCCAGTCACGGATGCTTTACGGGCTGACGATCCAATCGGAGCGGCCAAGCCATCGACTGATGGAGCAATGGCACCCGCTTGGCGTGGTCGCGGTGATCACCGCATTTAATTTTCCCGTCGCGGTTTGGTCGTGGAACGCTGCGCTCGCTGCCGTCTGCGGCGATGCGACGGTTTGGAAACCGTCTGAAAAAACGCCGCTTACCGCAATTGCAGTGACGAAGATTTGCGAGCGCGTCTGTCGCGAAACAGGCGCTGACCCGGCGATCTTCACGCTGCTGGTGGGCGATCGTAAAACAGTTGGCCAAAAATTGGCCGATGATACGCGGATTTCTTTGGTCTCGGCCACTGGTTCGGTGAGCATGGGTTTGAATGTTGCGAAAACCGTCCACGGTCGCTTGGGCAGAACGATCATGGAACTCGGCGGCAACAACGCGCTGATCGTTGCCCCGAGCGCAGACCTCGACATGGCCACGCAATCCATCTTTTTCGGCGCGATTGGTACCGCTGGTCAACGTTGCACATCCACACGGCGCGTGATCATGCACGAATCGGTCGCATCAAAAGTTCGGAATAAACTTTTGGCTGCCTACAAGAGTTTGCCAATTGGGAATCCGTTGGATCGCAAAACAGTGATGGGACCGCTTGTCGATAAGAGTGCAGTCGATCTTGTCCAGCATTCGATCCAGCGGTTGAAAGATGAAGGCGGAGAAGTGCTCTGCGGCGGTGACCGGCTCACCGTTCCCGGCGATTGCTACATGAAACCGTGCCTGGCAACCGCAAAGCCAGATTTTGAAATTGTGAAACACGAAACATTCGGCCCATTGCTCTATTTGCTGACGTACCGCGAGTTCGATGAAGCAATCGCGATCCAAAACGGTGTGCCGCAAGGATTGACCTCATCAATTTTCACCAATGACGTACGCGAGGCGGAAAAATTCGTTAGCGCCGTGGGGAGCGATTGCGGAATTGCGAACGTGAACACCGGCACCAGCGGGGCAGAGATCGGTGGCGCGTTTGGCGGCGAGAAAAACACCGGCGGTGGCCGCGAGAGCGGCAGCGATTGCTGGAAGCAATACATGCGCCGCCAAACCAACACGGTCAATTTCTCGAGCGAGTTGCCGCTGGCCCAGGGAATCCAATTCGGCGGTTCCGACGAAGGAAGCGCGACCGCGTAGTCCGGGGAGCACAGGCTGCGGCATGATCTCATGACATGGGTAACAGTTCAGTCTCATGACATAGGTGACACTTTCTCGGGCATCTATGCCTTGGAAAGAGTTTTTGGTGTCGGAGGCGCGGATGCGATTTGTGCTTGCGATCAAAAGCAAGAGCGAGGCGTTTGCGTCTGTGTGTGCGCGGTTTGGGATCAGTCGCAAGAGCGGTTACAAGTGGTGGCAGCGCTATCGGGCCGGAGGAGTAAAGGCGTTGGCCGATCGTTCGCGTCGGCCGCATCCTCGAGGGAAAAAGCAGCGTTTGGTGTGGCGGGAGCGGTTGGGAAAGTGCGCCGAAAGCATCCCAGTTGGGGAGCAAAAAAGTTGCGGTGGCGGTTGCAAAAGGCTTTTCCTGGAAGGCGGCGCATCCCGGCGGTGAGCACGTTGGCGCGTTGGCTGGTGGAGTTGGGTTTGGTGAGGAGGCGCCAGCGAAGGCGCGACGCGGACCGGTCTTGATGGGGAGGGGATGTACACGCGCCCAACGGCTGCAACGAAGTGTGGACAATCGACTTCAAAGGGTGGTTTCGCACAGGCGATGGAAAGCGGTGCGAACCGCTGACTGTGCGCGATTTGTTCAGTCGTTATGTGTTGGCGGTGGTGCTCCTGCCCAATCAAAGCGATGCGGCGGTGCGCCGGGCGATGGTGCAAATTTTTCGTCGTTATGGCCTGCCCAAAATCATTCGGGTAGACAATGGCGCGCCCTTTGGCGGCAAAGGCGCTCTGGGTCTCTCGCGCCTGAGTGTATGGTGGCTGCGCTTGGGGATCGTGGTAGAGTTTGTCCGGCCAGCTCACCCCGAAGACAACGGTGCGCACGAACAAATGCATCGGGTCTTGCGAGCCGATGTCGCCAAGCCGCCTGCACCCAGCGTTGCGGCGCAAAAACGACGCCTTCGCGCCTGGATCCGGTGCTACAATCAAGTGCGTCCTCACGAAGCATTGGGCCAGCGCGTTCCTGCAAAGATTTACTGGCCGAGCAATCGGCTTATGCCGGTGCAATTGTCGCCGGTGGAATATCCCTCTGGTGGCAGAGTCGGCGGGTGCGCAATCGCGGCCACATCAAATGGAACGGTCGCGAGCGCTTTATCGGCCGAGCCTTTGTTGGCAACGGTGGGACTCAAAACAGTGGCCGATGGTGTCCACGAAGTTTATTTCCAGCCCCAAAGCGTCGATCGGGTTGCTTTACGCGCGCGATCTGTCTGGAATGCGACCGGCTGCAATCGCGCGATATCCTTAAACCCCGACGCGTGCCCTCCCCTGGGGCCAAATATCGCGGCGGTTGAGCGCGCGCCTGAACAAACGGCGGCTCCGCCGTCCAGCTATTTGCTAGTTTGTTCAAGCGCACGCTCAACACGCTCAAACGCAAAAGTGTAACCCATGTCATGAGATCAAAGTGTTACCCATGTCATGAGACTGTCCCGCCAGCCTGTTGTTGCCGGCAACCCTGCCGGCAACATGTTCCCACGCGCAATAACGAGGCGAAACAGTTCCCCGGTCTCGGCAAGCTGCCGAGACCTACCTGTGCTCCCCGGAAAACCCGCGCGACGCATACGCTACCCAGCGATTGTCAGTTCCAGAAGTTGATCAAGCTTCTCGGCAGTGTCGAGGTTTATGATGCAATGCCGCAATTCTTCGCACTGATTCTTGCCGATCACTTCGCCGCCGAGCGCGTTGAATTTCACCGCGATTTCTTCCTCAGTCATTGGGTCCCGCGGATCGCCTTTGGGAACATCGACACGGGTTGAGTACTGTTTGCCGTCGTTTGTGGTGATTGTCACGCGACTGGGCTGGAACTTTGGAAACAGCGCCTCGAACTCTTCGTTCGCCACGACTTTAATTTTGTCCATGATCGGGATTAGTGATTGATCCCGCACGCGCTCCTCTTTGAATTGCAACGGGGTCACCATGCCGTCCAACAGTCCGACAGCCATGCAATAAGGCAGGGAATGATCGGCGGTTTCCTTGGAGGTCGGCCGATATTTGTGCTGATCGCCGAGAATATCCGCTGCGCGAGCGATCACTTCCACTTTGATTTCCTTCACGTCTCCGGCCTTGATGTGGTTTTCCTTCACCGTCTTCATCATCGCAGTCAGCGGCGAGTGGCTGAGCGCTTCAATGGGGAAACTCTTCATCCCGCAATCGAGAATTCGATAGTGCGACTTCGGTGACGTCGGCAAATCCTTGACCAACGCCTCGCCATCGAAACTTGCTGGTTGTCCTTTGTATTGCACGTGCCCGAACACGGCGAACAAACCTTCCTTGCCATCGATGATGTGCTCGGGACCGGAAAATCCTTCACGCGCAAGCAGCGCGCTCTCGGCGCCCATGCGTCCCGCCCACGGATCGACCGTGTTTTTCATGTTGGTCAGTTTGCCTGCCGTAACCGCACCCGGACAAAATGTGCGCGACGCGCTGATTCCGATGGCAGACACCATTTGCTCCGGCGTGAGGTTCAGCACACGACCCGCCGCAACCGGCGCAGCGAACGCGCTCAATGTTGCATGATGCCAGCCGTATTCGCGCACGCCCGGACGTCCGATTTCGCAAAGACGCATTTCGATTTCGTAGGCGATAATCGTGGCAAGAATCAGAGCTTTGCCGCTGAGTCCCTCGCTCTCGCAGAGCGCCAGCGGCGCAGCGATGAGATCGCTCGGATGACAGGGATCGGACTTCCAATAAATGTCGTTGTAATCCATCGCGCGAATCATGTGACCATTCAAAAAAGCGGCATCGACGGGATTTATTTTAAATCCAGAGACAAACACCGTTGCTTTCCTATTCCCGCTGCCCATCCCCGAGTCGTGCTTGTTTGTCACTCCGAGCGAAGTCGAGGAATCTCTGGAATTCGCTTCTGCACCGCTCATCGCACGATAGTGCACGAGCAAAATCTTAGCGTCCTCCTGCTGACTGCCACCCAGCGCGCAGCCGATGGAATCGAACCAGAATAATTTCGCGGCCTGAATCGCTTCCGGCGAAAGGTGTTCATACCTCAGCGAGCAAGCCCACTCCGCGATTACTTGCGAGAGGAGACGTTTTGATTGAGTTGGGTGGTGTGACATGATGATCTTGGTTCTCTCAGTTAATTAACCGGCGTTTATGCTTCCCAGCGGCCGCGAAAAGGCACCGAGCGATTGACCTGCAGCCGGCTGCATTTGTGCTGGTAGTCGGCAACTGATTTCATGCGGGCATGCTAGCTCGGCCACCGAACTGTGCAACGCTATGCTCCCGACCCAAGCAGAACTTTCGCCCAACGTGAGACTCAAGACACTCACGATTGATCCACTCGTCAGCGCTTGATCGAGGAGCGAAATCCCTCGCGATCCTCCGAGAACTGCGATTACCCACGCTGCAGCGCGATCGCAGCCAGATCATCATCGAAACCCTGCACACCGGATCGCTGGACCAGTTGCGTGATCAATCGCGGGAGGAAGTCCGCGTTTCCGCCGATCCGGGCGAAAGCCTCCGTGAGGGTGTTGCCCGTGAGGCGCTTACCGTCATTTGATTTTAAGCTGTACAGGCCATCGGTGTAGAGCAGCGCTATGTCACCGGACGCGAGAGTCGTGGACGTTTCATCTACTTTCAACGCTGAGTTGATGCCGATCATCGTGCCTCGCGACGGCAGCACCTCGACGATGCCGTCGTGCCGTCGAATGAGGAGCGGCGGATGGCCGGCCCCGGCGAAGGACAACCGGCCATCGCCTTGAATAACGGCGCAACACGCCGTCATGAAAGATCGTCCGCGGAGCACGCCGTAAAACTCGGTATTCACGCGCGTCAAGATCGCGCCGGCTGTCCTGGACTCGGTGCTGGCGTGGTTAAAAAGCAAGGCGACCAGGGTCGTGAAGAGAGCCGCGGCCACGCCGTGGCCTGTGGCATCCGCGAGCCAAAAGAGCCAGACCTCGGGATCCAACTGTCGCCACCCACACACATCGCCCCCGACCTGGGTCAGTGGCGTATAGACCGTTTCCACCCGCCAGCCGTTGATCGGTGGTATTGCGGAGGCGACGATAGCTTGCTGGGTGATTCGGGCGACGGCGAGATCGGCTTCCTGCGCCTCGCGCCAGATAGCCATCTCGCTGTTGCGAGCCCGCAACTGCTCGAAGAGGTGCGTCTCGCGGTCGCGCGCGCGCTTTTTCTCCAGGCAAGCGCCGATGCGCGCTTTGAGGAGAGTCGGCTCGAACGGCTTGGGCAGGTAATCCTCCGCGCCCATCCCGATGCAGCGCACGACCGAGTCCAACTCGCTCAAAGCCGAAATCATGATGACCGGAATGTGGCGCAAGGCTTCATCGGCCTTGAGGCGCTGAAGCACTTCGTAGCCATCCATTTCCGGCATCATGATGTCGAGCAGCACGAGGTCGAAGGCGTCCACGCGCAACCTTTCCAGCGCCTGTCGCCCGTTTTCGGCGGTGGTTACCGCGTAACCCTGACGCTCTAACCGTTGCGAGAGCACATCGCGGTTGGCTTCGATGTCATCCACGATCAGCACGAATCCCTGCGCCGCGCCGACCGCTGCGTCCTCTTTTGCTGCTTCGGCGGCTGGTTCCCGTTCTATCGGTGTTGGAAACTCCCTACTCGGCGCAGCGGCCGCTACGCGCGTGGCAGGTAAATGGATCGGATGAAAGTTGTCGTTGATGAGCGTTAGCAGTTGCTTGCCGGCAGCGTGGATCTTCTGCAAGTCGGACACGAAGTCGTGCTGGCGTTGCCCCTGCGCCCGCTGCTCGATGAGCATCTCAGAGTATCCGATGATCTGATTGAGTGGCGTGCGCAGGTCGTGGATCAGACCCGATGGCAGCGCATGCCGGGCCGCGTCGGGGGTTGGGAGTTGCGGTTCGGTCACGATGTCGGGTTTCCACTGGAAGCCATCTCGCCTCCGTTCCCGCTCAAGAGCGCCTCGATTTTGCCGAGCAGACGCAGCAGCTCGACGGGTTTCGTGTCGTAGTCGTCGCAGCCGGCTTCGAGGGCTTTTTCGCGGTCGCCGGACATGGCGTGCGCCGTTAGGGCGATGACAGGAATGTGCTTTGTCGCGGCAACGGCCTTGAGACGGCGCGTCGCTTCCCAGCCGTCGAGCACGGGCAGGCTCATGTCGATCAAAATTAAGTCCGGCGCCTGGGTTTGAGCCATCTCCACGCCACTCTGCCCGTCCACCGCCAACACGACCTGATAGCCTTTGCGCAGCAGCCGGCGCGAGAGCATGTCGCGATTCATCTCGTTATCTTCGACTAATAATATTTTAGGCATGTTCCTCACTCCTACGGCGCGCCGAGCATTTAGCCGCCAGGTCGCGCACCTGATTCAGCAGTGCTGTGCGCGAGTCGCCGGCTTTGCGGAGAATCGTCTCCACCGAACCATTGAGCCGCCGTCGCTCCTCGGCAGTGAGGTCTTTGGCTGTCAATACCACGATGGGAATCGAGCGCCATTCAGGGTGTTGGCGCACCCGGTCTGCGAATTCGAATCCGTCCATTTCGGGCATCATCAGGTCGAGCAAGATCAGGCTCGGTCGCTCCCGCTCCATGCATACAAGCGCCGCTCGTCCGTTCTCGGCCTCGCTCACCATCTAACCTTCCTTTTCCAAAATAGCGCGCGTTAGCTCGCGGGTGGCGGGGTCGTCCTCAACCATAAGAACCGGACACGGTGGGTGCGGGCAGGTGTACTTCTTGAGAATGTGGGAGAGGCGCGCACGATCCACCGGCTTGGTAGCGTAGTCGGCGGCGCCCAGCGTAAAGCCCCTTTCGGGGTCGTCCACCATGGTCAGCATGATCACCGGAATGTCGCGCAAGGCGGCGTCGGCCTTGAGCGCCGCGAGCACGCTCCAGCCGTCCATGTCTGGCATCATCACATCCAGCGTGATGGCCACCGGCCGCAATTGCCGCGCCAGGCGCAGCCCGGCGTCGCCTCCTGCCGCGGTGCGCACGCAAAAGCCTTCCTTGCTGAGAAAACGGTCGAGCAAGTCGCGCTGCACCGGGTCGTCATCAATCACCAACACGCAGCTTTCGGTGGGCGCGAACCGTTCGGTGCCGTCGCCGTCTGGTGAAGCGCCAACGACCTGGGCGCCGGCAATCTCAGCAGCTGCTTCCGGCTTCACTTCGCTGACGACGGCGGGCAGCTTGATGGTGAAAACGCTGCCTTTGCCCGGCAGGCTGTGCACGGTCACGTCGCCTCCCATAATCTGGCAGAATCGGCGCGTGAGAGCCAGCCCCAGACCAGTGCCGCCAAACTTGCGCGTGGTAGAGGGATCGGCCTGGGTGAAGTCTTGGAAGAGCTTGACGATCTGCTCGGGACTCAGGCCGATGCCGGTGTCGGCCACACGAAACACGATCCACTCGCTGCCATCCATGATTTCGCGTCCGGCGTTCAGCGTGATGTTGCCGTCGTGGGTGAACTTGGCGGCGTTAGACAGGAGATTGAACAGACCCTGGCGCACCTTGATCTGGTCGGCGTGCATCGCGCCCAAATCCGGCGCGCACTCGATGTGCAGCGTGTTGGCGTTTTCTTTGACCATCGGCCGGATGGTGGAAGCAACCTCATCAATCATCCTGGCCACGTCGAAGGTCTCCAAAAACATCTCCATCTTACCGGCTTCGATTTTCGATAAATCGAGGATGTTGTTGATAAGCGCCAGCAGGTGCTTGCCAGCGCCGTTGATTTTTCTGAGGTCGGCGCCAAATTCGTCCAGTTTTCGCTCGACGGCCTCCTCCTGCAGCATCTCAGAGTAGCCCAGAATGGCGTTGAGCGGCGTGCGTAGCTCGTGGCTTATGTTGGCCAGGAAGACGCTCTTGGCCCGGTTCGCTTGCTCCAACGATTGCTCGTAGCGTTTGCGTTCGGTGACATCGCGCGCCGCGGCGAACACGCCCTGCAGCTTCCGGTCGCGGTCGTGGAAGGTAGTCGCGTTGTAGGAGACCACGGTCTCCTTGCCGTCCCTGGCGCGGGCCGTGAGCTCGTAGTCGGTCACTTTGCTTTCGCCCAGCACGAGCTTGATAGCGGCCTCGGCCCGCTCCGGGTCGGTGAAGTAGTCCTTGAACGGCGCGCCGATCAACTCGTCCCGCGTGCATCCGGTGAGCGCCTCCATTTGCTTGTTCACGTCGGTGATGATGCCGCGCGGATCGGTGGTGATCAGTGCATCAATGTTCGATTCAATCAGCGAGCGGGTGTAGAATTGCTGATCGCGCACGCGCTGATCGAGCAGCATTCGCTCGGCTTCGACCTGCTTACGTGCGGTGTTATCGGTACCGATTAACAGATACCCGATGATTTCCCCTTGCTCGTCGCGTAGCGCCGTGACCGAGACGATGGCCGGAAAGCGGCTGTCGTCCTTGCGGATGTAAGTCAATTCATAGATGTCCTCGATCCCACGCGAGGCCTTGAAAACCAATGCCTCAAAGCCCGGCGTGATCCGGGTCCCGAGCTCGGCACTCAGGGCTTTGGCGCGCGCGATCACTTCCTGCGGATCGGAAATGTCGGCCGGGGTAATCTTGTTCATCACTTCGGCGGCCGTATAACCCAGCATGCGCTCGGCGCCCACGTTGAAGATTTGAATCACGCCTTTCTCGTCGGTCGCGATGCTGGAGAAGTTGGCGCTGTTGAAGATCGCGCTCTGCAGCGCCCCGGCTTTGAGCAGTGCTTCTTCCGCCCGCTTGCGCGCGGTGACATCTTCCATTGCCAGCACGAGCAACTCCCCGTGATGGCCGGCCTCAAGCTTGCGGGCGTTGAGCAGCATCACGCGACGCCCTATGATCGGGAAGGTGTGTTCCAGTTCAAAATTATTGAAGACCGAACTCTTTGGGACAATATCTTCAAGGAGGGTTCGCAGGTCGGGGATGTCCCACTGGCCGTTGCCCAATTCGTAAATGAGGCGGTTCTCAGTCTCTTCGAGTGAGACTTGAAAGGTCTGGTAAAAAGCGCGGTTGCCCGATCGCACGCGCAAACTCGTATCCAGAATCAAGAGCGGCTCGCGCACCGTATCCACGATGTTCTGGGCGTAGGTTTCGATGGCCTTCAAGTCCGCCTCGGAGCGCCTCCGTTCCGTCACGTCTTCCATCGCCAGGACCAGCAGCTCGGCGTGACTGCCCGCGCGGAGCTTGCGACCATTGAGCAGCATCACGCGACGACCGATAAACGGGAAGGTATGCTCCAACTCGAAATCGTTGAAGACAGAGCTCGTCGGAATCACGTCCTCGAGAAGTGTCCGCAGGGCGGGGATATCCCACTGGCCGTTGCCCAATTCGTAAATCAGCCGGTTTTCGGTTTCTTCGGAGGAGACCTGAAATGTCTGATAGAAGGCGCGGTTAGCGCTTTGCACACGCAACGTGGTGTCTAGCATCAAGAGCGGCTCGCGCACCGTGTTCACGATGTCTTGCGCATACGTCTCGATGTCTTCAACCAGCTGTGCTCGTTTCATCATGGGCGCTTGTGAAAGTGGTATCATACGCTGCGTCCCGGGTTGATGCAGTTGATACTTTCTTCGCAATCGGGACGGTTTCGAGGGCGCGGCGGTTCGAAGCGCCGGCGGCGAAAAGCGGAAGGCCGATCACGGGCAGCCTTGCGCATAAATTCTGCGTGTGGCAAAAGCAGGGCCATGAATCCGAAGGGTTTCTTCGGGGAACTGAAGCGGCGCAACGTTTACAAGTTTCAACTTAGTTCTGCTGCCATCCGGAAAGGAATCGAATGAGAGCAAGTAAGATTATTTGTTTCACCGTTGGCGTTATGTTAAGCGCTGCGGCAACGCAGGCCGAGGAAATCCAAATCGTGAGCAACGTCCTCGGACCGGAAGGGCCATTGTACATTGATGGCAACCTTTACTACGTTGGCTGGGTCTCGAACACGCTATCCAAGTGGGATGGCAAAACGACTACCGTGTTGAATCACACGGAGGGCTGCGGCCATAACGGGTTGGCGCTCACGAAACAGAAGACATTCCTGGTCGCGTGCACTAACGACCCTGGCGCAATCCTGGAACTCGACATGACCGGGAAACAACTGCGCCGATGGGATGCCGACAGCAATGGCAGGAAGTTTGAGGGAGGAATAAATGATATTGTGGTAACCGCTAATGGCGGCGCGTATGCCACGGTCTTTGGCCCATACGCCGACCCACCGATACCGACCTTCGTCATTGGAAAAATCCTCTATCTTGCGCCCGGCAGTCAGAAATGGGTGGAAGTGGCAAACGACCTCAATTACGCCAACGGAGTAGGCGTCTCGCCAGACCAAAAGACTCTCTACGTCAGCGAAACGGTCGGGAATTGCATCCTGAAGTTCACGATCAACGACGACGGCTCGTTGAGCCACAGATCCAATTTCGCTCTGCTCAACCTTCTCACCAGGAACAAGAACGAATCCTGGTGGATTGGGCCTGATAGCATGAAGATCGACCGCAAAGGTAATATCTATGTGGCCCAATGGTTCGGCGGCAAGATTTTGAAGATCTCTCCGGACGGGAAGCTGCTCCACGTCTTTGAAATTGCCGCGGGTGATGGCACGACAAACGTCGCCTTCGGCAAAGATGAAAAGGAACTGTACGTGACGGTGGTGAAGGACCCAAATGACTCGAAGGCGAAAGGCAGCATCGTGAAGATCAAGAATGTTGAGTAGGGTCCGCCAACCAGGCATGTCGTTGTGAACTTCCAAAACTTCTTCGCTGAGCTGAAGCGGCGTAATGTTTACAAGGTTGCCGTCGCCTACATCGTCGCCGGCTGGGCGATTTCTCAAGGCATCGCCCAAGTATTCCCGGTGTTCGACGTTCCGAATTGGATCATCCGGTTGATCGTTCTCCTCGTCATTCTCGGTTTGCCCATCGCGCTCGTGCTCGCGTGGATGTTTGAGATCACACCGCGAAGGAATTGAAGCGAACCGAAACCCGCTCCTGATGACGGGCGACGCGAAGGAAGAAATACGCCTGGATCTATATGGTCGTTATCGGCGCGCTAGTATCGATCGGATTATTTTTTCTGGGTCGCTACAGCGCTGCGACCCGGCCAAACCAATCATCCGAGCTGCCGGCGAAATCGATCGCCGTTTTGCCGTTTAGCGATTTGTCGCCAAATCATGATCAAGAATCGTTCTCCGATGGTATGGCGGAGGAAATTCTCAACGCGCTAGCACACATCAAAGACTTGAAGGTCGTCGGTCGCGCTTCCTCATTTTTTTACAAGGGAAAGAACGTCAGCTTAAAACAGATCGGCTCCGAGCTCGGTGTCGCCAACGTTCTCGAGGGTTCGGTCCGCAAGCAGGGCGAGGAAGTGCGTATTACCTCGGCCTTGAGTCGCGCCGCCGATGGTTTGCAGATCTGGTCGAAGACTTACAACGGGACACTCGCTAATATCTTCGACCTCCAGGAATCGTTCGCACGCGACATTGCCGGCGAACTCAAAGTGGCACTGGCTGATTCATCTGAAGGTCGTCTCGTGGAAAAGCCTACCGACAACCCGCAGGCCTACGCGTTGTTCATCGAAGCGCAAACACTTGTTAGCCAGCGCGTCGGCGACACTCTGCCTCGCGCTATTGCTTTACTCGAAGAGGCGACACGGCTCGATCCAAATTTCGCGCGCGCCTGGGGCAAACTGGCAGTCGCGCTCGCGGTTGAACCGCAGTATGCGAGCGCGGACTGGCAAACGAACTGGGTCGCGGCGGAGCCAGCCGCGCATCGCGCGATCGCCCTCGATCCCAAGAGCGCGGAAGCCTATGCGGCGCTCGGCTACATTGATTTTTCCCGACGCCGATATCGCGAGATGGTCAAGTCCGCGCAACGCGCAATCGCGATCGATCCGAGTAACGTGACCGCAAATTTCTGGCTGGCAAATCAACTCGCTGCAATGGGGCGCATCGCGGAAGCCGAAACAGTGAACGATCGTGCGCTCGGCGCGGATCCAGCCAATGGTCTCCTTATTTTCTACAAATCGATGGCGCGGTGGGACAGGGGCGACAAGGCCACGGCAGTCAAACTCGCAAAACGAGCGCAGGCGCTCGGTAGCCCTCTAGGCGGATCAGTGCTTGGATTCTCGGCCGCCGCTGAGGGCGATCCCGATTCCGGGGCAGAATCATTCTCGGAGGGTTTCGGTGCGTTCAAGAGTGAGTTCAGCAAGGAGGACTTAGCCGTGATTTTTCGTGGCAGCTACGGCGACGAGGCGAAACGAAGAGCAGGGCTTGCTGTCATCGCCGCACATCCGCATGACCAGTTTGCGGGCACGCTGTTGCTCCTGCTGGGCGAACCTGAACAGTCCTTCGCCTCCTTCGAACGCGATGGCATCGGACTGTCGGATGCATATTACACTTTTCTCTGGCAACCGGACGCATGGTCACGCAAGGCTCGCCAGCACCCGGCCTTCCAAGCTTTCGCAAAACGGATCGGTTTGGTTGATTACTGGAAGCAGAATCGCTGGCCCGACATGTGCCAGCCCGCGCCGGAACGTGGACCTGATGCGTTCACTTGCCGATGAATTTCTTCTCCGAGCGGCGCGATATCATACTCCGGTCATTGAAAGCGAATAACTTGAAGCGTAATCGGCTCGTTAAATCGGGAGCTTTTAGATAGTAGAGGATCTCATGCCGCCCGAGCAATCCCCCGACGTAAAATTCGAGATCGGGCACGTCTTGTTCATCGACATCGTCGGTTACTCGAAGTTGCTCATAAACCAGCAGAGCGAGCAGATGCAGACGTTGCGAGAAATCGTGCGCGGCACCGAGCAGTTCCGCCTGGCTGAAGCCGAAGGCAAACTGCTGCGCTTACCGACCGGCGATGGTGGCGCCCTTGTGTTCCGCACTAGCCCCGAAGCGCCGGTCCGCTGCGCGCTGGAAATCAGTAAGGAGCTCAAGAAGCATCCCGAACTTCGGGTCCGAATGGGAATTCACAGCGGTGCGGTCAACGAAATCACGGATCTGAACGAACAGGCGAACATCGCGGGCGCCGGCATCAACATCGCGCAGCGGATCATGGATTGCGGTGATGCGGGCCACATTCTTCTCTCCAGGCATGTCGCGGAAGATCTGGAGCAATATCGGCAGTGGCAGCCGTATCTGCACGATCTCGGCGAGTGTGAAGTGAAACACGGCGTCCGCGTCCACGCTTTGAATTTCTACACCGACGACGTAGGCAACCCGGAAGTGCCACGAGAAATTCAAACCTGTAGCGGCGGCGCGCTCGCCGCGCCGTAGCGGAGCGGAGGCGGGTGTCGCCGTCGATAATCGTGAGTGCAATCCTCGTCGTCATTGCCATTGCAACTTTTCTTTTCTGGCAACGAGGGAAACCGAAAACCTCTGCGCCCGCGTCAGTGATTCCCGAAAAATCGATCGCGGTGCTACCCTTCGCGAATCTAAGCCGCGACCCGGACAACGCCTACTTTGCCGACGGCATTCAGGACGAGATCCTGACCCGCTTATCGAAGATCGCCGATCTGAAGGTGATCTCGCGCACTTCCACGCAGCATTACAAAAGCGCGCCGGAAAACCTGCCTGAAATCGCAAAGCAACTTGGCGTCGCCCACATTCTGGAAGGCAGCGTGCAGAAGAGCGGCGACTCCGTGCGGGTGAACGTGCAGTTGATCAAAGCAGCCAATGATTCCCATCTTTGGGCCGATACCTTTGATCGCAAACTGACCGACATCTTTTCGGTCGAGAGCGAGGTGGCCAAAGCCATCGCCGACCAGTTGCGAGCGAAACTCACCGGCCAGGAAGAGCAAGTGATCGCCGCCAAGCCGACAGACAATCCTGAAGCTTACGACGCCTACCTGCGCGGGCTGGCTTATAGCCTGAAAGCTGCCAACACACCGGCCAACTCCCTTGGCGCACAGAAATATCTCAGAGAAGCGGTGCGGTTGGACCCGAAGTTCGCCCTTGGTTGGGCGCTACTCTCATACGTGGATGCGCACGGCTACCTCACACGGAGTCTTCAACCAACGGTCGCGCTCCGGGAAGAGGCGCGGCAGGCAGCCGAAACCGCGCTCGCTCTTCAGCCCAGTCTCGGCGAGGCGCTGATGGCCAAGGGCTACTATCACTATGCCTGCCTAAAGGATTACGACACTGCGGTGCGTTACTTTGAGCAAGCACGTCAGCTCCTGCCCAATAGCAGCCAGATTCCTGAATCGCTGGCGTATGTCGCGCGGAGGCGAGGCCAGTGGGACAAAAGCGAGAGTCTACTTCAACGAAGCCGAGCGGCTCGACCCGCGCAATGTTAACGTGCTCACCCAGCACGCGGATTCCTACATCGCACTGCGTCGTTTCCCCGAAGCACTGCGGAAGCTTGATCAGGTTCTCGATATTGCACCGGACGACCTCGATACGCTCGCGAGCAAGGCGGCTATTGCACAAGCCGAGGGCGACCTGCCACGGGCCTCGGCGCTCCTCGCTCCGCTCCACCCGGCGCCGACGACCCCTCCGCGGTGGAAACACAAGTTTACCAAGCGATCCTGGAGCGCCGCCCTGCACAAATCATCCCTCGGCTAAAGGAAATACTTGCCAAGCCTGATCCAGCGTTGGGTTTTTTCAATGGCGAACTGCGCTTTTGGTTAGGCTGGGCGCAGGAAGTCGCGGCGATCATGCCGCGGCGCAGGACAGCTTGGCACAGGCGCGCAACGAACTGGAATCTTTTCTCAAAGAACAGCCGGAAAATTTTGCCCTTATTGGCGATCTCGCACTGACCAATATGGGCCTTGGTGACAAGGCTGCCGCCTTCGCTTTCGCCGACAAGGCGATGGCCGCGATCCCGATCGAGAAGGACGCCGTGTCTGGTGCCAGTCCGATCGAAATCTTGGCCCGCGTAGCGGCGCAGGCCGGAGAGCCTGACCGCGCCATCCCCGCTTTACAGAAGCTACTCTCGATACCGTACGCTGGTCCGCTGGCCACACAAAATATACCGCTCACCCCCGCGCTGCTCCGGCTCGATCCCATGTTCGATCTGCTCCGGAATGATCCGCGTTTCCAAAAACTCGCCGAGCCGCCCGAACCGAAAGAGAGACACTAATTTCACGAATTGTCACTAAGCGGACGACGACTCTCGCTTTGATTCGTGTGGATTCGTGAAATTCTGTCTAAAATCGTCGCCTCGCTGGGTCCAAAATGAGGTAGGGGCGGTTCACTGAACCGCCTGCGGGCGATTGAGGTCAATCGCCCCTACCAACGAACGACGGCGTAGCCTTGGCGAAGGTGGGTCCCTTCGCTGGCGGCAAAAGAATAGGCTAGAGAGGGTTGAGCCCAGCCAGTAGAGTCCCGCTTCATGGCTGACGAGCAGAAGGCTAAGCGCCTGGAGATCGCGCACGTCCTCTTCATGGACATCGTGGGCTACTCCAAGCTGCTGACCGACGAACAATCAGAAGCGCTTCAGGAGTTGAACCAGGTCGTGCGTAGCACCGAAGCGGCGCGCGAGGCCGAGGTTGCAGGAGCGCTTACCGTTTTGCCGACCGGCGATGGCATGGCGCTAGTTTTCACCCGTTCAGTGGAAGAGCCGGCGGAATGCGCCTTGGAGATCAGCCAGGCCTTGCGCGCGCAGCCGAGCCTGCCGGTGAGAATGGGAATCCACAGCGGCCCGATCCATCATGTGAAGGATGCAAACGGGCGTGAAAACATCGCCGGCGTAGGCATCAACATCGCGCAGCGAGTGATGGATTGCGGCGACGCCGGCCACATTCTCGTGAGTAAACGCGTCGCCGACGATCTGGCGCAACGGCGTCGGTGGCAGCCGTACATCCATGAACTGGGCGACGTGGAAGTGAAACACGGAGTTGTTGTCTCGTTAGTTAATCTTTACGCCGAGACAATTGGCAATCCCACGCCGCCGTCGCAACTCGGGAAAATACGCGGCAGCACTCGCCCAGCTTCGAAAGCGACGCGCAAAGGACTCTCTCCATTCGCCCGAGCGATCTTCATTATCGTCGGTTTTCATCGCTCTCACTTCGTGCTTGCCATCGTGTCAGTGATTTTCGCGCCCGCGATCATGCGCACGCTCGACCAGCGCCGGTCAGCGACACTGCCTCAACCGACCGCCACAGCGCTCCCTTCGTTGGCCGAGACCATTCAGAGCGCTGTCGCCAAGCAGATCACTGATGAGTTGCAGGGCGAACTTTCTCGTAAGAAAAAGGCCGCGGTCCAGCCACCCCCTACCGGTTCAGCGATCCCTGAAAAAAGCATCGCTGTTCTGCCATTTGCAAACCTTAGTGAAGACAAATCGAACGCCTACTTTGCTGAAGGTATCCAGGACGAGATCCTCACCCGTTTGTCGAAAATCGCCGATCTAAAGGTCATCTCCCGTAGCTCTACTCAAAAATACAAAAGCGCGCCAGATAACTTGCGCGAAGTAGGCCAGCAACTCGGCGTGGCTAATTTACTTGAAGGCAGCGTGCAAAAAGCCGGCAATGCGGTGCACATCAACGTGCAGTTGATCAAAGCTGCGACCGATGAGCACGTGTGGGCGGAGAGTTACGATCGCGAATTACAAAATATCTTCGGAGTAGAAGGCGAAGTGGCTGGCGCGATCGCTGACCAGTTGAATGCCAAACTGAGCGGGAACGAGAAGCGAGAATTGAGCGCTCGCCCCACTAAAAATCCGGACGCCTACGACGCTTACCTGCGTGGCGTTGCTTTCGAGGGTGACGTCCAAGATTTTCGAGCGAGCCTGCTAAAATCGATAGACGCATTCGAGAACGCAGTGCGGCTTGACCCTGAATTCGCCATCGCCTGGGCGCACCTGTGCCGCCAGAACGGCCTGGCATTCATTAACAATGTCGGTCAGGCACCAGAGCGACGTGAAGCGGCGCGCAAGGCCCTGGACATGGCCATAAAGTTCGGGCCGGAGTTGGTCGAGACGCAACTGGCGAAGGCCTACTACAAATATTACTGTGAGCGTGATTATGAAGGCGCCAAGGCCCAACTCGAATCGATTCGTCGGCAATATCCAAACAACGCCGTAGTCTTGGAGTTTTTGGGAGGTATTTCCCGCCGGCAGGGGCAGTGGGAACAAAGCCGTGCTTTTTACGCGCAAGCCGTTGAGCTCGATCCACAAAATATTTTTCTACTCACCGATGCGGCGTTGACTGATCTGGCAATGCGCGACGCCGTCGCCGCACAGAAACACCTCGGGCGAGCCCGCGATCTAAGTCCGCAAAATTCCACCGTCATCAGTTTTCTTGCCCAGAGCTTTCAGTTGGGTGGCGACATCGCGCAGGCACAAGCGCTTCTCGACACCGTTCAGCCGAAGCCTGGCGATGGCATCTACGTAAGCACGGCCGTGACGAACGCCATACTTTTGCGGAAGTATGAATCGGCGTTAGCGATGCTCAAGGCCCAACTGGAACAACCCGACGCGCTGGGCAGCTCTCTCGGGGTTTTTGAGAATGCGTTAGGCGATCTGGAGCGACACGCCGGCAACACCGCCGAAGCGACGATGGCTTATCAGAAATCAAAGCAGGCCGTGAACGACTTGTTGCGTGCTCAGCCTGAGAATTCCGAGTTCCTGATTCAACTGGCCTGGGCCGAGGCTTGCCTTGGCGACAAAACTACTGCGATCGCGCACGCGAAACAGGCCATTGCCGCATTGCCGGCCTCCAAAGACGCCTTCGTCGGCCCTGGATATGAAGACGCCCTCGCCCGCATCGAGGCTCATTTCGGCGAGAAGGACGCCGCGATCGGCGCTCTGCAACACCTGCTCAGTATTTCCTACGGAAGTCCGGTGACGCGGGCACTTCTGCGGATCGATCCAGACTGGGACAATCTCCGCAAAGATCCGCGCTTCGAGAAGCTCTGCCGGGAAAAGTAGATGACGAGCGGCATATCCTCCGCATCTCCTTCAGAAGTCAAATTCGAGATCGGGCATGTCTTGTTCATCGACATCGTTGGTTACACCAAGCTTCTGACGAGCGAGCAGCACGCGGTTGAGCAACTCAATGAAGTTGTTCGCAACTGGGACGAATTCAAAAGGGCGGAAGCGTGGGACATCAGGGCCTATTTGTTAGGCCAGGAGTTTTCCAGGGTGGAACTGGGGCCAGTAGAACGGACAATTCCGTGACGATATCCGTGCATTCGTGAAAGAAGACGCCGGAATGATCAGTGCGTTGATCTTTTGCAAAGCGCCATTCTTCCAGGCAGACGGAAGCGAACTTCTTTACCTGCTTCTGTCTGCCGGCGAGGGGATCCGCTGCGTTTTCCTGCAGCGCTTCGATATCTTATGCGAATACGATATGGTAAGGACCGGACCCTCGTCACTTTCTTCTTCTCGCCGCCGGTGCGCGTTTGCGGCGCGGCTCCTGGGAGTCCTTGAAGTGCGCGCCCAAAGCCTGCCTGTAACCGAGGGTAATGTGCGAGCGAGCGAGGCAATGCCAACGCTGCAGGCGCTCGTTGATTCGTTAAGCGACTTTGGTGACAAGACCGCATTGCTGGCGCTCACCAAGCATGGAGCGGAACGCTGGTCCTTTCGCACGCTGGCGGAGCGTGCACGCGCCTTTGCCGACCGGCTCCCGCGGGACGGCATCCGAGCCGGTGACAGTGTTGTCCTTTACGCCGAGAATCGGCCGGAGTGGATTGCGGCTGCGCTCGGAGTCTTGCGCGCCGGTGCGGTTGTTTCGCCGATCGATGTGCAGTTTGGCGATGACGACCTCGCGCACATCCTGCGCGACAGCGTCGCGCGCGCGGTGATTACCACCCGCCGTCGCGCACCGCGGATCGAAAAGCTTGCGCGAACGAAACTGATCCTGCTCGATGACGAACAAATCTTTGCCCGCGGTGAGGCGAGCGAGCCGCCATTTGTCAGGCTAAGCGACCCGGCGGTGTTGTTTTACACCTCCGGCACGACCGGTGCGCCGAAAGGCGTGCCGCTGACGCACCAGAACATCGCTTCGCAGTTCGAAGTCATCGCAACAATCGATCTTGTCGGCGCGGGCGATCGCGTCCTGTTGCCGCTGCCGTTGCATCATGTTTATCCCTTCGTCCTCGGTATGCTCGCGCCGCTCTCGTTGGGCTTGCCGATTGTTTTGCCGTCCTCGCTTACTGGCCAGCAACTGTTGCGTGCGCTGCGCCAGGGCAAAGTTACCGCGATAGTTGGCGTGCCTCGGCTCTACAGCGCGCTCGTCGGCGGAATCAATGCAAGGGTTGTCGTCGTCCGGGCGCATCGCTCGCTCGCTCTTCAGTCGTCTTCTCGC
>CAVUGV010000018.1:0-135802 GCA_963741065.1 uncultured Verrucomicrobiae bacterium | reverse complement strand
TGCGCCGAGAAATAAAATAACCTGCTCAATTTTCGGTATCGCTCGTACTGCTGAAACTAACTCGCGAATACCAAACAATCCGCAAAAATTTTGCATCAGCAAAAACTTTGTGCCCATCGAGACCCACAATTTTCATTGCAAGCACCTGACCATTTTTGGACGTGGGGGCGGGGAGTGGGTAAGGGGCCGCGTTCTCTTGACAGATCGATGGCGTGCGGAGTTTCGGCGAGCTAATTGCAAAAGACGCTCTATTTTTGTTCTCTCCCTTTCTTGGGGTCGCTTCTGTGGTCTGTTTTGATTGATTAAAATTATCGCTGTTTTTTCATAAAACCTGGCGACTGTTTTTATTGAGTTTTCTTCAATTACGACCACCAAGAGCGACGTGACCTCAATTTCTCCGCTCTATAAAGCTCGAAAATGAAGTGATTGTGGTGGAGGGTCTAATGCCGCGTTTCTACTTTCATTTAATCTCGGTGGATCGCCAAATCGCTGACGACCATGGAAAAGAGCTTAGTACCTTAAATGACGCTTATGACCACGCGCGAAAGCTTATTGATAAGATATTGTGTCATGTGGGCTCAGATGACGGGAAAGCGTGGAAAGTTGTTGTCTTAAGCGAAAAATATAATGTTCAGATCATCGTTCCATTCCCTGCATCTTATTCACTTTTTCCTCACGCCGAGAGGCAAAGTAAAATTCGGCAAGCTGCTAGCGCCTCGTAGCGCGGGCCCAGGACATTCTCTGTCGGGCGCCGACTTTCATCCGAGCACAATGAGAAGTATTGCGTCCGTTTGTCCTGCCGGCAGGCGCAGCCCTCGCTTCTCCGCTGTGTGCCCTTTCAAGCTTTCTACGTCGTGGTCGCTAAGTGCCCGCGCTTTGGCACATACGGCCGTTAACGTTAACAAAAACTCCAAGGATTCACTCGCCTCGATTTGCCACGCGATTAATGCCAGAAACTTGGATGGCGTGTTAACCCTTTTTTAATGATGGCCTGGCGCCGGCCACCGGTATCCACCAAACTTAACGGCCTGCGTTTCCAGCGTCGCCGCGCGCGTCGCATTGCGTAGTGCCGAGTGGAGCGGAGTCACCGTGATCTCTAAGGTCTTGAGCGCAAAATTGGTAACGGTCGTGATCGCAATATTAATGGTGAGCACTATTGACGCCGTTCCGGCCAGCAAATGGCTCGCCCACGTCTCGGTGTCCGAAATGACGCAGCCGCCTTTCGGGTGGGTCGAGTTTTGTGCGCGGCAGCCAACCGAATGCGCTGGCCCCACGACGAAGCCGCGCAATGTTGTCCTCTCGGCAAAAGCCTGGACGGATCTGGCTTATGTCAACAGGTGGGTCAACGAGACAATCAAACCGCTGGCCGATCTTGAACACTGGGGCGTGATCGAACGCTGGTCCTATCCAGACGATGGCTATGGTGACTGCGAGGACTACGTTTTACTCAAGCGACGCATTTTGATCCAGTCCGGCTGGCCGCGCGAAACGCTGCTGGTGACCGTGGTACTTGATAAAGGTAACAAATCTCATGCTGTGCTGACGGTGACCACTGACAGAGGAGACTATGTCCTCGACAATCAGAACGCGGACATTCTGCTGTGGTCAGAAACCGGCTACCACTTCCTCAAGCGTCAATCGCAGTTCAACTCTAACATCTGGGTCTCGCTTGGCGATCCGCAGCCCGTGATCACCACGGCAACCTCACGAAACAGATAGAGTTTTGTGACATCACACTCGTCATTGAGGCTCTTGAAAGTCACGGACGAACAACTAAGCCACTGGGAGTAAGTCAGGCCATGTGGTTCCTCCTGCGAATGTTATTATGGCTGGGCATCGTTTTGATTTTGCTGCCGAGCGTCGGCTCGCAGTCGGTACCGAAGTCGCAAGTCAGTGCGAGCGAAGCCCTGCGGGCGGCTAAAGTCGTTGCAACAGACATCCAACATTTCTGTGAGCGGCAGCGCGAAGCATGCGTCGTCGGGTCGCAAACTACCGTAACTCTCGGCCAGCGCGCGCAAGCGGGCGCCAAGATGCTTTACGAGTTCTTGAGCGAGCAACTTGATTTGAAAGAACCCAAACCCGCGTCAACCACGAACGCCGTTCCAACCCGCCCATTAGGCTTGCCGGCGCAGACACTGCGACCGGCGGATCTCATGCCGCCGTGGCGCGACCCGCAACCAGTTAACACGCTTGAGAAGCATCCTGGGGGAGGCAGTAAAACTGCTGGCTGAGGACAAAATCGCCGCCGCCTCGCAGAATGCCACCAAACTTGATAAGCGAATTGCTGCAAACGCGAAGCATCAGATCCCTGTTTCGCGCCAATTTTCAAAAATCGCGGATAAAATCTCAGCGAGACCGGACTTTAGACAATTTTGATGGCATCGGGCATTCCGTCCGGCAGGAAACCCCAAAATAGAAAAAGCCCTGGTCAGGATTTACTGAGGCCAAGGCTCTGCGCGACGCTAAACCAAATGCGCCCAATCGTTATGGGCCATTTTACTTACTGAAGGGTTAAGACCGTTGTTTTTGAATTGCGAAAGAAAAAAAGAAAAAAGAAAGGACCTGAAAGTGGAAATTGGGGCGTGCTACCAGCATTGCGAAAGAACTTTTCCACTTGGTCTTAGTCGGCATCGAGACCGTATTTTGCATGCTTAACTCTCAAAAATTTTGTAAGGGAATCGAGCGTTGGTTCTCCTAGTGATTGAATCTAAATTGCTTGCGTTTACTATCACCTCAACGCTTTACGCCACCCAACAGCCTCGGCTTCCTCAGACGTGCAAAACCATCTCCTGATGCCCTTGTCCATTCTTATGTTCGCGTAAGATTTTTGGTTCGGCGTGTGATAAATCATCCGACCCGCGCGGGTGATATTTCCCTTAATTGTACAATCAGGTGATGGCGCGTTTGCGGTCGCGGAAGGGCCCAACAGTGTTGCCTGCGCCTCCTTTAGCGTGCCCATTATAGTCGTCATATTGTTGCGACGGCGCCAATCCCAAGGTGCAATGAACGCGCCCTGCCATAGTCCGCTCTGTCGGGTCCGAGCATCCTCTTCAGCACGAACGTATACGAAAGAGTGCTGAAAATAGGGGAGTGCCCAACCCTGCTCAACCATCCAACCGTTCAGGTCCTCACCGGCGAGAGAACATGCTGCAATCGTTCTGCGGTACGCATCAACGCCGCTTGAAGTGCACGTGATTTCTCGGCCCGCGATATGCCCCGCAAGTTGATCACGAGCTTCGATGCCACAGTTCCACCGAATATTTTTCGCATTAAGGCAGACCTGATCGCTTTCTGGGGCATATATGCGTGAAAGGCGAATCTTGGTCGGACCGATAGTAAGCGTGTTGCCATCAATGATTTTGGGAACGCCCGAGATATCAGCGACAGCGTGTGCGGCTACACTCCCTAGCATCAACGTTGCGAGTATTACGACACGGAATTTCATAGTGCGGTTCCCCCAGACCAACAGCGAGATGCTATCTTGATCTATCCGCCATTTAAATCAGAGATATCGCTAACGACATCCGATTGAGATCGGGGTGAGGCAGCGACTGTACTAAGTGAGCTTCTCGCCGGCGCAACTCGGCGCCACGCCCGTATATCCGTGGGCTTTTTTGCGGCCATGGCCAAACGAAATCTTACATCGAAAGTACAATTACTTTTGCGCCAAGAGTAACGCGATTGTAGAGGTCGATCACGTCATCGTTGAACAGACGGATGCAGCCACTCGAAGCTTGCTTGCCAATGGTAGTCGGGTCATTGGTGCCGTGAATGCGATAGTCGGTGCCGCCGATATATATGGCACGCGCGCCGAGCGGATTGCCGGGGCCGCCTGCAACCATGCGCGGCAGATAGGGTTGGCGCACGATCATTTGCGCCGGTGGGTACCAATCCGGCCACTCGGCTTTGCGCGCGACATTTTTTACGCCTGACCAAGTGAAACCTTCGCGCCCAACACCAATGCCGTAGCGGATCGCCTTGCCATTGCCGAGTATGTAATAAAGGAAAGTGTTTGCGGTATCGATGATGACGGTGCCCGGGGCTTCGTGGCTCGGGAACTTGATGATCTGGCGTTGAAGGCGTGCCGGGAGTTGCGGGTTTTCGTTCTCGCCGTCGGGTGCAGATTGCGATGAGCCCGCCCCGTCTGGGGGCACAATTTGCGTTTGTGGCGGCCGCAGCAACGTGAACGTCTCCTGTGCCCGGGTGGGTATACAGGACGACAACGCGATCGCTGCTGCGAAACGAATTAGCTGGCTGATACTCGACATAGCCATCAATGTTTTCAGCAAACTTTTGTTAAAAATGATTGAAGAAGTTTTTGTGCGAGCGGCGGATTGCTGGTCAAACCGGCGCCTTCTGGAGAAATATTAGTGACGCCCTATTCGTGAGTGAGAAAATGGAGCGCGTTTCATGCGGATTGCGGCACGCTGAATCGGCTCGCATTATGACGTGATCACGCAATGGTATTATGATACAAACCGCGAGCCTTACCCGGCGGTGATGACACCCTCACGGTCGGGTTTTCTTTTGTGGGTGGCTGGCGCAATGACCCGCACCAATGGTGCTGGCTGATGCAATAATACCAGGCGCAGTGCGGGCGATTGATCATCGGCATGCGCTTTCTTTTGGTTTTTAGCGGAGCGCCATCGAGGCCGAGACGTAGGCATCGTGGCTTACCGGCCGTTCGCCGGCAATTCGACGTGATTCTTCCCTAGAGCAGGCGGACTTGATCATAAAGATGTCACAGAGGATTTTTAGGGAGCCAATGAGTGGCGGGTATAATGAGTACGGGTATGGAGCCAATGAGGAGTGGGGGGTATGAAATGAGTACGGGGTATAAAGAATGAGTTCGAACCTGTCTTCGCGATGGTATGTGGTGCAAACCCATGCGCACGCTGAAGCCAAAGCATCCTGGCATCTGCAACGTCAAGGGTTCGAAATTTATCTTCCGAAGTATCTTAAGAACCGCCGGCATGCGCGCCGCACGCAAACTGTTATTGTGCCCCTGTTTCCGCGCTACCTATTTGTCGCGGTCGATATGACGTCGCAGCGCTGGCTGTCGATTGGCTCTACGATTGGGGTGACTCGTTTGGTCTGTGACGGTGACCGGCCCGCCGCGGTGCCAGTAGCCGTGTTTGAGGCGCTAAAGCGTCGCGAGGATGCGAACGGGTTAATACAGCTTGATCACAAACCGCAGTTCTCGCCGGGGGATAAAGTCTGTGTTCGCGACGGCGCCTTCCAGGAATGCTTCGGCCTTTATGAAGGTATGACCAGCAATGAGCGCGAGACGATACTCCTGGGATTGCTTGGGCGAAAAGTGCGCGTCAACCTCAATTCAGAAATGCTTATTGCGGTCTAGCTAATCAAGGCGTGTCGTCGCGGCGGGAGGGCCTACGGTCGCAACTCGCCGCCGGCCCTAAAGCTTACAGAATTTTGGAAAGCGATCTGGCATGAATCGAATAATATACTGCTGCATTGGATTTGTCTGATGGTGACGGAGATAGCGCTGAAATCCCGTGTGAACGCGCCGGCCAGCCGGATCAGAGAGGCATTGCGGGAGATCCCGTTCGACGAATTTGTAGCGGGTCATCCACTAAGTCCCCGCGCGTTGCCCCGTACTGATTTTTTTCCGCGAACGGGAATTGGTGAGAGATTTTTCGGGCCGAATACCTGCTTCAGGCGGATGGCGCCGACTAGCCATTGATTTTCTAGTGCCAGGGGTTTTGAACCCCCGAGCAATTCCATGCACCGCTAAATAAAATCAACGACTTAGTACCCCCCGTGTTGCACGCACGTTCACGCACGACGCGAACAACAGACAGTTTCTTGACAATATCGTCTGCCTTCAGCGCATGCCCATGGGTTGGACCACCACTAGCTGGCCTTGTCTGACGCAGTTAAAGACGTACGTTGAACTCTGTCCGGCCACGCTGACGTCGATTTCCACCTTGACGTTGGACAGGGTCGGGTCGCGTCCTTGCGCGGACGGTTGCGGCAGCGCACGGCTTCGCTCGACCTGAAGCGCGGCAATATTTGGCAGCTTAGCGGCGGCGGCAGTGATGCACGCCCGATCTTCGGGGGAAACCTCCTGCGCCGCCGCGGGGCTTTGGCGGGAAACCTCCTGCGGCGCCGCGGGGCTTTGGCTGTTCTGTTTGGCCGTCTCAATGCAAGCTAGCACAAGAGTTGTAGACTGCTCCTTCGGTTGGAACGTCACGTTGCGTTGATCTACAAAAGCGATTACGCCACCGGGATTGAGCGCGTAGGCATTGAGAATTTGCTGATTCTCCGCGCAGCTCGCGCCGCAGACCGTTCGATCGCAATGCCCTGTAGTGAACCTGATCGCCGGTCCACCGGCGCTGGAACCGGGCGGACCAGCGGGGCCGGGCGGACCAGCGGGGCCGGGCGGACCAGTCTCACCTTTGGCTTGCGGCTCGCTTTGCCCGCACGCAGCCAAGAGTAAGGCACCTAAGATCAGAAAGAGCGGCAGATGCATGAATCCCTGCCAGGCTCGGCTTTTGAGCAAAATAGCAACGTAGCGTGACATTAGTCTCATAAATACGCTGTGCGTAAGACACCAGCAAATTGGCGAGCAAACTTCTCCATTGGGTAAACTGGCAAAGCGCCAGCGGATGTAACGACGGCCATCTTTATGTTTCGCGTGCTTAAGGTGCACGCGCATGCCGTGGCGAGCATGGAAATCACGCATGGCGCGCTGGCCCCGAGTGTGGCCAGCAATCTCGACTGCATACGGGAATTCTGACCGACGCATCGTGATAGCGCCGCCTGGCTTGTGAGATAAGCTGAGGGGGTTGCTGGCGGCCTCAGGCCCTCAACACAGTTGCTCGCGGCTTCCGTTCACGCCTAGAATGTCCCGTCTACTGCGCGAGTGGCTGCCGGGGGGATTCGGATTTTTAGATTTTCAACCACGCCTTCGATGGCCCCGACTGTACGGGCCGTCGAGCTTCTTTTGGAGACAGATGCCCTCCAGGCCGAGCTTGCAGATAGCCCTGCGCGAGGGATCACAGTAGAGAGCTGAGATTATCCAGCGCCACAGCCGTCTGGGATCATCTCACTGGGCAACTTGGCGAAGCTCACGCCAAAGGGCTTATCGGACAACTTTTAGTTTGCCGGAATTAAGAGACCCCGAAGTGATGGCTCGGGGTCTTGTTGGTTCTAATTTGGGTAGGGTGCTTGCTAGTACGTCGCGACGGCGCCCATCCCCATCTGTAGTTCACGCCGACCAGGACAGTGGCTGCGGTCGCTTTGGTGTTGAAGCTACAGCCGCATCACAGCCATTAAGACCGAAGTTGTGCGTGGATACGGTCCTATCGCGGTCGCCGAAGTCGTCGTAATTACCTTCCAGAAACGCCGACCACTGCGGCGCGAACCGCCATTCCGCCACCGCCAACCGTCCAGCCTGTTTTAGTCTTGGAGGCGCTGCCAAAGTCACAGGAAACGCCACCTTTGATTACAGATACCTAAAACCACCAAACACCACCCAAGATTGGTGATCTCTGCCTTTACTTCACTCCAGACCGCGCCGCCCTGGAAGTACATTAACCAGGCGGGTGACCACCCATAGCCGAGCCGGGCCGTCAGGGCGTCGAACCACTGATTTTTGACGTTGACCGTGGCACCATTGAATATCGGATCCCCAAAACGGTTGATTGTTATATCTTTGTCGCCCGTTGTCCCATTAAACATATTGCGGAAGCCGATCACCCAACCGCCGGCGAATTGATAATCGCAGCCAACGAAAACGGCCACCGAGGAGGAGATTCGCAGCGCATTTCGCAAGCTGGCGCGCAAATATCATCCCGATGTAGCGAAGGACAAAAAGGCCGCCGAGGAAAAATTTAAAGAGATCAACGAAGCCTACGAGGTGCTGGGCGATCCGGAGAAACGCAAGAAATACGATCAGCTCGGCGCCGATTGGAATCGACCGGGCGGGTTCCAGCCGCCACCCGGCTGGCAGTCGGAAGGGCAGCAACCCGGCGGCGGATTTTATCAATGGGGCGGCGATGGTGGCGGCGTCCAATTCGAATTTGGTGGAACTGGATTCAGCGATTTCTTCGAAGCGTTTTTCGGCGGCGGCCGCGGCCGATCGGCCTTCGGCGGATTCGGCGGACGTCAAGCAACGGAGGCGCGCGGAGCAGATGTCGAAGCTGACATCATGGTCACGCTTGAAGAAGCGTTACACGGATCCACCCGAACAGTCTCGTTGCGCCGAGCTGGTTCAAACAAAGTGGAAAATTACCAGGTTAAGATTCCGCGCGGCGTTCATGAAGGACAGCGAATCCGTTTGCGCGGCCAGGGTGAAGCGGGCGTGCGCGGCGGAAAAAGCGGCGATCTTTTTCTTCGCGTTCGTTTGGCGCGACATCCGGATTTCACAGTCGAAGGCAGCGATCTGATTCATGAGGTGAAGATCGAGCCGTGGCAGCGCCGTATTGGGCAGCGAATTGGTCGTGCCAACTCTGGAAGGCAACGTGCGCCTGAAAATTCCGCCAGGCACCCAGGGTGGACAACGATTTCGTCTGCGCGAACGCGGTCTGCCCGGAGTCTCAGGCAAGCGCGGCGATCTCTATGTCGTTGCTCAAATCAACATGCCGAAGAAACTGACCGAACGCGAACGCGAGATCTGGAGCGAGCTGGCAAAACTGCACGGCGGATAATGATTGTCATGTCGAGCGAAGTCGAGACATCTCACTATTTTCTTTTCTGCCTGACATGGCCGCATCAAGAATCAGAGATTTCTCGACTTCGCTCGGAATGACAAATCTCATGAAAATTTCTCTCGGCACAGATCACGCTGGATTTCGTTACAAGGAAAAGGTGAAAGAATTGCTCACTTCGCTCGGGCACGAAGTGAAAGACTTCGGCACATTCAGTGAAGAACCGGTGGACTATCCGCTTTTCATTCGTCCGGCAGCGGAAGCAGTGGCTCGCGGCGAATACGAACGCGGCATTGTCTTCGGCGGTTCGGGCAACGGTGAAGCGATGGTCGCGAACAAGGTGCACGGTGTGCGTTGCGCGCTTTGCTGGAATGAAGAATCGGCAAGGCTGTCGCGACAACATAACGACGCCAATGTTCTTTCCATTGGCCAGCGCATGATCCCCGAAGATTGGCGCTGAACATCGTGCGAATCTGGCTCGAAACACCGTTCGATGGCGGGCGGCACGAGAGACGCGTCGCCATGCTAAACGCAATGTGATAGTGTCAAACTCGAAATCCGAATATCGAAATCCGAAACAACTGAAAAATCAAAAAGAAGGGAAGCATCGAAACAGGGAGCCCACACTGGCAAATCCCATGTTTTCTGATTCCGATTTTCGGTATTCGGATTTGTTTTGGTATTCGAATTTCGGATTTCGAATGTTTGCAATTTAACATCAATCGATCCAAGCAAACTGCTAGCAAGAAAACGGCGCTGACAAACGCGTTGCTTTGAAAGAAAGCGCGATTGATCCCGGCCAGATCGCGTTTCTCGATCTTGTGCTCGTAAAAGAGCGCCGCTGCAATCAGACGGCATCGACCAGTAATAGAGCACACCAAGTTTCGCGGCGAGGCCGAAAACGATCAGCGCAGCGAACGTCAGAAGATGCAATAGCTGCGCCAAACGCAGGCTGCGCGCGATTCCGAGGTTCACCACCAGCGACCGAATTCCTTCGCGCCGGTCAAAATCGTAATCCTGCGTCGCATAAATCAGATCGAAGCCAGCGACCCAGCAAATCACGCCTGCGCCAAGGACAATCGGCGCAAGATCAATCCGTCCGGTCTGCGCGATCCATGCGCCGACCGGCGCGATGGCCAGCGCCAGTCCGAGAAAAAAGTGCGTCGCACTGGTAAACCGCTTCGTGAGCTGAGTAGAAAAAAACTAGCGCCAGAGCAACAGGCGCGAGAATGAACGTCAGTCGATTGATTGCGGAAGCTGCGGCAACAAATCCAGCCGAACTCATTACCAGGAACACTTGGAGCCGCGCGACTTGGAGACCAGCAAGTGACGCGAAGCCGTTCGTGGGTTGCGCTGATCGAGCGACCAATCAACCAACCGGTTGAAGAGCATCGCTGCCGTGCGCGCGAAGACCATGCAGACGACGACCAAGAAAGAGTTCGCAACGACGGCCAGCCATTCGCCGCCACCACCAGCGCGCCGAGCGCAAACGGCAGCGCAAAAATTGTGTGCGAAAAACGAATCAGCCGGAGAAATCGAGCGATATGTCCCGCCTCCGACTGCGCTCGATAACTATTCAGAACAGATTCTTACAGAAGGCAACAAAGAAAACAAAGGTTCGAATTGAATTCAAAGAACATCTTCGTTGTCTTCGTTTCCTTCTGTTAAAGACTGCTATTCAGCAAACCCTGCAACCTCTCACTGGCCCCTGATAAGATCGGCGTGCCATGTGCGAAAAGCATTCGCTCGGCTTTATAAGCCAGAAGTTTTCGTAGTGACCGCCGCATTTGTTTTTGGTTCGAGCAATACTTCGCGGGCAGAAACGTAAAGCCATACGGTTCGAAATTAATCAGCGCGTCGCCGATGATGAACGTTCCGCCGTCTGGCGCGTAGTGCAGAGCAATTTCACCGTCACCTGCGCCTTCGATGCCGATCAGCGCGCAGCCCCTCAGAAATCTCGTCCCCATCGGTAACTCTTTTAAGTTCGCGCGCCGCCTTATTCGGGAATGCCTCGGTTCGTCCGAACAGCGGCACTGAAAACCTCTCGGCAAATTTCGCAGACGCGCGATGATGATTGGAATTCGTTATAATGATCGCCGCAACCGGATTGGACCCGATCAGTTCTTCGAGCGCTTCGCTCTGCAAAGGAGTTGGATCGATCAGATATATTCCGTCGGAAGTCGCCAGGCTAGTCGAGTACAACTCCGCTTTCACGGCAGAATCATAGCCGTGCCAGATCGCGATGTTCGAAGCGATTCGATCGAAATCAGACGCCGGTTGCACGGTCTGCCCCTCATCGTTCTGGATTTACCGGGAAATGTTTGTTCTTCAGATCTTCCGGCACCCGTTTTGTTTGTTCCATTTCGATCTTTTCGGTTGCGGCATTGAGCGCGTCGTAGGCTTCGCGGCTTTTGGGCGCGCGGCACATGTAAGCGGTCGCATGCGCGAGGGGAATGCGCGCTTCGGGCAGGCCGACAAATTCCACCGCTTGTTGCGTCGCGATCGCGAGCGGCAACGCTTCTGGATCGGCCAGACCGATGTCTTCGCTGGCAAAAATTACGATGCGCCGCGCGATGAAACGGAAATCCTCGCCGGCGTGCAGCATTTTTGCGAGCCAATACATCGCGCCTTTTTCATCCGAAGCGCGCATGCTTTTGATGAACGCGCTGATCGTATCGTAGTGGGCGTCGCCCGCGCGATCGTACACGACCGCTTTCTGCTGAATGCTTTCCTCGGCAACCGCGAGCGTGAAGTGAATCACGCCCGAGTTGTAGCCGGGGGCGTGACCCCGGCCTTGCAGATGAGGCGTTTTTTTGCCTTGAGGACCACCGGCCTCATCGCGGCCGGCTACAGGCGGCGTGGTCAGCACACCAATCTCGAGCGCATTTAGACATTTGCGCGCATCGCCGTCGCTGAGTTTTGCGAGATGCCGGCGCGCCTCCTTGTCCATCTTCACGTCGTAATTTCCAAGGCCGCGCTCTTTATCGGCTAACGCGCGATCGATCAATTCTTCGAGTTGCTGAACGCTGAGCGATTCGAGTCGAAAAACCTGCGAGCGCGAAACGAGCGCGCTGTTCACATAAAAGAACGGATTGTAAGTGGTCGCGCCAATCAGGCGGAGATTTCCAGCTTCGACATCGGGCAAAAGAATGTCCTGTTGCGCTTTGTTGAAATGATGGATCTCATCGATGAACAGGATCGTCTTTTGTCCGGATGTGCGGAGGCGATTCGTCGCCGCAGCGATGACGCGGCGCATCTCGGCAACGTTGCTTTCCACGCCGCTGATTCGAATGAATTTCGCATGCGTCATCTCCGCAATGATCGTGCGCCAGTGTGGTCTTTCCGCTTCCCGGGGTCCGGAAAAAATCACTGACGGCAAACGATCCGCTTCAATCGCGCGCCGCAAAAGTTTGCCCGGGCCAAGAATGTGTTCCTGGCCGACAAGCTCTTCCAACGAGCGCGGGCCGCATGCGCGTGGCGAGCGGCGCTGCGCTGTTTGCGGCTTCAACGTCTTCCTTTTCCTCGAATAAATCGTGCACCTGGAAAATTACGGCGCGGGCGTGATGCAGGCAATCGTGCCTGCAATACTCAGAGGAGGGGCGCATCTCCGTTCGCCTGGGGCTCGGCCGGACTGCAGACCACGGCCTAGACAGGCGCCGAGCACGTTTCAGTCAGGCGCACTGATGACGCTCGCGGCAAGCTGAATCGCGCTTTCAGCGATAATATCGTGGCGGACCTCATGGTTCATGGCGCGTTGCCCGCAGGCTGACGGTGAACCTGCGCCTTTGGCGCTAAGCACACGATTCTCCGCGTCACGATCTTGATGAGGGGGCCATAAGCGCAGCGCGAGCATGAACGCGCTCTGGTTGCGATCGATTTTTTCAGACGTAACGGTTTTAGCGTCCGCTCGCGATTGCGGCTTGCCTTGCAAAGGCGGAATAAGCAAAAAGCGCGGTCGATGAAATTGCTTAGCGCTCCGCGCCAGCCATTCGTCGGTCTGGCGCTGATGGCTGCGATGGGAATTATCGTGGCGGAACTCTTTCCGCTTCCATCTGTCGCTCTAACTGTAACAGCGATAATTCTCGCGGTCTGCGCTTTTACTCTGATCGTGCTGGCCGAGGCTGCTCGCGACATACGCCATCGTCGGAGGCTGGTTTTTTCCTGCTGCACAATCTCCAGACCAGAACACGGAAGGCCAGCAGCTCGCCGATGAGCTTGGCAATCGGCCACGACTCGTCACAGCAACCGGATGCATCATCAGTGAGCCTAAAACCACGCCCAGCGGATTCGCGACGTTCCTGTTCAAGCTTGAATCAATTGAGATCGAAGGGAGAAAAGAATCCACGCACGCGGTCTGGCAGGTCCGTTGGAAAGGCGCGCCGGAATTTGGCGATGAACTAAAGTTTTTTGGAACTGCCGAGCCAATACCGCCGCCGCGAAATCCCGGCGAATTCGATATGCGCGCTTATCTCGCGCGCCGCGATGTTCGTCGAATGCTCTTCGTTCGCTATCCGGAAAACGGGACGCTGATTCGACACGGCGGTGGCAACCCGATTATGCGCGCAGCGCAGAAGTCGCGGGCATGGATGCAAAACGCGCTTTGCCGCGGGCTGGAGGACGCGCCGGAGGTGCAGAATTTTCTCAGCGGAATCGTGCTTGGCCTTAGGCATCAGACGCCAGAAGACATCGAAGAACCGTTTCAACAAACAGGGACGCTTCACCTTTTCGCTGTCGCTGGTCTGCACGTGGGAATTGTCGCCGCGCTATTGTGGATGCTGGCGACGGTCGCGCGGCTTTCGCGCAAGTCAGCGGCAGCGCTCATCATTCCGCTGCTTCTTTTTTACGCTGCGGTGACAGGACTGCACATTTCGAGCGTCCGGGCGGCGGTAATGAGCTCGATTTTGACTTGGCGGTTTCTTTTTCGAACGAAAAGCTTTTGTCCTTAACAGCCTCGCAGCAGCGGCATTCTTTCTTCTCTGCTGGAACACAAACGAACTTTTCTCCACAGGCTTTCAACTGTCCTTCGCGGTTGTAGGCGCGATTGTATTGTTTGCCGATCCGCTCTTCGGATTTTTGCAACGTTGGGCGGCATCGATCCTTTTTTGCCGCGAAGCTTACTCCGCGGTCCGCGTCGTTGGATGCACTCTGGATATGAATGGCTTTGCCACGGAGCATCGGTATCGCTCGCGGCCTGGGCAGGCTCGCTGCCATTAATTCTGTGGTATTTCCATCTGGTTACACCGATTTCATTGCTCGCGAATCTCGTCGTTGTTCCCATCGCATTTTTCGTTCTCGCCATTGCGCTGCTTTCGCTTCTTTCAGCGCCGCTGCTGCCGTGGCTTGCTGTGATTTTTAATAACGCCAACTGGGCGCTGGCCACGCTGGTGATCGGGATCGTCCATCTGTTCGCGCAAATTCCTGGCGGACATTTTTACGTCGAACAGCCGCATTGGCCCGAAAAACTGGTCGCCAGGATCACCGTCCTGGATCTCGGGGCGGGAGCGGCCATTCATTTGCATACAGGAACGCCGATTGGTTGTTCGACTGCGGCAGTGAGCGGGACTATCAACGTGTGGTTCGCGAGTATTTGCATTGGGCAGGCGTAAACCGGCTTTCGGGTTTACTGCTCACGCATGGCGATGCGCTTCACCTGGGTGGGACGGCGCAATTGCTGGACGATTTTCCTCGAGTTCGAGTGGCGGATAATCCGGCGCCGGATCGCTCAACTATCCACCGGCGATTGCAACGTCTGTTTCAACAACGTCGAATCAAAACGGACGCTCGGGCCGCGGGAGACAGTTTCTCTCTATCACGCGACGTCACGGCCAATGTCTTGTTTCCTCCGCGTAGCTTCAGCTCGCCGATCGCTGATGATCAGGCGTACGTTATCCACCTGTTGATCGGGCCAGCGGCATCGATGTTGTTTATGTCGGATAGTGGCATCAGAACCGAACAGGCATTGTTGGCCGGCCACTTGAATCTCAGCAGCGACATCATTGTCAAAGGGCAACATCACTTCGGAGAATCCGGCTCGGAAACGTTCCTGGATGCTGCGTGCCCGCGCCTGATCATTGCCACTTCGCGCGATTTTCCCGATCACGAGCGAATCAGCGACGCGTGGGCCGAGGAATTGCAAAGACGAGGCATTAAACTTTTTCGTCAGGACCAGACCGGCGCGGTGATATTGCGTTTTAGTCGCGATCGTTGGGAAGCGCAAAGTTATCTCACCGGCGAAACTTTTCGCAGCGCCAACCAGTGAATCGGCGCGCCCTTCCGGCGAAAAGCGAGGCCAAACTTGCTCTGCGGCAGATCGACGTCAGCGTCATCGATTGCAAAGCCGGGAGTTGATCCGGCGGTCTCTTTGATCTTTCGAAAGTAATCGAGGTGATCGGTCGCAATGTAAATGACCCCATCCTTTCTCAGCGCGGTATGAATGGAGTTCAGGAAATCTGGCTTTACCAGTCGGCGCCGATGATGGCGACGTTTTGGCCATGGGTCGGGAAACAAGAGATAGAATGTTTCCACTGATTCAGCGGGCAACAGATAACGCACCGCATAGAAGCTCTCCATCTGCAAAAGCCGCACATTATCCAGACTGGCGGCTTTACGCGCAGAGCTGCGAACCCGACCAGACAATCGTTCGATCCCGAGAAAGTTTTTGTCCGGCAGGCGCTGAGCCAGCGCGCAAAGAAACGAACCGTCGCCGCAGCCAAGATCGACGTGCAAGGGCGCTTTGCGCCGGAAGATCTTTTCCAGATCGAGCCGATTCGTCAGCGACTCGGGCGACTGTGCGATCAGCTCGAGAACAGACGTGCCTGCGGTGAGCTAAGCTACCCTCGCCCGCAGGCACGCTGAGGAGAAATCAAACCGCCGCTTTGCTACCAGAGGCGCCGAAGCCGAGAAACAACATCACGGCCGCGAGCACAACATGCAGGTAGGTAACTGCGGGATTGTTTGAAACCATCCACAAAGTGTTGCCGGTCCCAACGGTGAAACCCCAAATAGCAACAACTGCATAAATGGTTCCGAAAATTTTGAACCATGCTATGGATGCTCCCGCACCCACCATGGCAGCAATGAAAAAAATGATGCCCGAACCGATGTGCACGATGTTGTGCGCGGCGTTGACATGAAAAATCTTGAACAACATCTGATCTGGAGCGACGCCGGGAACGAAACCAAGAATTCCGACTAGCAAGAAGACGATGCCGAAGAGAATCGCGGCTGATTTGATCATTTCTGTGTCTCCCTGGTTTGAGGTCGATCAGCTTATGACAGGCGTGTCTGTCGCAGGCAAGCAAAAAGAGTTTGAGTTATTCACAACGCGCCGGTCAGAACGGTGTCTAAGATCGACAATATGAAGCGAAGCTCTCTTCTCGCGCTCGGCTGCGCAACGCTCGCTGCTGTCACCGTCGCGCACAGCCATGCACAAGATTCCTCTCCGACAGCAATAAGAACCGCGATTTTGGCTGGCGGTTGTTTTTGGTGCATTCAACCGGCATTCGATAAGGCAAACGGCGTGATCAAGACCGTCGTAGGTTATTCTGGCGGAACAGAACCAAACCCCACATATCAGCTCGTCTCATCGGAAAGAACAAACTACCGCGAATCAATCGAAATCACCTACGATCCGGCGAAAATTTCCTACGAGCAGCTGCTCGACATCTACTGGCGGCAAATCGATCCCACCCAGGCCGACGGGCAGTTTACCGATATCGGCCCCAGTTATCGCGCCGCGATTTTTTACGGGAACGCAGAGGAGAAGAAAATCGCGGAGACCTCAAAGGAAAAGCTCGCGCATTCAGGCAAATTCCATAAACCAATCGTCACCGAAATTTTGCCGGCGATGAAATTTTATCCAGCTGAGGTTTATCACCAGAAATATTATCAGCAAAATCCGGAGCACTTCGAAGCGTTCGAAAAGGGATCAGGGAGAGTTTCGTTTAAAACGAAAACCTGGGGACAGTAGGATCATTCAACGTCCAACGCTCAACACCGAACGCCCAACGTCCAATCAGACAGTTGAGCGTTGGGCGTTTTCCTAGATAACCTGCACCCCTTCGCTCGCCGTGCGCTGGGCGTAGAGATCGCTGAGGTGCTTCGTCACTGGGCCGACGTTACCATCGCCGATCTGGCGGTTGTCGATCTTCGTCACGGCGGCTAATTCGCCCATGGTGCCTGTGCAAAAGATTTCGTTGGCGTCGTAAACATCGACCACTGACAGGTCGGTCTCGATGCAACGAATTTTTTCGACAGCACAAATCTCGATCACCGTCGCGCGGGTAATTCCCTCCGGGCATGCCGCCACATGACTGGTCGCGAGTTCGCCGCTTGCTCGCGATTTATCGGAGTTGCGCACAACGAAGATGTGCGTCGCGTTCGTTTCCGCGACAAAACCGCTCGTGTCCAGCATGAGCGCGTCATCCGCGCCGGCGTTGTTCGCTTCGATCTTTGCCAGAATCGAATTCAGCAGGTTCGCGTGATGAATTCGAGCGTCCAAAACCTCCGGCGGAGGTCGCCGGATTTTGCTGGTGATCAAAGTCAGACCTGTCTTCGCGTAAACGGGCGCCTTGTGTTCTGCCAGCACGATCAACGTCGGCCCGTCCTGATTCAGCCGGGGATCCATACCCGACGTGATTTTCTCACCGCGTGTGAGCGTGAGGCGAATATGCACGCCGTCGCGCATTTTATTTGCGACGAGCGTGCGTTTGATCTCCTCAATGATTTTTTCGCGCGACGGAATTTCGGTGAACGATAAGGCGCCGGCCGAACGCTCCAGCCGGTCGAGATGTTCATGCAGCTTGAAAATCCGGCCGTTGTATAGACGCAACCCTTCCCACACTGCGTCACCACCCTGCACAGCCGAATCGAACGGGCTGATCCCGGCTCGATCGCGATGCACCAACTCTCCGTTGATGTTCACAATCAGATTGCGGTTTCGGTCGTCGAATTTCTGAAGCATTTCAATTTGTCATTCCGAGCGCAGCGAGGAACCTCTCATGCGCAGAGGAGAGCACGCAAACAGTCGCACAACTCAAAACGACATCGATGATGTACAGCAAAGAGACACAAGTAAATCTTCGACATGCTGTGAGGTCCCTCCCCAGCTACTTGATGGATTCTTTCGCTGATTGTCCACAGGGCGCTGCAAGTAGCTGGGTCGGGATGACCCCCGTTTAGTGTAGCCGCCATTGATAAAGCCGGTCGTAACATTCGCGGCAACGCTCGTAGATTTCGCGCAATCGCTCCGGCACCTGTTCATCTGTGGGACGATACGGCCGAAACGATGTCGTCTTTGCCACCTCGCCATACCAATGCTTTGCCCAAACTCCATCGGTCTCGCGCAATCCCGGCGGCCAGGACAGCATCGACTCGCTAAATTCGACACCGACCTCCTTGCAAAGCAGCCGCAGCATTCGTTCCGGATTTTCCAGCACGTCCTTCGCATCGAGAACGGGCGGTAGCGATTTCGTGCGCGCTCGCACAAAATCGAAAATCTCCGCCTGCTGCACATAGCCGAGATCTTCCAGCGCCGGATTCTCCCGCTTCTTGATATAGGAGGCGATCACTTCGCGCGGATCGCGGATGAGAAAACAATTCGTCACCGCATCCAGCCATTGCCGATCTACCTCGGGCAGGAGATGATGCGTCATCTGCTTCTGAAAAAAAATGCTCTTGCCATTTGGGATCGCGCCAGTGAGTTGCGCTACGACTTTTCGCCAATCGATTTCACCTGTGGCGATCACTTCTTCTGCACCCGGATGCTGTTTGCCGGTCGCCTTCAAATAATAGGCGTAAAATGGCTCATCGACGACAAAGGTGTCCTGTCGATTTCCCCAAGCGCGCATCATCGCCGTTGAGATGTTTCGCGGGCCCGACCACATGGCGATGCGAACGATCTTCTCTTGCGGCATACGCAAATGAAATAAAACGCCCAACGTCCAACGTCCAACGCCGAACGCTCAACTGTCTGGATTGGGCGTTGGGCGTTAAGCGTTGAACGTTCGGCGTTGAAAACGCTTACGAGGCGTTCCGCCTTCGCCAGGGTAGATCGGCTTCTCCGAAGACGATGCAAGCCGCCGAAGGCGCAGCGTTCAAACTAGGTCTTTGCGAAAACGCCCAGCAGCGGGCGGCGTGACGGCGTCTTTGAGCGAAAATCGCTGACGAAACCGTTCTCGGTTCGGATCTCAACGTGACCAGCCGCGCGCTTGGCGCCATAGACTAACACCGAGCCGACTGGCGCCTGATAGGGATCGGACACAGGAAGTTTTTTGAACCCGTAATTGTTCACGAGCTCTTGACCGGCTTGTTTCGCCAGAGTTGTTTGCGGCCGGGATTTCACCACGCCCGCAGCAACGAGCGCTTCCTTGACAAAATGCCAGCACTTCGAAAGCGAGTGCGCTGCGGCGCGTTCCTCGGCAATGGTCGCAGCGCGACGCAATTTTGGATCGATCTTCGAATCCCCTTCGCAAACGGTTGCACAATTTTCTTTGGATAATATTTGTCCACGACGTCGACCGACTGCTTTTTCCCGGAAGCATCAGTATAAGCAAACTGCGGCTTCGGCGCCGAGAACCCCAATGCCGATGCCGGCCGGATACAAAACGCCGCGCATCCCAAAACGATCGAAGGTAAGAGTGAGAAGTTTTCGCATAAAGAGCGCGTCCTATCCAGCAGATCGGCCCAGCCCGCAACTTATTTTTTTCAGGAAACGTAAAATTTTCCATTTGACATCCGAGGAATGTCCGAGGGGGCCACACTGAGCGCGCCTTCAAAGCAGTTGCGAGGCGTCAGTGCCTACAGCGACGAGACGAATGCGATCATTCGCTGACGCATTTTTGCGTCGGGAAGTCGGCCTGCCCCGGCAGCCATGTTATCCTCAATGTGTCGCGGATTGTTGGTTGCAGGTATCACGCAAGTGACTGCCGGATGGGCCACAATCCATTTCAGAAAGAACTGAGCCCATGATTGACAATCGATTTCGGCAGCCCAAGGCGGCAGCGGCTTTCCAGCAACCCGCCCAAACAGACCGCCGCCACCAAACGGTCGATTAATGATGACCGCCATGCGAAGCTCTTGGGCCAGCGGCAGGATACGTTGTGCTGCTTGGGGCTCCATGACCGAGTAATTGATCTGGACAAAATCGGGTTTCCAACTGCGCATGTTCCTTTCTACGTCGTAAAAGCCACGCGCCTGTGAATGGGTAATGCCTGTGTAGCGAACCCGGCCGTCGGTTTTCCACTCACGGATCGAAGCCATCTGATTTTCGACATCGGCCAAGTTGTGGACCTGCATCAGGTCGATCTGGCCGGTTCGAAAGCGGTTCATTGAGCGCTGCATCATTGCGATCCCGGCGGCTTTACCCAACGTCCAAACCTTGGTCGCAATAAAGAGCGAATCGCGCAAACGCAATTGGGCGGCCAGATCGCCCACCACCGCCTCGGCCCGGCCGTACATGGGTGAGGAGTCGATAACCTTGCCGCCGTGCTTTACGAAAAGCGACAGCACTTCTGCGAGTTGCGTTCTGTTTTCGGGCGTAAGATCGACATCGAACACGCTCCAAGTTCCCAGGCCGATCACTGGCAACTTTTCGCCGGATGATGGAATCGAGCGCGTAACCATCTTCGATGATTCGCTCGCGGCCCGGGTACTGATTGGCAAGAGTAATCCAGCGGTTGTTCCGCCGATCAGTTTCACAGCTTCGCGTCTTTTCATTTTCGATTAGAGATTCCTCGACTTCGCTCGGAATGACAAGAAAGGTTAGCAGGCCATATGAAAAGGACGCGTCGTCATTTTATCAAAGTCTCGGCTGCCACTGGCGGCGCACTTGCGATCGGAACGAGATCGGCCACGCTGTTCGCAGAGAAATCCGTGAAATCTCTGCGCATTCTCATTCTTGGCGGCACTGGATTCACTGGACCATACCAGGTTCGCTACGCGCTTAGTCGCGGACACAAGGTGACGACGTTCAACCGCGGCAAAACGCATCCAGGCGAATTGCCGAATGAAGTCGAACAACTGATTGGCGATCGCAACGGCCAGCTCGACGCGCTGAAAGATCGACAATGGGACGTCGTGATCGACAATCCGACGACGCTGCCGGCATGGGTGCGGGACGCTGCACAGATTCTCAAAGGCAACGCCGAGCGCTACGTGTTCATCTCGACGATTTCCGTTTACGGAGAAGTAAAGACAGGTCCGGACGAAACCGCGCCGACAGAAAAATACGAAGGCGCCGATCCGTACAAGGAAACGCTCGAGGCGATGAAGGCGGGCGGTTACAAAACCTATGGTCCGCTTAAAGCGCTTTCGGAAAAAGAAGCCGAGAAATGGTTTCCCGGGAAAACGCTGATTATTCGCCCGGGGCTCATCGTCGGCCCGCGCGACGAGACCGATCGCTTCACCTATTGGCCGGTGCGGATCGATCGCGGCGGTGAAGTTCTTGCGCCGGGTTCGCCTGACGACCCTGTGCAATTCATTGATGCGCGCGATCTCGCCGAATGGACGATCCGCATGGCCGAAAACCGCGAAACCGGAATTTACAATGCAACCGGACCGGCCAAACCGCTAGGCATCGGCGGAATGCTTGATGGAATCAAAAGCCGCACTGAAATCAAATGCGACGTTCACATGGGTAACGGAAGATTTTCTCACACAGCAAAAAGTGGAGCCGTGGTCCGACATGCCTGTCTGGACTGGAAAAGAGAGCGGACTCGCTCGCGCAAAAATCGATCGCGCGCTGAGCAAAGGACTGACATTCCGGCCGCTCGCCGAAACTGCGCGCGACACACTCGCGTGGTTCAAATCGTTGCCGCAAGATCGACAAGCGCATTTGAAAGCCGGTCTGACGCCCGAACGCGAAACAGAAGTGCTTGCCGCGTGGAAGAAGAAAAAAATGTAGCCGCAGTCGCTGCCTGCCACGCCGAAGCCTAGGCGAATGCGAGTGCGACGCAATTCGGCGGGCTCGCTTCGCTGCGGCCCACAGTGGCCGCGGCTATCAACATGAAACGCATCTTCTCCAAAATCGTTGACGTAAAGCCGAACGAAGTTCGTGCCCTGTGGCTAGGGTTCATTTTCTTTTTTGTCGTCCTGGCGCGGGTATTATGTGATCCGGCCAGTTCGCGATAACATCGGCGCGACGCAGCTTCGAAAACCTTTGGTGGATGTTCACCGTTGTTCTCGTCTCGATGATCTTCGCGAACGCGCTCTTCTCCGCCGTCGTCGCGCGGATGTCGCGGCGTCGATTCATTCCGATCGCCTACCGGTTTTTCATCCTGAACCTAATTATCTTCTTCGTGCTGATGCAGTACTATGCCTCCGGGAAAGCAACAGTGGGTCGATGGATGCTTTTTTGTTTGGGTCAGCGTGTTTCAATCTTTTCGCGACCGCCGTGTTTTGGGGTTCATGACCGATCTGTTCACGACTGAGCAGGGCAAACGGCTTTTCGGTTTTATCGCGGTGGGCGGTTCGTTAGGAGGCATTCTTGGGCCAATCATCACGACGTCGCTCGTTCGCCATGTCAGCACGGGCGTGTTGCTGTTCATCTGCGCAGGCATGCTCGAGATTGCCGCGCAAAGCGTGCGCTTTTTTCCCGCTGAATTTCGACAGGCACGATCGCAAGATTGGGCGAAGACGCGGCTGCGGCGGAGAAGCCGATCGGTGGCAAATTTTGGGATGGCATGACGCACATTTGCAAATCGCCTTATCTTTTCGGCCTATTTCTGTTCATTCTGCTCTATACGCTCACATCGACGTGGGCGTATTTTCAACAATCTGATCTGACCGAAGCCGGTTTTGCCGATCGCGCCGCGCGCACCGCGTTTCTTCGCGCAAACTCGACCTGTCGGTGAACACGCTCACGCTTGCTGGTGCAGGTTTTTCTCACCGGCCGGCTGCTGAAATTGCTCGGCGTTACGGTGACGCTCGCTTTCATGCCCGTGCTTAGCCTGTTTGGTTTCGCCGCGATGGGGATCATGCCGGTGCTCGCTGTGTTCGCCGTATTTCAAGTTGCGCGTCGCGCAAGCACTTTCGCGTTTATGCGGCCAGCGCGCGAAGTTTGTTCACTGTTTTGAGGCGCGAAGACAAATACAAAGCCAAGAGTTTCATCGACACATTCGGTTATCGCTGTGGCGATCAAGTTCGGCGCATGGTCCTATTCCCTGTTGCAAGCTCTCGGTCTTAGCTCTGACCGGTATTTCCTGGATCGCAGTGCCGCTGACGTGCTTGTTGGTGCGCTCTCAGCCGTTTGGCTTGGGCGCAAACAGCGCACTTTAGCGGATGCACAAGCGAAGCGGGATCGGTCCTCATCGCTCACCGACATTGCTACCCCTGAGCCGGCGTGAATTTGTAGAGGCGCTCGCCGCGGCGAGCGCCTTCCCGGTTGTTTCGACAACTTGATCAGCCCAAAACAGATTGCGCGCAGCCGTTCGCGCGCTAATTGAGAGTGAGGCAGACAATCGTGTCTGCCAGAGAATTGCAGGCAGGATTGCCTGCATCACGTCAACAACTAAAGGAGGCAAAACAATGGCAACAAGAACTGGATCGGCTGTTTGGGAAGGCACACTTAAGCAGGGCAAAGGAACCATGAAACTCGGCAGCGGCGCATTCGAAGGGCCGTATTCGTTTTCATCGCGCTTTGAAGAAGGAAAGGGCACAAATCCGGAAGAGCTGATCGGCGCTGCTGAGGCCGGCTGCTTCTCCATGGCGCTTTCCGCGAATTTGGAAAAAGCGGGACATCCTGCGAAACGCGTCAGCACGACCGCGACGGTGAAACTTGAGATGGTTGGCGGCGGTCCAAAGATTACGTCCATCGATTTGAAAACCGAGGCTGACGTTCCCGGAATGGACGAAGCAAAATTCAAGGAACAAGCCGAGCTAACAAAAAAGACTTGTCCAGTCTCAGTCGCTCTCGCCGGCACGCAGATCAATCTCGAAGCGAAATTGCTGTAGCCGCGGTTTCATATTGTAGCCACCGGCCTGTGGCCGGTTCGCCTGGTCGCTGGTTGCGAAGCGAGAGACGGCCCGCAGGGCCGTGGCTTCAGCACGAAATAAATTCCGTGTTTGGCGCGGATGTTGAAGAGTTACTTTGCTAACTCGTAGAGATATTCGACGAACGACATCACCGCGCCGTCGAAGCCCTGTATTTTCGGGTTGGCGGACTCGATGATGTAATATTCATCCGGCGCATGCGCGCCGCTGCCATGACCAAGTCCGAAATGGCCGGACGGAAGCTTCACCGGCTCGCCCGTGAAGACGTAACCGGGATATGAACCGGCGTTGCGCGGCCAGAGCCGTGGATCGATCCCGGATTCTTTGTAAGTCGCGGCCTGCGCTTTGATGAGCGCGGAGTCAGCCGATGTGCTCGTCGGATCGTAACCGCCGGTCATATTGACTTCGATGTCGCCGAAGCCGTGCTTCGCCAGATGCGCCTTCAATGCCGCGAGGGCGTCCGCCGCTTTCATGTCAGGCACGAGACGCATGTCGATCTTCGCCACGGCGCGATGCGGCAGGACGGTTTTGCCGCCGGGCCCGGTGTAACCGCCAACCAAGCCTTCAATGTTTACCGTCGGCTGCGATTCGAGTCGTTCGTTCGCCTGCTCCCACGGCAGATCGTTGATCCAATGCTGCACGGAAAATAATTTCTTCGCCTGCGCTTCGCTCCGCACTTTCGACACGCTAGCAATCATCGTTTTCTCCTCCGCGCTCAATGGCCGCGGCTTCGGATAATTGTCGATCTTGATTTGGTTGCCGTCGTCAGACACGAGCGTGTTGAGCGCTTTGACCAGGTGCCATGCCGGGCTGTCCACCATCGCTTTGAGCGAAGAGTGAATGTCTTTGCCCGGACCGCGTCCCCATTTTTCGCCGCTCGACACCAGTTCCAGTTCGATGACGCCCTTCGCCCCGAGGCTGACGGTAACAACTCCATCCAAATCCTGGGACGCCGAGGGCATGAAAACGCCGCCGCATTTCTTTAGTGCCGCCAGCACTTCCGGTCGCCTAACGAGCTGGGGAATGTGGGGTGATCCGATTTCTTCTTCGCCTTCAGCCACCAGCACCAGGTTCACCGGCATCTTCTTTCCAGCGCCGCGAATCGCATGCAGCGCCGCCAGGAAGGCCGCTTCCGGTCCCTTCTGATTAACCGCGCCGCGGCCGACGATCACCTTGCCCAGCGGGGCTTTGTCCACGATTCGCGCTTCAGTCGGCGGCGACGTCCATTCTGCCGGATCGAACTGCTTCACGTCGTACATGAAATACAGTCCGAGCGTTTTCGGCGCGCCGGCATCGAGAGTCGCGAACACGCCCGGCTTCCCATCCGTATTGATTACAGTCGCCTGCTGAAATCCCGCGTCGCGCGCGAGCTTCGCCATGTACTCCGCGCCTTCGGGATACCCGCGGTCCTCCGCCGCGATCGACACCTGCGCGATCCAATCCTGCAACCGCTTTACCGCCTCATCGTGCCGCTTGGTGATTTCCGCTTTAATGTCGGCGGGATCATTCTCAGCAGAAGATGCATTGTGAATCGCGGCGAAAAGTGCAGCTGCAGCCAGCGCACAAATAAAATGGCCAAATGTTTTCATGAGTATTACTTCTGCCCTGTCATTGCATCGCGGCAAGTGATAATACAGCCCCTTGAGCTGCTCTCCATATCGTCTTAATATAGTCGCATGACCACCCTGTCGCCTACCCGCGCCCGAGCCAATCTCACTTCGTTGCTGAAACGCGCGGCTAAAGGAGAAGACATCGGCATTTTGCACGACGGCAATGTCATCGCGTTGCGACCAGTCACCGTTCACTCGGACGACTACGCCCTTCAGGAGTACGGAGTGACGGAGAAGGAACTCGACCGATTCGTCAGGCGCATGGACAAACGAATCGCTCGTGAACGAAAGACGGGCACGATCAAGCGATACACGGGCGATTTGGAAGCCGACATTGCAGATTGATCTTTCCCAAGCTTTTCGTGCCGCGGTTCGCCGCTTCCCGAAGGCAAGCCGACGCAAAATTGCTCAGGCAATCGATGCCGCTCGCGATGGCTTCGGCTCGCCGCATCTTCATTCCGGTCTTGGAATTCGGCGGCTACGCCGAAATTATTTTGAATGCCGTGTAAGTCTGCAAATTCGACTGGTTTTCCGCGCCGACCGCGGCGTCCTTCTCTTCCTTACCGCGGGCCCTCACGATCACGTGCGCAAATTCCTGAAGACGATCTGACCGTTTACGGATTGCACCTCGCTGACTGGACAGTATCCTGTCCGTATGGAGTCGATCACCTACACTGCGGCGCGGGAAAATCTGGCGGCAACGATCAACCGCGTCTGTGAGGATAACGCGCCGGTTATGATCACGCGTAACCGCGATCAATCTGTGGTCATGCTGTCGCTCGCCGAGTATGAGTCGCTCGAAGAGACAGCTCACCTGTTGCGGTCTCCGGAGAATGCAAAGCGACTCCTGCGCTCCATCGACCAACTCGAACGCGGAAAGGGTGTCCGGAAGAAGTTGAAGCTGGACACGTGAATCTCGTCTTCTCGGATGATGCCTGGGAGGATTACCTCCATTGGCAGGAGACAGATCCGCAGACGCTGAAGCGCATTCACCAACTCATCAAGGAGATCATGCGCGATCCCTATCGCGGAATCGGGAAACCCGAGCCGTTAAAGCACGCGCTGCAGGGATATTGGTCTCGCCGAATCACAGGCGAACACCGGATTGTTTATCGCGTTTTCGGCAACGACGTGCGGATCGCGCACTTACGTCACCATTATCGACGTTAAAGCGCCAGGCTCTCCTGTTTTGGCGCGGATGCCGTGGCGGTGAGGCCGCTGAATTTTTTCATCAGCTCGTCGAGTTTGGCTATGTAGTAATCGACGTTTTCGTCACGATTCTGCGGGTCGAATTCGCTGGCGGGTTTGGCGGCTTCGTACGCGGGCACTTTCTTCGGCGTTGCTTTGATGTAGTAACTGATCTGGTCGCCGGGTTTGTAATTGCGCTGGCTCGTCAGCGCGAGTTCGTACGCAGCCGCACGGTTGCGTGCGGAGCCGGCGATCTTGGCGCGATATTTGTCGAGCGAATCCTGGAGCGTGTCGGTTTTCATTAACATGTCGATCTTCCATTCGCGGTTTCGGATTTTTCGTTCGAACTCGTTCCGAAGATCGGCGATCGCCTCCGGTTTTCCCTGCATGATGAGCTTGATCATCTCTTCGAGAAACACGCGCTGGAATTTTTCGAGTCCGCGGGACTTGAGGGCGCCACCTTTGATGATGACGTCGCCGTCTCTTGTGAGCAGCGCGTAATTCTTTGCCTTGTAACTGAACATCGCGTCAAACTGCTCGTCGAATTCGACTTCGATTCCGGCCGGCAAGTCTTTTGCCAAGCCGCGCGCAGTCCCCCGATTGTGGCGTGGGCGTCTTGCCGCTGATCTTCAGGAAGATCGGCTGGAAGCCGATGCCACGTCTACCGGTGGCACGAAATAAATTCCGTCGGTATCGACCTCGACCACTTGCGCGCCGTGAGCATTAAGCCATTCGATCATCTTCTTCAGCAGATCGCGCCCGATCTGGGTGACGCGCGCAGCTGCGTCGAAATCAGCGAAATGTCCCTGTGCGAATCCGAGGTAACCATAGAAACTGTTAAGCAAAATCTTGAACGTGTTTTGCAACGCCTGGAGATGATGCTGTTTGGCGGGATCTTGTTCGGCCCGCATTTCCGCCTTCGCTTCGAGTCGAAAGGTGCGCACGTCAGTAAGCAGATGCCTGAAAATTTGCAGTTGATCCGTTGCGGGGAAGCACGCGAACTGCAACATCACCGATGGATATAGCGAGGCGATGTCGCAGTGCCAGACGTTGCGCGCCACGCCGGTGAAGAAGATGTCGGTGTAGCCGCCTTCGAACGCGCGCGGCATCGGCAGCTCGGGAATGGAATGGCGTTGCCGGAAATATTCGCGCAGGAAAAGCGCGTTAATGCGCGTGGCGTTGCCGCGCACAATGACGTCCTGGTAATTGTACGGAAAAATTTGCGCCTGGATGAAGTAGCTCGCACTGAGCAGGTCTGATAAGGCACGCGCTTCTCGAACGCCGCATAACGCGCGTCGCCGGAACGTTTCTGAATTCTCAAGATACGCGCGCTCCAGTTCTTTGCCTGTAAGCGCTGAGATTTGTTCGTCGTCACAGAGATCGAAATGCCGTGCGACACCCGTCCGTTCGAAACCGGCAAGAGAACGCATTCCGACGTCGTAGAATTGCGCGAGCAAAAACGTATCAACGAAATGCCGGCCACCGATTGTGAACTTCGGATAATCGATGGTCTTCTCCGCGATTTGAAGTCGCGATGGCCGCGATCGCAAAAATCCGCCGCCTTCTGCCGCGCCGTAGCCTTGGCGAAGGCGGGTACGTCCCCAATCGAGCTTGGTTTTCAGTTTCTTTGAGCGGGCTACGAGATAAGGCAGATGAATCCGAAACAAATCATGACCTTCGATCACATCCGGATCGCGTTCTTTGATAAGCGCAGTAAGCCGCTTTAGCGCTTTTCGTTCGGATTCCTCAACGTTGTTTGGATCGACAATGAGCAATTCTTCCCAGCCGCTGTTGTCCGAGATTGCAATGCTCATGATGTGTCGTTGTCAGCCGTGGATCGGCATCTTGCCGATGATCCTCAGCGGATCGGCTGGAAGCCGATGCCACGTATTGCAGCACTTCGATCTGCATTCGTTTCAATTCTTCAAACGGCAGATCTTTGAATAATGTGCGCCCTGTGGCTGTGAGGTAATGCTGCACCGGATCCGTGAACGCGAAGAAGTCGCGCCCGGCATTCTTCAATCCGTTCCGCAACGCGATGAGTTCCTTCCAGCTATCGACGGTGATCAGCCAGCCATACTTCAGATCGCCGCGAAGTTTCTCGGCTTCAATGCCGAGATCGACAACGTCGCTGTCGGCCCAGACAAAGGGATGGAACGGCTCGACGTCGGCGATTGTCGATCCATCTTTTTCCCGGCGATAAACGCGCACCGTCCCGGTTTCGCCAAGCTCAATGGCGACGATGCGCGAGGTCGGATCAGCGCCAAAGAGCAGCGTGTTTTTCTCGAATTCCATCGGTCAACAAACTTTTGTGTCATTCCGAGCGAAGTCGAGGAATCTCTTACTCTCATTTGCCGCGGAATTAAATTGAGAGATGCTTCGACTTCGCTCAGCATGACAGGCATGAAAATTCGCTCGTTGTCTGATCTCGTTGTTCTCCATCTTGCCGGCGTTGCTTCTTTGTGCGCAGCAAACGCCGCAATCCCTTGCCGATGCGGAACTGCCGTCGCTGCTGCCGATTTACAAAGACTTCCACACGCATCCCGAACTCTCGGGACACGAGGAGCGTTCGTCTGCGATCGTAGCGAAGGAACTGAAAGCCGCCGGTTGCGACGTCACCGAGCACGTCGGCAAATACGACAAGCCGGGCCTGACCTGCTTCGGTGTTGTCGGCGTGATGAAGAATGGCGCCGGGCCGACCGTGCTGGTGCGGAGCGATCTGGATGCGTTGCCGGTGCACGAAGAAACAGGCTTGCCCTACGCGAGCACCGTGACGACCAAAAACGACGAGGGCAAAGAAGTATCAGTCGCGCACGCGTGCGGGCACGACATTCACATGTCCACCCTCATCGGCACCGCGCGCGCTCTCGCGAAGCTCAAGGACCAATGGCATGGCACCATCATTTTCATCGGCCAGCCGGCAGAGGAGGCTATCGGGGGCGCGCGTGCGATGTTGAAAGACGGCCTGTACACGCGCTGGCCAAAGCCTGATTACGCGTTGGCGTTGCACGACGACGCTGAAATCGCGACTGGCAAGATCGGCATCACTGAGGGGTACGCTTTTGCCAATGTCGATTCAGTTGACGTAACTGTGCACGGCATCGGCGGACACGGTGCGCATCCAGAGACGACAAAGGATCCGATTGTCCTCTCTGCGCAGATCATCAATGCCTGGCAAACGATCGCCTCGCGCGAGAATAACCCCGTCGATCCGGTCGTAGTCACGGTGGGTTCGATTCACGGAGGCGCCAAGCACAACATCATCCCCGACGAAGTGAAGATGCAGTTAACGGTGCGCACCTATAAAAAGGAAGTGCGCGAAAAGGTACTGGCCGCGATTGCGCGGATCGCCAAAGATTGCGCAACCGCGTTCGGTGTTCCGACAGACAAATTGCCCGAGGTCCATGTGCTTCAGGCGGAATTCGACCCTGCCACATACAACAATCCGGATCTGACCAAACGCGTGGCCGCGTCGCTCAAAACGGCGCTGGGCAACGACAATGTCGTGCAGAAAGATCCAAGCATGGGCGCTGAAGATTTTTCCGAATACAGTTTGCCCGATCACTCGATTCCGGCGCTCATGTTCACTGTCGGCGCAGTCGATCCGGGAAAAGTGGCCGAGTCGAAGAAAACCGGCGTATCGCTGCCGAGTCTGCACTCCAGCAAGTTTGCCCCCGTCCCCGAGCCCACCATTCGCACAGGCATCGTCGGAATGACGACAGCGGTGCTGGAATTGATGAAGAAGTGACCCTTCGGCCGAAGCGCACTTCCTGCGTCTGCCGCGGTCAACGCGCCTGGGCGCAAAAAATCACTTCACTTTGATATTCTTTCGCAGATAAGTCGGAACGTCGAGATCTTCGCCCTCGACGATGGTTGGCTCGCTTTTTTCAAAGCGGCCACGCGTGACCGGCTCGAATTGCAAAACTTCCTGCTTCGCCTGCGCAGACTTTTCGGACGGTGCTTTTTCTTCCTTGTGCGGGACCGTCTTTTTCTGTGGCTTAACTGCCAGTGGCTCTGGTTCACTCGGCACGAATCCAGACGCCGGTATCGCTTCCGCGGTCGCCACCGGTTCTTCAAACGAAATGCTTTCCTCCGGAGGCGCAGGTTCCATCGCCACTGGTTCTGGTTCGATATAAATCTGTGGCGCGGGATGTTGGTGCTGCTCCTGGGCTGGCGGATGCGTGGCCACGTTACTGAAGGTCCCCGAGTCGGCGGATTGTGAAATCAAATCCTCTTCCGCAGCGAGCGAGCTGATGATGGTCACGCTCAACCGGTCTCCCAGCCGTCCGTCCACAGCGGCGCCAAAGAGAATTTGTGTTTGCTCGCTCACGTGACGGCCGAGTTCCTGCATGAGGATTTCGACTTCAGAGAGTGTGAGCCCCGGCCCACCCGCCACCTGCACGAGAACGTGTGTGGCGTCAGCCAGCATTCGGCCACGATCCATCAACGGATTTTTGAGCGCCTGCGTGAGCGCGTCGTGCGCGCGATTGTCTGAATCGGCTTCACCGTAGCCAAACAAGCAACGGCCATTGTGAGCGCGCAATGCCGCGAGCAAATCATCGAAGCCGATGCGAATGAGTCCCGGCCGCTGGATCAGGTTCACAATCGAGCGAACGCTCTGACTGATCGTGATATCGGCCGTCGCGAACGCCTGATGAATTCCAGCGTGTGGCGCGATCATGTCGCCCATTCGGTCGTTCTCGAAGCAAATCACTGAGTGGGCAACCTCGTTGAGCCGTGCGAGCGCCTCTCGTGCCTGCGCATTGCGCCGTTTCCCCTCAAATGTGAATGGAAGAGTGACAAAGGCGATCACAAGCGCGCCGGCTTCACGCGCCAGTTGCGCGACATAGGGCGCCGCGCCTGAACCGGTGCCGCCACCCAGCCCTGCACAAATGAAAATCACATTTGCATCCGAGAGCGCTTCGCGAATTTCGTCAGTCGATTCTACAGCGGCTTGATAACCAAGCTCCGGGTCGCCGCCCGCGCCCAAACCGCGCGTCACATTACGGCCCAGCTGCACTTTGTGCGGCGCCACGGAACTCGTGAGGGACTGCACATCGGTATTGATCGCAACTACGCCGGCTTTCTCCAAGCCGTCGAGCACGATTCGATCGAGCGCGTTTAAACCGGCACCACCGACGCTCACAACTTTTACCGGAATAAATTCCGCCATGCGGTCTGGTAGACTGTAATTTTTACTGAGTTGAATCATATTTAATCACCAACCTCCAAATTCCAACATCCAGAGAATCTCCAAATCTCAAATCAGTGGCCACACTCATGAAGCCTGGCCCTTAGTTTTCCGAAAAATGCTCGCGAAAATCAGATGCAACTCCTTTGCCTCGCGATAATGGTCGCGCGCTTCGTCGGCAAGCTGCGGTTCGGCAGCGGCAAGCATTCGAAGAAAGAATTTCGTTTCCTTCGATTCCTTTACGCAACGAGAAATCATGTGGCGAAAATCCTTTTTCGAAACGCTCTCGTTGGCTTCGCAGTAGTTTCCACCAATACTCGTTCCACACCCAACCAACTGATCAATTAAGCGATCATTTGTGGGGTTACGTGGAATCCTTTTCGAGAAGCGGACGATTGCTTCGCCGAATCGCGCCGTGCGCTCTTCCAAGTCAAATGGATGCTTCGAGGCTTCTTTTCCGTTTGGAGCCTCATTCAAAACTAGTGTGCTGTCCGACACTGCCGGGTACTTGAAGGTTACATTACGCCGCTTTGGGGCTTTCCCAGCTTGCTGCTTGGAAATTCTCTGGTGCTTGGATGTTGGAGCTTGGTGCTTCATTGTCATCGCATTCCGCTGAAAAATCTTCCGATCATCCGGCCGAATCCCCGCCGCGGCCGATCCGTTTGCATCACTTGTGCGAACTTGACCAGGCCGATCGCCGTCGAGAACTGGGGATCCTCCACTGCGGACGTTACGCCCCATGTTGTCTGCGCGTGCGCCAGGTGCGCAGGTATTTCGAAAATTTCCTCTACTAGATGGTCGATACCGTTAAGAAGGCTGCAACCGCCAGTAATGAAAATGCCGGCTCCGAGATAGTTGAGATACGGCTGCTCTTCGAGCCTGCGCTTGAGCAGCTCGAGGCCTTCGCGCATACGCAGGTGAATGATCGTGTTCAGCGTTTCCCGATCGATCTCTTTTCCAGCGAACCCTGAATCGTCCTTTAACAAAATCATTTCGCCAGGCAAACAATTGCCGAGGATGCAACTGCCCTCTTCAATCTTTAATTTCTCCGCGCGCGCCATCGGGATGCGCAGCCCCATGGAGATATCGTTTGTGATGTGGTCGCCGCCCACGGCCAGGCAACCGCTTTGTTTCACTGCGCCGTCGGCATACAACACGTAATCCGTCGTCCCGCCGCCAATATCGATCACTAGCGCGCCAAGATCCTTTTCATGCTGGGTGAGCACCACCTGCGCGGAAGCGAGTCCGCCAAAAACAACGTCCTCCACGTCCAGCGGCAGCTCTTTCACGCAGCGGATGGTATTTTGAATACGCGTGCGCACGCCGTGGATGATATGAAAATCGGCTTCCAATTTTTGACCCAACATGCCAATCGGGTTCAGCACGCCGTTCTGTCCACCCACATGGTAATGTTGAATGATGGAATGCAGGAACGCGTTTTGCGCCGGAATACTCACCTCGCGCGCATTAATTTTCACGTCCTCGACATCCTGCTCATCAATTTCATCGCGATCCTCGGGCAGCATCACGCATCCGCGATTATTGAAACTTTGCAGATGCGACCCGGCGACAGAAACGTAAACACTGCGGATCATCACGTCGCTTTTCTGCTCGGCATCGACCACTGCTTCGTGCACGCATTTCATCGCGGTTTCAAAATCAACAATCTCGCCCTTACGCACGCCGCGCGACGGCGTCTGGCCGACACCGAGAATTTTGAGAGTGCCATCTGTGCGGCTTTCCCCGACGACCACGCAGATTTTGGAGGTGCCAATCTCAAGACCGACCATCAAATTGTTGCTCGCCATCGTTGTTAATCCGTTTTCTTTTGGTGGCTGGGAATTGCCTTGGGAGGAACGCCTGAATCAGCGCGGGTTTTCGGAGCTGACGGCACAGGTTCCTGCCCGCCGGAGCCTTGGCTAAGGCGGGTCTCGGGGGCGTGCACAGGGATTGCCTTCATGATGCGCGGCTCCACAGCGGGCTCGATCGTATCGTTAATGACAGTTGCCGGACGCTGAGCGAAAGTGACGGGAATATTCCGTTGCACAAGCAAGTTTACAGTCCCGAGTTCCTGCTTTGAGTCATCACAATAAACAAGAAAATGTTCCAGTCGCCGTAATTGCGTGTCCAGATCATTAAACCCGAACGTCACGCGCGCGTGATTCTTGTCCGTTACCAGCAGGCAATAACCTTTCGAGACATCGATCTCTCGAATCTGAAAGCGCATTTGCAAAGAGCTGCGCGTGCTTAGACGAAGCAACTCCAGCGCTGTTTTTGCCTCGGAGGATTCGACAACTTTTCCGGCCTCGAGCGCTTCGCTCGAGCATCCCAAAATGAGCGGCAATCCCAAATATTCCGGCAACAACTTCTTTTGTTTCATCAAAGCGCCCCGCGCGTCCACCAAAAAAGCAGCATCCGACGCAAACGGATCGGAAATTTCTTTTTCGCTAGTGATCCAGGCGACGGGCTTTCGTTCCACCACACGAATATCGATTTCGCCCGGCAATTTTCGCACCACCTGGACTTCGTCGGTCTGAGGAAGCTGCTGTATCCGATCGTGAACGCGCGCCAGGTTTACCTTGAAAATATTTTCGCCTTCACGCAGATCGGCTTCTTTCAAAACCTGCTCACGCTGCAAGGTGCCGTCAGTCTGCAATTCAATTGTCTTGAGTTGATAATCCGGATTCTCAAAGAAGAGGCGTCTTACAGCTTCGCGCGCACCCGCGTAAACGGCACCGAGCACCGCCGCGAGCAAAATTACTCTGGAGAGCACGCCCATGGCTCTTCGAATGCGATGCTGTATCACTCTGCGGGAACGGACCTTCACGTCGAGCAAGTGCTGCTGACGCCGCTGGCGGACATTGGACACTCGTCGGTTGCGCGATCGGGATTTCCTTTGGCCAAGACTCATCTCCCGCTCCCTTCTGTTCTGGCGCGAGCTTGCCCGCCGTAGCCTTGGCGAAGGCGGGAGAGCGCGATAATGCGGGCGCAAAGATCGACGTAGCTGATCCCGGCTGCAGCCGCGGCCTCGGGCAGGAGGCTGGCCTCGGTCATTCCAGGGATGGTATTGATCTCCAGAATAAACGGCTCCCCGTTCTCAGACAAAATTGCGTCTACGCGCGCGTACACCTGCAGACCCGCTGCGCGAAATGCGCGGAGCGCCAGTTCCTGAATCTCTTTTGTTTTTGCGGCGTCGATCTTCGCCGGGCAAACATGCTCTGCTCCGCCGCCCGCCTGCGGATTGAGAAACGGATACTTGTTGTTGAAATCGTAAAAGCCGCCCTTGGGAATTATTTCGAGAATGGGCAAGGCTTGGTCACCGAGGATACCTATGGTCAATTCCCGACCGGATCACAAATTTTTCTATCAACAATTCGCGGCCATACTTTGCGGCTTCACTAATCGCGGATTCGATTTCGCCTTCACTTTTCACGATCACGACGCCCACCGTTGATCCCTGCCGTGGGGCCTTGACGACGATCGGCAACGGAAACGTTGGGCGCTGACCGGGATGAATTACTTCCCAGAGAGGAGTCCTTACTCCATGTTCCCGAAATTTTTCTTTTGTCCGAATTTTGTCGAAAGCGATCTCGCTTCCATTTACTCCCTCACCCGTATAAGCGATGCCGTGGCGTTCCAGAATTCTCTGGAGCTGGCCGTCTTCGCCGAAAGTTCCGTGAATCGTAATGAACGCAAGATCGACATCGCTGGGTAATTGGAAGTCCTTGTCCCGCACATCGATTTCCGCCACCTCCGCGCCTAACGAGCGAAGCGCCTTCGATACCCCTCGCCCAGTGGCAAGTGAAACCTCGCGTTCGGAGCCGGGGCCTCCCATGAGAACCGCAATTTTTCTTGGCAGATCTTTCATATCATCCAGGCTCCCCGACAATTTCCACTTCAGTCTCCAACTCGATCCCACGTTTTGCCCGCGCCGCGCTTTGTATCTTGTCGATCAATTGAAGCATTTCCGCTGCGGTCGCGCCGCCATCGTTCACGATGAAATTGCCGTGCACCTCCGACACGCGCGCATTTCCGACACGCGAATTCTTCAGCCCCAGTTCATCCACCAGTTTTCCTGCCGGAATACTGCCGGGGTTCTTAAAAATACAGCCTGCACTCTTGGCGATTGGCTGAGTGGTGCGCCGTTTCTCCTGCGATTCGCGCAAGCGACCATCAATCGCTGCACGCTCGGCCGGCTGCGCGCGGAATGTCGCCGAAATCGCAAAATTATTTTCCAGCAACGGAAACCGCCGGTAAAAGACCTCAAGCTGATCTCGATTCCTGGCGTGCGGATTGCCTTCGGCGTCGAGATAGCGAATGCGCGTCACGCTCTCGAAAGTTTGAGCGCCCATCGCGCCGGCGTTCATGCGCAACCCACCACCGATTACGCCCGGGATTCCTTCCATCCATTCGAGTCCGCCGAGATTTGCCGCGCGCGCCGCATAAGCAACTTCCCTCAACTTTACACCTGCGCCTGCGGTGATTTCGGAGCTGTTGACCTCGATCTTGTCGAAATCGCCGCCGCATGGATGAACAACCACACCACGGATGCCACCGTCGCGTACAAGAAGATTCGATCCGCGACCCATTGCGAAAAGCGGCAGGTTTTCATCCCGGCAAAACCGAATTAAGTCCGAAAAAGCCTTTTCGTCTCGCGGCTCGACCCAAAATTGCGCTGGGCCGCCTACGCGCAGCGTCGTGTGTTTCGAGAGCGGCTCGTAAAGGCGGACGTCGCCTTCTTCGCCGACAATCGCCTTTAACTTTTCGGCAATCACCAGATCCGCAGCCAGGATCGACAATTGCTCGTGAATGTTGCCCGCACCGAGACTCAACACGAGATCGCCGGCATCGAGCGCGTTGCCGATACCCCAATGCACGTGCTCGAACCGCGGCTGGTAACTCGCAGCACGATGACCGTGTTTCACCATTTCATCGACAATCGTCTGCCCGCTGATTCCAGGGATCGGCGGTTCGCTCGCAGGATAAACATCTGTGACCACCACGCGATCAGCCTCATCAAAGGCACAGCCAAACTCGCTGCGCAGCGCTTTCGTGCGGGAATAGCGATGAGGTTGAAATATGGCCAGCACCCGTTTGCGACCAGTGCCTCGCGCGGTCCTCAACGTAGCGCGAATTTCACTGGGGTGATGCGCGTAATCGTCAACAAGCAAAAAACGATCGCTCTCATACTTGATCTCAAACCGGCGCCGCGCGTGCTCGAATTTACGGAGGGAAGCCGCAATCTTCTCAAATGGAATTCCAAGCTCGGAGGCGAGTGCGATCACGCCAAGGGCATTGTGCACGTTGTGTTCTCCGGGAACATTAAGGGTCGCTTGGCCGAGTTTTTGGCCGCGCCGATAAACGCAAAAAACCGAGCCGAAGTCCCGCAGCTCGACATTGATGCCGCGATAACGGGCATTCTCCGAAAATCCGTAAGAGACAGCGCTGTTGCGTTTCACACACAATCGAGCCGTGTTGGGATCGTCAATGTTGTAGAAGACTGTTCCGCTCGTTTGATCGATGAGTTGCCCAAAGACATTTTCAATCGCAGCCAGATCGGCATAAAAATCCAGGTGCTCTTCCTCGATATTCAGAATAAGTGAGTGCTCGGGACGAAAGCAGCGCAGGGTGCCGTCGCTTTCGTCTCCCTCAGCAACAAAATATTCGCCGCGCCAATCCCAGTGTGCGTTCGTTCCGAGAAGCGGAATTTCGGCGCCGACATAATGCGATGGATGGAGTCCGCCTTCTCGCAACACGTGTGCAGTCATAGCTGAGGTAGTCGTTTTGCCGTGCATTCCGGCGATAACAACCCCGCGCTTTGCACTCATGATTGCAGCCAGAGCTTCCGCGCGACGCACGACCGGTTTACCGGAATCGCGGCTGGCCACAAGAATCGGATTGTCGCCTTTGATTGCGGAGGAACAAACGACAAGATCGGCGGCGCCCGCATGCTCCGGACGATGCTGCTCATGAAACCGCAGGCCTAGCCGCTGCAATCGCTCCGTCTCCGTACTAGTGGCCTTGTCCGAGCCGCTCACGGCGTGCCCAAGCTCGATCAGAAGCCCAGCGAGGCCACTCATGCCGCTTCCGGCCACGCCAATAAGATGGATCCGGTGCTGTTCACGCGTCAGAAAGTGCGACAAGTCGAGCGGTGGGACGCGATCGGCGGGCGCACTGCATTCTTTAAACGCGGGGTTCATGACTCGTGTATTTCTCCATCGTCGTTGCTACGCGCCCAGCTGCATCTTTTGGCGCCAGACGCGAACAATTGGCAGCCATTTGCTGAATCAGTTGCGGATCCTGGATCAACTCGCGAATCTTACGTGCGAGCAATTCGCCAGAGACCTCTGACTCCTTGAGGAGAATCGCTGCCTGAGCGCGAGCATAAATTTCTGCGTTACGCGTTTGATGATCATTGGTGGCGTAGGGAAACGGAATCAGGATGCCGGGCAATGAAAAAGCTGCGAACTCAGCCAAGCTGGCCGCGCCTGCTCGCGCGACAACGAGATCGGCGGCGCTGTACACTTCTTCCATCCGATGATGAAAAGCGGCGACGTAAGCGGGGATATTTTCGCGGCGATAGTTATCTGCGACCAACCGTTCATCGCGCGCGCCGGAAAGATGGATCACCTGGAGCGGCACACCTTGCAGGAATGGCAGCGATTTGATCAGCGCCTGATTAATTCCGCTCGCACCCTGGCTGCCTCCCATCACAAGCAACGTCGGAAGATCTTCGTGTAGCCCAAGTTTTTGGCGCGCAACTTTCCGATCCAAACGCACCAGTTCGGTCCGGACCGGCGTGCCGGTGACTTCCGTGTGCGTTTTTGGAAAAAAGGGCGCGCATTCCTTGAAGCCGAGCATGACGGCATTCACTACCCGCGCTGTCAGTCGGTTTGCCTTTCCGGGAATGGCGTTTGATTCGTGAATGAAGGTGGCAATTCCGCGTATCCGTCCCGCCAGCACCGGCGCAGTGGAAGTGAATCCGCCCATGCCGAGGACTACCTGAGGCTTGAATTTACGGTAAAGAGACCGGCAAAGTGACAAGCTTTCGTAAAAGCGGCGAATGAATCCGAAGAATGCTGGAGAAAATGCCGAAGGCAGCCCAATGCTGGGTAGTTTTTCGACTCGAAAATTTGTGCGACCCGAAAGCGCCAGAGCGTCAATATCCTTCTCGGAAATGAGCAGCATCACTTCGTGGCCGCGATCGTGCAGCACTTCCGCCACAGCGATGCCGGGGAAAAGATGGCCGCCGGTTCCTCCGCATGCAATCACTGCATTCATGAAAGTTGGTTTTCGATTTTTGGTTGTCGCACAGGCTTTATAGGATTCATCAGTCTCATCTAAATCCGCAGTGTTAACCTAGCGTGCATCGTGGCGTGTCGCTTTTGCGGCGGTTCTAGAATGCCCTGCCGATAGATGTTCAGCAACAAACCGATGCCGAACATGCACGCGACCAGATTCGAACCGCCGTAGCTGATAAAAGGCAGCGGCAACCCCTTATTCGGCAGCAGCGACGTGGTCACGCCTATGTTGACTGCGGCCTGTAACGCAAGGAGCGAAACAACGCCGCAGCCGAGGAGCAATCCGAAACGATCCTTCGCGTGCAGCGCAATCATGATGCCGCAAACAATTATCACCACGAATAAAAAAACCACGAGGAGGCTGAACCGCAGCCCCAGCTCTTCACCGATAATTGGAAAAATAAAATCAGTGTGCGCGTAGGGCAGATAAAGCATCTTCTGGCGCCCGTTGCCCAGGCCAAGGCCTTCCATTCCGCCGCTGCCCCAGGCGATCAACGCCTGCATTTGCTGCAAGCCAGCATCTTCTTTGAAATTCTCCGGATGAAGAAAAGCGGAGAGCCGTCCCATTCGCTCGGAGATTTGGGTAGCGACAATGAGAAGAGCGCTCAGGCCGGCGAACGACACAGCACCGAGCCATAGAGGATTAGCGCCAGCAATGAACATCACGACGAACGCCGTTGTACCGATCAAAGCCGTTGTGCCCAGATCGACTTCGCCCAGCACAAGCCCAGCCGGCAGGCTGATGATCGCGAGCGGAAGAATCAGTCCAAAGAGCACGTTGCTGTGCGGTTGTTCATATCGCGCAAACCAGGCGGCGAGAAAAAAGATTGCGGCCAACTTTGCCAGTTCCGATGGCTGGAAAGTGACCGGGCCCCAGCCGACCCAGCGGCGCGATCCATTGAGGCGCATTCCGATGTGCGGAACATAGCAAAGCGCCAGAGCCGCCAGTGCCAACGCGAACCAAAGCCACCATGTCCGCCGCCAGAAGTGATAGTCGATCAGCGCGCCGAAGATGCAGACTACGAATCCAATCCCAACCCAAATCGCCTGCCGTTTAATGAAGAAATAAACGTCGCCGTGACTGTCGTGCGCAAAAGCGCTTGTGCTAAAAAGCATGACGATCCCAATGACCAGCAGTGCCAGCACTGCAAGGAAAAGGATATAGGCGCTCTTACGATGCATAATTGGATTCACACACCGATTTTCATTTCTTGTTCTTCTTTTGGTTTGTCGTCGGGATCAAAAGCCTTTGGCCGATCTGCAATTTGTGGGGATCTTCAATGTGGTTCAGAGCCAGCAGATCATCGTAAGAGACCTTCAATCTCTTTGCGATTGTGACGGGATTATCGCCTTTTTTTACGATGTAAGTTTTTCCCGAAGACGGAGGCTTGTCCGCCGTAGCCTTGGCGAAGGAGGGCGCCTTTGGGTGTTCGTCTTTCGAAGGCGAATGTGAAGGCTTTGCATCGTGGGGTGGCGCGCTTTCCTGTCGTGCCACCCCATCGCGCGGTTTGGCACCGTCCGCGTGAACTGGCGTTCCCGCTGTGCCCGCCGTCCTGTTTTCCGTGTTCGCTGGAATTCCGGGTACAAATGAACTCTCTCGCGTCTTGATTGCGTTGAACGCGATGATTCCCGACACGGCAACCACGTGCAATAGCAACACTATGAGCAACGCCCGCGACAGTTTCATGTTTGGCTCGGGGATGTCTCCGAAATCCATTCCCGCAGATGCAGCCGAGGCGCGGCGTGCGGTTGCAGCCGCGAGTTTTTTATGTCTGAAGAGCCGGAGGATTTTCATCGGTCTGTTTGAGGCAATGCCTGCACGAGCGCGCGAAATTGGTCGCCTCGATCGGCGTAGCTTTTGAACATGTCGAACGACGATGTGCCCGGGGAAAACAGGACCACTTCCCCGTGTTTTGCGCTGGCATGTGCGCGCTCGACTGCGTCCGCAAGCGAGTTTGCGATTTCGCACTCGACCGCGCCGCTCCAGGAACGCCTGATGCTGTCGGCCATGTCGCCGATTAAAATCGTCGATCTGACCTTCTCCTTCACTAGAGAGCGAAGCGGATCAAAGCTAAAACCTTTGTCCTTGCCGCCAGCGATGAGGATGACCGGCTTATTTTGCGCACGCAGCGCTTTGTCCACCGCGTCGAGGTTTGTCGCCTTCGAGTCGTTCACATATTCGACGCCGCTGACTTCGCGGACAAATTCGCAACGATGCGGCCGGGGCTCATACTTACAGAGGGACGGGACTATTTCCTTGAACGAGAGTCCGCGCGCCATGCCAGCAGCGAGCGTCGCCATCAAGTTCTCGATGTTATGCAGCCCACGAAGTTTCGTGTCTGACAAACGGAGGACGGCTTGGTTTTGGTAAACAATCGCACCATCAGAAAGTTGGAAATCCGCTTGATTGGAGTACGCGCTAAAAGTGATCTTGCGCGGGCAAATCGCGGGAAATTTTTCGATCCCGTTTACGACTGCCACGTCGGTCTCGGTTTGATTTTCGAAAATGCGCAGCTTGGCCGCGCGATAATCAGGCACGGAGCGATAACGGTCGAGATGGTCAGGAGCGAAGTTCAGCCAGAGGCTGATGGATGGATGAAAGGTTTCGATCGCTTCCAGTTGGAACGAGCTCACCTCAACCGTTAGCACATCGAATGGCTGCCTTTCCCGCGCCACTTCGGAAAGCGGTTTGCCAATGTTCCCGCAAGCAATCGTTCGCTGGCCGCAGGCATTCAACATTTGAGCCAACAATTCCGTCGTTGTCGTTTTGCCGTTCGTGCCCGTAACGGCGATGACCGGAGTCTCACACGACCGCCAGCCCAGCTCGAGTTCGCTGATTACTTCAATCCCGCGCGAAAGAAAATTGCGCACCAGTGGGGAAGCCGGATCGATGCCGGGACTTAAAATGGTCATCTGATACGCGGACGAATCTTTATCCGCTGTCGCCCCGCAAATCACGCGCACACCCTGTGCCCGCAGATTGTCTATGGTCGATTTAAGTAAGTTCTTCTCCTCGGCGCTATCGAGCACCGTAACCTGTGCGCCCTCCGATCTGAGCAGAAGCGCCGCAGCGCTCCCGCTCAGGCCCGCACCAAGAACGGCGATATTTTGATTTTCGTAGCGCGCGTTTTTCATCTCAGTTTCAGTGTCGCCAAGCCGAGCAGGGCGAAGATGATTGACAGAATCCAGAACCGAACGATCACGGTGCTCTCCTTCCAGCCCGTTAGTTCGAAATGATGATGCAGTGGCGACATGACAAAAAATCGCTTGCCCGTGAGTTTGAAACTCAACACCTGCAAAATCACTGAGACGGCTTCGATCACGAACACGCCGCCGACCACGACCAAAAGCAGTTCCTGTTTGCAGCAGATCGCGACGACGCCCAGCATCCCGCCGATGGCCAGCGATCCGGTATCGCCCATAAAAACTTTGGCTGGATAGCAGTTAAACCAGAGAAAACCGAGGCCCGCGCCGATAAGGCCCGAGCAAACTACCGTCAACTCCGCGGCGAACGGATAAAAAGGCACCTGCAAGTATTCCGCGATCCGGAAATTGCCGGCTGCGTAAGAAAGCAATGCGTATGCGAATGCCACTGGAATGGTGCAACCGATCGCCAAGCCATCCAATCCATCAGTGAGGTTCACCGCGTTCGATGAACCCACGATAACGAGCGCAAAAAAAACAAATGTAAACCAGCTCATGTTCACAATGACCGGCGCTTTAACGAACGGCACGTACAGAGAGCGCGCCTGCACTTCCAACAATGGATTCGTGAGGAAAAGGGCAGTGACGATTGCCGCGAGCGAGATTTGAAAAAGGAGTTTGATCCGGCCGCTGATCCCTTCGGATTTCTTCTTCGTCACCTTGAGATAGTCGTCCGCGAAACCGAGCGCCCCGAGATAGACCATGCTGAACAGCGCCAACCAGACGAAGCGATTATCGAGACGGGCCCAGAAAAGACTCGACACAAAAACGGCTCCGATAATGAGCACGCCTCCCATCGTAGGCGTGCCCTGTTTAACGCCATGAAGCTCGGCGAGGCGGTGAACTTCAGCCGCTTCGCGAATTGGTTGTCCCACCTTCAGCGCAGTCAGTTTTCCGATGATAAGGTTTCCAAAAACCAACGTGCCGAGGAATGCCGTGACCGCGGCGGCGATAGCTCGGAAAGTGACATAAAGGAAAACATTAAACCCAATGAACTGATCGCTCAGGCGATGGAGGTAGTACATCATGGCGAACTGACGAATGCGGATTGCGAATTGCGGAATGCTTCAATCACGCGCTCGGTCCGAGCCAGGCGGCTGCCTTTTACCAGCACGAGATCGCCCGGCGCAGCGATTTCACCTAACAACTGAGCGGCTTCTGCGGTCGATTCTACGATTGCGGTATTTTTGAGTCCGGCATCCTTGGCGCCGTGAGCGATTTCCGCCGCCATATTTCCGATCGCGATCAGCTGATCGATTTTTAACGTGGCCGCGATTTCTCCCACCTCGCGATGGCCGCGCTCCGATTCGGAGCCGAGTTCCCTCATTTCCCCAAAAATAGCAATGCGTTTCCCCTCAGCGGGCAGTTCCGCCAAGGTGCGCAAGGCCGCCTTCATGGAATCAGGATTTGCGTTGTAGCTGTCGTCAATGAACTCAACGCCACCGATCTTCTTGATCTGCAAACGCGCTTTGGCCAGCGGCGCGGCAGCGAGACCGGCAGCACATTCCTCCAGGGAGACACCGAAGACACGTCCAGCGGCGACTGCGAGCAACGCATTCTGCACCATGTGCAGGCCGGGCACGGGCAACTGTGCGCGGCAGCGATGCGCGCCCTCGAGAATAGTGAACTCCGTTCCGTCCTCGCTCTGGCTTATTTCGGCTGCGCGGATCGTTCCGTCAGTTGTGCCCGCCAGGACGACTTTGGCGCGCGCACGCGCGGCGATGCGCGCGCTAAAAGGATCGTCCGCATTCAGGATGACTGTTCCCCCAACGCTAACAGCTTCCACAAGGGCGCCTTTCTCATCAGCAATTGCCTCGCGCGAACCCATGAACTCGATGTGTGCGACACCGACGTTGGTGATGATGGCCACATCAGGCGCGGCGATTTTCGACAGCGCCGCAACTTCACCAGGGTGATTCATGCCAATCTCCCAGACAGCGACTTCGTCTTGCGACGTGGCATCCAGGATAGTTCGGGGCAGCCCAACGTGGTTATTGAAATTTCCTTCCGTTTTCGTGACCTGAAAACGGCGGGCGAGCACTGACGCAGTAAAATCCTTCGTGCTCGTCTTGCCGTTGCTTCCGGTAATCCCGACCACTTTTAGCGCGAGCGATTTCCGGTAGTTGGCCGCGAGCTGCTGGTACGCCTGCAAAGTGTCTTTCGCCCGGACCAGCGCGAAAGTTCTCCGGAACTTTCCCCCTCCAATTGGACTCAACGATCGCCCCAGCCGCGCCAGCTTTTGCGGCAGATTGAACAAAATTGTGACCATCAAAATTTTCGCCACGCAACGCGACGAACAATTCGCCTGGCTTAAGCGTGCGTGAATCGGTGCTGAGCTTGTCTCGATCATCACGCTGCCATCTCCGGATGAGAGTGAAGCCCCGGCAAACTGGGCGATTTGAGAAAGCGGAAGCGGATTCATGCTGACAGATAAAGTCAAAACTCCACTGGATGATCCTCAATCGCCCGACGCGCGACCTGAATGTCGTCAAACGGGATCGTGTAATCGCCGAACTCCTGATAATTTTCGTGTCCCTTGCCCGCAATCAATATAATGTCGCGCGCGTCGGGCGAGCGCAACGGCGCGATCAATGGCCTGGGTACGATCGACGATTTTTTCATAGCGATTCGAGCGAAAACCTTTTTCGATCTCCGCGATGATGTCGCCCGGATCTTCCTTGCGTGGATTATCGGACGTGATGATGGAGTAGTCCGCGAGGCGATCTGCCATCTCAGCCATCAACGGGCGCTTTTGTCGGTCGCGATCGCCGCCGCAGCCGAAAACGGCAATCAATCGCTGTGGCTCGAGCTCTCGCAGAGTTTTGAGAACATTCCCAAGCGCGTCGGGCGTGTGCGCGTAATCGACGAACACTTGGAATTGCCGCCTGGCTGGAACTAATTCCAGACGTCCCGGTACTTGCGGCGACTTGGCGAGACTAAACACCGCGTTTCGCAAGTTGATTCCGAGAGCGGTGGCCGCGGCCAGCGCGGCGACGGAGTTGGTCACGTTAAAGCGCCCAATTAATGGGAGACGCACGAGGTAGCTCTTGCCATGAGCGTCCAGCTGATAGGATGTGCCGCTGAACTCGGCGCGATAATTTGAAGCGCGGAAATCCGCGCGCGTCCCCATGCCATAAGTGACAACCGCCACGCGTTTATCGATTTTATTGAGGAGTTGCTGGCCGTAGCGGTCATCAATGTTCACAACTGCAACGGGTTTGCGCTTTCTTTTCTGACCCACAAGTCCAGTGAAGAGCTTCGCCTTGGCATCGAAGTAGTTTTCCATTGTCCCGTGAAAATCGAGATGGTCCTGGGTGAGATTTGTAAACACGGCGACGTTCCATTCGAGGCCGCGCGTGCGATCCTGCGCGAGCGCGTGCGAAGAAACTTCCATCGCAGCCGCCTTACAGCCGGCATTTGCGATCTGCGCCAGCAGCTCTTGCAGGTCGAGCGACTCTGGCGTGGTGCGGATGGCCGGCAGAATTCGCTCACCAATCTCGTAACGCACCGTTCCGATTAGTCCGCAACGCAAACCCGCTCTTTCACAGATATGTTTGATGAGAAACGTTGTCGTGGTTTTGCCATTCGTGCCGGTAACCGCCGCCAGTTTTAATTTCCGCGCCGGGTGCCCGTAAAAAGCTGCTGAAAGATCAGCAAGCGCGGTGCGCGTGTTCTCAACAACCAGACAGGTGATGCGCGGATCGTTGTTTTCGCGTTCAGCAACGATCACCGACGCGCCTTTGTCGATGGCTTGACCAATGAATTGATGGCCATCGGTTTTCTCGCCCCGCAATGCCGCGAACAAGCTGTTCCTTTGCACTCGCCGCGAGTCATACGCGATGTTTTCCACTGGGCGATCAAGTGGCCCGATGACCTGGCGAACTGGAGTCGCTGCGAGGAGAGTCTTGAGCTGCATGAGGTTTCAACATGCCGCGGCGAGGCATTCAATGGCGTGCGGCATTGGTTAAGGCGATTCGTTCCGCCGCCGCAGTCTTGCGGGCTCGCTCTGCTGGCGGCGGTTTTTCGACGCGCTCCACGAGGAAGCGCCTTGCGAATCTCCTCATGCGGCTCAAGATCAAGATAGCGGGCGGCCTTCTCCGCAAGACGGGAAAAGATCGGCCCTGCTACCAGCCCGCCGTAATTCAACTCCGGTTTGCTCGTGTGCGCATCATCGAGCACCACGAGACCGACAAACTCAGGATGCTCGGCCGGAAGGTAGCCGGCGAAAGAAACGACGTACTTTCCCTCTTCATATCCGCCTCGGGGATTAACTTTCTGCGCGGTTCCGGTTTTTCCAGCAATGGTAAAACCTGGCACGGCCGCGGCGGCGGCTGTGCCGCTGTCGCTAACGACGCCTCGGAGCGCATCACCAATTTCTTTGGCGGTTTCAGAGGAAATAACCTGACGCAGCACCACCGGAGAAAGTGAACTGATGCTTTTGCCCTCCGATGTAGTGATCGATTTCACCATGCGCGGCATGATCAACTTGCCGCCGTTGGCAATCGTCGCCATTGCCACCGTCATTTGCAGTGGCGTCACCCCGATCTCGTGCCCCATCGGAATACGTGTGATCGAGATTTTGCTCCAGGATTTCGGAGGCCGAATCAATCCGTTGATCTCGCCAGGCAGTTCAATTCCCGTGCGCTCGCCGAATCCGAAGCGTCGAATGTATTCGTAAAACTTTTGGTCGCCCACAGTGAGGGCGAGTTTGGCCGCGCCGATGTTGCTCGATTTGATGAGAATCTCGCGGACACTTAAATTCGAAAACGCGCGATGATCGTGCAGAGCGGCGCCGCCGAAATTCCAGAGACCGTTCTCACAAAAAATCGACGAATCAGGCCGCACCTTGCGTTCATTGAGAGCGGCGGCGGCCGCGACGATCTTGAAGGTGGAACCCGGCTCCATCATGTCGATGATCGCCCGGTTTTTCATCTGCTCTGGCCGGGCCTCCGAGCGGAGGTTCAAATCAAAATTCGGCCGATTGGCCATTGCCAGGATTTCCCCTGTCTGCGGCCGCATCAGAATAATGGTGGCTTTTTGCGGCGAATATTGCGCCATGGCGGCGTCGATTTCATTCTCGACGATATTCTGCAAACCAAGATCGACGGTCAGATGGACTTGGTAGCCGTCGCGCGGAGCGCGCTCCTGCCCCCGGTAGGGTACGATCTCTTGTCCGGCCCGGTTGTGCTCGATGAAACGATAACCGTCCTGCCCGTGAAGGTATTCACTCCATCGAGGCTTCCACGCCTTGGATGCCGTGACGATCGAAGTCGGTGAATCCGATGACATGACAAAGCATGGAGCCGTTTGGATAGATGCGCGTGGCGTCGTGCTCGAAATAAATTCCGCGCAAATTGCCCGCGCGAAGTTTCTGACGCAGCGCGTTTGCCGTAGCCGCGGGCACTTCACGCTTGATCACGATATAACGGCGCTCGCTGTCTAATTTTTCCGCGACCTCCCCGGACGGGATGCCAAGTTCGTGGCTTACGAGAGCAACGATCGCTTGCCGGTTGTTAAAATGCGTTGCATCGGCGACCACGGTTTCCACAGGAATGTTGTGCGCGAGGACTTCGTTGTTCGCGTCGAGAATCATGCCCCGCTCTGCATGGATGATTTGCTTGTAAACGTTTTTTTCAGCAGCAAGGCCGGCGTATTCATCGTGCTTTATTGCCTGCAGATAAATCAGACGAAATGAAAAGATGCTGAAGAGTCCGATAAAACCAGTGCACACCAGCACGCAACGACTTCGGCTATTTGGATTCATCTTGCGGCAGAGGGATTCACTACGGGTTGGATCGTGTCTTCGTCGTGATCGGGGAGGAATAGTCAGCCGCACGATGTTTGCCTCCGAAATCGGGACCATTTTCAGGTAGCCTTCTTTCAATCGGCGTTGCAACGCCGAGCGCGAGGTCAAAGCCGCGATTTGCGCGCTGGCTATATCATTTTGAGTGCGCAGACTAACAAGCTCGTTCTCCACCGCCTTTTTGCGCTCGCCCAGATGGTAGAGTTGCAGCGTCAAATAAACGTAGCTCAATCCGGCCAGCGCCAGAAAGGCAGTCATCACGATCCAGCGCGCAAGCGAGGCCGCGTTTACCGCATTACAGTTTTTTCGACGTGAGCGCTTCATTTAAATTTCTCGGCCACGCGCAACTTTGCGCTCCGCGACCGGGGATTCGCGCGTTGCTCGTCATCAGCTCGGTTCCACCGGTTTCGGCGTAACCAATTCAAGATCGTAATCGGGATTGCGCTTCGGCTCGGGCCACTCCGGCTTGTCGAGCCATTCCTGACTATGATCGCGAAAAAAGTTCTTCACGATCCGATCCTCCAGTGAGTGAAAAGTGATCACGGCAATGCGCCCGCCGTGTGCAAGTCGCGCAGTTAAAACGCGCAGGCCTTCCTCGAGCGCGCCAAGCTCATCGTTTACTTCCATCCGCAGCGCCTGAAAAACCTGGGTGGCAGGATGATGACGGCCATGCCGCCCGACCAACTTTTCGATCGCCCGCGCCAGCGGCAGAGTTTCGCGAAAGGGCGAAGTCCTGCGCATCTTCACGATCAAGCTCGAGATCCTGCGCGCGGCGGGCTCCTCACCGAGTTCACGAAACAGGCGAGTCAATTCCTCTTCGCCGTACTCGTTTACAATCTTGGCAGCAGTCAGCTTGGTTCGCGGGTCCATGCGCATATCGAGCGGACCGTTTCGAACGAAGCTGAAACCGCGCTGCGCATTTTCGAGTTGGCGGGACGAAACACCAAGATCAAGAAGCGCGCCGCCGATGGCGCCAAGGCCAAGCTCGTCAAGAACACTGCTCGCGTGCCGGAAATTCGCCTGGCGCACGATGAGGCGCCGGCCGAAATGCGCCAGCCGCTCGCTTACATGCTGGACCGCATCAGGATCCTGATCCAAGGCCAAAACATCGGCGCCACTTTCCAAGAGCGCTTCGGTGTGGCCGCCACCGCCGCATGTTCCATCTACAATGAGAAAACCCGGTTTCGGTTTAAGGAACCCCAGTATTTCCCTTAGCAAGACCGGACGGTGATAGACAAAATCCTCCGTTGGCTGCGCCTCGGGTTCCTCTTCAGCAGTCGGATCAACGGCGAGCCATGCATGCAGCTTAAGCCACGGTATATCGAGAACTTCTTGAGCTTCCATTGGTTTATAAACCGATTTCCTTCGCCACGTGTTGGTAAGTAGCCGTCTCCTCCTCGTGCGCGCGTTTCCAACGTTGCAAATTCCAAATCTCAAAGCGGCCCCGGTCTGCCCACGAGAGCAACTTCGCCTTTCAATCCAAGCTTTCGGCAAAGATCTTCCGGCAACACCAGCCGGCCTTGCCGGTCCGCGCCTGCGTGCTGAGCGCGAGCATGCAGGTGCCGCAGGAAAACCCGGCGATCACGCGCGGAAACGCTCTGGTTTGTTTCCGCAGCCGAACTCATTTTCGCAAACTCCTTTGGCGACATGACGAGGAGAAATTGATGGGTCGCCTCCGGCAAAAGAATGAATTCTTCAGGACGATCGCGTCGCCAACGAGAGGGAATCGTGATTCGATTCTTGTCATCGATGGAATGCCGGAACTCTCCGGCATAGAAGCGTTCGGATGGGGAATCGGCGTCCATTGGTCGAGTGGCGCAATCGTCCATTTTGCTCCACCTGACCCCACTTTTAACCACCTCCCCACCAGGTGGTCAATAAAAATTTTCAGCTTATTTGCGACGGCCGACTCTATAAAATAGGCGGCATACCGACGCGTCGCCTCTCCCTTCGAAAGGGAGAGGGACGGGTGAGGGTTTACTTCGGGCCAAGCTCGCGCGCGCCGGTGACACTTAATAAACGTTATCTTGCACCGCATTGCCTTGACCGTAAGCTCCGCAGATCATGAAATTTTTACCGCTAGGGCTGGCGTTTGCTTGCGCCCTCCTCGTCTGCGGCACAGCGATCGGATTTGGCCAGTCACCGGAGCAAGCTCAGAGTGACGCTGTGCGGGTAACCGTAACAATGCACCCGGACGGCTCGCGCACCACTTACAACTTCGATAACGCGCAGCATAAGGCGGTGGCGACGACCACGGATGTGGACGGCAAACTGCGCGAGACAATTCGTTATGAACTGGATGACGCGGGGCGTTTCTCGAGCGCGGAAATTTCCGGACCGGACGGCCGCATTCGGCTCAAGAGCCGCTACAAGTACGATAATGCCGGGCGCATCCTCGAGGAAACCCAAAGCGCGCCGGACAGCACTCTTCTGCATAAGATCGTTTACAACTACGACTCTTCCGGGAAGCAGACTGGCTATTCCGTCTTCGATGCTTCCGGCAAATTAGTTGGTGGCAAAGGCGCCGCTATCGTTCGCGGCTCTCCCTCGCCAAAACCGCGCGAGAAAACCCGGCGATAAATAGTCGCATTTGAGTATCGCACGGCAGGCTGTGCGTTTGGTTGTTGGCTTGCCACAGTCGAGAAAGAGCGTTACAAAAACCGGCGTGATTGATTACATCCAAAAAGGCGGATTGTTAATGTGGCCAATTCTGGGCTGCAGTATCATCTCGATCGCTGTCTTCGCCGAGCGCCTGTTCTACTTGCACCGCGCCAGTATTCATGTCGGCGAATTTCTAAAGGGATTGTCGAACCTGATTCGGCGTCGCAATTTCGCTGAGGCGCTGCATGAATCAGCCGGGACACCGGGGCCGGTGGCGCGAGTGATTCACGCCGCGATTATCCGGCACGATGCGCCACGGGCGGAATTGCGCGATATCGTGCAAGAAGCTGCCCAGCTCGAAGTACCAAAACTGGAGCGGTTTCTTGCCGTGCTCGCTACAATCGCTTTTCTGACGCCATTGCTCGGATTACTCGGGACGGTAGCAGGAATGATCGATGCCTTCGGGACCATCGCTTCAAGCGGTGGTTATGCGACAGTGACTGAGCTTTCCGGCGGGGTGTATAAGAGTTTGCTGACCACCGCAGCCGGCCTGGTCGTAGCGACTCCGACTTTTGTCGCTTACAGCTATCTCTCTTCGCGCGTAAACACGATGCTTCATGATATGGAACGCGCAGGGATCGAGATCGTCCACATGTTAACTGAAAGCCGTCCGATCAGCGGCATCATCAGCTTTCAACAACCTGAAGAGATGGCACGGGAGATTGAAGCACGCCAAGACCTCTAACAATGACGAAGCACGAATGTCGAATGACGAAGGAAATCCAAATGACGAGGCAGAGAGAGAGGTAAAGGCCACCATCGGTTTTTCGTCATTCGAGCTTCGTCATTATTTCATCATTAGTCATTCGGAATTCGTCATTCTTTAATCTGCGTCCACATGAAACTCAGCCGCACAGTGAGCTACAACTTTGCCTGGCTTGTGCTTATCGCGCTGGTGGACGTCGCTTTCCTGCTTGTTTTCTTTCTCTTGCTCAGTTCGAATTTCATCCTGCAACAAGGCATCTCGGTTTCGATGCCTTTCTCGCGCTTTACGCTTGGTCCGCAAACCAGCCGGCAGATCATCAGCATCACCGGCGGCGCAGTTCCGGCCATTTATTTCCAGGACCAACGAGTAACCATGGAGCAACTCGGGCCGTTACTGGATGCAGCCAAGCGCAGGGACGAATCGATTATCATCAAGGCGGACCGTTCTACCTCCTACGAAACGGTTGCCGAAGTGGCAAACTCTGCGCTTGAACACGGCATCACTTCCGTCGCGTTGGCTGCGACTCCACCGCGATGAACAGCCTCATCTCCGAGAGCGCAGCCGAACCGCTTATATTTAGCTGGGATTCGCCTCGCGGCGAAAAACTAGCGATTACAGTCTTTCTGGCGATCTCTCTGGCCGCGCATGCCCTCTGTTTTTACATTTTTCAAATTGTTTATCCGCCAACGGTGGCGCTGCTGCCGCCGCCAGCCCGCGTTGCGTTGATCACGCCCGCCTCCGAAGAAGGTCGCACGCTGCTTCGCTGGATCGATGCGGAAGATCCCGCGCTTGCTTTCACAACTCGTCGTCCGCAGGAAACAAAGCTGCGTGCACTGCCAAAAGCTGAGCACGTGCCGTCCTATTCCGCGGTCGAGCCGACTTTGAAGAATATTCCGCCGCTGGAGCGGGATTTGCGAATTCCGAGTTGCCAGCCGCCAGGCGCGGTGCACTTTGCCCGGCAGAAACCCGCCCTTCCCGTTACGGTTGCCAAAACGTCCCTTTCGTTTTCCAAAGAGATTCAAGCTTTTGGCGCGCCGATCTTGCCAGACCCAGCTTTTGCTGCATCCAATGAAGAGATGCCTGAAACGATTCGGTTCCGGGTGGCCGTGAGCAAGCTTGGAGAAGTTCGTTATTGTTTTCCGATTAATTCATCAGGTGACTCCGCGCTGGACGAGCAAGCCAGCTTGTATGTTGCGCGTTGCCGCTTTCCCCAAAACACCGCAAACGCTGGCAAACCCGACTCGTTTCTGGCTTGGGGAATCGCAACAATTGTATGGGGCAATGACATCGCGCGCCCACAGTCGCCACGAGCAGCCAGCTTCACCCCGTGATTCGCGTTAGTCTTGCCACTCTTGTCACGATTTATCTGCTGCTTTTTCTTGCGGCGGTTTTCCTGTTCTGGATAGTTGGAGAATGGAATCGGAGGCGGCGGGAACGACGGGCTCTCGAGCACCGGTTGCGCTGCGTCATTTGCGCATTTGAATTTGAGGATCGAACCGACGCGCTGCTTCCCCGGTGCCCGCATTGTGGAAGTCTAAACGAACGATTTAAGATGGAGCAGATTTAACATGGGAATGTGGATAGGCCGCAATCGCAAGGCGCGTGTGACCTACGGGTTCGATGAAATCGCGCTTGTACCCGGGCGTGTGACCATCAACCCCAATGAGGTCGATATCACGTTCCGTTTGCCGCGCAAACAGGCCGATCCGCTGGAATTGAAAATTCCAATCATCGCGAGTGCCATGGATGGAGTCGTCGATGTGCGCTTCGCCGTTGCCATGAACCAGTTGGGCGGACTAGCCGTCCTGAATCTCGAAGGAGTGCAAACGCGCTACAAGAACCCGCAGGAAGTGCTGCAAAAAATCGTCGATGCAAATAAATCCGACATCACCGCGCTGCTGCAACGGATCTACCAGGAACCGATTCAGGCGGATCTAATCGCGGCGCGTGTGCGCCAGATCAAAGATGGCGGTGTATTGGCTGCGGTCAGTTCCATTCCCCAGCGTGCCGCGGAATTTGGCAGGATTGCGCAAGACGCTGGCGCGGATGTTTTCGTGGTGCAAAGCACGGTTTCGACCGTGCGGCATATTTCGTCGGAGTACAAGTCGCTTGATCTGGAAAAGTTTTGCCGGGACATGCGCATTCCGGTCATCGTTGGAAACACTGTCGGCTACGACGTGACTCTTGAGATCATGGAGTGCGGGCCGGCCGCGGTTTTAGTCGGCGTCGGTCCCGGAGCGGCTTGCACTTCACGCGGCGTGCTTGGGCTCGGTGTTCCCCAGGTCACCGCAACGGTCGATTGCGCAGCGGCGCGTGACGCTTACTTCAAGAAATCATATCGCTACGTCCCAATCATCACTGATGGCGGGATGAGCAGAGGCGGTGACGTGTGCAAGGCGTTGGCCTGCGGCGCGGACGCCGTCATGGTGGGCAGCGCGTTCGCCAAAGCACACGAAGCGCCTGGGCGCGGCTACCATTGGGGCATGGCCACTCCACATGCAAATCTTCCGCGAGGCACCCGCATCAGGGTAGGTTCTACCGGGTCGCTAAAACAAATCCTGTTTGGTCCTGCAGAAGTTGACGACGGCAGCCAAAATCTGGTCGGTGCCGTCACCACCTGCATGGGTAACGTCGGCGCGCGAAGTATTGCCGAATTCCAGCAAACGGAAATTATCATCGCGCCATCGATCAAGACCGAAGGAAAACTCTTCCAAACCGTTCAAAGCGTCGGAATGGGAACCAGCTAAATTATTTAGCGATTCAGTGATTCAGTGATTTAGCGATTGACCTTGCGCCACATCGTTGAACCGTTCCACGCTTGAATCGCTAAATCACTAAATTGTTAAATGAACAACGATCGCAGAGTTGTTATCACTGGTCTCGGTGCCGTTACGCCTTTAGGCAGTGACGTCGAGACGTTTTGGTCCAACCTGAAGAACGGGGTTAGCGGCATTCGTGCAATCGATGCATTCGATACCACCGCTTACGATTGCAAAATCGGTGGGCAAGTTCGCGATTTCGATCCGAAGCCGTTCTTTAAAAACCCGAAGGACGTCCGCCGGACCGATCGATTCACGCAGCTTTCAATGGCCGCAACAAAAATGGCGATTGAGGATAGCGGGATTGATATAGCGAACGTGAAGCATCGGGACCGTTTCGGGGTGATCGTTGGCACCGGAATCGGCGGACTGAAAACTCTCCAGGATCAATTGACGATTCTACTGACCAAAGGGCCGTCGCGGAACTCGCCGTTCACAATTCCGATGCTCATCAGCAACATGGCCGGCGGCGTCATTTCCATGGAGCTCGACCTGCATGGCCCGAATTTGTGTATCGTCACCGCCTGCGCCACATCGAACAACGCCATTGGTGAAGCCTGGCGAATTATCAAATTTGGTGATGCCGACGTCTTCCTCGCCGGCGGCTCGGAGGCGTCCATCGTCGAGATTGGCCTTGCCGGCTTCTCGGCGATGAGAGCACTCAGCACCCGCAACGACGAGCCCGAGCGTGCGTCCCGGCCGTTCGATCGTGATCGCGACGGTTTTGTGATGAGCGAAGGTGCAGGCGTTGTGGTAGTGGAGGAATTGGAGCACGCCAAGGCGCGTGGCGCGAAAATTTACTGTGAGATCACGGGATACGGTGTGTCGGCCGACGCTTACCACATGACGGCGCCGCCGCCGAACGGCGAAGGCGCAGCGCGCGCCATGCAAATGGCGCTCGAGCACGCCTGCATATCTCGCGGACCAGGTGGATTATATCAATGCGCATGCTACCTCTACCGACATCGGTGACATTTGCGAGACTCGCGCCATCAAGCAGGTCTTCGGGGATTACGCTTACAAAGTCGCCATCAGTTCCACCAAATCGATGACCGGCCATTTGTTAGGCGGCGCGGGTGGGGTCGAGATGGCAGCGTGCGCGCTCGCCATTCGCGATTCCGTTATTCCGCCCACGATCAATCTGGAAAATCCGGGCGAAGAATGCGACCTCGATTACACGCCAACCGTCGCCCGCGAAAAGAAAGTGCGCGTCGTTCTGAACAATTCCTTCGGTTTCGGCGGCCACAATGCCACACTGCTTGCCGCCGCGTTTGAGAAATAAAAAGAACCTCAAGCCCGCGAAACACACGGATTGACGCGAATCAAAGTAAAAGGCGAGCCTTCTTCTATAATTCTTTCGCGTGCATCCGCGTAATTAGCGGGCTCTCATTGTTGACTGCTCTGGCGTTGACTGTTCACGTTTCACCGATCACTGTTCACTCGCGAAGGCTTTCGGAGTTCACTGCTTACTCGCGCGGGCATAGCTTAATGGTAAAGTTCCAGCCTTCCAAGCTGGCCATGCGGGTTCGATTCCCGTTGCCCGCTCATTACTATTTCATTGGTGAACCAAACTTGTTTTGACGTTGCTCGCCAGACTTTGCCGATACCCTCCGGGCATACAAACGACCTCTCCTGTCCTTGCTCGATCTGCCCTTCGTCGTGGTCCATTCTCAAGCCCTGGACGAGATCATCTTCTTCTGCGAGGACGAGGCCACCAAAGAAGCCCTAGTCGAAGCCGGCGCCGGGTCGTGGAGCATTTACACGCGGCATGAACTGCAGATCCTGGTGACCCAAAACCGCATTGCGCCATTCTCTGACGCTGAACTGCGCAAGGTCCATGAGATCAAACGCACGTTCTCCGGGAGGATCACCAGTTAAAACGGTTGCTAAGTCTTTAACAACATTACCTGCGCGATTGGTTACGGGGGGTCTTTATCGTGTTTCAGCGCGACACGCTCACCCCCTGGTCGTTGCCAAATCGTGCGGTTGATCTAGTCGACTCGCGGACACATCATGCAAAGACCAGCTTATTTCGAAGTTGTCTCGCGATGAGGGTCTTGGCTTAAGGAATCGACAACGGGCCCACAGAGGCGAATATTTTTACCGTCCGCCTTAATAAGTGCCTTGTGCGCTTCCAGTATCGTTTCTGCCAGCTCCTGTTTTTGTGCCTCTGACAACTTGCCTGCGGGATCGGCCAATCGGACCCAGCGTTCATCGGCCATAACCTCGATGAGATTGGAGACGGAACGGTTCTCTAAAGACGCCATTTGTTCCAGTTTGTTCCGTTGCTCCTCACGCACCGTCAGGTTGAGCTTCGCTTTGTTCTTGTTCTATTTGGATTTAGCGCTACGGACGAGGCGACGGTGTCGGACGTAGCCTCGGCGTCGGGATTTGTCTCGGTGTCGTGGTTGGTCTCGGCGTTTGTGTCGGCGTCGCCGTTGCTGTAACTGTTGACGTTGCCGTTGGCGTAGCTGTCGGTGTATGCGTAGCTGTAGCTGTAGCGTGGCTGTAGTTGTTGGAGTAGGCGTGGGCGTGTGAGTAGCTGTTGGTGTTGCTGTCGGAGGGTGAGTTCCCGTCGGAGTCGGCGTGGGCGTGAACGTAGCTGTTGGAATAGGTGTGGGCGTGTGAGTAGCTGTTGGGGTAGCTGTCGGAGTGTGAGTTGCCGTCGGCGTTGGAGTCGGACTTCCTCCCTGGCAATTAGCCAGCCAGTTGCCAGCATTGACTATCACCTTTCCCCAGTCTCCGCTCTGCGTCGCAGCGAACCCGACATAGGCTGTGACGCCCACAGTGGTGTGCCCGCCGCTCACCGGCCGGTACGCCACGAGTGAGTTGCCGAGGTTGTTCTGCGCTACTTCTGTCGCTCCAACGGCAAGCGTTATGATGTTTGCATAGTTGCTGTTGAGCATGGTGACACCAGCCATCAACGGGTGCCCCGCGTTATGCGTGCCCAGCGAGAATGCATTGTATTGCACGTTCGTCGAGTAGGTGTACGGGTTGTAGTTGCCACTTAGCCATCGGCCAGTAATACCGTACCCCGAGATGGTTCCATCGCCGCCCGGCCGGGCCTGCACCTGCCCAGGGCCGAAGAAGCTAAAGCCGTACTGGACGACCACGCCTCCGCCATCCACGTAGTCGGCCAGGTTGTTACCCAGCGTATCTCCGTCGGCAAACGGAGAATCGCTGAAAGGCACGACGATCTGGTATTGCTGAAGCTGAGCCAGAGTGGGCGTGCCGATTGTTGCAGCAAACAGGTCAACCGAGATCACATTAGGTTCGGCCTGGATTTCCGACTGAAGCTGAGTAGGCGGGCCTAGTTGATCCGCATACACGATGAGCACGTGGAACTGACATACCTCACCCGTACGGACGACCGGATTCGCGCCGGTGGCTCCGCTTGACAGTGTGGGGGCCCTAACCGCTCCATCAACAGCCGGTGCTGCCTGCGGTCCGCCTGCGCCGGGATTTAAAACCGCCCGCGTAGAAATCGACTTGGTCAAAGGCGGCAGCTCCGCGATCGCGGACAGATTCGGCTTGGCCGCCGCCTGGGCTACGCTTTGGTTGCTGGTCCCGCGACTGCTGGATTGCGCCAGCGTGAATGGAATCGCGCAGACCGCGAGAAGAGCGAGCAGGATCAATGCGCTCCAAAGCAGGTGCGCCTTAATGGACGGGTTAGCCTGTTTTTTCATTTTTTGTTGAGGCTGACTGGAATCCAGTTCCGTGTGGAATCAGCAACCGTCCTCCCGAGGTCGCTTTGGAGCAGTGACCTCACTTCGGCTGACTCGGGGATCCAGTTGGATCTGGGGAGATTGCGCTAAACGGTGTCTCAGCGAAGGTCCAGCCCCCTGCGGCTTATTCAGCCGTGCCGAAAATACGTTGAAACTGTCGGATGACGAAATCGACGAGGCTTTTACTCGATCCGCGACAGTTGTCGAGCGTTATTTTACGGGCTCCACAGTTCTCTGCGTGTTCTGCCGGATCGAACTCCTGATTCGAGTTCCAAAATGCGGTCAACAATTCCTCTGCGTGCACAACGAAACGCCTTCCGTCGCCGCGATGTGCGTCGGCAATCCAGATCGTTCGCCCGTTACATCGAATTGAGGAAGGGGCTGCGTTAAGCGAAATAAGCACTAAGTGACTTCGGCTTGGTACCATATGTATCCCGTGTAAGAGAGTGCAGCCCTTCATCTATCTCTGCATTGGAAGCGTGCTTGTATCCAACTCGGAGAGCCGTTTGTGGTATGCTATCTTCCATGCTCAGCCAGATAGGCAGACAAAAGTTGCCCGTCGACAGGGAGAAAGTTCGCATGCTGGTCGGCGAGATTGGCTACACTGAAGCCGCTAAGCGTACCGGAATCGCCCGAAGCACGCTCTATCAATGGAACTACCGCTACAAATGGAGCATTTTGCCGGCGGATTTGCGCTCTGTAAGAAATGTCACCACTTGTCCCCCAGTGTCCCCAGTGTCGCCAACGGTCACCACCCAATACGGCGCGAGATCGCTGTCCGCCACGGCAGATTGGTAAGGATCATTAAATCTTTTCGGACAAATTCGGACACTCGAACTGCGTAATTCTGCGCGAATCGTGCAAACGCGCTGATTTGCATTTTCCCCTCTAACACGCAGCCTAGCGCATGTTTGTGGCGGAATTGCGCAAAGCCGCGAAGACTTCAAATTGGGTTCGATTCCCGTTGCCCGCTGTTCCCTGACAAGCTCAAGAAAGCCGGATGGAACTTTGGACTGGATCTCAGCCTTGGATAGCGAATGGCACCAAGCGGCATTGCGCGCATTCGACTGGCAATATTCGCGCTTTAACGCCATCCCTCCGGGAACAACCCCGAAAGGCTGTTTCTTGCGTTTTACCAACCGGACGCCGCTTCACTAACTATGTCGCGAAGCGATTCCCCTGAGAACCGCGCGCAGTCGGTAAAAATCTAACGGTTTAATGAAATAGTGATCAAAGCCGCACGAAAGACCACGCTCTTCATCCTCCCCAGTTCCAAGACCAGTGAGCGCAATCGCGACGAGCGGTTGCTTAGACTTAGCTACCGTTACGAGATTGCAGCCATCCCCATCTGGCAAACGAATGTCGCTCAAGAGGACATCGAACTGCCATTTGTCTAGAAGCGCACTGGCGGTTCGGTAGTCCGGCGCAGCGACGACGTCATAATGGAAATGCCTTAGTAGCCGCGAAACTGTTTGGCGGCTGTAGTTATGATCTTCGACAAAAAGGATACGCAGTGCCATGTGTCCGACGCGCGGGGCTCTTAGTTACTTCGGACGGACACGTAGGTTTGGTTCCCCAACTGGGCGCTAGACCCCTCGATAATCTCCCAGATGTGAAAACCATAATCGATACGCCCGGATGGTGAAGCCACAGCCGACCGAATGGGAGCGCATCGGAAATCAGATCGACGCCGCGATCATCTTTGCGAGGGCGGACTTCGTAAGTCTCCATGCTCACAAACAGCTTTGATGCCCCCAGAAAGACATAGGACTAAAGTCCAATATGCGCGTCTCGAGACTACTGCTAGACTTGCTTTGATTACGTCACCCGACGTCCCAACGTACTTTTGGCCGGACTAAAAGACCGGTTGAGAGGCTTAACCTTCGCTGAGACACCGCCTAACGCGATCTCCAGATTCACCTGGAGCCCCGAGGCTTCCGAAGCGAGGCCGCTCTTCAAAGCGCCTCCCGAAGAAGGTTCCTCGTTCCGCGCGGATTTGGAGCAGTCAACCTCAAATAAGAAGATGCTTATGAAAAACAGGAAAGACTACGTTATGACAAAATCAAACCTGACCCTTACGCAAAGCGGACTGCTGGCCGTTTTGCTGCAACGCCAGCGCCACAAAGTGATCGAGTTGGCCCGGCGTCCCGCACATCGGAGGCAGGTGCGAGCTCCCTTTTGGAGTAGCCTCACTCGGCGGTGGCGCACACTCACGGCACGAACGCTCGTCGACGATTCCGCCAAGCCCTCTGTGGGAACCGTTCCGCGCCACACTTGAACCTTTCACCAAAGCAAATTGCCATGTCTGACCAAATCCACACCTACGCCGAGCTGCGGCACCAGATTCACGACGATCTGCGGATTCAACATCCCGAATGGGTCCAGCCAAATGGCGAGTCCCCCGTCTGTGATTCTTACGAGGCGCGCCTGATGGAACTGCTCTTGACTGCGACACCTTTTGTCGATTTCAAAAACGCGTAGATGACAAATTTAGAAAGTAAAAGTTAAACGAACGAACAAAAATCATGAACGAAAAACGAAAGAAAAAACCAGAGAAATTCACCGACATGCTACGTCCGTGGATAATCGCTCACGCCACCGACGGCAATGTTGTTATCAGCAGGGAGGTAATTGAAGGAATTCGCGATCGTGGCCGCACGAAACGGTGTTTCGTAATTGAAGCACTGCCGCGACAAGATGCCGTGGGCAACAGCTAAGCACTTTTTGTTGATTTCAACATGACGGCGATTCCAGTCCAGTTCCCAGATGAATCTGTCAAACTCGACGATGTCGAGGAGGGCAGGGTCCTTACAGCGCTCGAAGTCATGTATGAGGGCGGCTCGCTCCACGGCAAGACCGCTGATTTCCCCTCGCGCGACCTCGAGCGCGTGGTGCTTTGCGTCCACGGGCGTAATCGGCATTTCTTTCAAACCTATGAGCGCACAATCTGCGTCGATATTCGCAGCCGGCGAACGATCTTTCGCTACGCCGGCCTCACTTCTAAATCCAACAACAGCAGTTGGTGGAAGAGGCTGCTCTGCCACGACTGCCCTGCAAAGAGAAAGAGCGAAAACGCAAATGAATGTCACGTGCAGTTCGCGGCGCTTCGCCTCCCCAAACTGAAGGCCATCCAAATATGAAATTTTTCTGCTCACGTGGCCGCGGGGGCGGACTTTTTGTTTGGCTCAAAATGCCAAACACGATTGGCTCACCACTCTTTGAAATCGCCCGCGTGCTCGTGCGTCTCGATCACGTTGCCCGCTGAATCGTAAACCCGAATCACTGCATCATGTGAGTGGCTGCGAAACTTGCCGTAATCTCACTGGGCGGAGATCTGCCACTTTCGCTGGAACAGTAATATACCTACTACCGCACACCAGCCGAACCAGGCGGCGAAGAGTGCTCTTTGTGCAAGGCCATGAACAGGCTTCACGTAAGCCCAAACTGGAGCGGCAAATGCGCTTAAGTTCAAGGCGATTGCGCCCCATATGAGCGCAAACAGTATCCATGAAAGCACGACGAGAGTTTTCGCTCGTGGGCCGCGTCTCCATGTGAGCGCCAAGACGAGTGGCGCTTGGTATCCGATCAATTCCGACATTCCGAAAAGGTTATGAAGTGGATGCGGGTAGGCAAACAGTCCTATCCCTGCAGCCGGCAACGCCATGAACCCAATTACGTATGCGGCCAATCGGGAGTGATGGGCCGCAACTGACATATCGCGAACAGCCGAGGCGAACACCAAGATGCAGGCTGCAACGCAAAATAACATGATGGCGAAGGGAACTCTGGCTGGCGAGCCAATTTCTCCAATCTCGCTGACCGTCTGGCGCACGTGGCTATACCCCGGAATCAGCAGGGCCAAGCCAGCTATGCCAAAAGCAAGAATGGCTCCGGCCAGAGGCCCGAACAGTAAGCGATAATTCCGCCTGACCACTGTTTGAAATCGCTCTTGTGCTCGTGCTTTTCAATCACATTCCCCGCCTCATCGTAAACGCGAATCACAGCATCGTGTGACCGACTGCGAAACTTCGCGTAGTCGATTGCGTTGCTGACTGCGTTTTGTTCGGCATACCAAAGGCGACCGAATGGCAGCGCATCGGAGATGAATCGAACTGCAAATGCTTGCCAGAAAGAGAACGAGAGAATTTCAACCATTCCGTTTTTGCTTTGGCATTTTTCTCCCGGCGACAAGCTCGAGAACTGCTCGGCGCAATTTCTCGCGGTCTGCTGGATTGTCCATTTCGAGTTTGAGGTTCATCGCCTCCGCGACGGTTTTAGCGTAAGCAACGCCCTGCTGCTCGACCAATCGCTCCCAGCGTTCATCGGCCATAACCTCGATAAGATTGGAGACGGAACGGCTCTCTAAAGATGCCATTTGCTCCAGTTTGTTTCGTTGCTCCTCACGCACCGTCAGGTTGAGCTTCGCTTTGTTGTTGTTCTTTTTGGATTTTGCCATTCGCAGTTTTTTACACCTCGTTCTGGAAATGCGGATCGTTCCGAAGCGGATCGAGCCCGGAGCAGCGCGGGAGCGAGCGAGTTTCAAATTCGTGTCTGAATCTTTGGCGTTAATGCGCGTCATTCATTAATGTTGTCGAGACCGGCAAATTTCCAGCCGCTTTTGGTCAATTCGAACTCGAAGCGAATTGGTGCGTTCTCGCGGTCGCCCGGAGTTTCTTTAAAAGGACAATAGATCTCACACCGCCGGTCGGATTCTTTTCGCGGTTCGGCGGTTGCAAAACATTGGGCGGCATTGGCCTCGCCTCTAAAAATTTCATTATAACGGCGCAAAAAATCGGCCCTGTTCTTTACGGCCTTTTGAAAGGCAGGCATCGACAGTGGGAATTTTGCCATCTCCGCAACTGTTGCTTTATCGCCAGTGATTACCGCGGATCCAAATTTTTTCCAAAATGTCGAAAACTCGCTCTGTGCAAAAGCGTTTGGAAAGAACAACAGAACCAAAATTCCGGCTAACCAAGCGCACCTCCGAATCACCCGGTCAGACGCGAATGAATTCAGTTCCGATGTTCTCACATTCCTTCTCTATCTTTTCGACTTCTATCTCTGACATCCGGTGCACCGAGTCCATCATGTGGCCGATTTCTTCCTTCAATTTGAGATCAGTATTCAGGTTAGTGGTGACGTTGAAATGTGTGTTCCTATTGCACCGTAATCGCGGATGAGCCCGAGCGGCCATGGTCGTCCAAGGCGATCAATTCGTATCGGCCTGCCGACGCCTTCCATGAAATTACTTCCTGCGGCGGGGCTCTGCCGATAAAGGTTTTGCCCGCGAACCAGTAAATCTCGCGCACATCAGCGTCCGCCCTGGCTTGCAAGGGTATTGCGCCGGCCGGTGCCGGCAAAATCTTTTGCCCATCAGGTGGCGAAACGATTCGCGGCGCATTTCCACTGCGCGCGACGAATTCCGCAGTCGTTCCGGGCAAAAATGGCGGCGGCAATTTTCTCGGCACTCCAGCCCGGCGAAAGATCGACAACAACTCCGTCGGCCAAAATTCATAGACTTCACGGCGGAGCTGGCGCGTTCCGTCATCCCTGCGCCACGCGGAGTCCGCTCATGGCATCGACGAGCACTTCCTGATGCACATCGCAGGGTTTGATCGGAGAAATTCCGGGAATAAACCATCCCTCGACTTGTTGAGTGCAATACGGCCCAGGTAAATCGCCCGAGACGGCGCAAAAAGAGACACGTTTCAAATTTGCGCCCGGAGGCGGAAGATGCGGCTGGTTCGGTTCCGGCCAACTCATGCGCAAACTATCGATGATTTGAAACAAGAGAGGAGCGGCGGCGATTCGCCCGACAAAAGTTCCATTGGCGCGGCCGTCAAAATTTCCGATCCAAACCGCGAGCACATAGTGATTGAAAACGGCGATTGACCATGCGTCGCGAAAACCATGGGAGGTCCCCGTTTTCCAAAAAACCGGCGCGGCATGGTCCGCATAAGCGCGGCCCATTTCGGGTCGTGGCAAGTTAAGCATCTCCAGGGTCAGGAACGCCGCTTCCGGCATCATGATCGAGTGGCCCCGCGCCGCGATTAGCTCGCGCGATGTGCGGCGAAGCGGACGCAGTTCTCCGTTATTGGCCAGCGCAGCGTAAAGTCGCACCAAGTCTTCCATTGTGACTTCGGCCCCGCCCAGCGGAAGCGCCAATCCATAAAGCGGTTCCGAGCGCGGCAATTTAATGCCCGCGCCCCGGAGGAATTCATACAGTGTGGGATGACGCAACTGGGATGCGAGTTCGACCGCTGGAAGATTGCGACTGCGTGCGAGCGCGTCACTGGCGCGGATGGGGCCGACGAATTCGCGATCGAAATTTTCCGGATTGTAGTCCGCGAAACTGTGGGGCGCATCCGACAGGATCGACAATGGATGAATCAATCCCTGCTCGAGGGCGAGCGCATAGACGAACGGTTTCAGAGTGGAACCGGGTGAACGTGGCGCGCGTGTTCCGTCCACTTGTCCTTGTATGTCAGCGTTGAAGAAATCGGCCGAGCCGACCTGTGCCAGCACATCCATGTTGCGCGCATCGACCAGCAGGGCGGCAGCATTCTGAATTCCGCGACCGCGATTTGTTCGAACATAATCGGCGATCCGCCGCTCGATTAATTGCTGCTTTGCCAGATCGAGCGTGGTGACGATTTCGTCGCGGCCTTTCTCGGCCGCCAGCACCTGCTGAACAAAGTGCGGGGCGAGAAGTTTGTGTTCGCTTAAAGCGCGCGGTCGAAAATCGCGCGCCAGAGTAGCATAGTCATCCTGGCTGTAGGGCAGGCGTGCGTCTCGCCTGCCGAATCGCGATAACGCGGCGTTGAGCGCGCCGTTATCCTGATCGACAAACAACGCGCGTCGGGTCGGGCTTTGCGGAATGACGCTCAGCGAAATTGATTCAGGCCTGGTTAAATGCGCGGCAGTCTTGCCAAAATAAATCTGACTGGCCGCGCCCACGCCTTCGATGTTCCGCCCGTAGGGCGCGAGATTGAGGTAGGCTTCAAGAATTTCAGTCCTTCGAGTAATGCCGCTCCAGTTCAAGCGCGCGAACAATTTGAACAAACTTTCCGCTGAGGGTGCGGGTGCGCAGATGATAACGCAACCGAGCCAGTTGCATCGTAATGGTGGAGGCTCCGTTATGTGCGTGACCTGGTCGCAGATTCAAAGCCGAACGCAGTAATGCCAGCGGGTTAACTCCGGGGTGATGCCGGTAATATTTGTCTTCAAATCGCAGCGTCGCATCGATCAATGCGGTTGAAATCTCGCGCAGCGGTGTCCAGATGCGGAATTTCTGGTCACCGCTCAGCGTGACGCGCAGCAGTTTTCCGTTGCGATCACGAACGCATTGGGAAAATGAGATGCCCTCAAGCAACGGCGGCTTCGGGAGTAGCAGCCAGGCGAACCACACGGTCATCCCGAGCAACGCGAGGGACATCACCCACGAAGCGCGGATCACACACAGTAATTTGTGTAACCCATGTCCTCTTGAGAGGTCCCTCACTGCGTTCGGGATGACACGGTTTTTCATTTTCGCGTTGCTCCAAGTGCTATTCCGTCACGCTGATCTTCCCCCCGATACCGCGGCCTTTGATGTTTCGCTCGTACATCGCCTCGGCGAAAATGGGCGGCACTGTGAACTCGCCGCGATTAGTAGATTTGATCTGATAATTGATCTCGAGCGCGCTGCCGGACACGGTTCCGTAGAAGACAGCGCGATCTTCGCGCACATCGACATAATCGACGCCGGAAATTGTTGAAACACCCGGTTGCAAGGATGACCCGACAACTTCGAATCCGCCGGGAAGAAGATCGACAATGGCAACATTGGTGACCGGTTGGTCGCGCACAGTGCGCGCATACAGCCGGACATGAATCGGTTCGCCGAGTTTTGTCTGCGTCACCGGCTTATCGTTTTTGTCCAGTAACTCGCGATGAACTTCCAATCCGGCCGTCACCGGTTGTCCCGGCGCATGTCGATCGTATCCCGCTTCGACGACCTGGAAAAATGCGCCGGGACCGCTGAGCGTTCCGGTGCTTTTGAAGCGAATCGCAATCGCGTCTTTGGAAAATGCCGTCCGTTGCAGCAACTTTGAGCCGCTCGTTAGGCCAACTTCCCGCTTGTCACGGTGAATTTCGATAATGCTGAGCTGGGGCAGCTTTTGCGCGATCATGTGCGAGTACGATTTCAGCGCCGAAACAGCGTAGGCGGCCGAGAGCGTGTTGAATTCGGCCGCGCCCGATCGGCTGGAGAACTTGCTCGAATTCCCCTCCTGAAATTTTCTTCAACCGCTCCGGAAAGGCGCGCGCGAGTATGGCGATATATTGCGCGTTTGCGCCGAGCGGTTGGCAAAAGTCGTCGTACTCTCGGCCCGATGCCTCGCCAATCTTGTAGGCGGCGATCAAATCTTCGGCCTCTTTGTCCTTGTGCAGAAGTTTGAGCGCGCCCGCGAGATAAACGCCGGTGACATCGTTCTGCCATATATCGGTCTGATGCTGGTCGAGATAATCGCGCAGATTAAGGACGTAATTGGTGGTGACGACGCCTTCGCGGGTGAGGTACATAAATCCCGTAGGCGATGGTCCGCGCGTCGGCCAGGGTCGAGGGTTCGCGCGCGACCATCTTTTGCAAATAGCGCAACCCGCTCGCGAACATGTCCGCTGGCGGAGCAAAGCCGGCTGTTTTCGCCGCGCTCAGAAAATCCATTACGTAAACAGAATTGAAACTGATCTTCTCGTCAGTTTCCGGCGCCCAATAACCGAACGCGCCTTGATCGTTTTGCCGGCGTCGCAGAATCCCAAAGACTTTTTCGATCTGTGTATTTGCCTCTGCGCGACTGAGCCCGAAATCGGCCTCGTCCGAGAGCAGCAGCCGGCAGAATGCGCCGCTGGTGAGTTGCTCGCTGCAGCCGTGGGGAAAATCCTTGAGAAAAGCGTAAAGACCGTGCGCCAAACCCAGCGGGACGGCTGCAACCGCAGCTTCGCGTTTGGCGAACTCGGAATAGATCTCACGCGTAATCGGAACATCCGCGTTTCCTTTTTTGAAATTCCCGCTGCGAACATCGGTTGCATACGGAACGGGTGGCCGCACGCTCAGGGTGGCGCGCCGGCGTGTCTCGATCCCATTTCGGCTGGCTACAAATCTGATCTCGCCAGAGCCGAGCGCGTCGTTGACGTGGAAGCGCAGTTTTGCGCTCTGCTCGCGCCCTTCGGCGACTCGCAATTTTTGGGTGGACGCGCCCAAGACCGACAATTGCGCAGACGTCTCGACGCGAAGCTCGATCTCCGCGTCCGCGCCGGAACCTTCCACATTATTGGCGACCGTTACGCCGGCCTCAAATTCGTCGCCGGGAGCGGTCAACACCGGCGCGCTCGGCGTAATGACAAAAGGCCCGCGAATGAGTGCGTCCCGTTCGGCTGAGCCGGTTGTTTCGGTCGAAACACCGACCGCCATTATCTTGAGTGTGCCGTCGAAAAAGTCGGGCACATCATAGACAACTTCACGAGCAGTGGCGTCGGCATCGATGATGCCAGACCAAAACACCACCGGTTTTTCCGTGACGCGCTTGAACGGATTCAATCTCTGTGCCCCTTCCTCGCCGCCGCCAAAAGCTGAGAGAGAACGGAGCAACGAAAATTCCGGAATGATAAGATCGACAATCTGCGCCGTCTCGACGCCGAGCGCGCACTTGCGAAAGAGATAAGCGAGCGGATCAGGCGTCTTGTAGTTAGTGACCTGCAAAATTCCTTGATCGACCGCGAAAATGACAATCTTGCTGGGACGGTCGGTTTTGTACCCGATGTGCAACGGTTCGCCGGGCTTCGCTTTGGCTGCGGCTTGCAGGTCGATCTTCAGTCGGCGTTTTTCGATATTGGCCTTGAACGGGACGACGCCGTAACTGAGCGGGCTGACAAAAATTTCCTTGGAATCGAGCGCCCGCACAAAGGCGACATTGATATAGCCGCTGCCCTCAAACTCCTGAGGCAGATGAATGTGCTGGATGCTGCTGGGGGTGTTGGTTTGAAACCAACTGTAACCGTAAACCTTTTCCCGCTCGATCGTGATCAGACCGTAGCCGCTGTATGGCGCCGTCACGCTTACTGCAATTTCATCCCCGGCATTGTACTCTTTGGCGTTAAGTTTAATTTCCAGTTCGGCGTTTTTCTCCAGAGCCCCGGCCATGCGCAGCTTGCCCCACGACCGAAAAACGCAACTTGCTTAACGCGCGATTCTGATCGTCGCGCAGCTCGATCACATAATTGCCCGGTTCATCGGTGGGAAGCGCGTAATGATAGCCACTGGCCGCGACCGAGATTTTTTCCGATTTCACCGGCCGCTCTTTCAGGACGGACTCGTAAGCGTAATTGCCGTTCTCCTGTTTCTTCAGCACGGAAACGTATTCCTGGACGATGAGGTTGAGAGTGACGTTTTCGATGGCGATGCGATTGAGTTGCGGATCGACTGCGACGAGGTCGATCGCGCGCGGTCTTTTCATGTCGATGTAACGAAGGTCGCCGTCGGCTTTGTAGCCGATCACGTAAGGCAGAGCAGAGACCAGCGCGCCGACGTCGCCCATGACGCTCCTTCCGCCTTCGCCTTCGAAGCCTTCAGCGATAAATCGCATCGCGTACGTCGCGTCGGCGAACCGTTCCAGTTGCAGGTCAAAATCGGCGTGGCCTTCGCTGTCGGTTTTCGTTTCGCCGAGATCGACCGTTTGCTCTTGTCGAGTTTTGTTTTCGTCAAAGAGCGGGTCGAAAAAAGTGAAGTCGCGAAATTCCGGAAATGAAAATGCCGCCGGTGCGAGTTCGAGTTTGCCGGTCACACGCCGATCGGTTGCGGGCGTGCCATAAAGGTTGGCCAAGGCAACGGAAGCATGCATTTCGCTGGGATGAATCCAGCCGCGCGGGGCAGCTTTGGACAGCCGCGTCTCGATTTTCATGCGGTCGGGCAGAAATTCCTTCACCTGAGCTGTGGCGGAACCGAGCAAACTCGAGCGCTTGTTATTTTTGATCAGGTACACATTGACGGTGTAAAGGCCGGTCGGCGATTCGTTGGCGGTTTGATAGCTCAGTTCGGTGAACCCGGTCTCCGGCAAGGTGAGCTTCTTAGTCTGGACCCGCAGGTCGCGCGCATCGATGCACTTCGGTTTCAATGGGCAAGCCTTTGAGATTGCCGCCCCAGCTTCGCTGCTTCACCACCAGCCCGATGTGAATTTCGTCCCCGGGCCGATACACACCGCGCTCGGTGAAAACGAACGCGTCGAGACCTTCCGGCGGCGATGTTCTCCGCCCCTTCAATTTCAAAGCGCGAAAAATTCAGGACGCGGTCTTCGCGCGCGAACGGCATGAACGCGACGTCGTCGCCATTGCGCGCCACGAACGCCACCGGCAATTTTTCGCGCTCGGATTTTTCAACGGATGGAAAAGTGCAATGACCATCCGCCGCCGTTTTGGCCGTCTGGATCGGCACGCCGTTCTTGCCCAGGATGTCAACCGTCGCGCCGCCGAGCGGCTGGCCATTTTTGATCGACATCAAAAAGACGTCGCTGCTGCCATCGGTGTTTTTCTTCGTTAAAATTCCGATGTCCGTGATGAGAAGAAATCTGCTGTCCGTAGCTGAGTTGATTGGTTTCTTTTTCGCCGGGTCCCAGCCGCGCGCGGTCAGAAAGAAAAGCCCGCGCTCGCTTCCGCCATCGGCTGGCTTGCGAAGATGCTCGGAGAAATCGAACGCCGAATAATTCGCTTTCCATTTGTTTTCGACCGCAATCGGTTGGTGCTCGATTCCGATACGCGAGATATTTTCCTGATTGAATAAATGTGAATCGCGAAATTCAGGGTCCTCGAATTTGCCCTGGGTCTGGCTGACGAGGTGATTGATCTGAGTGGTAGCAACACGCGCGATTTCGAATTCGATCGCCGCCAGAGCGCGTGAACGGATGGACAATTTCCGTTCACCGCTCAACGCGAGCAAGCCGCCTTGACCTTCGATCTGCACTTCGCGCGGCAACTGCGGCACGGCGACGACTGCGTTGTAGTCTTCCGCCAATCGGTAATCGCCAGGCGCGCGCACGCCTTTCGGGACGCGGACGTAAAGCTCGCCCTCCGATTCGATCTGTATCTTAAAAGCGTGTTGCCGATCTTGCGCCTTTTCCGAGAGGCACAACCGTGAATTCGATTTGTTTGGCTTGCTCGAGGACATCGTCCGGCACCTCGGCAGGACTCTGCCATTTTGAGGCTTGATCGGGTTCTTCCCCCTCCTCCGCCTCCTCGTCTCCCGATGCGCCGGTCTGGCTGCTTTGGTTACTTTGCTCAGCCGTTTCCGAGTCGGGACTTTGCGAATCGGTTTCTCCGGTCGCTTCGGTTTCGCTTTCTTCAGTCGTTTCGGCGTTGCGTTTCGGCAGCAGACGTATTTGAACAGCCTTGGCCAGCTCGCTACTGCTGATATCGGCCGTTGTACTTAAGATCAGCACCTGCTCCGGCTCGCCATTCTTATTTCGCGCGATCGTGCCGGTGATCGAATCGATCTGAAACGCGGTTTCCTGTGATGGAATGCGCACCTTATCCTCTGCGGAGTTCCGTGTTTGCGCGCCGCCCTGCGATGTGCGCACGCCTTTGCTCAGGTAGAGCTTCATGAAATCCTCCCGCTCTGGCAGAGTCACGTTCGAGCTGCGCAGATACGCCAGACGGTTGTGCAACCCATAGCTGATCGTGAAATGCGGCGACGACTCTGACGGCGGAAAAACGTTCGATCCGCCGATCATCTGCAGCTGGATATGCCGATCTAACTCGCCGGGCTCAACCGCATGGGTGAGTTCAAGCGTAGCCGTGATTTGGCGTTGCGTCGGATTGGCCGGGTCCTGGTAGAGCTGAAGTTCTTTGATGGCGACGTCGAATGGTGGCGTCTGGAACTCGTAGGCAAGGCGCTCCATCAAAACCTGCGGCGGGAAAAATTTCTTGTCGAAAGTGATTTTGAATTTTTGATCGGCCGGCCAGTCTTGCGTTGGCCGAAAAGCCAGTTCCTTGTCCGAGTTCCATGACCACGCGCCATTGATCTTTGGTTCGAGCCTGGACGCCTGACAGCGATGGTTTCTTCAAATCCTCCAGACGCGCCGCGGGTTCGCTGAACCGGACAAAGAGCGGCGGATATTTGAGTTCTTTCTCGAGCTTGGTAACCGACGGAGAGGCGATCGTCGCCGTAACTTTGTGCGGGATGGGCCGATGTTGATACCAATGCAATGTCCAGGCTGCGCCGCACAACAACAGAAAAATCGTGACGATCCCGGACGCCGTGATGCGGGGATGCGCGCGATGAAAATCGGACGTGGCAGCGCGGCTTCGTGTAAGCCAGTGCGGCGGGCTCCAGTGCAATCTGCCGAAGACCGCGAGAGCGATCTTCTTGAGAAACGCCCAGAGAAGGACAAACGGCCGGACAGCCAGTTGAACTGATCGGGTGATTAGCGCGCTTGCGTTCATAGGCATGTAAACCTTGGCTACCTCCCACCAGCGAGCGATTCTAGCGTGATCCTGCGAAGCAGAACAAGGCCTGTTTAATCTGGCAACGAGACGGCGGCGACGGCCTGCCTATCTGGCATAATCCTTATTTTGAGTTCGCTCCCGCCGTAGCCTATGCGCGCTGGCGCACCGGGTCAGTCATGTTGCGATCCATTTCGTTTTTAAATTCACGAGAGCTTTGATTTTTCCAGTTCTGGCGGTCACCATTTCCGCCTGATGGAAAGCCGGCGTTCCACGATCGTTTCGCTGATCCTCTTGCTCGCAATGGCGCTGGCCATGTTTGCCGATCTTTTGTTCGCCGGCGGCACACGCGTGCTTGGACATCCCGGCAGCGATATGTTCTTGCAATACTTCGCATGGCGCGAATTCGGTTTCCGCGAATTGACCAAAGGAAATCTCGCGTTGTGGAACCCCCATATCTTTAGCGGCGCTCCGTATTTCGGTGGGATGCAAGGCGCGCTGCTGTATCCGCCGAATTGGCTCTTCCTGGTTTTGTCCACCCCTGTCGCGATCAACTGGACGGTGGCGCTGCATGTTTTCGCTATTGGCGCGTTCATGTTTTTTTGGATGAAACAACGGGGGCTTTCCGCTCCGGCCAGTTTCTTTGCCGGCACGCTGGTTATGTTTTGCGGCGCGTTTTTTCCCACGTTTTTGCCGGCCATTTGCCTCAGTTGAGCGCAATGACGTGGTCGCCGCTGATCTTTTGTTCGATCGACGCCGTTTTCAGAACTCAGCGCCCCGAAAGCTTTCGGGGTTGGTCGTTGCTTGGGATGTTTGCTATCGCCATGCAGACGTTGGCAGGATTTCCGCAGTACGTCTTTTACACTGCAATCATTGCCGGGCTCTACGCTGCATTGCGATTGATCGGCCACTGGAATTGGCGAGTCGCAGCGGCGTTGCTGAGTATCTATCCAGCCGGCGCTCTCCTTGCAGCCGTGCAATTGCTGCCCGCCATCCAGACAACGCGCGAAACCACGCGCGGCTTCAGGCTGCCTTTTCAATTTGCCTCCATGCTCTCGCTCCCGCCGGAGAACTTTGCGACGTTGGTCGCGCCGGATTTTTTTGGCCACATAGCGAGATACTGGGGACGCTGGTATCTGTGGGAAACGTCAGTTTTCATCGGCGTAGTAGGCCTGGCGTTCGCCATCTACGCGACGATTCGGTGCGAACGCGGAACGAAATGGCCCCCGCTGATTGTTGTTTGCGTTGCATTTTTATTGGCCGTCGGCGCCTATACACCGTTGTTCGATTTTCTTTATACCTGGGTGCCCGGCTTTGATCGCTTCCGCAGTATTTCGAAGTTTAGTTTTCTAGCGTCGCTGTTTCTTTGTCTGCTCGCGGCCAGCGGACTCGAGCGGTTGTTCCAACAAAAGAGAATCGAGACTCCATTTATCGCTGCCGTTTTCGCATGTGCCGCGGCCTTGGGCGTCGCCGGATGGTGGACCGCAAGCACTGGGTTCTGGCCGAGACTAATGAACGCAAGTCGCGCCAGTGGCCAATCGTACCTGTTCCCCCAACTCTACGCGGACACGGAATTTATTGCCCAATCGCAGCATCTCGCGGCGATGTCGCTGTTTTTTGCCGCTGGAGTTTGCGCGCTCCTTGGCATCATCCTGGCCTTCGCGAGGCGAGAGCCGCGTGCGCTGTTTGGCGCGATCGCTTTGGGCGCGGCGGAAATGTTTATTTTTGCACACGGCGCGCGCGCCACGTTTGACAGCGCTACCATCGTGAATCCGGATGAAAAGCGCTTTCTCGAGGAGCACGCCGGCGATTACCGCATCCTGAATGTCGCGAACCCGAACAGCGCGATGTTGATCGGCGCGCAAGACATGTGGGGATACGAAGCGACCGTGGTGCGGCGCTACGCCGAGTTCATGACTTGGAGCCAGGGCGGGGATCCCGACCAGGCGATGTCGTATGTGAAGTTCGTCCGCTACGATCCGCTCTTCGCCATGCTGCGTCTGCGCTATGTTTTGGGGCAACGCGGAAATGAATTGGAAATCGGCGATGCACCAGAGCCCGCCATGTCGCACCTCCACCTTGTTTCCAGCTACCGTGTCCTGGCTGACCGCAATGCAATCTTCGACGTGTTGCGATCAACTACGTTTGACCCCGCGCACGAAGTAATTTTGGAATCCGAACCGGAACCGAAACCCTTGCCAGCCGAAAGCGCCGGCACGGCGCGAATTGTTGCCGCTTCGACTGACGCGCTGGAAATTGAAGCTGACGCCGAACAACCGGCCATCTTGCTGATCACGGATGCATTCACACCATCGTGGCGAGCTATCGCCCTGCCCGGGAGCGTTCAGACAAATTACAAATTGCTGCCGGCAAATTACATCTTGCGAGCGGTGCCGCTGCTGGCGGGTCATCACCATTTACGAGTCGAGTACGCCCGTGACGTGCTTACACTTGGAAAGTGGATTTCAATTCTCGCTGCCCTCGCATTTCTCGCGGCCTTCAGCAGATGCGCTACGCTCGATCGCCGCTATTGGTCGGGCGCGATCAGTTCGCGATTGCGCCAGGTGACGCCAAACCCAGAGTAAATCGTCAGCACTATCGTAATCCATACAGCACGGGACCGGCTTCGCTCCAGGGCCGTACCACCATGTAAATGTTTCATTGGCGTAACGCAGTTCCACACTTGCAGGGAACGCCAGAAAGAAAATAATCGTGATGATTTGCCACGAAGTTTTCCCGTTGCCCGCTCGTTCATCTATGAACACGAAGCAAAAGACGCCTGCCAGGAGGCAACAGTCAGAACGAAAAATCAGTCTTTGCCAGTGTTCGCTGTTCGATTCATAGGAGAGGTCCTAACAAAGGTCATTCATGGTGCGTGCCAAGGGCAAAATCGTGCGTCCGGCCCCGAACTCTAGCCGCGCCGGAATCTTCGTCGCTGCTGCGCTACTTACTGCCGCTGCACTCGCGGCATGGGCCAATAGTTTTCGCGGGCCGTTTATTTTCGATGATCTTCCGGCCATCGTGCGAAAACGCGACGATCCGCACGCTCGCGCTCCCTGATGGTACTCGCGCCGCCCCACACCGGTCAGCCTGCGAATGGCCGGCCGCTCGTCAATTTTTCCTTCGCGCTCAATTGGGCCGTCGGGGGCGCCGACGTCCGCGGCTATCACGTGCTCAACCTCGCGATCCACGCGCTGGCTGCGCTGGCGCTGTTCGGCGTCGTGCGCCGGACGTTGCGGTCCCGACCGCTCGCTGCGAAATTCGCGGCCGACGCGACGCCGCTCGCGTTCGCGCTGGCCGCGCTTTGGATGTTACACCCCCTCCAGACTGAGTCGGTAACTTACATTGCACAACGCGCTGAGTCGCTTGCCGGGTTGTGCCTGTTATTGACGCTATACGCGTCGATTCGAGGTGCGGAGTCGCCTACGCCCATGCGCTGGCACGCGCTCGCCGTTGTCATGTGCCTGCTCGGCATGGCAACGAAAGAAGTAGTGTATGCCGCGCCGTTGCTCGTGCTGCTGCACGACCGCACTTTTGTCGCCGGGACGTTTCGCGAAGCGCTGCGTCGGCGGCCATGGTTCTACGCCGGACTCGCGGCGACATGGCTGTTACTCGGTTGGCTCGTGATGCAAGCGGGCAATCGAGGTGCGACGGCCGGTTTCGGTCTCGGCATCACGCCGTGGCACTATCTGCTCACCCAATGCGGTGCGCTCATCCATTACATTCGACTCGCACTCTGGCCCGCGCCGCTGGTGCTCGATTACGGCATAGCGACAACCAGTTCCCTCGCTGAGGTCTGGCTGCAAGCCGCCCTGCTGCTCGCGCTCTTCGGTGCCACGCTCATCGCGCTCGCCCGGTGCCCGCCGTGGGGTTTTCTCGGCGCGTGGTTTTTTCTGCTGCTCGCGCCGACTTCGAGCGTGTTGCCACTTGCCACACAAACCGTCGCGGAACACCGGATGTATTTGCCGCTCGCCGCGATCATCGCCGCCATCGTCGTTGGCGTGTGGCATGTCCTCGGCCGTCGCAGCGTGGTCGTATTCGTTGCAATCGCGATTGCCTTGGGCGCGATGACCGCGCGGCGCAACATCGACTACCGCTCTGCCATTTCGATTTGGCAGGACAACATCGCAAAGCGGCCCGAAAGCCCGCGCCCGTTCGGCGAACTGGCCAGCGCGCTCTCTGACGCCGGGCGTGTCCCCGAAGCGCTCGCTGCCTACGAGACTGCGGTGCGTTTGCTGCCGAACTACCCCAAGGTGCGCCACAACTACGCCGTCGCGCTGGCCGCTGCGGGCCGGCTCGACGAAGCCGCCGTGCAATTCGAGCTCGCGCTTGCACAACTCCCCACACTCGCCGACGCGCATTATGGGCTCGGCGACGTGCGTCATGAGCAAGGCCGCAATGCCGAGGCGCTCGCGTGCTACGAAGCTGCGATCCGCCTTCGTCCCGATTTCGCCCTCGCCCATAACAACGCTGCCAACATCCTCACCATTTTCGGCCGCACCGACGACGCGCTAGCGCAGTACGCGTCCGCAGTGCGCGCGGACCCGAATCTTCCTGATGCCCAATACAACTGGGCCAACACTCTCGCCCACATCGGCCGTTTTGCCGACGCTCTGCCGCACTACGAAGCCGCGCTGCGGCTCGCGCCCGCGCTTGTTTCCGCGCACGAAAATCTCGGCATCTCGCTGTTCAACCTCGGCCGCTACGCCGACGCGGTTCGCGAATTAGAGATCGCGCAAGGCCTCGCGCCCGACAGCGAAAGCATCCGCGCCAACCTCGCCGCCGCTCGCGCGCGCGCTGCGCGCTAAACCGACGATCGACGTTATCAACGCCGCCTGCCCGTTGCCCGCTATTGATCTGGCGCAATCAATTCCCGATTTCGCCAGGTAAAGCCAAGACCCGGAATAAATCGTCAGTGCCACGGTAATCCACACCAGCACGGGACCGGCTTCGTTCCAGGCCCGCACCCACCATGTCGATGTTTCACTCGCGTATCGCAGTTCGACTATTGAAAGAAGCGCCAGAAAGAAAATAATCGTGATGATTTGCCACGAGGTTTTCTGTTTACCGAGACTTTCCGCTGGAAGAATCCGGCCTTTGGCGCTGGCCATCAGACGCAGTCCGGTGATCAAAAAATCTCGCGCCACCACCGTCGTAGCTGCCCATGCCGGCACGGCTTTAAGAGGCACGAGCGAAATGAACGCCGCCGCCACCATGATTTTGTCCACGAGCGGATCCATCAATTTGCCAAAATTCGTGATGATCCCGTAGCGCCGGGCGATTTCTCCATCGACAAAATCGGTCAGGCCTGCGATCAGAAAAATCACAAGCGCGGCAGTGCGCGCGTATTGCCAGGAAGAATTGACCGCGACCACGAAAAGAACTGTCAGCGCGAGGCGGCCCAAAGTAATTCGGTTCGCCCAGTTCATCTTGCTGTAGCCGCTGCCCTGCGAGGCCGCGTGCGAGGCTGTTTGTCTCTTGTAAATCGTGGTCTTCTTCCAAATCGGCACTTTTTTCTTCAACTCATCCACTATCCATTGACTGGCTCGAAATGCTTCGCCGCGATGCGGACTTGCCACTCGCACAAAAAGCGATGGTTCCCCAACGGCAATAAATCCGATTCGGTGATGAATGATAACAAGTTGAAGCCGAAATTTCTCCACGGCCTGCTCGGCAATTTGTCTCAACTGATGCTCGGCCATTTCCCGATGCGCTTCATAGTCGATCCCTTCGATTTCGCGTCCATCTTCAAGTCTCCGCACCACTCCCCAAAAATCGACCGTTGCTCCTGCATCGCCATGATGATTTTGCGGCGGCGCCTCAAGCGGCGCTTCAGTCACTAAAACTTCGCAAACGAGATTTGCCATGCGCTCTAATGCTCGTTACAGTGGTGTCTTCTCCGAAGTAGTCAGAAAAGAAGATACTAAAATGACAACCAATCAATGTGATATTGGCCTGATCGGCCTGGGTGTGATGGGCGAAAATCTCGTCCTCAACATGGAATCGAAGGGATTTTCTGTCGCGGTGTTCAATCGCACCACGGAAGTCACCGAGAAATTCGCTGCCGGCCGCGGCCAGGGAAAAAACATTCAACCAACGCGCACGATGGAGGAATTCGTCGGCGGCGCTTAAGAAACCGCGCATAGCGATGATCATGGTGAAAGCCGGCGCGCCGGTGGACGCGGTGATCGGTCAACTCGCGCCGCTGCTGGAAAAAGGCGATGTCATCATCGACGGAGGAAATTCGCTGTTTCACCGACACACAGCGGCGCGGACAAAGAATTAGAGGGCAAAGGAATTCATTTTGTCGGCATGGGCGTGTCCGGCGGCGAAGAAGGCGCGCTTAAGGGTCCTTCGCTCATGCCGGGAGGATCGCGTGAGTCATGGGAAATCATCGCGCCGATTTTCCGCAAGATCGCCGCGCAAGTGGATGGCGAGCCGTGTTGCCGATACATGGGACCGGATGGCGCCGGGCATTACGTCAAGATGGTGCACAACGGCATCGAGTACGGCGATATCCAATTGATCTGCGAAGCCTATGCCATTCTCAAAGACGTCGTTGGAGATGGACGCCGCGCAACTTGCCGAGATCTTTGCAGAATGGAATAAAGGCGAGCTCGACAGTTACCTGATCGAAATCACATCCGCAAATTTTTCGAAAGATCGATCCCGAGACCGGCAAGCCGCTGGTCGACATGATCCTCGACAAAGCCGGCCAAAAAGGAACCGGCATCTGGACACTTCAATCCGCGATCCGGCAATCTGTCGTCATTTCAACGATAAACGCCGCCGTTGAAGCGCGCGTTATCTCCTCGCGAAAAGAAGAGCGTGTGGCTGCGTCGAAAATTCTGCCGCAACCGAAGCTCGAGAAGTTTAAAGGCGATCGCACTGCGTCTTGTCGATGCAGTGCGCGACGCGCTTTACGCGTCGAAAATTGTGTCTTACGCGCAGGGAATGGAGCTTCTGCGTTCTGGAAGCACCGAATACAACTGGAACCTCAACCTGAGCGACATCGCCACCATCTGGCGAGGCGGCTGCATCATTCGCGCGAAATTTCTCAACCGGATCGTCGAAGCATATCGGCGCGACCCCGCACTGCACAATCTTCTGCTCGATCGCTATTTCACGAGAGCCATCAAGAAAGCGCAGCCCAATTGGCGTCTGCGTGTTATCGACAGCTATCAAACATGGCGTGGCCGCCCCTGCGTTTTCTGCGTCGCTGGCTTACTTCGATAGTTATCGCTCGGCGCGTCTGCCGGCGAATCTCCTGCAGGCGCAACGCGATTTCTTTGGCGCCCACACTTACGAGCGCATCGATAAGCCCGGCGTTTTTCACACCGAATGGATCGAGTCCGATCAAAAACCAGCCGAAAAACCCACCGAACCCAAAACGCCGCAGCCGCATCACGCGGGTGAGTAATCTGTAGCCGCCGCCCTAGTGGGCGGCAGCGCGACGCTTCGCACAGCGAAGCGGCTACAACATTAGTGGAAATCGTGCGACTCGCTTCCGACGAGTTGTTCGCCCGCCTGCATCGCTAGCATTGCGGGCAGGTGTGCGAGCGGCCTGATGTCGCGCGCTTTGATCAAAATCGACGTTGTCTGAATTTTGCACTTCGCCTTCGATGAGCAGAAACGCTTCCTCGGTAATGACGAGCCGAAATTGTTCGAACAGATCTGGCTCGACAATTGCATTTGAAACGCCGGTCTCGTCTTCCAGGCTGATGAAAACAAATCCTTTCGCTGTGCCGGGACGCTGACGGCAAATCACGTTGCCGGCGATCTGAATGGTTGAGCCATGGCGCGCGTGAACAAGATCGATCGCGCGCCAAATATTCGGCAAACTTTCGCGCAACAGTTTCATCGGATGCGGTCCGGTCGTCAGATTCATTGTTTCGTAATCTGCGCGCACACGCTCGGATAGGGTCATTGGCGCGAGGGGCGATTCTTTTCTGGGGAGCGCAGGCTGCTAGCCTGCCGCGTCCAGCAGCTTGCGGAACGCTCTTCAGGGTGTTTGCACGCATCGTGTGCGAGATGTTTGCGGCAAGCTGCCGCAAACTGCAGGCTGGCAGCCTGCGCTCCCCGGAGTCGTGCGATCGAGCAAATCATCATGCAGCGTTTCTTCCACTTTCCACATCGCCGCGCGGCGATGTTCGGCAAAACAATTCAGCGCGCCTAATTCTGCCAGTGTGCGCAATTCGTCTTTCGACAGAGGAACTCGCCGCTTGAAATCTTCCAACGACTCAAATTGTCGATCTTGCCGTTGCCTGACGAGTTCTTCGGCGTGTTCCTGCCGCAATCCGTTCACGACGCAAAACCCCAGTCGAAACTGTGTCGTCGTCAACAACGCTGCAGCGCCAGTCCGATCTTCATGACGCAAACCGGCTTGCACTTTACGCCCATGCCGCTGCGCGTCTTTCACAATCGTGGCCGGCGTGTAAAAACCCATCGGCTGATTGTTCAACAGGCTCGCGTAAAATTCCGGCGGCGCGATGCACTTTCAAATACGCGCTGCCGTAAGCGAGAATGGCGAAACTGATCGCGTGCGATTCGGGAAACCCGTAAAGCGCAAACGACGAGATCGATTGAATGATTTTCTCAATTTTGTCCGGCGCGACGCCTTTTCGCTCCATGGCCGCGCGCAATTTCACGCTCACTTTCTTGCATTCGTTCCTCGGAACGATGAAAACTCAGTGCGCGTCGCAACTCCTCGGCCTCGTTGCCGGAAAAATCCGCCATGACCATCGCGATCTTGAGCATTTGTTCCTGAAACAACGGCACGCCAAGAGTGCGCTGTAGCACGGGCTTCAGTCGTTCGTCGAAATACGTGATTGGCTCTTTTCGCCGGCGCGCCGCGCGAGATAAGGATGCACCATGTCGCCCTGGATTGGCCCCGGGCGAATGATCGCCACCTCAATCACGACGTCGTAAAAACATTCCGGTTTCATCCGCGGCAGCGTCGCCATTTGCGCGCGGCTTTCGATTTGAAAAACGCCGATCGTGTCGGCGTGCTGCATGATCTCGAAAGTCGCCGCGTCATCTTTTGGAATGTGAGCCAGATCGAGAGGTCGCCCGCGTTCACGGCAAAGCTCAAACGCATCCTGCATCACCGACATCATCCCGAGCCCGAGCAGATCGACTTTCACGATGCCGAGATCTTCGCAATCGTCCTTGTCCCATTGCGCGACGACGCGGCCCGGCATGGAGGCGTTTTCCAGCGGCACAAATGAGCTCAGTTTGTTCTGACAGATAATCATGCCGCCGGAATGCTGGCCGAGATGCCGCGGCAAGCCGTAGATCGCGTGATACAGTCGAATGAATGCCGGCATCCGCGGATGATTTTTGGCAAACCGGCCTGCTCGATCTGTGATTCCAATTCGAGTCGTGTGCGGAAAATCGCCGTTCGCAAACAGATGCGAAAAGCGATCGATAATACTCGGCGAAAAATTCAGCGCTTTGCCGATCTCGCGCGCGGCGCTGCGTCCGCGATAACTGATCACGTTCGCGGTCATCGCCGCGCCGTGTTTGCCGTAGCGGCGATAAATTTCCTGGATCACCGCTTCGCGCCGATCGCCGCTGGGAAGATCCAGATCGATATCCGGCCAGCCTTTGCGGCTCTCGTTGAGGAATCGTTCGAAGACGAGATGATTTTCAACCGGATCAACCGGCGTGATCCCGAGGCAATAACAAACTGCGCTGTTGGCGGCGCTGCCGCGGCCCTGGACCATGATGTTGTGTTCGCGACAGAAATTGACGATGTCCCAGACAATCAGGAAATAGCCGGGGAACCCGAGTTTGCGTTATCAGCGCGAGTTCTTCCTCGAGCTGGCGTTTCACTTTTGCGCTGATCGCGGCGTAACGTTGTTGCGCGCCGAACCAGACGATGGTGCGCAAAAATGAATCCATGCTGTGTCCGGCCGGCACGGGATATTCGGGAAATTCGTACCGAGATTCTCAAGCGAAAACGTGAGCCGCTCGGCCAGGCGCGATGTATTTTCAATTGCTTCCGGCAAATCCGCGAAAATTGCTCGCATTTCGCGATCGCTCTTCAGATGGCGCTCGGCGTTTTGCGTCAGCAATTTGCCAGCAGCATCGAGATGCGTGTGTTCGCGAATGCAGGTGAAAACATCCAGCACTTCGCGTCCGTACGGCTTCGCGTATTGCACGCCGTTCGTGGCGATAAGCGGCAATCGATGTGCACGCGCTAGATCGATCAGTTCGCGATTGACCCGTTCCTCGCCGCGAATGAAATGCCGCTGAATTTCGACGAAAACATTTTCGCGGCCAAACGCGTCAATCAAAAACCGCGCGCGATCTTCTGCGTTCTGGGGAGCACAGGCTGCCAGCCTGTTGTTTGCGGCAGCTTGCCGCAAACCTCTTCGAATCACGCGCACGCCCTCGCACCCGGCGTCCGGCAAGCTGCCGGAAGCTACAGGCTGGCAGCCTGTGCTCCCCGATCCCAAAAGCGCTACCAATCCTTCTGCGAACTGCGGCAGTTCACCCCAACGCACCACGCATTTTCCTTTTTCGCTGCGCAAATGCGCCTGGGTGAGTAGTTCGCACAAATTTTTGTAACCGGTGCGATTTTCGACCAGCACCGGCAAAATGCTGCCGTCTTCCATCGACAATTCGCAGCCGATGATCGCGCGCACGTTGTGCTCGCGCGCGGCGACGGAAAATCGTTGCGCGCCGTAAACGCCGTTGCGATCAAGCAACGCCATCGCCGGCATTTCCAATTCCGCTGCGACTTCAGCTAATTGCTCGGGGAAAGAGCCGCCGCGCAAAAAACTAAAGGCGCTGCATGCGTGTAACTCGATGTAGGACATGATTCCGAGTTAAAGCGATTGAAACGATTGAAGCGTCAAATCGGCATTTTGCTGTAGCGGCGGTCTTTGACCGCCGAAATGACTCGTCATAGACGACTTCGATCTCCAGTCATAGATGCCGTCCATTTCCCAAGTTCGCTCCGTTTCGTGGACATCGAACGAGCTCGCCATCCTGCAGCTGCACATCCCATTCGGCGCGCGCCCAGGATTTTTCGCCCCACCAATTTCCAGAAATCAAATACGGCCCATGTTGCTCGATGACTTTCCCGCAAATTTCTGCGCTGCAAAGATGCGCCCGGGTGTCTCCATCCACTAAAACTGATGCAGACACTGCGGGCCGAAATCTTCGCAGAGCTGGACGTGGCATCGGCATCCTGCCGATTGAATGGGCTGGAAGCCCATCCCACGAAAACGGTTCCATGCGAAATGCATCTGGCCGATGCGTTTCCTCGATGACTGGCGTGCCGACGCGTTCGCTTCCAAGCAGGGCGGTCAAACGCGCGAGCGTTTCCGATAGTTGATGCGGATTGCGCAGTGTCGTTTCAAATAATCCGAATTGTTCGCTGGCGGGTTTAATCGGTTGCGCACTCAGCGCGACTGCCACGATCGGATGTTTCGATCGAAAATTCTCCAAGTGCGTCTGGAGCATGCGAAAGAGAAGATCGACATCGTTAGTCGGCTGCGGAATTTTGAAAACGCGCTCATAAAACTGTTTGCCCGCCACGACGGGTTCGTCTTGGCGTGAATTCGCGAACGTAATTTGCAGCGTCAGTTCTTTTGTTACGAGATAGATTCCAGTCAGCCGCAGCGTGAGCTGCTCCAGAAAACGGCGGAGCATGAAAAGGAGCGGCTCGGCTGTTTCGATCTCGTGCTCGAATTCGAAGCTCTCCTCGAACGACTCCGGCGGTCGAACCAGTTTGAGAACTCGAATGGATCGCCCGTTGGCGCGCTCCCACATTCGGCTTGCTTCCGGGCCAAGTCGCGCTTCCAGCTGCTCCTTATCCAACGCCGCCAGCTGCCCAAGCGTGTGGATCCCCCACTTGTGGAGAATCTCGAAGATTTCCTGCGCCTGCATTGAGTCCCTCCATGCAGGCAATCTACGACAAATTCCTCTATATGTTCAAGTGAACAGTTTACTAGACAATCTCCACCGGACATTTTGGCAGCGCCTGCAGGAAGGCGCGGCCGTAGGGCCTGGAGACGATGCGATTGTCGAGAATAACGATGATGCCGCGGTCAGTTTTGGCTCGGATCAGGCGGCCTACGCCCTGGCGGAGTTTCAGGATCGCTTCCGGCAGGGAGTATTCGGTGAATGGATCGCCGCCGCGTTCCTCGATCAGCTCGAGTTTCGCTTCAACGAGCGGATGATCGGGCACGGCAAATGGCAGCCGTGTGATAATCACATTCGAAAGCGCTTCGCCCGGAACATCCACGCCGCCCCAAAAACTATCGGTGCCAAAGAGTACACTACGCGGCGTTGATCTAAATTGTTCAAGCAGCTTGCTCCGCGGCGCGTCCGCTCCTTGCATCAGAAGATTCATGCCCTTCTCCACAAAAAATTTCTGCATCGCGCCTGCGACGTGCTGCATGTCGCGGTAATTTGTGAAAAGGACAAAGGCGCACCCATCGGTCTTTTCAACGAAATGCGCGATCCATCGCTCCAATTCTCTCTGATAAGCGGCGTCGCGCGGGTCGGGCATTTTTTGGACGACGAACATTTTCATTTGCCGCTGAAAATTGAAGGGACTGCCGAGCCGCAACGGTTCCGCCTCGCTCGCGCCGATGCGCTCACGAAAATAGGCAAGATCGGGCCGGCCTACGGCCAGCGTGGCGCTGGTCATCACGCAACAGCAGTTGTCTCGAAAGAGCATTCGCCGTAGCACCGGGGCAAGATCGACCGGCGCAGCGTTGAGCGCGAGGAACCGCTCCGTTTTGCCGGTGCGCTCGACCCAATAAACGTGTTCCGGCGCGCTTTGCTCGAGAAAAATGGCGATGCCGTCCCGCGCGTCGCGGATCCGCCGGCCGTATTCCTGCAGCTCGGCTTTCAAAATTTCGTCATCGGCGCGTTTCACCGCTTCGGCGATCCGTGCCTGAAGCGCGGTCAACCGGCCAGTGATTGTGTCCGGAACAAAATCGACATCGCGGACGCGAAACTCGCGTCCTTTGCGAAAATTCGCTCTCGATTCGACCGCCGCGAAAAATTTCTCAACATCATCAATCAGTTCCGCCGCGAGTCGCACGCCCTCCGCGTCACGCATTACAGTGAACAGTCCTTTGCGCGTCCGCGAATTGTAAAGCCGCTGGATCGTGGATCGCAGTCCATACTGCGAAACGCCGATACCGATCTGCTTGGATGCGACCTGCTCGACTGTGTGCGCTTCATCGAAGATGATGAAGTCATTCGGAAAAAGAAAACCGCTCTCGCGTTCTTGCTGTGCATCTGGCGAGCCGAGCAAGATGAACAGCAACGTGTGATTGAGCACGATCACGTCCGCAGCGAGCAAACGTTTGCGCGCCTGCTGATAAAAACAGCGCGGATTTTGTCCGCACGTTTTCTGGGTGCAGATGTGCGCTTCGCTGCAAACTTGCGTCCAAACTTTTGGATCGGGCTCCACTGATAAATCGCTGAGTGATCCGTCACGGGTCGTGCTTGCCCATTGGGCAAGGCGTCGCAATTCGCTTTCCTCAGGGCCGGTGAAAAGTTCCTTCGCAGCTTTGCAACGCGCGCTCGAGCCGGCGCGGGCAAAGATAATTTTGCCGGCCTTTCATTAACGCTGCTTCAAACTCGACCGGCAGCATTTTTTTTAAAATCGGAATGTCTTTATAAAGCAGTTGTTCCTGAAGATTGATTGTGTGCGTGGAAACGATCGCCTTTTTGTGCCGCTCGAGTGCGAAAAGGATCGACGGCGCGAGATAAGCGAGCGATTTGCCCACGCCGGTTCCCGCTTCAATCACCAGATGGCGCTCTTCCTCCAGCGCTTTCGCGACACTCGCCGCCATTTCCTGCTGTTGCGGACGAAACTCAAAGTTCTTCGCTTTGGAGAGCGGCCCCTCTTTAGAAAAGAATGTACGGACACGCTCAACAAATTCGCTGCCGATGTTGTTTTTTAACGCGATCATTTGGAATAGCCCAGCGTCTCAACCGCTCTCTGCTTCGACATCTCATCTCTGTCATGTTGAGCGAAGCGAAACATCTCTGATATTATTGGTCGCAGCGCAAAACAACTGTTCAGAATTCCTCGCTTCGCTCGGAATGACAACCACTTGGTTGCCGAAATGGCAATTGTAAATCGTAAATCGCGAGCTGAAATTCGAAAATCGCAATGAGAATCCTCGATCGATACGTCATTCGCAATTTCCTGCAGGTTTACTTTTACTGCATTGCCGGATTCATCTCGATCTGGCTGATCTTCGACGTCAGCGACAATATTTCGACGTTTATCGACGAACACGTAGGTCTTCTGCTTGTGATTCGCTATTACGCCACCCAGCTCCCGCAGGTCTTCATCATTCTGCTGCCGGTCTCGCTCTTGTTGTCGCTTCTTTTTGCGCTCGGTCGCATGTCGCGTGCGAATGAAATCGTTTCCATGCTCACGGCAGGCGTAAGTTTGCCCCGCGTTTTGCTGCCGTTGATTAGCATGGGGCTGCTCACAGTCGCGGCGAGCATGGCCCTTAACTATTCGCTTGCGCCACACTCGGAACTAGCGAGGAAAACATTTCTCGCCGAAGCGCAGTCGCGTCCCGGTCGTTACATTCAGGGGCAAATTTTCCGCAATCGAACCGATTCGCGCACCTGGTTCATTCAGAATTTCCTTCCGCGCAGCAATACGTTCAATAACGTGCAGGTGCTGCAACAGGACGCCAACGACAACATCGTTACAAATTATATCGCAAGCCGCGCGAATTACAGCCCGGAGACAAAAAACTGGGAGTTGGAGAATGTGAAAGTCGTTCATTACGATCACGCGGGAAATATCGTTGACGAGCAGATTTATCCTTCACTGAAAATCGAGCACTGGAGCGAAACCCCGTTCCGGCTGGGCAGCGCAAATGAACGCGCGGAATTCCTGAGCTTGCCTGAGCTGCGGGAGTATCTGCATTACAATTCCGATTTTCCCGCGACGCTGCTCGCGCCGTTCCGCACTCATTTGCAGTATCGGCTCGCGCTACCATGGACGTGCCTCGTGGTGGTATGTATCGCCGCGCCGCTTGGAATTGGCTATTCACGCCGTGGCGTTCTATCAAGCGTTGCCGCAGCAGTCCTCCTTGTCTTCACCATGAACTTTCTGGTCCACCTTTTTCTGGCACTGGGCGAAGGAGCCCGCGTTCCTGCATGGATCGCTGCGTGGACACCGAACATTATTTTCACGGTAATCGGCCTCTACTTGCTCTATCTGCGGGCCTCCAATCGCGAGCCGCCCAGCTTTCATCTTTTCACCGCGCGGCGTATAGTTGCGCGATGAACCCTCTGCCAAACGAATGGGCGATTAAGCATCGCGCAGACGTCTGCGCCGCGACGCAGCGGCCGTTTACTCCCGGCGAATATTTTTATACGCTGCTCTATCACGACGCCAATGGCTACCGGCGCGAGGATTTGAGCGAAGAGGCGTGGCAAAACCGGAATGAAAACATCCGGCCATTTTCATTTTGGAAATCGCGATACGAACCGTTGCCGCCAAAGCCCGCCGAACCCGTGCCCAAAGAAAATGCGGAGCAACTCTTCCGCCGTTTGATGGCGTCGGATAATCCCCTTGCAAACGCCTGCTACGTCCTCGCCGCGATGCTCGAACGCAAACGCGTCTTAAAACAGGTGAAGACAGAATCCCGCGATGGCGGGAGCCGCGTTCTCATTTACGAACAGGGCGCAACGGGCGACGTGTTCGTCGTGCCCGATCCTGAATTGCGCCTCGACGAACTGGAGAACGTGCAAAACGAAGTTGCTCAGTTGCTGCAGAGCGCAACACCATGACCACTGAATCTCCACCGCTCAATTACAAGATCGGCAATGAGCGCCTGATCAGCGTGACGGAAAACGCTGCGCGTAAGCTAGCGTCACTGCTTGAAGAAAAAGGCAAGCCAGAGGGCGCGTTGCGCCTCAAGGTGGTGGGCGGCGGCTGCTCAGGCCTGCAATACGTGATGGATTTAGTGGATGGCCCGAAGGAGCGGGACATTCTCGTGCCAACCCAAAACATTCGGCTGGTTGTCGATCCAAAGAGCGCGCTTTTCGTTAGCGGTTCGGTGCTCGATTACAGCGAAGACCTGCAAAAAGGCGGGTTCAAAGTCACCAATCCCAACGCCGTCGCCCACTGCTCCTGCGGCGAAAGTTTCGCCGTCTAGAAACGCTATTTTCGGATAAGCGGTCGTTTTCTTGAGTGGTGTGCCGATTCGACATTCGTCATTCGGATTTCGTCATTCACGTCACACCTTCATGACCTCGGCATCCTTGTGCTTGAGATGATCGTCGATGGATTTGACGAAGCGATCGGTGAGCTTTTGCACTTCATTCTGAACATCGCGCAAGCCGTCCTCGGTTAGTTCACCGGCGGCCTTCAGCTTCTTTGCTTCGTCGAGCGCCGCGTGCCGATTTGCGCGCACACGCACACGGGCTTCTTCGGCCATTTTGCCCAGCGAACGCACCAGTTCCTTTCGACGTTCTTCTGAGAGCTCCGGGATGGGCAGCCGAATGATCTTGCCGTCAACCGCAGGCGTAATGCCGATCTTCGATTCCTTGAGCGCTCTCTCGATGTCCGGGACCGTGCCAGCGTCAAACGGTTGAACAACAAGCAAACGCGGCTCGGGTGTGGTGATCAAAGCAAGTTGCTTAAGCTTCATGTTCGAGCCGTAAGCATGAACATCGACGTTTTCCACAAGGCCAGGAGAAGCTTTGCCAGTGCGCACGGCAGCAAACTCGTGCACCATGTAATCGACGCTTTTTTCCATCGACATCTCGGCTTCGAGAAGAATGTCATCTCTGCTCATGGCGTCTGAATTTTTACGTCTGAAGGAAGTTCATCGCAAACCACGGTGCCAACTTTACGACCCAGAACGGCATCGCGGATGTTGCTGGGCGTGTTCATGTCGAAAACCACGATCGGTATTTTGTTGTCCATGCAAAGGCTGAACGCCGTCGAGTCCATGATCTGCAAACGTTTCGCAAGCGCTTCGCTGAAGGTGAGCCGGTCGAAGCGTCGCGCGCCTGCGTCTGTCTTCGGGTCGCGATCATAGACGCCGTCAACCTTGGTTGCTTTTAAGATGACATCGGCGCGAATCTCGCTCGCGCGCAGAGCTGCCGTTGTGTCGGTGGAAAAGTAAGGGTTGCCGGTGCCGGCGGCAAAAATCACGACGCGCCCCAGCTCCAGGTGTCGAATGGCGCGCCCGAGGATGAACGGCTCGGCCACGTTTCTCATGTCGATGGCGGTCTGCACACGCGTCTGAACCCCGATTTGATCAAGCGCACTGCGCAATGCCAGCGCGTTAATCACCGTAGCGAGCATGCCCATGTAATCCGCAGTCGTGCGGTCCATGCCGCGGTGCGACGCCACCAGGCCGCGCCAGATGTTTCCGCCACCGATCACGATGGAGACTTGCACCCCCAGATCGCGCACTTCCTTTATTCGCTCAGCGATCTCACGCACAACCGCGAGCGATATGTTGTCGCGTCCACCGCGCTCCTGCATCGCTTCACCGCTGAGCTTAAGCACAATGCGTTTATAGGCCGGCGTTTCCTTTTGCATGGGCTCCAGACCAACATCAAACAGAAGATGAACATGTTTGGAAAGCAAAATGCGATGGGATCGCACGGCATTCTGCTGTCTGGGGAGCAAGGCTGCCAGCCTGCAGTGCTGCAGCTTGCCGGCAACATTCGGCAACGTCCATCGCAGTTGCCCGGCCTCGGCAAGCTGCCGAGATGTGACAGGCTGGCAGCCTGTGCTCGCCGGAATCAATCCGCTGCGCAATATCGCAGCGTGTCCGCGGAGAAATTCCGCCGCGCTCATTCGCCGCTTTCCTTCAAGTTGAACTTCGCCCAGAGAAAGCGCGCCTTTACCAGCCGCAATAACCAGCTCTTTTTCGCTGCGCAAAATTTCTCCGGGCTGGCCGCTAAGATCCACCACGCATGCAGAAAATATTTTCAGATTTCGATCGCCGAGTTTGTATGAATGCACCCGGCCACGGATTAAACGCGCGAATTTTTCGCTCGATTACTTCCGCCGGTTCCGACCAATCGATTCGCCCATGTTCACGCTTCAATTTCGGAGCCGACGTAGCCTGCGCATTGTCCTGCGCAATGCGCGGCGCGCTGTTCTTTTCAAGCATTTGCAAAGATTCGAGCAGCGCTTCGGGCGCAATCTGCGCCAGTCGGTCGTGCAACAATCCACCCGTATCGGCCGGAAGAATGTCGATCGTACGCTGCAACAGGATGTCGCCGGTATCGAGTCCTTCATTCATGTACATCACGGTGATGCCGGTCTCTTGATCGCCCGCCGCGACGGCTGCCTGAATTGGCGCCGCCCCGCGCCAGCGCGGCAGAAGGGAAGCATGCAGATTCAAGCAGGCAATCTTTGGAATTTCCAGAACGTCGCGGGGCAAGATTTGCCCGTAGGCCATGACCACAATTACATCTGGAACCAACGCGCGAATCTGTTCGATCGCTTGTTGGTCTCTGATTTTTGCCGGTTGCAAGATTTCAGGGAGCGGCGGCTTCCCAGCCGCCGAATGCCCACGGCGGTTTGGAAACCGCCGTTCCTTGTTAATACTTTCTTTATCGGCGGCGGCTCGATTTGCTGGGCGCGCCCGACCGGCTTGTCGGGTTGCGTGACCACGGCCACAACCTCGTGTTCTGATTTCAGCAACGCTTCCAGCGTCGGCACGCCGATCTCGCCAGTGCCGATGAAAACGATGCGCATTTCGAACTACGGCGTCAGCTGCCGCAATGGGACGGAGCGACGCGGACGTCGCCGCGCCATCGCTTGCGCCAGCATTTTCTCTCCGGCCGTGATCTCACGCCGGCCTACCGATGATCCGCACCCGGTGCAGAGATAATCGAAAATTTCGCGGTCAGGCAGAACTAAGAGCAGCCGCTCGCGCACGGGCATCGCGGCCCTGCACTTTTCGCAGTAGAGACTTGAAGCGGTGAAATTTTCAAACTGCTGCTGGTTCATACGCGCCGTCGTTCACGCTCTGTAGAATCTCGAGCAGAACTTTGGCGGGCGGCTGAGTTGCGTCAACCACGGTAACCAGTTCTTGCGGATAATATGAAAGCACCGGCCTCGATTCCTTCTCGTAGATATCGAGACGTCGTTGGATGACCTGTTCGTTTGCGTCATCGAGGCGGTTCTCCTTCAACGCGCGCTTCTTGAGTCGGTGAAACAGCGTCTCACGGTCTGGGCAGGCGAGATGAAACACCTTTTTTACGTCGATCATTTCGTCCATGATTCTGGCCTGGCCAAGGTTCCGTGGAATCCCGTCCAACACCAGCGTGTCGATGTCCGGCTTGAACTTGTGCGCTTCCACGGCCGAATCGATTGCCTGTCGCCAAAGTTCCACCGTGATGTCATCGGGGACGAGCTGACCTTTGCTGGAGTACTCAAGGAATGCCTTCCCGACTTTCGTGCGAGTGTCGATGGAGCGGAACACGTCGCCACAAGCGCAGTGATACAAGCGCGGGATCGTGCCAAGCGTTTTGCCTTGGGTGCCTTTGCCGCTTCCCGGCGCGCCAAAAAGAATAAAGGTGTTGTATCTCATCATCGGCGAAATACGCTTATACGGCAGGCTGGCCCGAATGGGGAAGCAGAATCAGAACGGTTACTTCCCGGTCACCAAAGGGTCGACATTTACCCGCCGCCCGCCGCGATCGAACCGCACATTGCCGTCCAGCAGCGCAAAAATTGTGTAGTCCCGGCCCAATCCGACATTTTTTCCGGGCAAAAATTTTGTCCCGCGCTGGCGCACAATGATGTTGCCAGCCACGACCATTTCGCTGCCGAATTTTTTCACACCCAGACGCTTGCTGACGCTGTCGCGCCCATTCTTAACGCTGCCTTGTCCTTTTTTGTGAGCCATTGGAGATAGTTGATGGTTGATCCGCCTTCGCCAAGGCTACGGCGGACGTGGAGTTGATAGTTTTTAAGCGCTTATGCGTTCTTATCCGTCAGTTTTCTTCGCTGCAGTCTTTTTCGCTCCCACACTGATGCTTTTAATTTTCACGCGCGTCAATTTGCGCCGATGCCCAACGGTGCGGTGATAGCCTTTGCGTCGCTTATACTTGAACGCGATTACCTTTCTATCCTTCCGTTGCTCGACGACTTCAGCAGTCACCTTCGCTCCGGAGATGAGCGGGCTGCCGTGCGTCACGTCCTTGCCATCGGCGAACATCAGCACGTCACCGAACGTGGCGGTTTTGCCAGGCTCAACATCGAGGATATCGACATCAATCGTATCGCCTTCTGCGACGCGAAATTGTCTGCCTCCTGTTTTAATGATTGCGTAAGCCATAGTTTCTCTGGGGAGAAAAAGCCGGCCACAATTCCACAGATGGCCGGGTTTGGCAAACGCAAAGCTTGGTTAGCAAAACGGCGAGATCGCTTAGCGGCGGCGCTACGCCTCAGATTTTAAGCGCCATGAGGCGCGACATGTTTGTAGAACAGACCGTCTACAAAACCTTAGCCCCGTTAGGGGCGACATGTACTCGTCCCTGAACATGGCGCTCCTAAAGGAGCTTGAGATTCCTTTTGCGAATTCTATAGACATGTCGCGCCGCTGGCGCTCGGAGTTGCGGCTTCCAGCTACGCGGCGGCTTCGCCGGTTGCGCCGACCAGTTCTCGATACAGAGCTTCGTAGCGCCGCGCGGACGCGTCCCACGAAAAATTCCGTGCCATCGCTCGTTTCATCAGCCGCGTCCAGAGGCGCCGGTCACGGAAGATTTGCCGTGCGCGTTTGATCGCGTCCCAGAAAGCTTCGCTTGAATATTCATAACAAAGAAAGCCGTAACCGCTGTCGGCTGCTGGATCGTAGTCTTCGATGATCTCCTGGATTCCGCCGGTCACGCGCGCTACCGGCAGGGCGCCATACTTCAAGTTGTACATTGCGCTCACGCCCGCTGGCTCGAAACGCGATGGAATCAGGCTGATGTCCATCCCTGCCTCAATGAGGTGCACCAGCTTCTCGTCGTAATTTTTTTGGTAGGCAAACCTGGTTGGAAATTTTCTGGCTGCGACCGCTAGCGCAGTTTCATAGGCGGGATCGCCTTCTCCGAGAATGATCATGCGGACGTCATCCCAAAGAAGTCGATCGAGAAGCGGCACAAGGATTTCGAAACCTTTTTCGTGAACGACGCGCGTGACCATTCCAAAGACGGGGCCGCGCGGCGAAGGCGCGAGCTTCATTTGTTTGAGCAACGCCTCACGGCAAATCTGTTTTCCGCCAAGGCGTCTCGCATCATAGCGCGCGGGATCAAACGATCCGACGCCGGATTCCAGCGCGTGTAATCTACGCCATCCAAAATGGCGCTCAGGCGATGCGCATTTTCCCGCAGCACTCCATCAAGGCCATAGCCGCCAGCTGGCGTCAGTATTTCCCGTCGGTAATGTTCGCTTACCGTTGTGATCCTGTCGGCATACAGAATTCCGCCCTTGAGAAAATTCAATCGCCCAAAAAACTCGACGCCATGGAGTGTGAAGAACCGCTCCGGCAAATTTGTGAGCCCAAAATCGAGTCCCCAGAAACTTCCTTGATCAGCGACGTGATGAATGGTCAGCACAGTTTTGAATGGCAGCCCCTGTGCGCGCACAAACACCGGCACCAACGCCGCGGCCCAATCGTGCACGTGCAAAATTTCCAATTGCGGCGTCAACCGACGCGCTAATTCGAGCGCTGCTTTGCAGAAAAAAATAAATCGCGCGGCATTATCTTCGTACGGCTTGCCGCGTTCGCCGTAAATTCCCGGGCGATCGAAAAACTCATCGCAGCGAATCAAAAACAACTGCACACCGCTGGCGCTTCGCCCCTCGAGGTAGCGTGCAGTGAAAACCTTGTCCCCTACCCGCACATCGACAGTTATGCCGGTGTCCTTTTTCTTAAACGCGCGATTCTCATCGATCTCGCGATAGAAGGGCAGAACCACGCTTACCTCGTGCCCGCGAGCACGCAGCGCGTTCGGCAGCGCATCCATCACATCGATCAGCGCGCCCGCGCGTTGCAACGGCGGTCCCTCGGCGCTGATCATGAGAATTCTCATGGGATTCTGAGGTTACACGGTTACAAATGTTACAAGGTTAAATCGGCGCACCTGTGACTTCCGTTGTAACATCGTAACTCTTTTAACATTGTAACTGGCCTTATTGGTTCGCGCCTAACGAATACTCCTGTTTTACCCATTCCAGCGCTTCCTCGCGCGTGCGCAGCGTCCCCTCGAGCTGTCGCGTTTCCACTGCTTCGAGGATTTCGCCAAATTTCGGGCCGGGCTTTAACCCGAGTGCGATCAAATCATCACCGCGCACCAGAGGCGGCGGAATAATCGGTTCGTTCGCGAACTCTTCGCGTTTCCGCAGCAGAAAGTCGTAATTGTCGAGCATCCGATGGCTGCTCTGGCAATCGACCCGGTGCAGTTCCAGTTCATCCTCAAAAGTTGGTCGCGCCATGAAACGTTTCAGCTTTGCCACTCGCATGTTCGGAGCATCCTTGAAAACCATGTGCTGCCGCACCATTTCCACCGTCGCCTCGATCTCAACACCGGAAAACCGCAAACGCCGCATGATCGCCTCCGTCATCTCCGCACCGATGCGGTCGTGGTCGTTAAAACGAATACGGCCCGTTCTATCCACGCTTGCCGTGACCGGTTTGGCGACATCGTGAAACAAGACGGCAAAAACCAGCGGAACAGAAACTTCCTCGGGAAGTAGCTGCAGCATCAGCCGCGTGTGTACGAACACGTCGCCTTCGGGATGAAACTGTTCCGGCTGCAACACTCCTTTCATCGCTTCCATCTCGGGCAAAATCGCGCGCATCAGACCGCTGGAATCAAGCAAGTCCCAGCCGCGGACGCGATTTGGCGAAAGAAAAATGCGCACCAGCTCGTCGCGGATTCGTTCCGCGCTGATCTGGTTGATCGACGACGCATTGGCCACCAGCGCGTCCCAGGTTTGCTTGTCGATCTGGTAATCGAGCACCGTGGCGAAGCGCACGGCGCGGAGCATTCGCAACCGATCCTCCGCGAATCGTTTCGCCGGATCACCGATTGCGCGCACCAATTTTGCCTCGATATCGGCCTGCCCGCCGACAAAATCGATCACTTTCTCCGCGACCGGATCGTAAAACATTCCGTTGATGGTGAAATCGCGGCGTTTTGCGTCCTCTTCAGGCGAAGAAAAATGCACGGCGCTGGGGTGCCTTCCGTCGATGTAAGCATCATCGGAACGAAAGGTTGCCACCTCAAATTGAAAACCGTTCTCCAGCACGATGATCACGCCGAAATGCGCGCCGACTGCGAAGGTGCGCGGGAAAAGCTTCTGCACGGCTTCCGGGTCGCGCGTCGGTGGCGATGTCGAAATCTTTCGGAGTCAACCCGCGCACCATGTCGCGCACGCAGCCGCCAGCGAAATACGCGATGTGGCCGCTCTCGCGCAAACGCGCGGCAACCTCGCGCGCCACCTTTTCCATCGGCGATTTATTTCACAATACACTGTAGCCGCTTCGCTATGCGAAGCGCAACGCGCGCGTGATTCACATCGGCGCCTTGCGGCAGCGCGTCGTTCTACCCAGCACTCTTCTCCTTGCCAAAAAGAGTGGATGATGAAAAGGACGACTGCAATGGAGATGCAGGAATCGGCGACATTAAAGGCGGGCCAGGGATCGGCGTACCGAATGTGCAGATCAAAAAGCAGAAAATCGATCACGTGCCTGTAAAGAAGACGATCGGTTAGATTGCCCAAAATGCCAGCAAGCAGCAGCGCAAGCGACATATCGCGCCATGCATCGGGTTGCCGCCTTCGTGCGAGCAGGATTACAACGACAACTAACGCAACGATGGAAATTGCGATGAAGAAAGTGTTGTTGCCCCTGAAAGATCCAAATGCCGCGCCGGTGTTCGTGACATTAACCAAAGTGAAGAAATCCGGTACGATAATGCGCGGCTCATACGGGCTGATCGATCGCAGGACCAACTGCTTCGTCCATTGATCGAGCGCGTAGAGCGGTAACGAGAGAAAAAAAATGAATTTCATGTCGGGATTGATCCGCCAAACGCCGCAACGTCCAACGTCCGAGACGATCCAACGCTCGAATGCTCGACTCTCGCTCGATTGCAACGATTGAGCGTTGCAGCGTTGAGTGTTCGAGCGCTTGAATCATCTGCTGCTCACCACGCTCTCGCACCGATCGCACAAATCCGGATGCGCTTTGCTCGCGCCGACAGTTGGCCGATGACGCCAGCAACGCGCGCATTTTCGATACGCACGTTTTCGTCACCGAAGCGCTCGCTTCCTTCGCCTGGTGAATCGTCAGATCGCTCAGGATGAAAAATTCTTCGAGCTCCTCCTTGTCGATCTTCGTCCGTGACATCGGAATCTCGAATGCAAAACGACCGCGCTTCCAACGCGTTGCCAATCAATTTTTCCTGGCGCGCGCGCTCAATCGCCTGACCGATCACGCCGCGCAATGTCAGAAGCTCGACAATCTGAGCGCTCGCTTCGTCATGTCGATCCTGCGATTGCTGGAAACTCTTGCAGATGGACCGACCCGCCCGCGTCTGAATAGCCCCACGCTTCCTCGGCAGTGAACGCGAGAATTGGCGCCAGCAATCGGCAGAGCGCGTCGAAGATTTCATGCATCGCGATCTGCGTTGCGCGACGGCGCGGCGAATCCGGCGCGTCGCAGTACATCCGGTCTTTGGTGATATCGATGTAAAGGCTGCTCAGATCGACCGCGCAAAATTGATTCAGCGTGTGATAAACCTTGTGGAACTCGAACGCTTCATAGGCGGATCGGCAATCGGCGATCACGTGATCAAGTCGCTCCAGAATCCAGCGATCGATCAGCGTAAAATCCTGTAGCGGCGGTCTTCGACCGCCGAGCTTCCGTGCTTTCGTCTCGCCTCATAGAGCGCCGCTACAGGGAAATCGTAAAGATTGCCCAAGCAAAATCCGCAACGTGTTTCGAATCCGCCGATAGGTGTCGCCGAGACGAGTGAACATTTCTTCGGAAAACGGCACGTCGTCCGTGTAATCGATGCTGCTTGCCCAAAGCCGAACGCAGATCCGCGCCATGCTGGCCGACGAAATGACCGGCAGCCGTCGGCTTCTCGTACGTGCCCGATTTCGAAATCTTCTTGCCGTCAAGATCGACAACGAAACCGTGCGTGACGCAGATTTTGTACGGCGCGCGATTGTTCAGCGCGATGCTGGTCATGAGCGACGATTGAAACCAGCCGCGATGTTGATCGGTCGCTTCGAGATACATGTCGGCCGGATCGCGCAGCTCGGGGTGCAGCGCGCAAACGGCTTTATGCGAAACGCCGCTGTCGATCCAGACGTCGATCGTATCGTTGCGTTTCGTTGTGCCCGGCGGAAGCCCGAGCTCGCGCGCAAGATCGCATCGTCCGACTCAAACCAAATGTTTGAACCGCGTTCCGCGACGAGGTCAGCGAGTTTCCGAATTATTTTTGCATCGAGAATCGCTTCGCCTTCCTTGGAATAAAAAACCGGAAGCGGCACGCCCCAGCTTCGTTGACGCGAAATCACCCAGTCAGGACGCGATTCGACCGTGCCGGCGATGCGATTTTCTCCCCACGCCGGAATCCACTTCACTTCGTTTTGAATCGCGTCGAGCGCTTTATCGCGCAGCGTCGTCGATGCGAATGAAGAATTGCTCGACGTTGCGAAAGATGATCGGCGTTTTCGAGCGCCAGCAATACGGATAGGAGTGATGAAATTTTTGCGCGCCGAGCAACATGCCGCGCTCGCGCAGCAACTCGACGATGTCGGTGTTCGCGTCGAAAACGTATTTGCCAGTAAGATTCGGCAGACCGGCTTCCTCAGTGAAGCCGGCCGTGATCGTCCACCGGCGATAGAATCGGCAGACCCTGTGCGTCTGCCCAGACTAGTAATCGTCTTCGCCGTGACCGGGGGCGATGTGGACGGCGCCGGTGCCGGTGTCCATGGTCACGAAATCGGCGGTGAGCACGATCGAGTCGCGATCAAGAAATGGATGGCGCGCTTTGATCCTGTCGATCTTGCGCCAGGAAATGACTGCGAGCGGTTCACCGACAGGATCGAAAGTTTGTGTTTGCGGAAAATTGCGGGACCAATTTCGCGGCGAGCAAGCAAAGTCTCAGTCGCACCGTTGCGCTGAGAATTTCTGAACGACGTAGATTTCGTCTGGATCGACCGCGATCGCCAGGTTCGCCGGCAACGTCCATGGTGTCGTTGTCCAGATAGCGATGCTCGCCTTGCCGGTCCAGCTCACCACTCGCGATCGGAAATTCGACGTAAACGGCGGTGTCGTCGCGCTCCTGATATTCCACTTCGGCTTCAGCCAGCGCGGTCTGCGCGCCGGTGCTCCAAAAGACCGGCTTCTGCGCCTGATAAACCAGAGCCTTCCTCTACGAAAACTGCGAACGCGCGCAGAATTTCCGCTTCGTATTTGGGATCCATCGTCAGATACGGATTTTCCCAGTCGCCGAAGACGCCGAGCCGCTTGAATTGCTCGCGCTGGATGTCGATGAATTTTCGCGCAAACGCTTCGATTTTTTGCGGACCTCCAGCGGAGAAAGCCCGCGCGATTCCTTCACCACCTTGTATTCGATTGGAAGTCCGTGACAATCCCAGCCGGGAACGATACGGCGCGCGTTTGCCCAGCATGGTCTGCGATTTCACCACGAAATCCTTGAGAATCTTGTTCAGCGCAGTGCCCATGTGCACGTCGCCATTGGCAAAAGGCGGGCCATCGTGCAGAACAAACAATTCTCGACCCTCCCTCGACTTCTGGATTTGCTGGTAAAGCCGCGTCTCCTCCCACGCCTTGAGCATCTCCGGCTCGCGCGCGGCAAGATTCGCCTTCATCGGAAAATCTGTCCGCGGCAGGTTGAGAGTGTCTTTGTAATTCTGGCTCATCGCAGGCAGGCGACGCTAGCATTCGCGAACTGGCGAGGCAACGTAGTGGGCATTACGTGAGACCGACAAACCCGGCTTGTCGGTCGCAGCTGTTCCTTGGTAAAAGTTCTTTCATGCGCAGTTTACTTTGTTTGGCCACCTCGTTTCTGGTGATCCTCTGGGGATGCAAGCAACAGAAACACACTATAGTCGAGCGCGACGCATGCAGTCTTATCTCCAAAACGGAAATCGAGTCGGTTCAGAATGCACCCGTAAAGGAGGCGAAGAGCAGTGAACATTTGGACGGAACCTTCCGCGTCTCGCAGTGTTTCTACACAGCGACAGAGTTCAGCAAGTCAGTGAGCCTGGCACTTATACAGCCAGACCAAAAGCAACGCGGTGCACGCACTCCAAGAGATTTCTGGAAAGAAAAGTTTGACCCGTACAAAAACGAAGAACCCAAGACGAAGAGCGGCGACGAGAGGGAGCAAGGGCCCGCACCGAAAAAGATCGAGGGCCTGGGCGACGAAGCTTATTGGGTCGCCAATCGGTTCGGGGGCATGCTTTATGTGCTAAAGGGAGATGCATTCATCTCGATCGGCGTTGGTGGAACCGATGACCAGGAGACCAGACTGAATAAGTCCAAAGCGCTCGCGGAAAAAGCGCTTCAACGCCTGTAGCTTCTGCACAAAAAATCGTGTTCGGTGAGGCGACCGCGCGCGTCCATTTTCCCGAATCTTAGGCAGAATCAAACCACTTCTGCCTATGAAAAAGGTTACCTCCACTTCAATGACGGCGCGCGCCACTATCGGCGCGCTTTTTTTTGTTACTGGTATTTTCCTGATTGTGTTCGGACTGTTCACGAGCCCGTTTACACTCGGCGACGCCCAGCTCCGGCACACTCAATCCAACGGGGTCTGCTTTCACTTGGGTCGGCACAGCCACGGGGGGCGCCTCCTTGGACGAGAGCACGTGCGTGGAGGGCGTAAACTGCGACACCTTTGTCTTGACCTTGTCCGGCACGCCGACGGACTGGGCTGGGAAAAAAGCCCGGATCGTCGTCAGTTCTCCCGATCCTACCGGCCAGACCGACTATGACGTCTATGTTCACAAAGGCGACAACAACGGACCAATAGTCCCGAACGGAACGTCGGCCAGCAGCGGAACGCCCCCGGAAGTTGTCGATCTCGACCCTAACGATCCGGCCGTTGGGACAGGACAGTTTTCTGTCCACGTAGTCTACTTTAATGCCAATGCGGCTTTTCAATATTCCGGAAGCGCCGGCGCAATTTCTTCAACGGCGCCGCCGGCAATAATTCCAACCGCGCCTCGGGACAGAGGTCCGAAGATCGGATTCGAAAACTTCGAAGCTCCGGGTGTTTTGGTCCCGGTTACGGATAGCAGCCAGGGCCCAACGGCACACACCGTAGAGTACTTGGGACATGACTCCGGCGAACCTTCCATTGGAAATAACTGGCATACCGGTGTGACGAATTTCCAATCAGACCTGCAAACGTTGTTTATCACGTTCGATGATTCGTGTTCGTTGAACGAGCCGAAAGCGACCTGGTACAACAGCCCTGCAACAACCTCGCAACTGATCGATTCGGATCCGATCGGCTTTACCGACCGGCAAACCGGCCGTGTTTTTGCCGGAGAGCTGACCTTGTTATCACCGACCTGCAAAGTGTCATTCACAGACACAGACGGCCGTGATGCATTGGGACAACCGAGCTACGCGGGTTGGACGCCGAGCCAGGGAAGCGGCATTCCGGCAAGTGTCGACCATGAAACGATCGGCGGCGGGCCCTATCATGCGCCTGCGCCGCCACCCGGACCATATCCAAACGCCGTCTATTATGCTTCGCAGTCGCTGGTCCGTATCAATTTTCCAACAGTTTCCAGGAGCGATGATGGTGGACTTACCTATGGGCCATCCGTCCTGACAACATCGGCTTGTGGCGGGCTGCACGGCCACATTAAGGTGGCACCAGACGGCACCGTGTTCATCCCGAATAACAGTTGCAGTGGCGAAGGCGCGGTTTTGGTTTCCGAAGATAATGGGATCACCTGGAGCATACGGACCGTGCCCGGCACTACCACGAACCCCGCGTTCCAGGATCCGCAGGTTGGGATTGATGACGGCGGCCGCGTCTATTTTGTAATGTCCAGTGCTACGAGCACTGGCTCTCAGGCCGTTGTCGCTGTATCCGACGACCACGGTGCGACGTGGAGAAACGTCTATGACGTAGGCGCGGCGTATAAGCTGAGAAATGTATTTTATCCTGCGGCGGTAGCAGCCGACGCGGGCCGTGCGGCCGTTGCGTTTTACGGCTCGACGACAGGTGGAGATGGATCAGCCAATAGTTTCAGCGGTGTCTGGCATCTCTACGTTGCCAATACATTCGACGGAGGACAAACGTGGACAACTACCGATGTCACTCCAAACGATCCGATGCAACGCGGTGGCATTTGGGCGCACGGCCAGGCCGATATCAGCCGCAACTTGCTCGACTTTTTCGACATGACCGTTGATCGGGAAGGTCGCGTCGAAGTCGGATACGTCGACGGCTGCACTGATGGCACCTGCGCTCAGGCCGCAGCCACGGCAAAGGGCAATGCCTATACCGCGCGAGGTGTGATCGCCCGGCAGTCAAGCGGACGCCGGCTCCTTGCCAACTTCGATCCACCAAATCCGCTGCACGCCAGGTCGGCGCCCGGAATGCCAGCAGTAACAGTGCGACGTGTCAACTCAGTCGTGCATCTCGCCTGGTCGGAGGCCGACACAGGAAATGCCAACATCAGCAGCTACCGGATCATGAGAGGCATAGCTAGCGGAGCTGAGACTCTATTGAGAAGCGTGTCCGGAAACCAGACGACGTTTGACGATACGACCGCCACCGACCCCACTAAGACATACTATTACAAGGTCCTTGCGGTAAATAGTGTCGGTACATCGTGCAGTAACAATGAAGTCGCGGCGCCTTACGTCGGCGATACCTGCACGGGCTTGATTGTCCAAAAGACACCGCCGGGTCATCCGGAACAACCACTCCAGGGACTGGCGCCTGCATCGCTTGCTATCGACTGGGTCGCCGTCGCGGAGCCGACGGGAACAACTAACCTCATGTTCAAGATGAAAGTCACCAATCTGGCGACCGTGCCTCCGAGCAGCAGGTGGAGAGTAGTTTGGAACTGGTACGCTGCGCAGGCGTCTGACCCAGCAGCCCAACAGTTCTACGTCGGCATGAAAACGGACCAAAACGGAGCAGTAACGTTTGATTATGGCACTATCGCTACTCAGGTGGTCGGTCTGGTCATTGGTATTCCGACTGAAACTTCTATCGGCCCATTGACCGGAAGCATCTTCAACGCAGACGGAACGATAACAGTGATCGTACCAAAATCGGTGATTGGCAGCCCGGCTTCGGGTGATTTGCTTGGCGCCGTTAACGGAAGGACGTTTACGGGCGACACGCCAGAGACGCAAAATCTGGAGCGTTCAACTCTACTGGTTGACCACACCTTCGTTAAAGGGCAGCGCGATAACGGACATCCGGCCGCCACGTACACTGTCGTAGGCAACGTATCTTGCGGACCTTGATCCTTTGAGGCACTGCTGCAGGCGCGGCATTCCGCCATGAGGAAGCGTGGGCTGTAGGTGCTTACCGCAGATGGGACGCGTGTGTACCTTGATGCAGGCTTGATTTTCGCGCGACTTTTTACTTGTATCGCCGCGTGCCTGCGGTTGATAACGGAGCGTCGCGTGAGCGCGATTGGTCAAAGTACGCAAAACGGCGCCGTCGCATTTGCCACCACGCATTGGAGCGTGGTGCTGGCAGCGCGAGGCGAATCGGCAGAGGCTAACGCGGCGCTGGACAAGCTCTGTCGAACCTACTGGTGGCCACTTTACGGATTCGTCAGGCGCCAGGGCTATAAACCGGAGGAAGCGCAGGATCTCACTCAAGCTTTTTTTGCGCGGCTGCTCGAACGGCGAGACCTCGAAACTGTCAGGCAGGAAAGGGGACGTTTGCGTTCTTATCTGCTGGCGTCGATCAAGAATTTTCTCTCCAAGGCGCGGCATCGCGAAATGACCGTCAAACGCGGCGAAGGCCGGCCTCTGATTTCGCTGGACGATTTGCTCGCGCGCGAACGCGCCGACCAGGAGCCGGCCCACAAATTGAGCGCGGATCGCATTTACGAGCGGCGTTGGGCATTAACATTATTGGAGCAAGTGCTGGTGCGGCTCAGAGCCGAATATGAAGCGCGCTGGCAAACTGCCGTTATTCGATCGCTTGAAAGAATTACTCGCCGGGGAATCCGGCCAGCCTTCGCAGGCTAAAATTGCCGCCGAAATGCAAATGACTGAAAACGCCGTAAAACAAGCGTTTCACCGCTTGCGCCATCGGTATCGGCAATTGTTGCACGAAGAGATTGCCAACACCGTGGCCGTGCCGGACGACGTCGAGGATGAGCTGCGGCATTTCATGTCCGTATTGCAAACGTAACCTGTGAAAGAATTTCCGGCAGTACAGAGTGGAGACGATAAATCGGCCGGAACACACGATGACAAATGCCAACAGAGTTTGCCCAAAATGCGGGGCCACCGTGTTCGCCGACGCACCGCAAGGGTGTTGCAGTGTATGCCTGGTGCGGACTGGTCTTGCCTCACTCGATAATGAAAATGACGAGGCGTCCGAGCCAACGATCGCGCGGATGTTGAAAGATTTCGGCGATTACGAATTGCTTGAAGAAATCGGGCGCGGTGGCCAGGGCGTGGTTTATCGGGCGCGGCAAAAAAGTCTGAACCGGATTGTGGCGCTCAAAGTGATTGGTCTTGCTCACTGGGCGACAGAAGCACACGTAAAGCGTTTGCGCATGGAAGCGGAAGCCGCCGCTCACCTGGATGATCCGCGCATCGTCCCGATTTACGAAATCGGTGAGCGTGACGGCGCTTGCTATTTCAGCATGAAATTGATCGAAGGCGGCCAGCTCGATAAAGTCGTCGGCAGCGAACTGATGCCAGGCCGCAAGGCGGCGGAACTAATTGCAAAGCTGGCGCGCACGCTTGATTACGCCCATCAGCACGGTGTCCTGCATCGTGACGTCAAGCCGGGCAATATTCTGATCGATGTAAAAGGCGAACCGCATCTAACCGATTTCGGTCTGGCGCGGCTGGTGGAAACGGAGAGCACTGTCACGCGCACGCTGGAGGTGCTGGGCACACCCAGTTATATGGCACCTGAACAAGCGGTTGGAAATAACACCCAGCTCACAGGCGCAACTGATGTTTACGGACTTGGCGCAGTCCTTTACCAATTGCTCACCGGCCATCCACCTTTCGCCGGGGGCACGACCTACGAAACCGTCCGCCTGGTTTTAGAAACTCAGCCGCGACAGCCGCGGCTCTGGAATCCAAAAGTAAATCGCGACCTCGAGACGATTTGCTTAAAATGTCTCGAAAAGGAACCCTCCAAGCGCTACGCCTCTGCCCAGGCGCTCGCGGAGGATCTCGAGCGGTTTCTGCGCAACGAACCGATTCGATCGCGCCGCTCTTCGCAATTGGAGCGTGTCCGGCGTTGGTGCAAGAGGAAACCGCTGGTCGCCAGCTTGATCGCGGCTGCTTATCCTGGTCGTTGCGGTTGCCATGGCTGGCGTGCTGTGGGAATTGCCCCGTGTCCAGGAGGAACGGGCGCTCGTGCGGCGCGCCAATCTTTCCGCGCAAGAAAAAGCGCGCCTGGAAGCCGAACAGACGAACAATCCTGCCGCGTACGAGGCCTATCTGCGTGGTCGCGCGTTTCCACGGCGGGTTGGCACCTGGACGGCGCGATTCGGTTATTTCAAGAGGCAGTGAAGTTGGATCCAAGTTTTGCGCTGGCTTGGGCATATCTCTCCATTGCGCAGAGCGAGGGTTACTGGTTAGGGACCGATGCAAGCCCGGCGCGGCTGGCGGCAGCCAAAGATGCCCTCGATCATGCGCTCGCGCTTGGTCCAGATTTACCGGAAACTCATCTTGCTCTTGGCTATTATCGCTACTACGGGCCGCGTGATTACACCGGGGCGCTGGCGGAATTCCGGCAAGCCGAACAAGGTCTTCCGAATGATTTTGATGTTATCCTTGCGATCGCCACTCTCCAACGGCGGCTTGGGCATTGGGAAGAAGCAATTGCGGAGCTACGTCGCGCAATTGAGCTTGATCCCCGTAACGTCCATGCCTACTTCAATCTCGCGATGACTATACGAAGCTGCGCCGTTTTCCTGAAGCTCTAGCTAGGCTGACCGCGTCCTTGCGTGGGACCCGACGAATGTTGGTGCCCTCGGTCTCAGAAAGCGGAGTGTCTTTTTGGCGACGGGGGATCTCCAGGCGGTGGAACCACTGCTGCTGCAAATCCCGGGTTCCCTCCGCCTTGCGTGCTGTCTGCAGGCCTTGTTGCAGCGCCGTTATGCCGACGGCCATACAGATCCTCTCAAGTGCGCTGGCTACGCGAGGCCGACCTAGGCCGCAACATGAAAAACTTCTTCTGGCTTTGAGTCAGCAACGCGCCGGCGATAGTCGCCGCGGCGCGCGCCACTTACCAAAACGCGGCGCAGGATTTTCAGCGCGAGCTCGAGAAGGTGGTGCCGGGTTCTTCTGCCGAGGCGGGAGCGCATGCCTCTTTGGGTATGGCCCATGCAGGTTTGGGCGAAGCAGCCTCTGCTATCGCCGAAGGACAAACAGCCATGGCCATGTATCCCACTTCCAAAGATCCAGTGGATGGCCCCGCTCGAGGGGGACATGGCGCAAATTTACGCTCTACTGGGGGACGCCGATCACGCGGTTCCCATTCTCAAGCGGCTGCTGCAGATACCGTCATGTCGCCAGTGCGATTACTCCGGCGCTGCTGCGACTCGATCCGGTCTGGGACCAAATCCGCAATGATCCTCGTTTTCAGGAATTGGCCTCGGAGAAGTAGCCGTCGACGTTGCCGGATCGTTGAAGCGATAAGGTTAAGAGTTAAAGCGGCCGTCGAATTCTGGCGCTTCAACGCTTGATCAGTTCAACGCTTTAACGCGGCCTTCATAATTTCGCCGCCCACCACTTTTCCGCGTAACCTCGGGCCAAATTTCCGGCTGTACATCGGTGATGGCCAAAATAACACAACAAACCAAACATGCCATCAGCAATCCAAACCCAACAAAACTTATGAATAATACAAAACTTAAACAACAACTGCGCAGAAGTTTTTTTGCGCTCACAATTGTCGGCGCGTTATTCACCTTGCCGAATGCTAAAGCCGGCCCGCCGGTACCCGCAAGCGGAAGCTCGACTAACTGTCAATGCCTCACTGATTTTCGCCCGGTTGGCGGGAACCTGATTCTCACCTGGGACATTACTCAAACGTTTACCGGTACTTTCACTGGAACGTGGGTCGGCACCGAGCGGGATGTAGTCTTCCACAACGGCTCGGCAACGTTCCATGGCAGCGGCATATTTACCGGTTCGGTCAACGGAAGCCAGCCCGGCACGATCATGCTGACATACGTAGGCAACGCCCCTGGCCCTGTGGGGGGAATAGCCTACTGGGTGGTGGACCAAGGGACTGGCGGCCTCGCCAGTTTACACGGGCACGGAACGTTTGGGAATCTTATGGAAACTGGCCCGACAGATGGTGGGTGCGACCATGGAGGGTGCGACGACACGTTTAGCAATGACTATAGCGGACAGATTCAGTTCGCCCCCTAAACCGACCTGCTAACAGCCACAATTCGCAATTAGTCGCCACGCTTCAACAGCGTGGCGGCTTGTTGTTTTAGCCAAATTTCGTCGCTCATCACTCTTCCGCGTAACCTCGCGCCGAATTTCCGGCTGTACATCGGTGATGGCCAAAACAACAAACCAAACATGCCATCAACAATCCAAACCCAACAAAATATGAAAACAAAGATTATCTCATTCATCGCGTTTCCGCTTTTTTTTGCGCTACAGCCTACGCGCAGGGGATCACATGGACTCCGGCAAGTCCCATGAATAAGGCACGCTCATTCTTCGTGGCCGTCGAGCTGTTGAACGGCAACGTTCTAGTGGCCGGCGGCTATGACGGAGGTATCGACCCTCCCGGTTGGATCTTCGCAGACGCCGAAATTTACAACTTGAATACGAGGGCGTGGACGCCGATGGCGCCCATGAACACGGCACGTGCCGCGCCTGTGGGCGTGCGACTCAAAGATGGCCGGGTCATGGTCATTGGCGGAGCTGATGAGAACTTTAACTTCCTCGCGAGTGCAGAAATCTACGATCCCTCCAGCAACACGTGGTCGCTAACGGCGCCGATGAACGACGCGCACTTTGAGGACTTCACCGCGGTACTCCTGCCTGGGGCGAAAGTGCTAGTTGCAGGTGGAGCCGGAAGCGACGGATTCCCCGGGGACTCAGCTGAGATCTACGACGAGGCCACCAACACCTGGACTCCGACCGGAAGCTTGAATGTCGGCCGCGTCGAGTTTAGGACGGTTGTGCTCAACGATGGCCGAGTGCTGGCAATTGGTGGCGCCACGGGCGAGCAGTTGTTGAAGTGACCGCAACCGCGGAGATCTATAATCCAGTCACCGAGGTCTAGACTCTGTACTGGGAGTATGCACACAGCGCGTGGGGATCACGCAGCGGTTCGTCTGCGTGACGGACGGGTTCTGGTCGCCGGGGGTGACAGCTCAGAGAAGGAGCCACGGTTCAGGTCCGCAGAGATCTTCGATCCGCAGACCGGCCAGTGGACCACCACCGGTGACATGACCACGGGTCGCAGCGACTGATTGAATATGGTTCGGTTCCTTCTCGGGACGGCCGCGTAGCTCGTGCCAGGGGGTCACACAACCCACGAAACGCCCGCGTCAAGTGCCGATCTCTATGACCCGCGGACAGGCCCTGGACGTGTCGACTCTATGAGTTTCGTTCGCACCGCTGATATCCTAGGCCATCGTGCTGCCTGCAATCGCGTGCTTGATGGAGTCGGAGGGATGAATGTTCCGCGACCCGCGCGGCTCGCCTTCATGCGTCGATATTGCCGTTGCCGTCCGACACCGCGGCCGCGTCCGACGGACCGGTGCCTCGCCCATAGGAGTAAGCCGAAAGGCCTCATTGCGCGGATTGGCGACTGCTACTCGCGAGTCTCCAGCGCAGCTGGTATACCGATAGTTATGCATTGATAATAATCCATAAAACTGTCGACGCTGAACGCATTCAGCAGCATTTCACCAATCGGCCGTCACGCTTTACTAGCGTGGCGGCTTTTCGCGAGCGGTGCCGAAGTGGTCTCCTCATGACCCGCTTCGACAACACCCCTCGTCCCTATGAAATTATCGCAATCAGGACGTTATCCCAAGCCGACACGCAAGCAAGCACGTGAGCGTACGCACGGCGACCGCTAAATGATACAAACGCCGCACAGAGTCCGAGCCGTGTCCTCATCATAAGCGCGCTATATTCCTTCGGCCTTCACCGAGTTGAAAGGTTAAAACACCATGCCGAAGCAGGAGAAATCGAAAGAAGCGTCGCGCATTTTTGTTCTTGCTGACACGCACAATCGTTTGCCGGAAAGCGTGAAAGAAATGGCGAAAGATGCAGATGAGATCTGGCATCTTGGGGATGTTTGCGCCGAAACGATTCTTGACGAACTCCGCGCAGTCGGGCCGCGCGTCACGCTTGTGCGCGGAAATTGTGACAGCAATTTTGAATGGCCATTGGTTGTCGATCTCGTGCGAGGCGGGTTGAGATTTCGCCTGCAACACGTTCCGCCCGATCAATCGCCAGACGACGTCGATGTTCTATTGCACGGTCATACGCACGTCCCACGAAACGAAAGACGCGGGAAGGTCCTGTTTCTCAATCCGGGCTGCGTGACCCGGCCCAACCGCGGCTCGCCGCCGAGCGTAGCCTGGCTTGAAATCGCGGACGGAAAAATCAATTGGAAGCTCGTCTCGCTCCGCTGACTTCAAAGTGAAAACGCGTCGGCAACCAGGCGGGCCTGCTCGCGCTTGTGGCGAGCGAGCGCGCCGACAGCGGGGCTGGCGCTCGCTTCGCGGCCGGCGTACGCGATTTCGGTGCAGAAAATGGTGCGCAATCGCGGTTCGATGAAGGTCCATGCGCCCATGTTTTGCGGTTCTTCCTGACACCAGACGAACTTCGCGCTCTTTGGAAATGGCTTGAGCATTTCGCGCAGTCTTTTTTCCGCGAGTGGATAAAGCTGCTCGATGCGAATAATCGCTGCGTCGTCAATTTTGCGCTCGGTGCGATACTTCAGCAGGTCGTAATACACTTTGCCCGAGCAAAAGATGATCCGCTTCACTTTGTCGGCCGGACCAGCTTCGGGCGCGCCGAGAATTTCTTCGAACCGGCCGTGGATGAATTCTTCGGCAGGCGAGGAAGCAAACTGCGCGCGCAACAGACTTTTCGGCGTCGCGATGATGAGCGGCTTAATGAACTCGCGCTTCATCTGGCGCCGCAACACATGGAAATACTGCGCGGCGGTAGTAGGATTGCAGACCTGAATATTATCCTCTGCGCACGCTTGCAAAAAGCGCTCCAGCCGCGCGCTCGAGTGTTCCGGCCCCTGGCCTTCGTAGCCGTGCGGGAGTAGAAGCACAATTCCGCTGGGCCGTTGCCATTTCGATTCCGCTGAGACGATGAATTGATCAATGATGGTCTGCGCGCCGTTGGCGAAATCACCGAATTGCGCCTCCCACAGGCAAAGCATCTTCGGATAATCGAGCGAGTAACCGTAATCGAACCCGAGCACAGCAGCTTCTGAAAGCGGGCTGTTGTAAATGCAGATGCGCGCTTGTTTTTCAGCCAGATGCATGAGCGGCACGTAAGGCTTGCCCGTCTTCGCGTCGTACAGGACCGAGTGCCGTGTGCTGAATGTGCCGCGCGAACTATCCTGGCCCGACAATCGGACCGGAATCCCTTCCAGCAGCAGCGATCCGAAGGCGAGCGCTTCGGCGTAATGCCATTCATACGGGCCGCCGTCTTCGAAGATTTTGCGCTGATGATCGAGCACGATGCGTTTGATCTTCGGTTGAATTTGAAAACCCTCCGGGGTGCGAGTGAGGCCATCGACAATGGTTTTAAGCGTTTTCTCACTGATCGCAGTCGGCTCAGACTCGCTGGTGTATTCCGGCTGAAAAATCGCCGTTGATTCTCTGAACTTTGCTTTCTCGCTGGCCTTGCGTTTTTCGATGGCTTTGACTTCGTCCCGCGTCATTTCCAGCCGCAAGGCGAACTCGGTTTCCAGCGAGGCGGCATCGTCTTCGCTGAGTGTTCCGGCTTCGACCAGCTCGCGCCTGTAAAGCTGCGTGACTGACGGGCGTTTCTCGATCTTTGCATAAAGATCAGGCTGGGTGAACGACGGCTCGTCGCCTTCGTTGTGGCCATAGCGGCGATAACAATACATGTCGATCACCACGTCGCGCCCGAATTGCTGGCGAAAATCGAATGCCAAATCGCTGACAAATTTCACCGCCAGCGGATCGTCGCCATTCACATGAAAAATCGGCGCCTCGATCATCTTGGCGATGTCGGTAGCATATTGAGATGACCGCGCATCTTTGGGAAGCGTCGTAAAGCCGATTTGATTGTTCACGACGATGTGAATAGTGCCGCCGGTGCTGTAACCGTGTAATTGCGATAGATTCAGTGTCTCGGCCACGATCCCCTGTGCGATGAAAGCTGCGTCGCCGTGCACCAGCAGCGGCAAGACTTTTCGCCGGTGCTCGGTATCTCCACGAATTCGTTGCCGCGCGCGCGCTTTGCCTTCGACAATGGGATCGACAGCTTCCAAGTGGCTCGGGTTGGACGACAGCCGGATTTCGACCTCGGCCCCGGAAGCGAGTCTGCGCACCGAGTGATAACCGAGATGATATTTAACGTCGCCATCGCCAGCGACCAACTCGGGAATGTAATTCTCGCTGAACTCCGTGAAGATAATCTTGAGCGATTTGCGCAAAAAATTCGCCAGCACGTTAAGTCGGCCGCGATGCGCCATGCCCATGCAAATTTCTTCGACGCCGCCGTCCGGGCAGTTGTGCAGGATCGTATCGAGAATCACCATGAGCGACTCCGAGCCTTGAAGCGAAAAGCGTTTTTGCCCTACGTAGCGCGTGTGCAAAAAAATCTCGAACGATTCGGCTTCGAGCAGTGCCCGCAACAGCGCGACCTGAACCGCGCGCGGCGTGGAATGCTTGTTCGGACGCGTCTCCAGTCGCTTACGAATCCATTCACGCACCCGTGGGTCCTGGATATGCATGAATTCCGAGCCAATCGAGTCGGCGTAAATTCTCTCCAGACCGGCAACCAACTCGCGCAACGTCATCGGCCGATTGTCGAGGAAGAATTTCGAGGAAACGCGAAGATCGAGATCTGATTCGCTGAATCCGAGCTCTCGCAAGCTCAGCAATGGATTTTGCGGTCGCTTCTCTGCGAGCGGATCGACTCGCGCAATGGTGTGACCGAGGGAGCAATACGCGTAAACGAGACCATCGACGCGTGTCTGAAGCGCAGCCTCGCGCGCTTCTGCGTCCCCGAAAGCTTTCGGGGCTCCGTCGCGCTGCGGCAGATTTCCAAGCTCGAACCCTTCAAAAAAGGCAGACCACCCCGAATCAACCGACTCAGGATTTTCCTGCCAGCGCCGATAATTCTCCTCGATCAGGCCCAGATTTGCGCGAGCATCAATTGATGTACGCATGGCAAATTTAATCTCCGACGATTACGCCATGCGGCAAGTCATCACATCCCACTGTCGTTGTGTCATTCTGAGCCCTTCGGCTTCGCTCAGGACAGGCTCCGCGAAGAATCTCTGATCATTTCGGACGACGTGAAATAAAATCAGAGATGTTTCGCTTCGCTCAACATGACAGGAGGAAGAGGGCGGCGGCAAGTTGACAATGTCGAGTGGCGCAGACAATCCTGTCTGCGAACAATGGCGACGCAGACAGGATTGTCCGCGTCACGACTGAAGCGGATATGACTGCGGCTGAAATCTACGAATCAGTAACAAATGGCGGGGCGAGCGATTTCGCCGAACTCGTCACTGTGCTGAACCGAAATAAACCGTGGTGCCTGATCGGCGGGCTGGCGGTGAATTGCTACGTTGAACCGGTTTACACGGTGGATGTCGATCTTGTTGTGGTCGCAGCGAATCTTGAGCAGATTGGACGGGAACTGGAGGCGGCCGGGTTTAGCCTGAAGCGATTCGAGCATTCGATGAATGCCCAGCGCCCGAGCAGTGAACTTAACGTTCAGTTTACTACGGATGCCCGCTACCAGGATTTTCTCGCCGGTGCGACCCAGCGGCAAGTTCTTGGCCTGGCAGTCCCAGTGGCCAGTTTGCAAGACATTGTTCGCGGCAAAGTGTGGGCTTGGCAGGATGAGCAACGCAGATCGACAAAGCGGAAAAAAGACGAACTCGATCTCATGCGAATCGCCGAGGCATATCAGGAGTTGCGCCGTTTAATTCCGGCGGAAATTGTGAAGCAACTATGAGATCGGCATCGAGAACTCTGGGGAGCGCGCGCGTCCCGCGTGCTGGTTTCGGCGTCGCGCCGAAACAATCTTTTCTCCGGCTCTCGCTGCCGCTGAAGAGAAGCGACCCCAACGAAAAGTCCGCGATCGCGAGGACGCGCTCGCCAGCACGCGGGACGCGCGCGCTCCCCAGATACGTGATCTGCGGGCTCGCTGCCCTGTCGATTGTCGCAGGATCACCATTATGTTTTGCGCAAGCCGACCCAGCTTCGGAACCGGCTGTTTTGGCTGTAGCCAAGGTGTTGCCGGCAGTGGTGAATATCAATACGGAGCGCGTAGTTCGGCGCACGGTGCGCGATCCGTTTGAGGATTTTTACGCGCAATTCTTCGGCTCTAATCGAGTCCGGCCGCGCGAAATTCGCCAGACTTTGCAAAGTCTCGGCTCCGGTTTCATTATCGATCCGGCCGGTTATATCGTTACCAATCAGCACGTGGTCGAGCGCGCCGCGGACCTGAAAATTCACGTGACCACAAACGACGGCAAAACTTACAATGCCCACTACATTGCCGGCGACGACAAAACTGATCTGGCATTCATCAAAATCGACGCGCAAACCGATTTTCCCTTTATCAATCTCGATAATATTTCTCCGAACTTGCTCGGTGAGACAGTGATCGTCGTGGGCAATGCCGTCGGCTATGGCAGCTCCATCAGTCGAGGCGTCCTTAGCGCGGTGAAGCGTAACATCACCGTCGACAACACCGAATACAAAGATCTCGTGCAGACCGATGCGGCAATCAACCCGGGTAACAGCGGTGGGCCAGTGATCGATCTCTCTGGACGGCTGGTCGGCATCAGCTCGGCAAAAATGGCGTTCACGCCGCAAGGTGTCCCAACGCAGGGGATGGGTTTCGCGATTCCGGCGGAGGTTGTGCGCGATAGCGTGAATCGATTCAAGAAGATGGCGCAAAAACGGCCCGGGTTGAAGAATGAAGCCGCGAGCGTCGAAACATATGCGGCCAAAGCCGAAAAGTTATTCGGAATGCAGCTTCAGAATTTGAGCCAGGAGTTAAGTGATGCGCTCGGTTATCTGCGCGGGCGCGGCGTTCTGATTACGGCAGTCGAACCGGGCAGTCCGGCAGACGAAGCGGGAATTGAGCGCGGCATGGTCGTTTATCGGGTAGGCAAATCCGACGTGACCGCTGTGCAGCAAGTCGAGGTGTTACTCGCCTCGGCGCAAAGCGGCTCGAACGTAAATTTTACTGTCGGTGTAATCCGTGCCGCTGGGCAAAACCGCGAGCTCGGCGCCGTGAGCCTGACGGCGCGCTAAAAAAAATTGCCAACGCAATCGCGGCTCGATTGTCTCATCGAAATATCGCGCAATGATTAAAGTCGAAAATCTGACAAAACGCTACGCTGGCCAGCCTGCCATTCAGGATTTGAATTTCGAAGTTAGCCGGGGAGAAATCATGGGATTTCTAGGGCCAAACGGCGCTGGTAAAACCACGACTATGCGCATTTTGGCCGGCTTTATGCCACCGACCTCGGGCCGCGCTACGGTCGCCGGATTCGACGTTTTTGACCAATCGCTTCAGGCACGGGCGCACCTCGGCTACATGCCGGAAAATGTGCCGCTCTACGGCGACATGCGCGTGACGGAGTATCTCAATTATCGCGCGGCACTGAAGGGCGTTCAGCATCGTCGCGTTGCGGAGCGTGTTGGCGATGTAAAGGAGCTTTGTGGGCTTAAGGAGGTTGAGAACAAGTTGATTGGCACTCTCTCCAAAGGCTATCGCCAACGCGTCGGCCTGGCGGACGCGCTGCTGGCTGAGCCGGACCTTCTCATTCTCGACGAGCCGACCATTGGTCTCGATCCAAATCAAATCCGGCAGGTGCGCGAACTAATCAAGAACCTGGGCACGCAGCATACGATTTTGCTTTCGACGCACATCTTGCCGGAGGTGGAGATGACGTGCAGCCGGGTAATCATCATTCACAAGGGGAGAATCGAAGCGTGCGATACGCCGGATAATTTGCTCGGGAAAATCAGGCAAGCCGGCGGCGTAGTGCTGGAAGCAAAAGTCGGCAACGACAACGGCGCAGAGGAACTTAAGAAGCTTTCAGGCGTGCGAGAAGTGGTTACCGAGGGGGAAGACGACTGGAAGAGATTCTCGCTACGGGTGGAGTCGGGTGCCGATGTGCGCGAAGAGGTCTTTCGGCTGGCCAGCGCTCGCCAGTGGGTCGTGCGCGAACTAACTCAACGTCGAGCGACGCTCGAGGACGTGTTCGTTGAGCTGACGCATCCGGATGTCGTGTGATCGTATGGAGAAAGCAAACGCCCAACGCTCAACGCTCAACGCCCAACGTCCAATGCAGGGCAACGTTCTTACTCCTGCTCATGTTCGATCCGCTCGCTGTCATCCTCAGCGGAGCGAAGGATCTCGCATAGACACGATGCAACATGGTTGGGTAACAAGCGTGATCAGTGGCGCTAAGGGAGGTCCCTCGCCGTCTGCGCGGCTCGGGATGACCCCTGTTTTTCGCTTATGAGAAAATTTTACACCCTGCTCTCGCGGGAGGTGCGCGGCTATTTCCACTCCCCGATCGCGTACATTGTGCTGATCTTTTTTCTCATCGTCAGCGGGATCGATTTCTATTTTCAGGTCTCCTTCATGAATCAGCGCCACGTGCAATACACGGTCCAGGACAGTTCTTCTTCAATTCGGTCTTCTTCTGGTTTCGCCTTCGTCCTGATTTTTCCTCTGATCACGATGCGCCTGTTTGCCGAAGAATTTAAGCTCGGCACCATTGAGCCGCTTACTACTGCCCCCGTGCGCGACTGGCAGGTGGTGCTTTCGAAGTATTTTCGGCGCGCTGGTCTTTTACCTGATCCTCTGGATCCCGACGCTGCTTTACTTCTGGATTTTTCGAAAAGTAACAAACCAGCCTGCCGCGCATTCCGCCGGCGCATACTGGGGCTCGTATCTGATACTTTTGTTGCTGGGAATGTTTTATCTTTCGATTGGTTGTTTCACTTCTGTTCTAACCCGGAACCAGATCATCGCGGCCATCATTTCTTTCTGCGCAATTACTCTGCTATTTTTTCTCGGCCTAGTTCAGTTCATCCTTCTGGATGTTACCTCAGCCACGCGCGATTTGCTGGGTTACTTCTCCGCGATCGAACACATGGGGACCTTCTCGCGGGGTGTGATCGATACGCGGCCGATCGTGCTCTATGTGAGCATGACCATTGTGATGCTGACGCTCACTTATCAGGCATTCCAATCCCGTAAATGGAGGCTCTAACAAATGACTGATGAGACAAAAGAAGCCGCGGACGCATGCCGGCGAAGAAAATTGGCCGGATTCGGATCGGTCTCAATGTTTTCGTCCAGATCGTGCTGATCTTATTTCTGGTTGCGATGGTGAATTCCTTTGCCTTCAAGCACTACGCGCGTTGGGATTTTTCCCGCGACCAAAAATATACGCTCTCAGATAAGACGAAGCGTTTCCTCGACACGCTCAAGGGCAAGATGCGCGTCACCGTTTTCTTTTCGCCCAATACGCCGATTACCGCAGACCTTCAGAATTTGCTGACGGAATATCAATATGCCGGTAAGGGAAAGATTAACATCGAGCATATTGATCCCGAGCGGAATCTTTCCCGCGCCAAGGAGCTGTTTGATAAATACAAGGTCGTCACGGACGAGAGTCTTTTAGTGCTCGATTACGACGCTCGCAATAAAACCGTGAAGGCGTCGGAGATGGCCGATATTGACCAGAGCGGGATGGCCGTTGGCGAAGGCCCGCGCGTGGCCGCATTCAAAGGAGAGCAAGCCATCACAAGCGCGATGATCGACCTGGTAGAGGGCAAAAAGAAAATGCTCGGGTACGTCACCGGTCACAAGGAACCGGCGCTTTCAGAAGCCACCAGCCCGATCACTGTGCTGAAAACGTTTATCGAAAACGAAAACATCAAGTTTCAGGAGCTGAACCTTCTCGATCTGGATGCCATTCCGGCCGACGTGAACGCTGTCATGATCGTCGGGCCGCAGTACGATTTTTCCGACCGCGAAATGAAACTGCTGCGCGACTTCTGGGATAAACAGGGGCGGATACTGCTTCTCCTGGATCCAGCGGCGAAGACGCCGAAGCTGCGTGGCTTTCTAAACGAGTTGGGCGTCAAGGTCAATGACGATCGACTGATGGTTTTTTTGCGCACGGGGATCGAAGAACTGGCGCTGACGCGAGATGTGCAAGCGCGTTTCCTAGGCGACAGTCCAGTCACAAAACGGTTAGCCGATGTGCGAGCGCTCTTTTTCGGTGGCACATCTTCACTTACGCTCGAGCCGGACCGCGTCCGCGCTGCCAACATCCGGCTGGAACCGCTGATCCAGGCTGAAAAGGGTTATTTTGCCGAAACGGATTACAACACGGATAACCAGGCAAAACTGCAGGCCGACGCGAAGCAAAACAGCAATGTGCCGCTAACAATTGGCGCAGCAGTCGAAAAAGGTGGCAGCGCAGATCAGCGGGTGCAGATGAATTCACCGCGTCTGGTAGTAGTTAGTAACGCGACTTTTGTTCAGGACAATGCCATCACGCAAGATCAGCAGGGACTCGATTTCATCTCTGGCAGTGTGAATTGGCTACTTAGTCGGGAACAGCTTATCGGTATCGCGCCAAAAATCTCGAAGCCTCTTACCTTCAGTCTCAGCGACGAGGCGTTGCGCCGGCTACGCTGGATTGTTCTGGTATTTATGCCGCTGGTTCCTGCCGTGATCGGAACCATGGTGTGGTGGCAACGGCGTGTCTGATATGAGCTGGAGGAATACCCTCATCCTGGCTGTCATTGCGCTCGCTGGCGTCGCTTACTTCAGGTTCTTTGAAATGAAGCGGCCGAGCACGGAGGAAGCACGGCAGCAGGCCCAGAACGTGGTCACCGCGTCGAGATCACCGGCCCGGTCGACGCGCAAGATGGTCATCAACGCGCTCAACTCCGGCGCCGACGCTACATGACCGACTTCGAGGACGCGCAACTCGCCGTCGTGGGCGAACCTGATCCAGGGCCAGATCAACCTGGGCCAGGCGATCCGTGCGCACGCTGACGCTTCGAGCAGGGACGGCAAGAGCTACAAGCTCAACGACAAGACCGCGACGCTGCAGGTGCGCCCGCGCGGCTGGCACCTCGACGAGAAGCACGTGCACGATCGACGGCGAGCGCGTCTCCGGCGGCATCTTCGACTTCGCCCTGTTCATCTTCCACAACGCCAAGGAGCAGCTCGCGCGCGGCGCCGGGCCGTACTTCTACCTGCCGAAGATCGAGAGCCACCTCGAGGCGCGGCTCTGGAACGACATCTTCGTGATGGCGCAGAGTGAGCTCGGCCTGCCGCAGGGCACGATCAAGGCGACGGTGCTGATCGAGACCATCCTCGCCGCCTTCGAGATGGACGAGATCCTCTACGAGCTGCGCGAGCACTAGCGCCGGCCTCAACGCCGGGCGCTGGGACTACATCTTCAGCTGCATCAAGAAGTTCAAGCTCGACCGCGACTTCTGCCTCGCCGACCGCGCCAAGGTCACGATGACCGCGCCGTTCATGCGCGCCTACGCGCTGCTGCTGCTCAAGACCTGCCACCGGCGCGGCGCGCCGGCGATGGGCGGCATGGCGCGCAGATCCCGATCAAGAACGATCCCGGCAAGCAACGAGGCGGCGATGGCAGGGATGCGTCGCCGACAAGCGGCGCGACGCGACCGACGGCTACGACGGCGGCCTGGGTCGCGCACCCGGGCCTGGTCGAGGCGTCGATGAAGGAGTTCGTCGACGTGCTCGGCGACCGGCCGAACCAGTTCGAGCAAGCAGCGGCCCGACGTCGAGGTCACCGCCGCGCAGACCTGCTCGACTTCCAGCCCGGAGACGCCGATCACCGAGGCGGGCCTGCGCATGAACATCAACGTCGGCATCCACTACCTCGGCGCCTGGCTCGCCGGCAACGGCTGCGTGCCGATCTACAACCTGATGGAAGACGCCGCGACCGCCGAGATCTGCGCTCGCAGGTCTGGCAGTGGATCCGCTCGCCCAAGGGCGTGCTCGACGACGGCCGCAAGGTGACCGCCGACCTGGTGCGCGCGCTGGTCCCCGAGGAGCTGGCGAAGATCAAGGCGGGCGGCTTCGAGGCAATTCGACCGGGCCGCGCAGATCTTCGACGCAGATGAGCACGCAGGACGCGTTCGCCGAGTTCCTGACGCTGCCGCTCTACGAGGAGATCTAGCCGCGATGACCAGGGTGACGCTGGCGTTGCTGTGCGCCGCGGCGCTGGCGGGCGCGGGCTGCGCGATCGGCACGCGCACCGGCACCGGCGCCGGCATCGACCGCGCTGCCGGTGATCCGTCGGTGCGCGCCCAGGACGACTTCTTTCGCCGCGTCAACGGCCGCTGGCTGAAGACGACCGAGTTCCCGGCCGACAAGGCCTACCTCGGCTCGTTCGAAGCGCCTCGACGACAAGATCCAGGTCGAGCTGCGCGGCCTCGTCGAGAAGACGGTGCGAACGCGCGCCAACGCCGACGAAGCGCGAAGTCGCCGACCTCTACGAGAGCTTCATGGACGAGGCGGCGGTCGAGCGCGCGGGCATCGCGCCGCTCGCCGGCGAGCTCGCGGTCATCGACGCATTGCAGTCGCCGAGCCAGCTGCCCGCGGTGATGGCGCCGCATGCGCGGCTCGGCGTCAGCATGCCGCTGCGCATGTACATCGACCAGGACTCGCGCGACGCGCGGCGCTACGTGCCGAAGATCGTCCAGGCCGGCCTCGGCCTGCCCGACCGCGACTACTACCTCGACGCCGACGACGCCAAGTTCACGGACGCGCGCGCGAGCTACGTCGCCTACCTCGCGCGACTGCTGAGCTCTCGCGCGGCGCCAAGCGACGCCGACGGCGCGGCGCGCGCGCGTCGTCGCGCTCGAGACGGCGCTGGCGCAGGGCGCAGTGGACGCGCGTCCAGAACCGCGATCCGCAGAAGACCTACAACAAGTGACGATCGCCGAGCTGCAGACGCTCGCGCCCGGACTTCGACTGGAAGGCGTGGCTCGCCGGCCGCCGGCGTCGACGGCAAGATCGGCGACGTCGATCGTCAGCCAGCCGAGCTACCTGACCGGCATCGCCAAGCTGCTCGACGACGACGCCGCTCGCCGTCTGGAAGGACTACCTGCGCTCGCACCTGCTCGACGCGTACGCGCCGTACCTGCCAAGAACTTCGTCGACGCGCGCTTCGAGTTCTACGGCAAGGCGCTGCGCGGCACGCCGGAGAACGCAGCCGCGCTGGAAGCGCGGCGTCGACGTCGTCGAAGCAGTCGATGGGCGAGGCGCTCGGCAAGCTCTACGTCGACGCAGTACTTCCCGCCGGAGGCCAAGGCGCGCATGGACGCAGCTCGTCGCGAACCTGCTCGTGGCGTATCAGCGAGAGCATCGACGCGCTCGACTGGATGAGCGCCGGAGACCAAGGAGGAGGCGCAGGCCGAAGCTCGCCACGTTCACGCCGAAGATCGGCTATCCCGACAAGTGGCGCGACTACTCGGCGCTCGACGATCAAGCCGCGGCGACCTGCGTCGGCAACGTCGATGCGCGCGCGCGCGTTCGAGTACGCAGCGCGAGCTCGCCAAGCTCGGCAAGCCGGTCGACCGCGACGAGTGGGGCATGACGCCGCAGACCGTCAACGCCTACTACAACCCGACGCTCAACGAGATCGTCTTCCCGGCCGCGATCCTGCAGCCGCCGTTCTTCGACCCGAACGCCGACGACGCCGTCAACTACGGCGGCATCGGCGCGGTGATCGGCCACGAGATCAGCCACGGCTTCGACGACCAGGGCAGCCAGTACGACGGCGACGGCAACCTGCGCGACTGGTGGACCGACGAGGACCGCGACGAGTTCGACGGCGCAGACCGAATGCTCGTCGCGCAGTACGCGCTACTAGCCCGCTCGCCGGGCTACCACGTGAACGGCGAGCTGACGCTCGGCGAGAACATCGCCGACCTCGCGGCCTCGCGATCGCCTACAACGCCTACAAGCTGTCGCTCGGCGGCAAGCCGGCGCCGGTGATCGACGGCCTCACCGGCGACCAGCGCTTCTTCCTCGGCTGGGCGCAGGTCTGGCGCGGCAAGATCGCGCGACGAGGCGCTGCGCGACGCTGTCATGACCGATCCGCACTCGCCCGACGAATTCCGCGTCAACGGCACGGTGCGCAACCACGCCGGCGTTCTACGCGGCCTTCGGCGTCAAGCCGGGCGACACGATGTACCTGCCGCCCGAGCAGCGCGTCACGATCTGGTAGCGGCGCCGGCCGCGGCGACCGCGGGCGACGACAATCGCCGGCTGACCCGACCGCGCTGCCGCTCCGTGCCGACGCCCGACCCGATCCACTCCCGCGCCGCCCTCGCCGAGCGCTTCGGCCCCCTACCGCTGGCGCGTGCTGCTGACGGTGATGATCGGCACGGTCGCGTCGATCATGGCGTCGACCATCATCAACGTCGCCGTGCCCGACATGAGCCGCGTCTTCACGCTCGGCCAGGAACGCGCGCAATGGCTGTCGGCCGGCTTCATGGCGGCGATGACGCTGTCGATGCTGACCACGCCGTGGCTGCTCGACGCGCTTCGGCTACCGCCACGCCTACACCGGCGCGGTCGCTGCTGCTGATGGCCGGCGGCATCGTCGGCGGCCTGAGCCCGTGGTTCGAGCTCGGTGCTCGCGATGCGCGTCGCCGAGGGCCTCGCGGCCGGCGTGCTGCAGCCGATCCCGGCGATCATCATCATGCATGCCTTCGGCGCCGGCGAGCAGCGGCAAGGCGATGGGCATCTTCGGCTTCGGCGTCGTGCTCGCGCCGGCGCTCGGGCCGAGCGTCGGCGGCGTGCTCGTCGAGGCGTTCGGCTGGCGCTCGATCTTCTTCGTCGTCGCGCCGTTCTGCCTCGTCGCGCTGGGGCTGGCGCGGCGCTACCTGCCGCATCAGCGCGCCCGGCGGCGCGCCGATCAACCGCGAACGGCGGCCGGCTCGATGTGCTCGGCCTCGGCGCTGATCGCGTCGCCGTCCTCGCGCTGCTCAACGGCATGGTGCACCTGCACGGCGCGACGCGCGACTTCGGCCTGGCCCTGCTCGGCCTGCAGCGCGTCGCGATGGTCGGCTTCATCGTCCACCAGCGGCGCAGCGCGCAGCCGCTGATGGCGCTGCGCGCTGTTCGGCCACCGCGCGTTCGCGATGGGCGGCATGGTCGCCTTCATCTACGGCATGGCGCTGTTCGGCTCGACCTACCTGGTGCCGGTGTTCATGCAGATCGCGCTGCGCCTGCCGCCGTCGCAGGCCGGCGCGGTGCTGCTGCCGGCCGGGCTGGTGCTGGCGGTGACGATCCCGCTCGCCGGCCGCCTGGCCGACCGCGTGCCGGTGCAGCCGCCTGGTGAGCGTTCGGCCTGGTGCTGCTCGCCGCGTCGTTCGTCGCTGATGCTCGGCGTCGGCCCGGCACCGCGCTCGCGCTGATCACGCTGTGGGCCGTCGTCGGCCGCATCGGCCTGGGCTTCGTGCTGCCCTCGCTCAACCTCGGCGCGATGCGCGGCCTGCCCGACACGCTGATCGCGCAGGGCTCGAGCAGCATCAACTTCCTGCGCCAGCTCGGCGGCGCGGTCGGCGTCAGCCTGGTCGGCATCGTCCTCGAATGGCGCCTGCAGGCACGCACTGCCGGCCGACGCCGCTGCGCCGGCCTTTCACGAGACCTTCGCGCTGCTCGGCGCTGATCACCGCCTGCGCCGATCGTCGCGGCCTGGCGCATGGGCGCCGAGCCGCCGCCGCGGCGGCCTGACGCGGCGCATTCTTCACGCCGACCCTCGACCCTCATGAACCGTGACCGATCCGACGACCTCGGCTCCAGCCTGCCGACGCGCTGCGACGTGCTCGTGATCGGCGCCGGCCCGGCCGGCAGCGCCTGCGCGCGCAACGCTGGCGCAGGCCGGCGCCGACGTGCGTGCTCGTCGACCAGCACGCCTTCCCGCGCGACAAGGTCTGCGGCGACGGGCTGATCCCCGACGCCCACGCCGCGCTGACCGCCTCGGCGTGCTCGACGCAGGTGATGGCGCAGGCGCAGCCGGCCAGCCATGTCGCCTGCGTCGGCGCCGAGCGGCGGCCGCATCGACGTGCCCGGCACGCTGGCCGTGCTGCCGCGCAAGCAGCTCGACGACATCCTGTGCACGCGCCGCCGTCGCCGCCGGCGCCCGCATGTTCGCGCCGGCTGCGCTTCGACGGCGCCGCTGCGACGACGGCGCGGCCGCGTCGTCGGCGCGCGCCTGAAGGTGGGCGAGCGCGATCCACGAGGTCCGCGCGCGCTGGCTGCGTGCTGGCCACCGGCGCCGTGCCGCAGGCGTCTGATCGCCGCCGGCATGTGCGACCGCCGCACGCCGAGCGGCATCGCGCTGCGCGGCTACGTGAAGAACGACGCGATGGTCGGCGCGCATCACCGCCTCGACGTGGTCTGGCACCGCAAGCTGCGCGCCCGGCTACGGCTGGATCTTCCCGTGCCGCGACGGCGTGTTCAACATCGGCGTCGGCATCGCCCACAGCCACAACACGCTGAAGAACGGCAAGCTCGCGCATGAAGGACGTAACCTGCGCGAGGTCTTCGCCGCCTTCACGCGCGTCTACGCGCCGGCGCGCGAGCTGATCGAGGCGGCGGTGGCCGGCTGCTCGGGCGACGAGCTGAAGGGCGCGCCGCTGCGCTGCACGCTCGAAGGCGCGCGCTTCTCGGCGCCCGGCGCTGCTCGTCACCGGCGAGGCCGCCGGCAGCACCTACTCGTTCACCGGCGAGGGCATCGGCAAGGCGATGGAGACCGGCACTCCACGCCGCCGAGGCGATCCTCGCGCGGCGCGCGACGCGGCGAGGCGCCGACGCGGCCGTGCGCGCCGACTACGAGGCCCGCAACTGCTGCGCTCAAGCCGCGCTTCGACCTCTACGAGAAGGCCAACCGCGTCAACGTCCATCCCTGGCTCGCCGACCTGCTGATCTGGCGCGCGCAAGAACAGCCCGCGCCGGCTGGAGCGCATGAGCCGGCGTGCTCAACGAGACGCACCTCCGACCGACGCGATCTCGCTGCGCGGCGTCCTCAGGCGGCTGGTCGACTGGCGCTGAGCGCGGCGCTGGCGAATCGAATTGGATCAGCTTCGATCGACCTGTCCAAGTCAGCCTGCGCGCGGCGCGTCATCCTCCTGAGCGAACCTGTCGCTCGCCAACGACGAGCAAACCATGGAATACATGCTGATGTTCTACGAGCCCGCGCGCCAGTTCGAGCAGCGCAAGGACCGGGTCGAGAGCCAGCCCTACTGGGCGGCCTGGATGGCCTACGTGCAGGCGATGCACCAGGCCGGCGTCGTCAAGAGCGGCGCCGGCCTGCAAGAGCCTGGGACGGCGACGACGGTGCGCGTCGTCGACGGCAAGCGGCGCGTCCAGGACGGCCCGTTCGCCGACACCAAGGAGCAGCTCGGCGGCTTCTTCGTCATCGACGTGCCCGACCTCGACGCCGCGCTCGTCGTGGGCGGCGCGCTGCCCGGCGGCGGCGCACGGCGGCGTCGAGGTGCGGCCGGTCTGCCGCCGATACCGACAACGGCGTGACGCCGTGAGCCGACGCGAGCCGCGCCGAGGACGCGGCCGAGGCCGTCGCGCGCGACGTCGCTACGGCCGGCTCGTCGCCTTCCTCGCCGCGCGCTCGCGCGACGTCGCCGCCGCCGAGGACGCGCTCGGCCGAGGCCTTCGCCGCGGCGCTCGTCGACTGGCCGCGCGACGGCGTGCCCGACGCGCCCGAGGCCTGGCTGCTCACGGCGGCGCGGCGCCGCCTGATCGACCGCTGGCGCCAGCGGCCGGCCGTCGAGGACGGCGCAGCGGCGACGCTCGCCATCGCCGGCCGAGCTGCGGCCGGCGACGAGCCGAGCCGGCATTTCCCGACGAGCGCCTGAAGCTGATGTTCGTCTGCGCGCACCCGGCGATCGACCCCGCGGTGCGCGCGCCGCTGATGCTGCAGACGGTGCTCGGCCTCGACGCGGCGCGCATCGCGTCGGCGTTCCTGGTCGCGCCGGCGACGCATGGGCGCAGCGCCTGGTGCGCGCCAAGCCCAAGATCCGCGAGGCCGGCATCGCCTTCGAGGTGCCGGGGCCGCGACGAGCTGCCGCAGCGGCTGGACGCCGTGCTCGAAGCGATCTACGCCGCCTTCGGCACCGGCTGGGACGACGTCGCCGGCACCGACCCGCGAGCGCGGCGGCCTCGCCGACGAAGCGATCTGGCTCGGCCGCGACTGTCGTCGCGCTGCTGCCCGACGAGCGGCCGAGGCGCTCGGCCTGCTGGCGCTGATGCTGCATCTGCGCAGCGCGCGGCGCGACGCGCGCCGCGACGCGCGCGGGCGACTACGTGCCGCTCTCGCGACAGGACCCGTCGCTCTGGGACGCGCGATGCGTCGCCGAGGCCGAGGCGCTCCTGCACCGCGCCGCCGCGCTCGCCACGCCCGGCGCGTTCCAGCTCGAGGCGGCGATCCAGTCGGCGCACGCGCCAGCGCCGCCTCGGCGCGAGCGTTGCCGACGCGGCGATCGTCGCGCTCTACGACGCGCTGGTCGCGATGCGGCCGACGATCGGCGCGATCGTCAGCCGCGCCTGCGCCGTCGGCGCCGCCCACGGCGCTGCGGCCGGCCGGGCCGCGCTCGCGGCCCTGCCTGCCAAGGACGTCGACGGCTACCAGCCGTACTGGGCCGCGCTCGCCCACCTCGCTGCCGCCGAGGGCGATGTCGCGACGGCGCGGGCGGCGCGCGAGCGCGCCGTCGGCCTCAGCACCGACCCGGCGGTGCGGCGCTTTCTTCTGCGCGGGACGGAACGACGCTGACCGCCGCGCGAGCGGCCCCGTCCATACTGGAAGCCGTCCGCTCGCATCGATCGCCCCGCCGCCATGTGCCAACTGCTGGGCATGAACTGCAACACGCCGACCGACATCATGTTCAGCTTCACCGGCTTCGCGACGCGCGCCGAGGAGCACAAGGACGGCTTCGGCGTCGCCTTCTTCGAGGGCCGCGGCGTGCGCTGCTTCGTCGATCACCTCGAGCGCGCGCGAGTCGCCGGTGGCGCGAGATGGTCAGGCCTACCCGATCAAGAGCGACAACGTGATCGCCCACATCCGCAAGGCGACGCAGGGCCGGGTGGCGCTGGAGAACTGCCACCCGTTCGTGCGCGAGCTGTGGGGCCGCTACTGGGTGTTCGCGCACAACGGCGACCTGAAGGACTTCGCGCCGCGCCTGCACGGCGCCTTCCGCCCGGTCGGCGACACCGACAGCGAGCGCGCCTTCTGCTGGCTGATGCAGGAGATGAACAAGGCCCACGCCAGCGTGCCCAGCGTCGCCGAGCTCAGCGCCACGCTGGCCGAACTGGTGCCGCAGGTGGCGGCGCACGGCACCTTCAACTTCATGCTCGAGCAACGGCGTCGCGCTGTGGGCGCACTGCTCGACGCAGCTGCACTGCGTGGTGCGCCAGCACCCGTTCGCCACGCGCGCGCTGCAGGACGAGGACCTGAGCGTCGACTTCGCGCAGCACACCTCGCCGAGCGACCGCGTCGCGGTCGTCGTCACCGAGCCGCTGACGACCGACGAGCCCTGGATCGCCTTCGCGCCGGGCGAGATGAAGGTCTTCGTCGACGGCGCGCCGTTCGATGCTGACGGCGTCGCAGGGCCGAGTCGGCGGTGCGCCGGGATGGCGCGCCGAGGCGGCGCTCCGACGCAGCCCGCGCGCCGGCCCGGCCGCAACACGACCGCCACCATGACGCCACGCCGCCATCCACGCCCCGCTTCGACACCTTCTACCGCCACGACGCGCTGACCGCAGCTGCTGTTCGACTACGCCGCAGGCGCACCCCGGCCTGGTGGCGGTGGAGTCGATCGGCAAGAGCTACGAAGGGCGCGACATCTGGGTCGCCACGCGTCACCAACATCGCCACCGGCGCGGCCGAGGACAAGCCGGCCTTCTGGGCCGACGGCAACATCCACGCCGCCGAGCTGACCGCGAGCACGGCGGTGCTGTACTACCTGCACCAGCTCGTCGACGCCTACGGCACCGATCGAGCCGGGCGGCAGATCACGCACCTGCTCGACACGCGCACGATCTACCTCTGCCCGCGCCTGAACCCCGACGGCGCCGAGCTCGCGCTGGCCGACCGGCCGCGCCACATCCGCTCGTCGACGCGGCGCTATCCGTACGACGAGGACGCCGGTCGACGGCCTGACGGTGCGAAGACATCGACGGCGACGGCCGCGTGCTCTTCATGCGCATCGCCGATCCGCACGGCACCTACAAGCGCCACCCGCAGGAGCCGCGCCTGATGGTGCCGCGCGAGCCGGGCGAGTTCGGCGGCGAGTACTTCCGCGCTGATGCCCGAAGGCACGCTCAAGGCCTACGACGGCCTGGCGATCACCGTCAACTCGCGACCCCGAAGGGCTCGACCTGAACCGCAACTTCCCGACCCAGTGGCGCCAGGAGTTCGAGCAGGTCGGCGCCGGCCCCTACCCGACCAGCGAGCCCGAGGTGCGGGCGATGGTCGACTTCATCGTCACGCACAAGAACATCGGCGCCGCGATCAGCTACCACACGCACAGCGGCGTGATCCTGCGCCCGATGGGCACGCACGAGCGACGACGACATGATCCCCGAGGACCTGTGGGCCTACAAGCGCTTCAGCGAGATCGGCGAGAAGGCCACCGGCTACCCGGCGATCAGCATCTTCCACGACTTCAAGTACCACCCGAAGGAAGTCATCACCGGCACGCAGGACTGGGTCTACGAGCACCTCGGCGCGCTGTTCTGGGTGGTCGAGATCTGGGCGCCGAACAAGGAGGCCGGCATCACCGACTACAAGTGGATCGACTGGTACCGCGACCACCCGGTCGAAGACGACCTGAAGCTGCTCAAGTGGAGCGACGAGCAGTGCGGCGGCAAGGCGCACGTCGACTGGAAGCCGTTCATCCACCCGCAGCTCGGCGCGGTCGAGATCGGCGGCTGGGACCGGCTGAACTACTGGCGCAACCCGCCGCCGCACCTGCGCGAGCGCGAGGCGGCGCGCTTCCCGGCGTGGATGACGCAGATCGCGCTCTCGCTGCCCAGGCTCGAGCTGCTGCGCACCGAGGTGCGCGCGCTCGGCCCCGACACCTGGCGCGTGCGCCTGGCGGTGCGCAACAGCGGCTGGCTGCCCGCCTACGTCAGCAAGCGCGCGCTGGCGCGCAAGACCGTGCGCGGCGTGATGTTCGAGATCCACCTGCCCGACGACCCGCCGATCACGCTCGTCAGCGGCAAGCAGCGCATGGAGGGGCCGCAGCTCGAAGGGCATGCGCCGAAGAACTCGCTGCAGCGCCTTCCTGCCGAGCCGCGAGATCACCGCCGACCGCGCCGTCGCCGAATGGGTGGTGCGCGCGCCGCAGGGCACGCGCCTGGCGCTCAGCGCGCGCGCCGACCGGGCCGGCGTGGTGCGCACCGAAGTGATCCTCGACTAGGTCTGCCGCGAGCGGCTAGAACCTCACGCGCACGCCGCCGGCGATCGAGTTGCCCGACGAGACGAAGCTCAGCTTCTCGTACAGCGCGGCGACGTAGATGTCGGTGCTCTTCGAGAGGAAGTAGTCGTAGCCGATCGACATAGATCTGGTCGGTCGTCGCCTTCGAACGGCGGCTCTACGCTGCTGGCGTGCCGTAGGCGACGAGGATCAGGGCTGGGCCGAACGGCACCGCGGCGCCGAGCTGGAAGGAGGTGGTTCGCGAGTCGTCGGTCGCCTCGGTCTTGATCCGGCCGATCTGGCCGTAGACGCGGACGAGCTGGAAGTCGTAGGTGGCGCGCCGCCTGCAGCACGCGTCTGGCGATCGAACCCGGCGGCAGCGGCAGCGGCGCTGTTGCGGATCATCTCCCGGCCGAGACGCTCACGCGCGAACGGCGCCGGTGATGTAGGCGCACGCTGAGGCCCAGGTTGTGGCCGGTCGACCGCCCGGCGTCGTCTCGTCGGCCTTGGCGGTGAAGACGACGCGCAGCGGATCGCGCGGCGTTGTTGGTGTACGAGATCGAGTTGTTCCAGCGCGTGTCGCCGAGCATCGCGCCGCCGAAGTACTGGCGGAGGCTGGGCGAAAAGCCGAACGATTCGCCGAAAGGATTGAAGGCGATCGTCGTCAGCCAGAGCGGCGTCGGCGTTGCGGCCGAGGACGGTCGTGCCGAACGAGCCCGACAGGCCGACGCTCGCCTCGCGCGCCCAGAAGCCGTCGCCGCCGCTGCGGCCGGTGCTCGCCGGTGTCGACGCGCAGGTACGACTCGAGCGCGAAAGACCGCGCGCAGGCCGCCGCCGAGGTCCTCGCTGCCGCGCAAGCCGATGAAGCTGCGCGACATGTTGCCGTTGTCGAGCTGCCAGCGGTGAGTCGATGCCGACCGGCTTGACGCTGCTGCCCGAGGCGTCGAGCAGGCCGTAGAGAACGGCGGTTTGCGCCGCCGGCACCGCCGCGCTGAGGGCGCGGCAACGAGGGCGGCCGCGCAGATCGTTCGCATCATTCGCGGCATCTCGGCTTTCGACACAGAACGACGCCCGCGAGGGGCGTCGGCCTGATTCTGGCCGAGATCGCGGCCCGGCCGAGACCGGTGGGCGCGCTGACTCGCAGCCGCCACAATCGCCTTCCCTTTCAGCGACGAGCGATGGAGATCCTCGTCAACGGCGCATCGCGCGCCCTTCCCGGACGAGCTGGCCGATCCGGCAGCTGCCGCTGCTGTGGGCGCTGCGCGACCTGCTCGGCCTGACCGGCACCAAGTTCGGCTGCGGCGTCGCCGCCTGCGGCGCCTGCACGGTGCACGTCGACGGCGAGGCGGTGCGCTCGTGCGTGACGCCGCTCGGCGCGCTGCAGGCAAGCGCGTCGTCACGATCGAGGCGCTCGGCAGCGCCGAGCGCGCCGCATCCGCTGCAGCAGGCCTGGGTCGACGCACCAGGTGCCGCAATGCGGCTACTGCCAGAGCGGCATGCTGATGGCCGCGGCGGCGCTGCTGGCGAACAACCGCGACGCCGAGCGACGCCGAGATCGACGCCGCGATCACCAACATCTGCCGCTGCGGCACCTACCCGCGCGTGCGCGCGGCCATCCGCGCGCGCCGCGCGCGCGACGATCGGCATCGAGGCGCCGCGCACGCTCGCTGCGTCAGCGGCGCTCGGCGCGGCCGGCGCGCTGTCGGTCGGCTGGGGCGTGCTGCCGCCGCGCGCTCGCCTCGGCGCGCGTCGATGCGCTGCCGGTCGACGGCCGGCGAGGTCGGCCTGAACGGCTGGATCAAGATCGCCGCCGACGGCGCCGTGATGCTGGCGATGAACCGCAGCGAGATGGGCCAGGGCGTGCACACCGCGCTGGCCATGCTGGTCGCCGAGGAGCTCGACGTGCCGCTGGCGCGCGTGCGCCTCGTCCAGGCCGGCCACGACCGGCTCTACGGCAACGTCGCGATGTTCGTCGCCGGCCTGCCGTTCCACCCGCGCGAGACGCGAGCCGGGCCGCGAGACGCACGCCGGTGCGCGGCGGCCAGTGGGTCGTCGCCAAGATCGCGCGCGAGCTCGGCATCAACGTCACCGGCGGCTCGTCGAGCGTCGTCGACGCCTGGGAGGTGCTGCGCCTGGCCGCGGCGACGGCGCGGGCGCAGCTGCTCGGCGCGGCATCGCTGCCTGGAAGCAGCCGGCGGACGAGCTCGACGTCACGCGACGGCGTCGTCAGCCACGCCGACGGGCGCCGCGCGCGCACTACGGCGAGCTCGCCGAGCATGGCGGCGGCGACGCCGACCGGCGACGTGCGCCTGAAGCGGCGCGAGCGACTGGAAGCTGATCGGCACGCGCCGCGCCGCGGCATCGACGCTGCCGCCAAGAGCGACGGCACGGCGCGCTTCGGCATCGACGTGCGCCCGCCCGGCCTGCTGTTCGCCGCGATCCGCCACTGCCCGATGCTCGGCGGCAGCGCCGGGCGCGGTCGACGTCGACGCGGCGCTGCAGCGCTCGCCGGCGTCGAGCGCGTCGTGCGGCTCGGCCGCTACGCCGGCTCGACCGCGGCGCTCGCGGTCGTCGGCCGCACCAGCTGGCATGCGCAGCGCGGCGCCGACGCGCTCGAGGTCGAGTGGCGGCAGCGGCCGGCCGGCGGCGCTCGACACGCGCGGCGATCATGGCCGCATCTCGAAGCGCGCGCGCGCGCGACGCGGCGACGCGGCGACGGCGGCTTCGCCTTCCACAGCCGCGGCGACATGCCGGCGCCGACGCCGGCGCGGCGCGCCACGTCGAGCAGACTCTACCGCGCGCCCTACCTCGCGCACGCGACGATGGAGCCGATCAACTGCACCGCGCGCGTCGCCGACGGCAAGGTCGAGGTCTGGGCGCCGACCCAGGTGCCGGGCCTGGCGCGCGCGATCGCCGCCGCGCGTCGCCGGCGTCGCCGAGGACGCCGTCACCGTCCACGTCACCTACCTCGGCGGCGGCTTCGGCCGCCGGCTCGACGTCGACTTCGTCGGCCAGGCGGTGCGCATCGCGCTCGAGACCGGCGGCCGGCCGGTGCAGCTCGTCTGGTCGCGCGAGGAAGACCTGACGCACGACTTCTATCGCCCGGCCGGCGTGGCGCGATGCTGCGCGCCGGCCTCGGCGCCGACGGCCTGCCGGTCACGCTGCGCGTCACCAGCGCCGGCGACGCGATCACGCCGCGCTGGATCGAGCGCGGCGCTGCCGCGCCTCGCCGGCCCGGTCGACACGCCCGACAAGACCGACGAGCGAAGGCCTGTTCGACCAGCTCTACGGCGTCGCCGCACCAGCGCATCGCCCACGTCGCCACGCACGAGCGGCGTGCCGGTCGGCTACTGGCGCTCGGTCGGGCATTCGCACAACGCGTTCTTCAGCGAGTCGTTCATCGACGAGCTCGCGCACGCGGCCGGCCGCGATCCGGTCGACTTCCGGCTCGCGCTGCTGAAGGACGCGCCGCGCCACGCCGCGGTGCTGCGGCTGGCCGCCGAGAAGGCCGGCTGGCCCGGCCAGGGCCGCTCGCGGCCGCTCGAGGCGGCGCGCGCGCGGCGTCGCGCTGCACGAGAGCTTCGGCAGCATCGTCGCCGCAGGTCGTCGAGGTCGTCGCTCGACAACGGCCGGCCGCGGGTGCACCGCGTCGTCTGCGCGGCCGACATCGGCACCGTCGTCAACCCGGGCATCGTCGCCCAGCAGATGGAAAGCGCGGTGATCTTCGCGCTGTCAGCGCGGCGCTGCTACGGCCGCATCGACATCGTCGGCGGCGTCGTCCAGCAGACCAACTTCCCGAACTATCCGGTCGTCCGCCTGGCCGACGCGCCGCTGATCGAGACCCACCTGTGTCGACAGCGCCGCAGCCGCCCGGGCGGCGTCGGCGAGATCGGCACGCCGCCGCTCGCGCCGGCGCTGGCCAACGCGCTGTTCGCGCTGACCGGGCGCCGCTTGCGCGAATTGCCGCTGGCCGCTGCAGCCTGAGCCGGCGGCGCGCTCCGCAATCCGAGACGATCGGCTCGGGCGCGCCGCGCGCGTTGAGCAAGGCGCGCGTGTCCGCTGGCCACGCTGCGCGCGCGCCGCTCGGCGTAATCGGCTGCCGCTGCCGCGTACAGCACGGCGCGCGAGCGAGCTGACGATGATCGGCGCCGGTCGGCCGCCGCGCGCGCGCCAGCCGGCGCGCACCGTCGCCGCCGCGTCGCCGCCCTGCGCGCCGATGCCGGGGATCAGCAGCGGCAGCGTCGGCGCGATCTCGCGCACGCGCGCGATCTCGGCCGGGTAGGTGGCGCCGACGACGAGGCCGAGCTGGCCGCCGTCGGTTCCACGCGCCTGCGGCGAGCCGGGCGATGCGCTCGTAGAGCCTGCTCGCCGCGACTCGAGGCGCAGCGTCCTGCAGGTCGGCGCCGCCGGGATTGGAGGTGCGGCACAGCAGGATCGCGCCCTTGCCGTCGTAGCGCAGGTAGGGCTCGATCGAGTCGAAGCCGAGAAGCGGCGACAGCGTCACCGCGTCGGCCCGGTAGCGGTCGAAGACCTCGCGCGCGTACTGCTCGGCGGTCGAGCCGATGTCGCCGCGCTTGGCGTCGAGGATCACCGGCACGTCGGGCGCGGCGTCGTGGATGTAGCGCGATCAGCCGCTCGAGCTGCTCCTCGGCGCGGTGCGCGGCGAAGTAGGCGATCTGCGGCTTGAAGGCGATGACGAGGTCGCTTGCGTGGCATCGACGATGGCGGCGCAGAAGTCGAAGATGCGCGCCGCGTCGCCGCTGCCAGGCGCCGGGAAACCGCGCCGGGTCGGGGTCGAGGCCGACGCACAGCAGCGAGCCGTTGACGCGCTCGGCGCCGCCAGCAGGTCGACGAAGCTCATGCTCTTGCGCCGTCGCGCGTCGACGCGCGGCCGCAGCTCGCCGGCGGCGGCCTCGCGCCGCGCCAGCGCCGCGGCCAGCCCGATGTAGCTGCGCGGCGTCAGCGCGAGCAGGCGCTCGCGCTCGGGCGGCCGGCATGCGCCAGCGTGTCGATGAACTCGTGCAGCTCGTCGCTTGCGTGATCGCCTTGCCGCGCGTCAGCGCCTTGAGCTGCTCGTACGGCTCGGCGCATGCCGTGGCGGCGCATCACGGTCTGCACCGGCTCGGCCAGCACCTCCCAGGCCGCGTCGAGGTCGGCGGCGATCGCCGCCGGGTTGACGCCGATCTTGGCCATGCCGCGCTTCAGCGAATCGTAGGCGAGCACGGCGTGGCCGAGCGCGACGCCCATGTTGCGCAGCACCGTGCTGTCGGTGAGGTCGCGCTGGAAGCGCGAGATCGGCAGCTTCTCGCCAGTGCGCGAGCAGCGCGTTGGCCAGGCCGAGGTTGCCCTCGGCGTTCTCGAAGTCGATCGGATTGACCTTGTGCGGCATCGTGCGATCGAGCCGATCTCGCCGGCCATCGCGCTTCTGCGTGAAGTAGCCCAGGCTGATGTAGCCCCAGACGTCGCGCGCACCAGTCGATCAGGATCGTGTTGGCGCGCGTCGACCGCGTCGAACAGCTCGGCCATCGCAGTCGTGCGGCTCGATCTGCGATCGTGTAGGGGTTGAAGGCCAGGCCGAGGCGCTCCTCGACGACGCGGCGCGCGAACGCCTCCCAGTCGAACTCCGGCTAGGCGGCGAGGTGGGCGTTGTAGTTGCCGACCGCGCCGTTCATCTTGGCCAGCAGCGCGACCGCGGCGATCCGCGTCGCGCGCGCGCGCCAGCCGCACCGCGACGTTGGCGATTTCCTTGCCGAGCGTCGTCGGCGCTCGCCGTCTGGCCGTGGGTGCGCGCCAGCATCGGCAGCGCGGCGTAGCTCCCTGGCCATCGCGGCAGCGCGCGCCAGCAGCGCGTCGAGCGCCGGCAGCAGCACCTCGCGCCGCGCCGCCTCGAGCATCAGCGCGTGGCTGGTGTTGTTGATGTCCTCGCTGGTGCAGGCGAAGTGGATGAACGCCGGTCGCGCCGGCTCGAGCCGCGGCTCGGCGGCGAAGCGCTCTGCCAGCCAGTACTCGACCGCCTTGACGTCGTGGTTGGTGGTGCTGCTCGATCGCCTTGATCGCCTCGGCGTCGGCGTCGGAGAAGTCGGCGACCAGGCGGCGCAGATAGGTCGCGCGCCGCGGCGCGAGCGGCTCGAACTCGGCAAACCCCGCGTCGGACAGCGCGATGAACCACTCGATCTCGACCTGGACCCGCCTGTGCAGCAGGCCGTATTCGGAGAGCAACGGCCGCAACGGCATCGAGCTTGGCGGCGTAGCGGCCATCGAGCGGCGACAAGGCGGAGATGGGGACGAAGCGTCATGCCGGCGATTGATGGCGTCGGCGCGGCGCTCTCGGCCACGGCGGCCCGCCGCGGCGAGCTCGCCATTATCTGCGCTGCCCTAGAATGGAACCGAACGTAGACATCGAACCCGCGAAAGCGACCATCCGACCCATGAAACTGATCGGCTCCCTCACCAGCCCGTATGTGCGCAAGGTGCGCATCGTCATGGCGGAAAAGAAGCTCGACTACGAGTTCGTCACCGAGGATGTCTGGGGCAGCGACACCATCGTCGCCTCGAACCCGCTGGGCAAGGTGCCCTGCCTGGTCATGGAAGGCGGCGAGGCTCTGTTCGATTCGCGCGTCATCGTCGAGTACCTCGACACCCTCTCGCCGGTGGGCAGCTGATCCCGAGCCGGCCGCGAACGGGCCGAGGTGAAGACCTGGGAAGCCCTGGCCGATGGCCTGCTGGACGCCCCGCATCCTGGCGCGGCTGGAAGCCAACCTGGCCGGGCCGCAGCGGCCGAGACGCAGCCAGGCCTGGATCGACCGGCAACTGGGCAAGATCGATGCCGCCCTCGAGGCCATGGCCAAGGGCCTGGGCGACAAGCCGTTTTGCGCCGGCATCCACCTGTCGCTCGCCGACATCGCCGTCGGCTGCGCGCTCGGCTACCTCGACTTCCGCTTCCCGCAGATCGACTGGCGCGGCGACCTATCCGAACCTGGCGCGACTGGCCGACAAGCTGAGCAGCGCCAGAGCTTCATCGACACGGCGCCGCCGAGGGTCTGAGCCACCTGCTGGCCTGCGCCGGGCCGCTCCGCAGCGGCGCAGCGCGCCCCTCGGGGGCCGCGAGCGCAGCGAGCTAGGGGCTGACGAGCTGCCACGTGGCGCTGCTCGACTGCAGCTCTGCGCGCTGGACATCGGCCAGTCGATGCGGAACACCTGCAGGTTCGACTCGCCGCCGAGCAGCTCCCCGGTCTTGACGAACGGCAGCAGGTTGACGAGCAGCTTGACCTCCTGCTCGCCGGTGCGGCGCACGATGTGGCGCGCGCTGATCTCGGCTCGGGTGCTTCAGGCCCGCCGCCTGCACCAGTTCCTTCAGCGCCATCGAGCGTGTTCTCGTGGAAGTGCTACACGCGCTCGGCCTTGCTCGGCACCACCAGCGCCTTCTGGCGCTGCGGGTCCTGCGTCGTGACGCCGGTCGGGCAGTGGCCGGTGTGGCAGGTCTGCGCCTGGATGCAGCCGAGCGCGAACATGAAGCCGCGCGCCGCGTTGCACCAGTCGGCGCCGAGCGCCATCATGCGCGCGATGTCGAAGGCGCTGATGACCTTGCCGGCGCAGCCGAGCTTGATCGCGCTCGCGCAGGTTCGAGGCCGACCAGCGTGTTGTGCACGAGCAGCAGGCCTTCCTGCAGCGGCGCGCCGACGTGGTCGGTGAACTCCAGCGGCGCCGCGCCGGTGCCGCCCTCGCCGCCGTCGACGACGATGAAGTCCGGCGTGATGCCGGTCTCCAGCATCGCCTTGGCGATGCGCGAACCACTCCCAGGGGTGGCCGATGCACGAGCTTGAAGCCGGTCGGCTTGCCGCCCGACAGCTCGCGCAGCCGCGCGATGAACTGCAGCATCTCGATCGGCGTCGAGAACGCGCTGTGGCGGCCGGCGAGACGCAGTCGACCCCGACCGGCACGCCGCGCGCCGCGGCGATCTCGGCGGTCACCTTCGGCCCCGGCAGCACGCCGCCGTGGCCGGGCTTGGCGCCCTGGAGAGCTTCAGCTCGATCATCTTCACCTGCGGGTCGCGCGCGTTCGCGGCGAAGCGCTCGTCGCTGAACGCTGCCGTCGTCGTTGCGGCAGCCGAAGTAGCCCGAGCCGATCTCCCAGATCAGGTCGCCGCCGTTGCTCGCGGTGGTGCGGCTGATCGAGCCTTCGCCGGTGTCGTGGGCGAAGCCGCCGCGCTTGGCGCCCCCGTTGAGCGCCAGGATCGCGTTGGCCGACAGCGCGCCGAAGCTCATCGCCGAGATGTTGAAGACGCTGGCGCTGTACGGCTGCGGCACGGCCGCGCGCCGATCAGCGACGCGGAAGTCGTGCGTCGCAGCTCGGTCGGCGGCATCGAGTGGTTGATCCACTCGTAGCCGACCGCGCCGACGTCGAGCTGCGTGCCGAACGGCCGCTTGTCGGAGTCGCCCTTGGCGCGCTGGTAGACCAGCGAGCGCTGCTGGCGCGAGAACGGCGCCGCCTCGCGGTCGCTCTCGATGAAGTACTGGCGGATCTCGGGCCGG
>CAVUGV010000017.1:0-162609 GCA_963741065.1 uncultured Verrucomicrobiae bacterium | reverse complement strand
TCACAAACCTGCTTGTTTGGATGTCCGGCGTTCTGAAAAAGTCATCCTGATTCTCCGCGATCTTCACGGGAACGGCGAAAAGGCTGCAAGTCGAAGTAGCGACGCACTCGCATGCTCGTCAGATCAAATGCGAGTGATTCTTTCTTAACCAATTTTCCACGTCCTTACGCAACTGCCGAGCCAGCATTGCAATTTCTTCGGCCTCTTTCTCTGAAACCAACCCTGACCGCTCGTAATCGCCGATGTTCCGCTTCTTACGGAAAGCGTCGAGTCTTGACACAAGTTTTGCATCAGCACCGATTGTCAACGCCAAGCTCTGAATGACGCGATAGTGATGCGCCTCGCGCGAAGAACCATATCCGCATGCCGCCAAGGCAGCTGTCGCACATTGCAAAGCGGCGTTATGCAATATTGCAAGCTGCCAATCCTCAATTAATCCTTTGGCCGCGCGATCGCGCAAATCTCGATCAGCCAATCCAAGCAGATCTGCAATTTCCTTTCGATTGGTCCGATGTTGAACCAGCCGCCGTTACGTTCCCAATCGCTTAAGCTCACGCTCGTCTCCTATCAAAAACATTTTGGGTTTGCCGACGACGTTTTTCAGAAACGGATGGCTCGCACGCAATTTTTTGCGGAATTCTTTCTCCGAGTACACACTTGGGTTCACTTCCCGGCCGATCGAATCTTGCGCCGGTTGCAGGGCCGCCGCGATGTCGCCGAATGTCACGTCTCCGACAACGACCATGTCCACATCGCCGCCGGCCTTCTCCCTCTGCTCCGCAACCGAACCATGGCAAAAGCCAAAGCGATTCGGTCCCTGAACTTGGTGATGGCTTCGCGCAACACGTCTGCGATCCCCGCAGTCTTCACTGCAAGAGCTCTCAACTCGCCGAATACTCGTGAATCGCAGTTCGCCTGATATAGAACTATTGCCCCGACGACTGCGGACGAGGAGCCCGCTATCGACCCATGCCGACAATTCGCGTTGCGCAGCGCCCTGCCCCACACCGGCAAGACGCACGATTTGGCGCAAATGAGAATGATCCCTCCGGGCGAGCAAAAAATAATGCCAGCAATGCTTGCTGCGTTTTCCCGAATAAGGCCGATCCCACAGACTGAGATGTTTCGTGCGCACGATTCCGGCGCACCCATTATGGGGAAATCGTACCCATTCCGGCGACATAGGCAAGAGAGGGCGGAAAGCACGCCGCCGCTCTGGAAAAAATCGACGCCGAGATTGGCGCGGGAAACTTCAGGCCGATGCCGTGAAGTCCCATGCGCTTGCTTCGTTCTGGCGATGTTATGACGAACTGCCAGGGCATGTGCAGCGACTCGCGCGAAAGAACTTCGAGCTGTTCAAGGCAAACCCACGACATCCTTCGTTAGGCTTCCAAAAGAAAGGCGGCGTCTACACGGTTGAGGTTGGCCGGAGCTATCGAGCCATTGCACGTGAGCGCGACGGCGAATACTATTGGTTCTGGATCGGAACGCACGAAGAGTACAATCGCTTCAGGTTCTGATTAAGATAATCCGAAGCTATTCTGCCGAGATTCTAGACTGACCCTTCTTTTTCTTAGCCGCTCACATCCAATGATCGTTCACGTGTTCGATCAATCGGGTGCGCTGATCGAAACGCATGAATCAGAGGCCGCGTTTCGTGAGTTTTGAACGGGCGCTCGGGGCTTCCACGATGTCACAGCCTGTTTGAAGTGCTCCACAGCGTTAACGTACGATGTGATGGCGCACTTCCTTCGCGATCAGCAAATTACGAATGTCACGGTTGACGAAGATGGTATTCGCCAGATTAGCGGTGCGCTGCAAGCGCGAGAAGCGACAATGAACGTAGGAGTCCCTGAGGACAACCCAGCGCTAACAGAGCGCTGTTAACTTACGTTATCCGATTTGATAACAAGGGATATCGCGTCTTTTCGCTCGACCATCTGCTAAGGTATTTTCACCTCGCAAAGCGGTCGAGCGCATCGTTTTCACGCTCGAAACTGGCGAGAGTTTGCGCAGCAATCGGCTGGTGGGCGCTGATTCGGAGCTCCGGCTTGATGTGAGGGATCCTGGTCTCTGTTTGTTGACCGTGATTCGAACGACAGCGATTGGGTCGACGCCTGTTTCTCCGGTATCCACGATGTTTTCGTGAAGTGTAAAAATAAAAACGGTTGGGTGCGAACAGCGTGGACGCAATTCGCCGTGCAGATAATCGGGGTGATCGTGGGATTCGTTCTCAGCTTATGGGAGGCAACGAAATCGCGCTGCGCTTGGCGGTTGAGAACGCGTTTATCACCACTTTCCGGTTTCTCCTGCTGATTTTCTTGAACACATGGATGTCCCTGAATCAGATAATCTGATCTTCGTTAATGGCCTGTTTCCGAACGTCAAGTCCTACCGAGCTCGCAAAGATCGGATTCATCGGTTTATGCAAGCAGTGATTGGGGGAATCGCGCTTGCGATCACGCTATACCTGCTTAATCGGCTGTCCATTTACAGAGGGGACATTCTGGGCGGTCTCGTCCGCACCGGTCACTAAGCGACGCGGACGGCGCTTAATCGTCCCATTGACGCGTTTTCCGCTACTCAGTGGAAATTCTTTCGGCTTAGTTCGGGCGGCGATGGCTGGGGGAGACAAATCACTTGAGAACTGGATTTCGGATGCGGCGTGCTCTACAAGGGTACGCTATCGAAGATTACCCACGTCGCGACATCAAAGAGCTGAGCCTCCAGGCCTTCGCGGTTTGCGCCGTAGATCAAGCTATGAAGGTCGAAGTCGCGGCTCGTTCTTGCGATTGGTTTGGCCAGCAGCCTCGTCTTCAGCATTGCGCGATAATCGAGCAATCCTGGAACCACGAGCGGCATCGACTAAGCAGGGATCGCAGCTCCTTTGGGATATGCATCGTTTTTGGGGTCTTTCGGGACCATTAATGGATGGCCGTTGGGATTGTCCCACCAGACGTCGTTGTCGTAATCCACGCCGGTCGAGTCAGGACCTTGAAGGTGCAGCCGTACTCAATGAATCGGCGCGATGAATCAGCGAAATGATTGCGATGTTCCGCGATCAGCCCGCCGCGTTCCTCGAAAAAGCGCTTCAGCGCAACGTAAAGCGATGATTTTCCTGAGCCGTTCTCGCCATGTAATAGCAAGTCTACTGCCCTCGAGATCAATTTCAAATGGCTCCTCGAGGCGCGAAAGTTTTGGCAGGCTGATTTTTGTGATCTTCATACGGCGCCCTTAAACAAGTCATTGGGGCGCGGGCTCGTTAGCGCGCCATCCCTTGCCTTCGATGATGCGGACGGTGTCGAGGGTTTGGAAGTTTCTGCAGGGCGATCTTTAGGGAATGGCTGCCGTCATACAGAGTCTCGAAAGAGTTGCCGCAGACGCGGGAGCCGTTGCGCTTCAGGGATGGATTCCAGGTCGGGCATGCCCCCCGCCGCGACCAGATTCGAACAGGCTAGCTGACCCCGTGAACCTCGTCGGGAAATACAGCTCATACACTAGCCCGTTCAGGATTTGGTCCAAGTAAGCGAGCATCAGCGGTTGCAACGAGTAGTCCGATCCGTTAGCCCATTTTCCGTCTGCTGAAAGACATACCCAATGGCAGTTCCCAACGTGACCAAAGTTTGTTTCTGGTTTTCGCTGAGTTGCACTAAAGGAAGCGGAAAACTCCGAAGGCGGTCGACGCCTACATCAAACCCCGCCCCGCGCTGCTTTGCATTTTCCGTCCACCAGAATGCGGAAAAATTGGAGTTTAGCAGGCATGCCAAAGCCGCGACGTCTGCGTTGATCGAGTTGGCAATCACCACGTTGCAACCGATTCCGACGTATGCCGAAGACTCTACGGCAGCAGCCGTTGGCCGAGTAAACATGGAGGGGAAGAGTAAGTGGCGACCCTCAAATAAATTCGGATTACGTGGCCAATGGAGATGAAACCACTCGATCGTGCCGTTTTTGGTTTCGCGGCGTTCTTCCATAATTTCTTTGAACTTTTCCAAGTGTCTCCTGAGGTTTGGAAGCTTACTAAGCGAACTACAGTTCTTTTTTGTTAAGTACAGGAGGTATGCCGAATTCGACCTAACGAAAAATCGACGAACATCTCCTTCATCGTAAAATGGCTTCACGAATTCTCGTTCAACAGGAGAGAGCCGCAGCGATGAAGTTCTGACGGGAAAGGACAAAAACCCCTGCGCCTGCATCGAGATCGAATCGCTCCGCATTTTTCCTGATCACCTTGTCTGGATTTTGAACGACGCCTTGCGAGACTAAATAACTTCCTCCGAGTCGCGGGTTTGCAGATAAGTCCAAGCTGGTAGCGTAGAGGCGAACGCGTCCCTCCTCCGCGAACAGGTCTGCACTATCGCGAGTGAATAGCTCTACGTTAGGTCCGGATTTCGTCGAATTTAGACCCGAAAGATCATCGACTAAACGCTTGACCGTAATCTTTCTCTCGGCACATCTCCTGCGGCAGTACCAATGCACCATGTGGTGTCCTGCAACATTGTCGAAGACCGTGAGTTTCCCAATATCGACGATATCAGTCGGCGTTAACTCACACGCCATGCGCTGAATTAACTTCTTCGCGCCAGAGCTCTCGATCCAATATCGCGAGGTTATAAACACAATGGCTCCGCCGTCTCTTACTAGGTCGATGGCTCTGTGCATGAAGTAGAACCACATATCCATTTTTCCATCTTTGTAGCGAGCCCCCCATTGGGTTGAAAAAGCATCTGATCGAAGAGAGCTTTGCTATCTCTTTCTTTTCGATAAGGCGGGTTTGAGATTGCGATGTCAAAACGCTCTTCAATGGTGGAGCCTCCTTCGGTTCGACCATTCCGAAACCCGAACATCCATCCGGGATCGAAGAACGGGGCGTGTTCGTTTTGATCGTAGGGATCCCACGCCGCGAGCTTGTTCGCCGCGTCCTTCGGCAGGCCGTGCTCGGTTTTCAAATAGCTCGGCGAGTTCCTCGCCGCTTGGCCTCGTCGGCTTCGCGCCATTTGCGCTTTTTTGCGCGGGTCGCGGGCATTGAAGTGTTCGTGGCGGATGCGGGCGAGTTCGGCGCGGAGTCGGTCGATGTCGCCGGAGAAGAGGTCGCCGCTGGCGACGTCGGATTGCTTCTCAATCGGGATGAGCGTGTCGGCGGCGACGAGCCGGGTTTCGAGGTTCGGCAGCGGGCGCACGCCGAGATTCGGCGCGGTGGTATCCACCTTCTGATCCACGATGAGCGAGATGAAGAAGCGGAGCTTCGCGATCTGCGTGGCGATGGGCTGGATGTCCACGCCGTAGATGCAGTTCTCGATGAGGTAGAGCTTGCGGGCGAAGTCGAGGGCGTGGAAGCGGGTGTTGAAGGATTTCTCGATGTCGGCGATGCGGCTATCGCAATCGGCGATCTCGTCCTTGTCCGCGCCGGCTTCCTCGAGGAGTTCGCGGTAGCGGCGGGCCTCGGCGAGGCGGTCGCGCTTCCAGCTTTCGTTGTTCGGGTCGAGCTTCTGGAGCAGGTCCACGAGCCGGTGGAGCGCGCCCATCGGAAACGCGCCGGAACCGCAGGCGGGGTCGAGGATTTTCACACGACCAATGGCGGCGACGAGCGCCTCGCGCTGCGCGGGCTTGATCTCGGGCAGGGTGGCTTTGGCGGAGAAGAGGTCGCGCAAGCGCTTTCTCCGGCACCGCGGGCACCTGCGTGGCGAGGTAGGAGCGCAGGGCTTCATCCACCATGTAGCTGACGATCTCGCGCGGCGTGTAGAAGGCGCCGAGGGCCTTGCGGGCGGTGGTGCGGGTGTCTTCGTTGTAGGAGGCGAGGAGGTTTTCGAAGACCTTGCCGAGCAGCTCGGGATCGAGGGCGATTTCCTCTTCCAGCGGAGTGTTTTCCTCGATGGTGAATTTGTAGCGGGCGAGGATTTCGATGAGGCCGCGGACTTTCGCGCGCTTCGAGCGGGCGGTGCGTTTGTCTTCCTCGCCATAGTCCTTCGAGAGATCGACGGTGCGCTCCGCACCGAAGAAGAGATCGTTAGGCAGATGGCAGGACTCGTTCGGATTGTCGGAAAAGCCGTCGAGGATGGAGTTATCCGGTTCTTGCCGGTCTTGTCGTCGAGGCAGTCGAAGAGGCCGCCGTTTAGGAACGGGACTTTTCTTGCAAGTGCGACCCACGCTGGCGACTCGTCTTTGTCTTATCATAGTCTCGAAACAGGGTCCCGTAGCGCCAGAGATTCGTGATGCCGCGATTCTTATCGTAGCGCTCGCCATCCTTTTTCTTCTCGCGAAAGCCGCGCTGCTCGACCGGCATGTTGAGTGTGCCGAAGAACAGGTTTTGCAGGATGGCTTGGTAGTAAGTGGGCGTGTCCTTTGGAGAGATCCTCGAAGTAATGTGGCTGAGACTTTCTTTGCTCGGAAGAAATCAGCCGGCAGGAGACGCTTTTCGACCAGGAACCAGCAGAAGATCAGGCGGGTAAGCAGGCGGATGAGGAAGAGCGATTTTTCTTCCTCGGTGTCGCAGTGCCGCGGCAGGCGAATCGTGCCGTCGTCTACCTGATGATGCGCCCAGAAATACCAATCGGCGATCTCGCGGTAGAAATCGTTCGAAAGCGCGTAGGAGCCGAGGCGCTTTTGCCACGCCGCATGGAGCGTGACGAAGTTGGAAATGCCGAAGTCGGCGTCCAGATTGTCGAGGGCGAAGTCGTTAAGGATCTCGAGATGCGCGCGGATCGGATCGGCGAAGCGAGATGTCTTTGATGAGCGTCGACTTTTTCCAGCACATCCTTATCCGCTTCGCGTTTGCTGAGCCGACGGTGAATGATCGCGAGGGAGAGCGCGTCGCCGTACCGGAAAAGCACAAGCGCCGGCATCGGGAGCGGCTTGTTGATCGCACGAGCGATGCTGGAGAGGGCTGTGCGGGTGTAGGTCCCCGCGGAGAGTTCGACGGCGAAAAAGAGGTAAGAGTGAATGCGGGTGTTTTCGACTGACCCGCTATCCGAGAGGAGGTCGCTCTGAGAGGTCAGCTCTGCATCTGTCAGCTGAAACAGGAGCCTAAGAGAGACGAGCCGATCCAGCAGAGCGCGCTCAGTTGGATTGATGCGACGGTTCGGATCGAAGGCATCGACGAACTCGGCAACGCTTTTGAGCGGCAAGGTGCGGTCTGAGCGGTAACCCAGGACGTTGAATAAGCCGCGCGCGGCATCGGCTAGCGAGTGCTTCTCAAAGCCAGCGAGCGCTTCGGCGATCTGACTACGAAAATCGCCACGCTCGCTCATCCCTCGCGATTACTTATAACCAGCCAACTGACTAAATCGAATTGCGAGGTTTCCAAAGGCTGTTCACTCTCTCGCGGGATAACGAATTCGCGATGGCCCGTAATACCGGTAACGAGACGACGTTGAAATGTTCGCGCGATCGACTGAACCGCCGTCTCCAGAAGCTCGTTGTATTTGCTCATGTCGGTACCGTTTTTCGTCTCCGCATCAAAAATCTGGCAAAGCGCGTCGTAGGCTGCGGTCTTGCCCGCGCAGAGCAATCGATACATTTCCAGAATCTGTTTTGGCTGAGCGAAGCCGAAGCGGACCGTCTTGTCGTCGCGAACGTAAACGAGGTAGTAAGGCTGAAGCGGATTGACTGCTTCCGTTTTGTCCGTCGTCGCAGTTTGCTTCAGGCAAAAGATTACTCCGGGAGCGATGACTGAATGATCAGCGTGCAGCAGGAACAACCGCATACAGGCCGAGCGGAGCGTCACGCAGTGCGGCGCGATTGCTTTCGATATACTTGCTCAGCTCAATCCTGAAAGTCATCGAGAGTAAATTCGTTCAGCGCGACGGTTTCGTTGAAGTCTTCCAGGTCGAGAATTTCCTCTTTCAGTCGAAGCAACTGTTTGTCGCGGTACTTGAGGTCACTTTGCACGAGCTCCTCGAGTTCATCGGTGTTGAGAATGTTGTCCTCGAACGTGGCGGCGATATCTACCAGAGCCATGCGAGCTTCGACGCGATTCTTCAGGTTCACGTATTTTTCGAGATCCTGTGTGGGCCAGAAGTTAATCAGCTGGACCGATTCGTTGACGCTGCCGATGCGATCAATTCGCCCGAATCGCTGAATGATCCGGACGGGATTCCAGTGGATGTCGTAATTGATCAGGTAGTCGCAGTCCTGAAGGTTCTGGCCCTCGGAGATGCAGTCGGTGGCGATGAGAAGGTCGATCTCGGCCGACTGCGGCATCGAAGGGATTTTGTCACGATGCTTTGAGCGCGGAGAAAAGTTGGTGAGGATTTGGTTGAATTCGGTCTTGCCGAAGGTTGTGTGGTTGTTGCCGCCGCCGGTGACAAGCGCGATATGGATGCCGAGATCTTTCGATGCCCAGGATACCAGCGCATCGAAGAGGTATGACGCAGTGTCGGCAAATGCGGTGAAGACGAGTATCTTCTTGTTGGGTTCGCCGCGCTTGTTAGTCGAAGGGTTGCGAACCTTTCGCTCGATCAGCTTTTTCAGCTCTTGCAGCTTTGCGTCGCGGTCTTTAGTAACATCCTTGGCGGACGCGTAGAGGAGACTGAGTTGCTGTTTGTCTCCTTGTAGATCTTTCAGCCAGTTTTTGCCGGAATCCAATTCGAGGTCCTCGAGCTCGGTACTTGAATTTGCCGCCAACCAGTCGCGACGCTTCCAATTCTTCCTCGTCCGGCTCGTCGAGGCCGAGTTCAAGCTCGTCCAGTTCCGGATTCTGCTCGGGATTCGCAATGAAGTTTCGAATCTTCTTCTCGAGGCTCTCGATCTTTCCAATCGTCCGCTCCATCGTGATTTCGAAAGAGTGAACGGAACTTTCCAGGCGCTTGAGAAAACCGACCTTCATCATCCCGACCAGAAACTTTTCGCGGTCTGCCTGGCTGAACGGGTCGCCCGCATGCGTTTGGTAGCGAGCTTCGCCGACTCCTTGAGATAGCGCGACGGCGCGAACAGCGAGAGCTTGTAGCCGCTGATCTCGTCGTTGAGTCGATCGTAAGACAGAAAGCGCCGTTGCGTGTCGATCGCCGGATAGATCGCTTCCGGTTTTTTGCGGGTCGGGAATCCGCCTAAGGCTGCGATGCTATCCTTGTAGTAACGTCTGAATGTGCTTGCGAGAGCGGGCGATCGTGAGTTCGTCGAGCAGTTTGAAAAATGCGGAGCTAAGTTTTTCGAGAAGGTCGTCGGTTCGCCGTTCGGCAGTCTGTTTACGCGCCCATGCCGCGAAGGTTTTTTGCGCACTTGTGAGCGCGTCTTTGAGACTCGGAATACCAATGCTTTCGCGTAACCGCCGCATCATCTCCTTCGGTCAGAAAGTAAATCTGATTGCGAAGGTCCTTCAGGTCGTTATTTACCGGCGTTGCCGAAAGGAGAAGCACCTTTGTCTTCACGCCCTTCTGGATGATGTCCTCCATCAAGCGCTGGTAGCGGCTTCGACGAACAATCTCTCCCGTTACTTCGTCACGTTTTCCTGGAGTGTTATTGCGGAAATTGTGGGATTCGTCGATTACGACGAGATCAAAATTTCCCCAATTGAAAGTGCTCAATTCGATATCCCCTGACTTGCCGTTCTCGCGGCTGAGATCGGTATGCGAAAGCACGTCGAAGCGAAACCGATCACGGATGAAAGGATTCAACGCATCGTTGTGGCGATAAACGGTCCAGTTTTCCCGGAGCTTCTTAGGACAAAGCACGAGTACGCGTTCATTCTTAAGCTCAAAATATTTGATTACGGCGAGTGCCTCGAACGTTTTTCCCAGGCCCACGCTATCGGCAAGAATACAGCCGTTGTGTTTTAAGATCTTGTTGATCGCGCCTTTTACGCCGTCGCGTTGGAACTCGAAGAGTGCGTTCCAGACTAGCGTGTCGACGATTTTGATATCTTCGTCGAGTAGTCCGCCCTTCTCCTGATCTGCGAGAAACTTCTCGAAGACGTGATAGAGCGTCTTGTAGTAGACGAACTCAGGAGCGTAGTCGCGGTAGACTGCTTCCAGGTAGGCGACGACTTCGTCTTTTGACGTCTTTCGCCAAGGCTTCGTTGTTCCAGAGTTCTTCGAACCACGCTTTGAGGTCTTGAACGTCGCGTCGGCTGTCGACTTCCAGGTTCAGCTCTATGTTCGCATCTGCGCCGGCACCCAAGCCGCGGCTAGTGAAGTTCGAGCTGCCGGCCAGTGCGTACTCAACGCCGTTTTTCGCGACGTGGTACATCTTGCCGTGGAGGAAACCGGCCTGCGCCACTGAACGGATGTCGACTTTCCTGCGAATCCAGTCGGCGCACTCGCGCGCGATCGCGCGTTGTGAGAGCTGATTCGCTATCCGAAGCCCCGACGAGTCGATCAGGAACTGTTTACCAGCAGATTTGTCCGGATCGACTTCCCGGATGAATCGCGGCTCGCCGAAGAGCAAGCGAAGGCGTTCGACTTGCTCAAGTTGGTTCTCGAAGCGCGGCATAGCCATAAATCGTGAAGTACGCTGTAACGAATGACAGCAGTGAATCGGGCTCGATTCTCTCGCGCAAGAAATCGCCAACATTTCCGCGCGTGTGATTATCGCGAATATTGCTGGCTCGCGGCGAAATGAGAGGCGTCGGCATTACGAGTGAGATCCTAGCTGAAATGTCTGACAACTGAAACACGAAATGAGATCGAATCGTGTGCCTGCCAAGAAAAACGCGCGCTGCTTTGCAACAGCGCGCGTTTCCTGGCTGCTTCCGCCTTCGCTGGATGGCTTCCTCCTCCGCTGAAGCTTCCTCCTACGCGCAAGGCTTCGGCGTGACGAGCACGGCTTCGCTGAGGCTACGAGCTCGGCAAGCAAGCTGGGGGAAGGAAATCAGAACGTAAAGGCTTCGCCCACGTTCCAGGGAGGACAGAGGAGAGCGCTTTTGCGCCGGGTTATCGGTTAATCGTTCTCAGTTATCGGGACGAATAGGGTTTGGAACTGGTCGCAATTTGCGACTGGTTCGGCACTCACCGGACGTTGCGATCGTTACCGGGCCGGTTCCAAGGCTTGCTGCCGAATGATCTTTCGCAGAGAAGAATTCACTGCCTTCGAAGTAGGGAATACTTTGGCGACATCGGGCTCCAGGATCACGACGTTCGCCCCTTTCGCATAACGACGCGTGTACTTTCCGCGTATCGCTTGCGAGAAATCGTAATTGCTTTTCATCGATCGCTCTTCCGATCTACGGGATTTCTTTTTCATAAAATTTCCGTTCCCGCGAGTTTGCCCGTCGGGCACTAATGATGCGGATATTATCGCCGCGTTCATGGCTCCGGACCTATCTCTTCGAGAAGCTTTTGGACTTGCTCTTGCAGCCGGGGCAGATCGGCCTGGATGACTTGCCAGACGCGATCGTAATCTATGTCGTCGTAACCGTGGATGAGAATGTTTCGGAATCCGATAATCCGACGGAATTCAGGTATCTGTTCAGCTGTGTTTGGATCGACCTTGCTGATGCGACTAAGCGCCTCGCCGATTATTTCAAACTTACGCTCAACTGCTCCTTTCAGCAGTTCGTTCTGCGTGAACGACTCCCGCGTGTGACCTTCACAGGCGCGAACGATCAGATCGCACGCATCAAGAACGTCTTGCAGCCACTTCGGAGTCTTTGGATGCATCGTACATCACTCTGCGCGTTTTGTTCGCTTCGCGCCGGAACCACGGATTTCGCAGCGCCGATTCCCTCACAAGATCGACTGGGCGCTTGAATAGCGTCGAAAGATCTTCCTGAAAGTCTTGCCAACGCGACATCCATGGACCGAAGTCGTATTCCGGCGGGAACTCGACGATGAAATCGAGGTCGCTGCGGTGGGGGTTGAACTCACCGGTGGCCGCCGAGCCGAACAGCTCGAGCTTGCGCACGCCGAATCGTCGACAGAGATCAACCAAAGCTGGTTGCTTGTCTTCGATCGCTGAAGTTATGCCAGGCATGTCGCAGTCAGGTTACGCAATTCTGGTTCGAGTTCACGCATCTTGTGCGGTCAGAGGTCAGATGGCAGAACGTAAAAGGCTTCGCCCACGTTCCAGGGAGGATAGAGATCGGAGGTCCCGCCACGGCGGGTAAACTCCGGTCAGCGGGAGAAAATGCGGATTGCGGATCGCAATTATGTATATCCAGACGAACACAAGCTTGTTTGGATGTCCGGCGTCTTTAATCGAAGCCGTTAATCATTCGTGCGAGTGAAACTTTGACGTCTGATCTGGAGCATTCCGCCTCTCCCCGCGTGCGGGGAGAGGACTGAGGTGAGGGGCTAATCGATCTATTCCCAGCAATCCCTCACCTCCCTCCTCTCCCTTTATGAAAAGGAGAGGCGACCCAGAAGAGTCCGGCACGCCGGAAATCAGCTGAATCGGAAAACTTTTCTGAAATGCGCGGCGTCAGAAGCTTGAGGAAGAGATAGAACAACCAATGAGCACCGCAACAATAACTGAGCCATCGATTGAGACGAGCACAGCAACCGATCGATTGACTGAAGCGCTGGAACAGAAGCTGAGTCATCCGGCAACGTCGCCGGATTTCGATCTACACGCCGAAACAAATGAGGTGTTAAAGGATATCGGGCTGACAACGGCGGACGCCGGAGGCAAGCTCACGTTCTACGGACGCGATCCGATTCTCCCAAGCCCGATTCGCTTCGGGACGCTGGCCGCAGTCGGTCTGGCCGCAAGAAGCGTCGCGCTGGCTGCACTTTGGAGGCAAGCTACCGGCGAAGGCCAGGATATCTCGGTGGACGTGCGCAAGGCACTGCGGCGTTTCGCCGGATTCTTTGAAGGAAAGTGGGAAACCATCAATGGCCGGCCGCCATCACCAGGCGGCTATGCCGTCAGCCCGTTTTTTAATGACATGGAGCACTTTTTCTTCCGTGAAACACGCGACGGGCGGCATGTCGTGGCCCTGGACTTTTATCCAGGGCTCCGCGCACGCACGCTCAATTTTCTTGGTTCCAGCGAAAGCAACGAATCTATCTCCAATGCCATTTCCAAATGGGACGCAGTGGAGTTAGAGGACGCAGCGGCGGAGGAAGGACTGGTTCTGGCCATGGTGCGCACGAATGAAGAATTTCGCCGCGAACCTCAATACACCGACGTCCTCTCGAAAATGCCGCTGATCACAGTGGAGAAGATTGGCGAGAGCGAGCCCGTTCCGCTCAAAGCGAACGGCAATCTTCCTCTCGCGGGTGTCCGCGCATTGGGAATGGGTCACGTGATCGCAGGAGCCGGGATGGGCAGAGACATGGCCCTGTACGGCGCAGACGTGCTGAACATCTGGAGACCACACGATTCCGAAGTGGAAGCGTTCTTCTGGGACGTCCAGGTGGGCATGCGTTCAACGGTACTCGACGACTCGAAGCAAGATCGCGCTCAGTTCAATCGGCTACTCCAGGATGCCGATGTATTCTTTGCCAATAAACGGCCCGGATTCTTGAAAAAGCACGGGCTCGATGCCGAATCGTTGTGCGAGCAGAAGCCCGGATTGATTCATGCAATCGTCGCTATGCACGGTGAGAAGGGACCGTGGTCGAATCGACCCGGTTTCGATGAGATTGGCGCCGCAGTCTCCGGCGTCTTTACGATCGAAGGCTCGCCAACTCGGCCGAAGCAGCCGCCAATTGTTCCGATTGCTGACAATGTCGTCGGCTGGTTAGGCACAACTGGAATTCTCGCTGCGTTGCGTCGGCGTGCGATCGAAGGCGGCAGCTATCGCGTTGTGGTCTCGCTAACGCGGACCGTGCTGTGGTTGCTTTCGTTAGGTATTTTCGACAAGGTCGTACGCGAAAGCGACCGCCGGCTCGACGCGAGGAGCACACGTACAGCACTCCCGATCTGTTCACGGCGGAAACGCCGTTTGGAACCTATCAGGGAATGACAGACCAGATCGTCATGTCGCGCACACCCGGCGCCTTCCGAACCGTGCTAGTCCCGCGCGGGTCAAGCAAACCTGAATGGCTTCCGGTCCGAAAATGACCGCCTGTATGTATAATATGCTCGCACTAATTAATCCGGCAGCCCTTCCTGCTCTTCGAATCGCCGCGACATTTTTCTTCATCATCTATTTGCTATTCGGCGCCTATATCTTTCGCAATCGTCATCGATTCTTTGACCAGGATTCGAATGTGGACAATGACATTTCCGCCGTTCGCAAGTTGCGAATCGAGGTCGTCACGATCCCCTGGCTAGTTTTGACCACGCTTCTTTTAATTTTACTTATTTACTTTTGGAGTGATTAACCGGTTGGAATCATTCGATCACCGCAATCGGTAGGATCACGATGGCAAAAGCTAACCCTGACTCTTCGAGGCAGCGTCAGGTACACTTTCAAGAGCGAAGTGGCGGGTGAGTGAACGACAAAAAGAATGAGCCGTTTCACTGAGCGCCACCTCGATCCGGCCAGCCGGTTAGGCGAAATTTTGTTTGGCTTTATCATGGTGCTGACCGTTACGCTCACTGCCGGATTCAGCGTCGCTGATGGCAAAAGAGGTGTTCGTCAGCTTCTGCTCGCTGCCGTTGGGTCGAATGTCGCCTGGGGAATTATCGACGCGGCCATGTACATCATGAACTCCATGGTCGTGCGCAGAGGAAAAGTGAGATTGGTCGAAGCCGTGCAACGTGCCCCTGACCAGGAAACGGCGCTTGTCCTGATTCAAGATCGAGTCGAGCCTGAACTTCAAGAACTCGTTGGTCCGGAAAAAGCAGAAGCTTTCAGCAGGTCCGTCCTTAAACGCCCGCGTGCAGTTTTAGTAACTATTGCGGGGCTTGGCTGTTTGCGAGTCGTTAGGCGCAACGGAGACAGGCGCGCCATCGGAAAGACTCCGGCGGTTAAGGCGTCATCGAAGAGGGCCTGTGAATAAATTACCGCGATGAGTTCACCCTCCCTCCTCCGTTGGATTCCCGCTTTCACCTGGCTGCGCGCTTATGATCGGAGCTGGCTGCGCGGCGACGTTCTCGCCAGTGTTACCCTTGCCGCATACTTGCTTCCGGCAGCGTTAGGCGATGCATCTCTAGCCAATTTGCCTCCGGAAGCCGGCCTTTACGCCTGCTTGTTCGGCGGATTGGTCTTCTGGATCTTTTGCGGTTCGCGCTACACTGCTGTCTCCGTTACTTCCGCAATTGCGCTGGTCATCGGCACGTCGCTTGGTGAGATTACCGGCGGCAATACGACGCGCTTTGCCGCGCTCGCCGCTGGCACGGCGTTGCTGGTCTCGCTTATCGCCTTCATTGCCTGGCTAGCGAAAGCCGGAGTCATGGTACATTTCATCTCAGAGAGTGTCATGACCGGCTTCAAATCCGGCGTGGCGCTTTTTCTTGCCAGCACACAATTGCCGAAGCTTTTCGGTTTTCATAGCGCTCACGGAAGCTTCTGGGAGAACACGGGTTTCTTTTTCAAGCACCTGAGTGAGACGAACCCGATGTCACTTCTTGTTGGAGGAATCGCGCTGGCGTTCCTGATCCTTGGAAAAATTTTTCTCAAGCACAAGCCAGTGGCACTTTTCGTTGTAATCGGAGGCATTGTCGCCGCCTCGACGCTTTCGCTTGAGACACGCGGCGTGAAACTGATTGGCGCCGTGCCGCAGGGAATCCCTCCGCTGAGAGTTCCTGCCGTTTACTGGAACGATTTGAACGACTTGCTACCATTAGCCTTAGCCTGCTTTCTCCTCGGTGCGGTCGAAACTGCCGCGATTGGCCGGATGTTTATCGCCAAGCACGGCGGACGGTTCGATGCTAACCAGGAAAATCTGGCACTCGCAGCGTCGAACCTGTTCGCGGGACTCGGGGGCGGCTTTCCCGTTAGCGGTGGTACGTCGCAGTCGCTCGTTAACGAAGAGGGCGGCGCGCGCACACCGCTCTCCACCGCCCTTGCGGCAGTATTCATTCTTGTTGTCGTACTTTTTTTCTCGCACCTCTTGAAGGCCTTGCCACAACCGGTCCTCGCGGCCGTGGTCTTGGTCGCGATAGCGGGTCTGCTCAAGCTTTCAACTTTGAAAGAACTCTGGCGTAGTGATCGATCCGAATTTGTGGTGGCGATGGCAGCTTTCGTCGGCGTGCTCACGTTCGGCCTCCTCGACGGCGTGATGATCGGCGCCGCAATTTCACTTGTGCAGCTGGTGCGCGTCTCGTCCCGCCCGCACGTTGCTCTCCTCGGACGAATTCCCGGTACGCGCCGTTTCTCGGATCGCGACCGCCATGCAGACAACGAACTGATTCCGAACGTGATGATTTTCCGGCCTGAATCGCTCCTGGTCTACTTCAACATTGACAATGTTTGCGATGCGATCCTGAGCCGTGTTCGTGGCGAGCCGACGCCGCCGAAGCTGGTAGTTCTCGATCTTTCCGCCGCACCGCTTGTTGACATGCAGAGTGCCTACATGCTTGCCGGCATGGCTGAGGAACTCATTGCCGAGCGCATCCAATTCAATACGGTTGAAGCACGTTCCTCAGTGCGCGATCGGCTCCGCCATGAAGGCATCGACAGCAAATTGGGCGGCGTCAACCGCTTCGCAACTGTCGCCGACGTGATCGACCACTTTCAGCGGGAGCGCAACGCCTCCCTTTTGCAGCCTAACGAACCACATCCAACGGAGTAAATCCTATGCCATTCGATAAATTCGAAGACATCGACAAAATCGACGACGACCGCCGTAACAGCGTCATGAAGTCGATTCGAACAATCAACATTGAAGAACTCAGGAAGCTCGCCGATGAGATTTTCCACTCTCCCGACGATCCCTGGCGACAAACTTTGCTTGAATTGATCGCGGAAAATCCGGGCGCGACGTTCTACCACGCGGACGCGGGTGAAGGCGTCATCTTTCTATACGGCCGCGATATAGACAAAGGCCTGTGGTACCTCTACGGGAATGGGATGGGACCACTGCCAGCACGAGCGCGGCAGATGATAAAAGAAGCGATCGGAAAAAGCTAGTGATTGGCAGAGAATGACAGGCTCGCCAGGCTGTCTGTGAATCGCTGGTAAAAGCGAAATTTAGTGAAATTTCCAGGGCCGCAAGCTTGAGAAAAAGATGGGAAAAAGACTGAATGATGGCAGCCATCAATAGTATCTTGATCGCGCGGGTCGCGTTACGATTCACGGTAATGCATGAAGACGACTAGAATAGTCATTGCCGGTGGTGGGTTTGCCGGGCTTTACGCGGCAATGCACTTCGACAAACGGCTCGCACGTCGAGCGGACGTAGAAGTGACGCTGATCAGTCGCGAGAATTTCATTCTCTTTACGCCGATGCTGCACGAAGTCGCCGCCGGCGATCTTTATCCCGGCGACATTGTTAATCCGCTGCGCCGCATTCTTCGTCACGTGAAGGTTGTCGAGGCCGATGTATGCACAGTTGATCTGACAGGCCGAATAGTCGGCTGCACAGGTGGCATTGCGGAGCGCGAGCTGAATTTCGAGTTTGATCATCTGCTTCTGACGCTCGGCTCGGAAACAAACTTCTTCGATATGCAAGGCCTCCGCGACTGGGCGGTGACCATGAAAAACCTGGCGGACGCGTCACTCTTGCGTAACCGCATGGTGGCGCTTTTAGAAGAAGCCTCTCTGCAGAGCGATGAGGCGACGCGCCGGCAGTTACTCACGTTCGTCACTGCTGGCGGTGGTTTCTCCGGAACCGAAACAACGGGCGCCGTTAACGACTTCGTGCGGGAAACCGTGCGCTATTATCCGCAGTTGCGTGAAGGATTGATTCGAGTTGTGATGGTTCATCCCGGGGATTTCATTCTGCCCGAATTAGGCGAAGAACTGGGGCGCTACGCCGAACGCAAATTGCGCGAACGCGAAGTGGAGGTGATCAAAGGCCCGCGTGTGGCGAACTACGATGGGGAGGTGGTCACGTTAAGCGATGGCACATCGATTCCTGCCGCGACTCTCATCTGGACGGCAGGTGTAAAACCCAGTCCGGTCATCGCATCATTACCTTGCGAGAAGGAACGTGGTCGACTCCTGGTTAGTGAGTACTTGGCGGTGACGGGTGTTCCCGGCTTATGGGCGGCAGGCGATTGCGCGGCCGTGCCTATCTTAGACACCGAAAACTTTCATCCACCAACGGCGCAGCACGGCTTACGGGAAGGAGTGGTGGTTGCGAAGAACATCGAAGCTGTGATCCTCGGTGGGCCGCTCAAGTCGTTCCGTTTTAAAATGTTGGGACAGTTGGCAAGCATTGGTCATCATACCGGTGTGGCGATGGTGTTTGGGATCAAGTTTTCCGGTTTTATCGCCTGGTGGTTCTGGCGATCAGTGTATCTAATGAAGCTTCCACGCCTGGCTAAGAAGCTGCGAGTCATGGCGAGTTGGACACTTGATCTTTTCTTCGGCCAGGAAATCGAGCAGATGATCAGCCTCCGTGATATCGAAGCGCTCAGCGGTCAACTGACGCGAGTCCGCGCGCGAACAAAGGACGCAACGAGCGCTCACCCTCTCCCTGGTAAGGGCGAGGCGACCCATGCGCGTCCGGAAACGCTCCCAACTTCAACGAGCACCTTCTGTGCTCGCCAATTCAGGTTCCGATAAGCCAGAATGAGCCTTCATGAAACGTTGTTGGGAGATTCGAGGGGTTCTCGTGAAGATTTCTTTCATCGGAGCGACACAATTGTTCGCGACGATCGGGATCGCACTTGGCCGCGATGATCCTCCTCCGTCGCCGGTGAGGCCGTGGGCGCCACCGGCGCTTCCGAGATACGAGGGAGAACTTCGCCAATACCAACCGACTGAAGCTGAACGGCGCTATTTGCCGGCGATCGATCCGCGCAAGACTTACAATCTCGCCGAGCTGATTGACATCGCGCAGCGCAGTAACCCGGAAACACGCGTAGCCTGGCAGCGGGCCCGGATGGCAGCTGCCGCCGTCGGTCTAACCGAGAGCGCTTACTACCCGTACATCGTCGCGGCTGCAGCTGGAGGATACGACCGCGCCTTTGTGCCGTTTCCGCAATTGCGTACCGAAGCTCCAACCGCCGCCAACCAATGGCAACCTGCCTAACGTGGAGATTGTCGGCGGAGGTACGTTGATCACCGAATCGCTGCTCGCGCGCGCTGAGCTGAACGCAAAATGGTTGCTGATCGATTTCGGTGAACGCAGCGCGATCAGAGCATCAGCGCGTGAGAAATTGATGATGGCGAATGTTGGCTTCAATGGAACGCACCAAAAAATCGTTTTTGATGTCACCGACCGTTTTTACCAACTCGGCACGTCGCGGCAAAAAGTGATCGTAACTCAGAGCGCGCTGGACGCGTCAAAAACGGTGGAGCAGGCGGCGCAGACGCGGTTTGATAACGGGCTTGCCACGCAACCCGAGCTGCTGCAGGCCCAACAACAAAGTGCGCAATCCAATTTTGATCTTCAGGCCAGCCTTGGTGCGGAGAGCGACGCCAGGGTCGCTCTGATCGAAAGCATCGGGCTTCTGCCGACGGTGCATCTCAACGTTGCGGACTTGCCACGGCAAAGTGGTTTGGATGCTCAGAGTGAAGATTCTGTTGGTGAATTGATCACGAAAGCTTTGGCGCAAAGGCCGGATCTCGTTGCAAAGCTAGCCAACGTTCGTTCAAAGGAATATGAAATCCGCAGGACCCGGGCCGAGTATTATCCAAAGGTCACGTTGGACACGCACTTTACCGAAACGGACCTGCAGGTCAGCGTCGCCAAATCGGACTACTTCGGAGGCACCCGGCCGACCTTTGGCGCGTTTCTAACGATGAACGTGCCGATCTTCGACGGGTTCGCGCGCCGGCACAAACTCGACATGGCAGAGGCCGACCTGCATCAAGCCGAGAACGAACTCGCTGGAGCGCGCGACTCGGCTGCGCGAGATGTGTGGAAGGCATACACCGGTTATCGAACAGCGCTCAAAAAGCAGGACGCGGCTGAAAAGTTACTGACTGCATCGAAGAGCGCATTCGACGCGGTGCTCGAATCGTACAAGCAAGGCCTGAGCACCTACACCGAGGTTGTTAGTGCGGAACGCAATCTCACCGCTGCGCTTGCGACCAGTCACGACACGCAGGCGGCAATTTACACCACTCAAGCGGCCCTCGCACTGAGCGTCGGTGATCTTGCCCGCCCGGCGCCACCAGTAGTTAGGCAGCCACGAAGATGAAAACGGAATTTGCGCCAGTCGCCCCGGGCAGCAGCAACAATCCTCCACGAGTCCGGCGCGATCGGTCTCGGCCGGTCGTGCTTGTTGGGTTGCTCCTGCTCATCGGGGCATTGGTGTTCGTGGTCCGACCGTTGAGTCACCGCTCACCTACGATCGATATCCTCGGTTCCTATTTTCCGGCATGGATGATCTGCATTGTAAGCGGGCTGACGCTGACGCTTGTCGCGCATTGGATTGTTCAAATGTGCCATCTGAAGCCATATCTCGGTCCGGCGCCGCTCATTTATTCATGCCTGATGATCATCTTCACGTTTGCGACCTGGATCGTCTTCTATCAAAACTGACCTGCCATGCATGACTCGATCAAGCAAATTCGCAGACTTCGGCGAATGAAGATGTCGATCTTGGGAACAAATTCATTCGCCGGATCACAGCGCTGATCATCGTTGCCGGCGCGATTCTGATCACCCTCTACGTGTGGGGAGTCCTCGAGCGTCATCCGCGGACGGATGATGCGACGGTGCGAGCCAATGTCGTGGGCATTGCGCCGCGTGTGGCTGGTCAAATCCTCAAGCTGAATGTGCAGGACAACCAGGCGGTGAAAGAAGGCGACGTGCTCTTCGAAATCGACCCTGAGGATTACAGACTCGTCCTGGAAAAGGCCAAAGCCGAATTGGCCGCTCTGGATCGACAGATTGCACAAGCGGATAGCACCTTGCGGCGCCTGGAACCGCTCCTGCCCAACCACTTCACGACGGCCGAAAACGTCGATGAAGCCCGAACTAAACTGACGACCTTGCAAGCTCAGCGCGAAGGCGTGGTGGCGACCATCAACCTCGAGGAACTCCATCTCTCCTACTGCAAGGTCATCGCGCCTTTTTCCGGACGAGTCATCAATCTCAACATTTCGGCCGGCGCCCATGTGACCACCGGGATTCCCGTCTTCTCGTTGCTCGACACGAGCAAATGGTACGTGATCGCGAATTTTCGCGAAGCCGAAGTGCGACACATGGCTCCGGGCAGCGAGGCAATCGTTTATCTCTCGTCCGCGCCTGACCAACGATTTCGAGGAAAAGTGCAGGGAATCGGATGGGCGGTGAAGCCCGAAGGCGAGATCGATTTGCCCCTTGGCGCTGTGCCTTATTGTGAAACGCGAACTGAACTGGGTACGGGTCGCGCAACGTTTTCCCGTTCGGATCGAAGTCGAAAATCCGGATCAGAATCTTTTCCGCATGGGCGCATCGGCAGTTGCGATCATCAAAGGCCCGCCGCCGCGCAAGTGATTTCATGAGCGCGACATTTCTCGAGGCGCGAACGATTGATTCGGATTGGCTCGGTTGGTTGAAACGCGAGCTGGCGCCAACACGTGCGCGCGAAATCCGCACAGCCATCATCGTCAGCGGTGTGACGTTGTGCGTGATCATTTCCATGGCGCTGCAGGTGCCGGAGTTGGCCGTCACCGCCTATATGGTTTTTTTCGTTTCGAAGGAGAGCAAGCGTCTCACGACAATTACTGGAATCGGCGGGCTTATCGGCGCGACCATCGCAATTGGTGGCACTCTTCTACTCTACAAGTTCACCTACGGGCATCCCGAATTGCGCATTCCGGGAATGGCAATCGCGCTTTTTCTTGGAATGTGGTTGTCGCGCATTCTAGTGATCGGACCGATTGGATTCATTATCGGCTTTCTCGTCGCTGTACTCGCAATCCATCGGCGACCAGATCCCCTCACCCGAACTGTTGGTCCGCGCAGCTCTCTGGGTGTGGGTAGCGCTCGCCTACGCCGTCGGGACTCACAGTTGTGCTGAACGCTCCTGTTCTTGCCGGATTCCGCGGAAGCAGCTGAACATCGGCCGAAACCAAAAAGTTTATTTGTGCCGGACGCATTCACTAATCCCGCGCATGTGCATTTCGCCCTCAAAGTCACTTTCGCCGCGATGTTCTGCTACATCGTTTATGAGGCGATCGATTGGTCGGGAATCCACACCGCGTTTATCACTTGCACTTTCATCGCGCTGGAGAGCACTGAGGCAACGCTGTACAAAGGAACTCTGCGAATCGCGGGGTGCGTGATCGGCGGAGCGCTAGCGCTTTTCTCCATCGTATTCCTGATGCCGCATATGGAAACGATCGCGTCACTCGTTGTTCTCGTCGCTTGTGCCTCTGCGATCGCGGGCTGGGTCGCGACGGGAAGCGAACGGATCAGCTATGCCGGGCTGCAAATCGCATTCGCTTTCTTCTACAGCGTCTTCCAAGGTTATGCGCCCGATACGGATCTCGACAACGTCCGCAATCGCGTCGTTGGAATCCTCTTCGGTCTCATCGTTACCGGATTTGTCTTCCAATACATCTGGCCCGAGCGGGCAATAAAAACTGAAATCAATACCTAACCGGAACTAAAGACTATCATGGACTCAGCAACTATTTCGGCTCTTGCCGCGCTGGCCGGAGCGACCGTTGGCGGCGTGACATCGTTCGCGGCCACATGGCTTACCCAGCGAACTCAAGCCAGAATTCAGGAATTCACTCACAAACTAAGCCGGCGTGAAGAATTGTACAAAGCCTTTATTAAAGAAGCCGCAAAGTTATATGCGGATGCCCTTGTCCACGAGATATCTGACGTCTCCAAGCTGGTCGGACTCTACGCCATGATAAGCGAGATGCGTGTTCTCTCACCGACAAAGACGATTGAAAGTGCGGACGAAGTTGCTCGCATGATTGTTAACACCTATCGCGCGCCTAATAAGACTTTGCCGGAATTGGAAGACATGGTGAACCGCGGCGCGATTGATGTATTGCAGACGTTTAGCGAAGCTGCCCGTCAAGAATTTCACAGACTGGGCGTGTGAAAGGTAAAACCAAACCCATGCCATCAGTTTACCAAAACAGGTGGCAGAGTTTCGCGGCCAGATGTGGCTTCGCCATCCTCTTGTTCCAGTGGTGCGGATGCGCCTCTCATCTCGCGACTGTAAAAACAATACCGGCGCGCCTAACGACAGGATTACATGTGGAAGAGCCACTTGAATCCGCCACAAAATACCTGCTCGCAGCAGAACATGAACAGCCTTTCGACGGCATTAGGCCATGACCTGCTGGCTGCCAAGATTTCGTATGGAGTAGTGGAACGGCAGCCAAAAAATGAATCGGCGCGCAGCATCTACAACTTCGCTGTAGCGCGTGTCGTTCAAGACGTCGATCGAACAGATCTTGAGCCGTGGCGGCATCCCGTCACTGTCGTGACGGATGAAGGTCGTTATACTCTCGTATCTCCCAAGCCCGTCGACGCGGACCATGACCCGAGTCGATACGATTTATTTCCGACCGACACGTTGAAGATCGGCGGAAAATTCTTCAAGACCTACTCGACTGTGAGTGGCCTGGGCGCACCGATTGCAGTGGTTGGGCGCACGGAAAGCCCGCACTTCCGTCAACAGTACAAATTACACCGCATTTACGCGCCGATCACCGCGATCGTCCGTTTCTCCGGCCGGAAAGCGAGCCTGGAGTTCATGGATCCGTTAAACGCCGAAAGAATCACGCTGAATAAGCAAACGTTTCCTCTTGCCGCTGATTTTGATGCGCCCACGGCAGTCCTGATTGCTCGTGAACGACCGGAGCGGCTTGGATTGTCGCGTGTCTTGAACCCGGAAGCCTATGCAGATACAGCGGAGCTGACACGGTTGCAGCAATTCGATCCCGCGCGGACGCCTGTTATTTTCGTTCACGGCTTGCAAGAAACAGGAGCGAGTTGGGCGCCAATGATCGACTCCCTGCGTCATGACCCAGCGATAAGGAAACATTATCAATTCTGGTACTTCAGTTATCCGAGTGGTTATCCCTATCCCTACGCCGCCGCGCTCTTCCGCCAGGATCTGAATGGGATCGAGCGCGCATTCCCAAATCACAAGCGCATCGTCCTGATCGGTCACAGCATGGGCGGAATGATTTGTCGATTAATGATCACGGATGCGGGCGACAAGATCTGGCGCGATTTTTTTGCCACGCCTCCGGCCAGAACTCCGCTGGCGAGCGAGACACGCAAGTTCTTGGAAAAAGCGCTCGTCTTTAATCATCGGCCGGACGTTCAACGGGTGATATTTATTTCAACTCCGCATCGAGGGAGCGAAATTGCGTCGAACTGGATCGGCCGCATCGGCGCCGCTCTTGTCCGAACTCCGCGGCTCTTCACCTCGATCTATGCGTCAACCAAACCGCTCCTGATCGCCGACCCTGCGGCCAGACCGCTGAATCGCATGCCGAATAGCGTGGATACGCTGGAGCCTAACGATCGGTTCGTGGAAGCGGTCAACAAACTGCCAATCACGCGCGGTATTCCTTATCATTCGATCATGGGCGACCGCGGCCGGGGCGACACACCCAACAGTTCCGATGGAATAGTTCCATACTGGAGCTCGCATCTCCCTGGCGCGCAGTCGGAGTTAATCGTCAATTCAGATCACGGCGCGCAATATAATCCGCAAGCAATTCGAGAGGTTGAAAGAATTCTGAAGACCTATCCCGTGACCTCTGATGAACATCGAATCGATCGCGCCCGCCATAAAAAAGGCGTCTCCATGGTTGATAGTTTGGAGCACAGTGACGTTTGTTTGTGGAATTCTGGCCATCATCCTTCCGCTGACGATCTCTTTTGGAATCGCGCTTATCATCGGTTGCTTGATTTTGGCCGCAGGAATTGGGCATCTATTCTATGCATTCCAGGCGCGCAGCGTTGACGGTTTTCTATGGCAGATACTTCTGAGCCGCTCTATGCGATGGCGGCAATTTGTTTATTGCTGAACCCGCTTTTGAGCGTTCTTTCGCTGACCCTTTTCCTGGCGATTTTTCTCCTTCTGGAAGGCATCCTGGAATTTGCTCTCTACTTTCGTGTCAGGCGATTCCGCCACTCGGTCTGGCTGCTAATTGACGGCATCGGCACTTTGATCCTTGGAATATTGATGGTCAGTCAGTGGCCACCAGCTTCTCCGGAGATAATCGGGACGTTGATCGGTATTAGTTTGATGCTAAGTGCCGTCTCCAGGCTGATATTTACGATGGCCATTCGCGCACTAAACCCCGCAACCGCCTAACAGATCTTCAATGTCCGCCGAGCATTCCTCAGATGTGAAATTCGAGATCGGACACGTGTTGTTCATCGACATCGTCGGGTTACTCGAAGTTGCTTATCAACGAGCGTGACGTGACTTGCCTGGAAACGGATGTAATCGGAAGATCAGACACACAGATAGAAAGGAAACGTTATGGCCAGCAAAGATAAATCCACAGATTCAGTCTACAGAGTAACGGAAGTAATCGGCACGAGTGCGCAATCCTGGGAGGATGCGGCAAAGAATGCGGTTGGTGACCGCCGCTGGTACGCTACGGGACCTGCGCATTGCCGAAGTTGTGAAGATGGATGTGAAGGTCGAGGACGGCAAAGTGATCGAGTACCGAACTCGATTACAACTGTCGTTTAAGTACCAGAGCTAGTCCGGACGTACAACGGCGCGGTCCAACCTGACCGTGGTCCGATTTCACCGTGAACTTTTTGATGCTGGCGACTGCCTACCGAACAACGAAGTTGAGACAGCAGGCAGGTGGCTCAAAGATCTTAAGCCGTGAGCCGCGCAAAGATGAAAACGAGCCGCCTCGAAGCATTCAGCGACGGAGTCCTTGCCATCATCATCACAATTATGGTGCTGGAATTGAAAGTGCCGCACGCGACCGAATTGGCGGCATTGAAGCCGATGCTGCCCCTTTTGTTGAGTTACGTGCTCAGCTTTATCTATCTCGGCATCTATTGGAACAATCATCATCATCTCTTCCAAGCCGCGGAGGAGGTTAGCGGCGGTATCCTCTGGGCGAACCTTCATCTCTTGTTCTGGTTGTCGCTGTTTCCTTTCACTACAGGCTGGATGGGCGAGAACGGCTCGCGGCCATGCCGACAGCTGTTTATGGCTTTGTGCTACTGATGGCGGCCATTGCTTATTATTGTTTTGAGCGCACGATCATTGCCAAGGAAGGCCGCGGACTCCCTTCTGGCGCACGCCGTTGGCGGCGATTGGAAAGCAAACTTTCTCCTGTGCTCTACCTCGTTGCTATCCCGCTCGCGTTTGTGAACCCATGGATGGCGTGCGGAATCTATGTGTTCGTCGCGCTTCTCTGGTTGATTCCTGATCCCCGAATTGAGCGGGAAATTGAGAAGCGTGAGGAGTGAGCAGGCGTCTTGATTGCAGAATGCGGCGTCGACTATCGTGTCATCGGATATGATTAAAGGTAGCGAAATCCGTAAGGCAGACCATTCAATCGAAAAGCTTCTGATCGATCGATGGTCGCCGCGCGCAATGTCGGGCGAAGAGATTTCGGAAGAGGAGCTGATGCGATTGTTCGAGGCAGCGCGTTGGGCGCCGTCATCTTTCAACGCCCAGCAATGGCGCGCGCTCTACGCCCGTCGCGGCACCGAGCATTGGCAGACGTTCTTCGAACTGCTCGTGGACGCGAACAAGGCGTGGGCGAAAAATGCGGCGGTTCTCGTCGTGTTCATTTCACGAAAGTTTTTCGACCACAACGACGAACCGTCGGTCACGCATTCCTACGACGCCGGAGCTGCGTGGGAGAACTTCGCGCTTCAAGGCTTCCATCAGGGTCTCGTCGTTCATGGGATGCAAGGATTCGATTACGAGCGCGCGCGCAAAGAACTGCGGATCCCGACGAATTTCAAGTCGAAGCGATGGCGGCTGTCGGCAAACCTGGACCGAAAGAAGTGCTTCCTGAAAAATTACAAGTCCGCGAAAGCCCGAACGATCGCCGCAAACTTTCCGAAAGCGTTTTCGAAGGCCCATTCAAGTCTCAATAGGAATTCAGCCTAACGAGCGTCGACTCGGGTGGGGGTAATTGCGATCACTTACAGCACCACGGTTCCGCGCAGGATTTCCACGGCATAGCCGCCTACGCGGACGTTGCTAACACGCTCGCCTTCGCGGCTTGCCCGGACGTACATTTCGCTTCGACGAAAGCACTCGATTCCCTGGCGAATCAACACCTGTTCATCGCTCTTCGCGACTTCGTGTTGGACCATCCAACTGGCGGCGCAGCCGGCCGCCGACCCTGTGGCAGGGTCTTCACCGCCGTAAAAAAACATCCGAGCTTGAGCTTCAAGCCGGCCTTCCCGGCGTTCGGGACACAGAAAGTAGAAAAAGTTGGCGCCGGAGCTCTTCAGAAATTCCGCTGCCTGGGCGTAACTAAACTTCAGATTGGACAGTGTATGTTGATTGCGGAATGGCACGATCGTGAAGGTCAATCCTGTCGAGACCGGCTGTATGGGCCATTCCGAAGAAATCTCGTCAGCAGCGATTCCAATGACGCGAGCGACTTCTTCCAGTGAAAGTGCCGGTCCAAATTCGGGATCGCGTTGGCGCATTTCGCCGAACACCTGACCGTCCACACGATCACGCCCGGCATTCTCGGAATCGGGAGTGAACCGCACTGGGATTTTCCCCGCTTTCAAATCAAGGATGATCTCATCAGATTTCTCTGAATTGGACTGGCCTTGCGACGCATACAAGTGCAGCGCGGTCCCGAGTGTCGGATGGCCGGCAAACGGCAACTCCTGCTCGACCGTGAAGATGCGGACTTTTTTTCCTTCACGCGCTTCAGTGGCGGGATCGCGGGGCAAAATGAAAGTCGTTTCCGAAAGATTCATTTCGCGCGCTAAAGCTTGCATCTCGCCATCATTCAATCCTCGCGCGTCGGTGAAGACGGCCAGCGGATTCCCCGCGAGCGGGGTCTGTGTGAATACGTCAAGCTGAACGAATTCGTAACTGCGGTGTGGCATAAAAAGACATCTCCATGGCTATCCGAACACGTGCAAAAAAAATGTTAATGTCTTACGGCGCGCTTAGCACAGCTTGCGTCATCCCTTTCGCAACCTTGCGCGCGGCAGGAATCTTCTGAGGAAAGCGGCGGAGCACCGCCGCACTCCAAAGCGCTTCGCGCAAAAGAAATCTCTCCTGCGCTCCTGCTTTCCTGATTAAAGAGTCAGGTCAGTGCACTCGCGATGGCGGCTACGGCAGTCATCGGGAAACTTTTTGGGACTACGGTTTCTCAACCGCTAAAGCAGCGAGCGCAGCTCAGAGTTGGATTGTGCTGAGTCGCGCGTAAAGTTTGCACGTGACTGACGAAGAACAGGACGAACAGTTCTATCGCGATACCGAAAGCATCGCGTTTCCGAAACTGAACGATCATCAGCTTTCGCTACTTGAGCCTTTGGGCGAACGCCGCGTGATGAAACGCGGCGACGTGCTGTTCAAAGCCGGGCAACGCGATCTCGGACTAGCAATTGTTTTGCGCGGCGAACTCGAAGCGTTCGAGACGCGCGATGGCACCGAATATAACCTCGCTACCGCGCGCGAGCGCGATTTCATGGGCGACGTATCGATGCTCCAGGGCACGTCGATCCTCGGTTCGTCGCAGAGTCACATCGGATGAGGCCGAGATCCTCCACATTCCGGCAGCCGAACTCCGGCGCGCGCTGGCGGAAATTCCCGCCGTGAGCAAGACAATCGTCGATGCCTTGATCATGCGACGGCGACGGCTTCGCCGCGATCGCGAATTCGCGGGAATGCGTGTTCTGGCCAGCCGCGATGCGCGCGATGGACATCAGCTCGATGATTTCCTCGACAAGAATCGCATCCCGCATCGGCTGGTAGAATTTGAGAGCGAACAGGGGCAGGCGTTGAGCGAACGTTTTCACCTAACGACTCGCGATTTGCCGGTCCTGATCACCCCGGCCGGTGCGCGGTTGCGCAAGCCGTCGTTGCGCGAAGTTGCCCGGGAAGCCGGCTTGCTGCGGTCGCTCACGGAAGAAGATGAAACCGAAGTTCTCTGCGACCTCGCAATCGTTGGCGCTGGACCGGCCGGCCTGGCCGCAGCGGTGTATGCCGCATCCGAGGGATTGAAGACGGTCGTTGTGGAAAGTTATGCGCCGGGCGGACAAGCCGGTTCCTCGTCACTCATTGAAAACTTCTTTGGATTCCCGACCGGCATTGGTGGTGGCGAATTGACCTGGCTCGCTCAGCTTCAGGCCTACCGATTCGGCGCGAAATTTTCCACACCAGCCGCGGCCCTCTCGCTGCAATACAACCCTGATGGCGAGTACCGCGCATGCCTCGAGACGGAAGGTTGCGGTGCGGTGCTTCGCGCAAAAGCTGTCCTGATTACCACTGGCGCCGATTATCGCCGGCTCGAAGCCGAGGGCCGCGAACAATTCGAAGGTGTCGGCGTTTATTACGCTGCCACCGCGCTGGAAGGTCAGCTTTGTCGCAACGAAACTGTTGTTGTCGCCGGCAGCGGCAACTCAGCCGGCCAGGCAGCGATGTTCCTTTCCGACGGCGCGGCCAAAGTATTGCTTGTCGTTAGGGGAAACAACATTGCCAACAAGATGTCGGACTATCTTTCGCGTCGGGTGCAAGCCCGCGAAAACATCGAGATTCTCTACAACACTGAGATCCGCAAAATGTCCGGCGGAAAAAAGCTGGAACAAATCGAACTGGAAAATACCAAGACCGGCGAACGCCGCGTCGTTCGGACGCCGGCCGTTTTTTCCATGATCGGCGCCCGACCATGCACCGAGTGGTTGCCGCCGGAAATCGAGCGAGACGACAAAGGATTCATCAAAACCGGGATCGAGCGTCGCCGGCGCACCAGCCTGGCAGGCGAACAAACGTCAACCCGCTCCGCTCGAAACCAGTCTTCCCGGGAATCTTTGCCGCTGGCGACGTCCGCTCCGGATCAGTCAAACGTTGTGCCGCCGCCGTCGGCGAAGGCGGCATGGCCGTCGCCGGAATCCACATGAGCCTGGCATCACGGCGCAACGCGTCAGCAAACAAAACACTAAACCAGTAACGCATCATGTCCGCCAGAGGATGCTCTCATTTGGATGCAATCGAAGCAGTCAAGCAGCCGGAGCGCCGCGAATGCGAAGAGTGCGTGAAGATCGGCAGCTACTGGGTTCATTTGCGGACGTGCCAGACATGTGGCGTGACCCTCTGCTGCGACAGCTCGCCGAACCAACACGCCAGCAAACATGCCCACGCAAGTGGGCATCCGGTGATCGCTTCCGCGCAGCCGGGTGAGCGTTGGTTGTATTGCTATCCGGACGAGGCGTTCGTGGAATATTGAATTGGAAGCTGTAGTGTCCGCTGTCCTTAGCGGATTACGCACGTTTTAGGCACCATGATGCGCTGAGGACAGCGCACGCTACAGGCGTTCAGTTTTCGATTATCTCTTTCGTGGTACTGAAAAATCCTGCCGATGCGCAATCGCCGGCGCCGGCTGATGGAGACACGTTGATCGTTGATGATTCCGATCGCAATCGCTTTTGTATTAACCATCTTGCTGTTCGGGTTCGATTCGCCTAACGCTTGGGGATGAGTTCGCCTGAGAATTCGCTGGCGTTTGGCGCGCCGGGAATCGAACCGCGCTGGACTTCGAGCGCGAAAGAAGGCGTGGGCACGGCGTATCACACCAGTTGCCGTGTCTGGTTCACCCTCAGTCACGGCATCGTGAACGAGATTTATTATCCGCATGTCGATAAACCGAACACGCGCGATTTTCAGTTTCTCATCAGCGACGGCGAAACGTTCTGTCACGAGGAAAAACGCGACCTGGATCATCTGATTGAATATCCCGAGCGCGATTGCGTTTTTTATCGCCTGACGAATTCGGAACCGGGCGGCCGCTATCGTGTCGTAAAACACGTGCTGACGGATCCGCACCTGTCGGTCTTGCTGGTGCACACGAAGCTTGAGGTGTTCGATGAATCGCTCCACGGCAAGCTGCGCCTTTATGCGTTGCTTGCGCCGCATCTCGCCGGTTTCGGCGCCGGCAACTCCGGATCGTGTTCTGAAATCGGCGATAACAAACTGATCCACGCACAGCGGCAGGACGTGCACCTGCTCATGGCATCCAGTAGCGGTTTCTGCTCGCCGATCGGTCGGTTACGTCGGCTTCAGCGATGGTTGGCAGGACTTGATGGACAATTTCAAGATGGATTGGGAATTTCAAGCCGCTGAGAACGGCAACATCGCGTTGACCGGCGAGATCGATTTGCCGGACAGCGGTGAATTTACGATCGCCGTTGCGCTTGGTCGAAGTTACCAGAGCGCGGCCACGAAGTTGTTCCAATCGTTGGCCGAGCCGTTCGAGTCAAAACGCGCAGGATATGTTCGTCAGTGGCAACGCCCCGTCGTGGATCCCAAATTCGATTTTAGCACCGATACGTGTGACGCCGGTGGAATGTATCGACTGAGCCGATGCGTGTTGCTGGCGCATGAAGACAAAATTTTTCAAGGCGCAATGGTCGCGTCGATGAGCATCCCGTGGGGCGAGACCAAGAGCGATCAGGATCTGGGCGGCTATCATCTGGTGTGGACGCGCGACCTTGTGCACAGCGCCACAGCGCTTCTCGCCACGGGCCAGACGAGCACGCCGCTGCGCGCGTTGATCTGGCTCGCGGCGATTCAGCGGACGGACGGCAGTTTTCCGCAAAACAGCTGGATCGATGGGACCGCTTACTGGTCGGCGTTGCAGCTCGACCAGATTGCCATGCCGATGTTGCTCGCGTGGCGTTTGCATAAACACGACGCGCTCGGCCTGTTTCAGCCGCGAGTGCTCATGGTGCGCGCTGCTGCGCATCTGATGTTGCAAGGGCCGGTTACAACTCAGGATCGGTGGGAGGAAAATGCCGGCTATTCGCCTTCAACTATCGCGACGGTGATTGCCGCTCTCGTCTGCTCCGCGGAATGGGCAACAGAATCCGGCCGAACAGATGTTGCAGATTTTGTTTTCGCATATGCCGACTGGCTCGCGGCGCACGTCGAGGATTGGACGGTCACGACAAAGGGTGATCTGGTCGAAGGCATTCCTCGGCATTATATCCGCATCACTCCAACCGATCCGAATGCGCCTGACCCGCACGCTGATCCGAATACGGCGATGATTCAGATCGCCAACGGCGGCGGTTTGCATCCGGCGCGCAATGTTGTCGGCGGCGACTTTCTTCACCTGGTGCGGTTCGGTATCCGCGGCGCGAACGACCCGCTCGTGCGCGATTCGATCAAAGTGATCGATCGCGTGCTCAAGCATGATCTTCCGCAAGGCCCGGGCTGGCGTCGTTACAATCACGATGGCTACGGGCAAAAGGATGACGGCAGCGCCTTCGACGGAACGGGCGTAGGTCGTTGCTGGCCGATTTTGACAGGCGAACGCGGCCATTACGAGCTGGCTGCCGACCGAGACCCGAAGCCGTACATCAAGACCATGGAAGATTTTTCCAATGAAGGCGGGATGTTGACCGAACAGGTGTGGGACGGTGAGGATCTGCCGCGTATGAGCATGAAACGCGGTTGCCCAACCGGCGCTGCAATGCCGCTTTGCTGGTCGCACGCCGAGTATGTTTCGCTCGTGCGCAGCCGTCACGACGGCGTGTGTTTCGATCGCGTCGAGCCGGCGTTCCAGCGCTACGTGGCGCATCCAGTGCAAAGTCGATACGAGATCTGGACTCTGCGTCATCCCCTGCGGCGTGTGTCACGCGGCAAAATTTTGCGGATCATCGTTGCGGCAGAAGCAACGATTCGTTGGTCGCCGGATAATTGGGCGCGGACCAGTGAAAGGGAGACCATCCATCAGGACGAACTGAATCTTTGGTACGCGGATTTTCCGACTTCAGAATTGCCCGATGGCTCGGCGCTTGCATTCACATTCTTCTGGGAACGCGATCAGCGCTGGGAAGGACGCAACTGGCAGGTAAATGTTTTTTGACAAGAAATGTAATCCAATAGGTAGACGCAGAACACAGCCATCCTGGCTGTGAATATTGATTTCGCAAATATGTGGGCGCTGGTCCAGGAACCTTGTGACGAGAACGTAATTCGATCCGCGCCGCAGACAGCGCCGTGTGCGAAATCGCGCGGACCTTGGATTCTGGCTGCCACCATTCTCGCGTCGAGCATGGCGTTCATCGATGGGACTGCTGTAAACGTCGCATTGCCTGCGCTTCAGACGAACCTGAACGCCACCGCCGTGGACGTGCAATGGGTGGTCGAAGCCTATGCACTTCTACTTTCCGCACTCCTGCTGGTCGGCGGTTCGCTCGGCGATCACTACGGACGTCGCCGAATTTTTCTGACGGGGGTCGTCCTCTTTGCGCTGGCATCGGCAGCGTGCGGATTAGCGGCCAACATTCATCAACTCATCGCGGCTCGCGCGCTGCAGGGATTCGGCGCGGCGCTCCTTGTTCCGGGCAGTCTCGCTATCATCAGCAGTTCGTTTTCAGAGGACCAACGCGGACGGGCGATTGGCACCTGGTCCGGGCTCAGCGCCATCACAACCGCGCTCGGCCCTGTGATGGGCGGCTGGCTTATCGAACACGTATCATGGCGCGCAGTATTCTTTATTAATATTCCACTAGCGCTTCTGATAATTTTAATCTCGCTCTGGCGCGTGCCCGAAAGCTCTGACCCAGAGAGCGCCGGCCTCGACTGGTTAGGGGCAGCTTTTGCAGCATTGGGTTTGGGCGCACTGGTTTACGGGTTGATCGAATCTTCGCGTCTCGGTTTCAACAATCGGTCGGTGCTTGCGGCGCTCACTGCTGCTGTCGTGCTCCTCTTGCTGTTTGTGATGACAGAGAGGCAAGTTGCGAATCCGATGTTGCCCATCGCTCTTTTCCACTCACGAATATTTACGGGAACGAACCTCTTAACCTTTCTGCTCTACGCTGCGCTTGGTGGAACATTGTTTTTCCTGCCGCTGAATTTGATTCAAGTTCAGCATTACTCCGCGACCGCGGCGGGCGCGGCACTATTGCCATTCATATTGATCATTTCTCTTCTGTCGCGCTGGTCTGGTGGACTCGTCACCAGTTACGGTCCGAAGCTTCCGCTCCTGATCGGTTCATTGACGGCCGCGTCAGGTTATTTGCTTTTTATGCTGCCAACGGTCGGGGGAAGCTATTGGACAAATTTTTTTCCGCCGGTGGTTGTTCTCGGATTAGGCATGGCCATCAGCGTGGCGCCACTTACCACGACGGTAATGGGTTCAGTCGCTGAAAACCATGCCGGCATCGCGTCGGGAGTTAACAACGCCGTCGCTCGCACGGCTAGCCTCATCGCCATTGCCGTTCTTGGAATCGTGATGCTCCACGTTTTCAATCACGCGCTCGATCGGCGACTGCCAGAATGGAACCTGCCGGCATCGGTAACGCGATCGTTGCAGATGCAACGCACGAAGCTCGCCGCCATTTCGATTCCGGAAGATCAAGACCCGGCAACGCAGCAGCTGATTCGCCGCGCGATTGACGAATCTTTCGTTTCCGGATTCAGAGTGGTCATGGCGATGGGCGCGGTGTTGGCCGTTGCAAGTGCAGCCACCGCGCTAATTTTCATCGGAGCTGCCAGAAAGCCCGCGAAATAGTAAAGCGCCTATAGCTCAATGCCGCCTATCGAGTGGCGCGGTGGATGATCTACGACTATAACGCGCGAATTCGTGATGGCCTTCACACTGGTCGCGGTTAGACATTCTCACCACGTTCCACCTCGCCGAAGAAGAACGAACGTTACATAGTGAGTCACCAATAGCAACGGGACCCAGAAAGCCGGAATCCAGTACGCCGGTCCCATTTCGACCGTGGCGTTGTAAATCGTGGCCGTCGCAATCGCTACGAGCAGGTCAACCGTTCCAAAAACATTAAAAACCCACACCGCCGGCCTCGCGAAAGGAGAACCACGCAACACGAACGGGATTGCTACAAGAGCCAGTATGGCGGTTATCAAATCGCCAAATGCTGCCGGATAAGCGAACTGCGGCGGCAATCCCGGATAAGTGGCGCCGCGACTTAAAAACATCATTCCCAGGTGACGCGTTGAATGCAAAAGAAGAATGGGAATAAGAATCTGTCGTGGCCGAAACCGGGAGAGTTGAGGCAGCAAATACAACCGCGCCGCGAGATAGAAGATCGCTGTGTTCGCTATAAGATTTAATGTTAGGACACGGTCAAAGATAGCAGGCATAGCCTTATCATGAGCTCGTTGGGTCACAAAAAGCGAACGGATAACGTGCGCATTTTCCTATGTAACCTATGATGGTTGGAGTATTACCTCGTTGGACGATTGGTTAGGTCTAGACATGCAACAAGGGAGAGACGTTAAATGCAATGATTAGTGCCCATAGGAAAAACAGAATGGCCATAGTCGAATGAGTGCGGATGCGCGTTGATCGAAAGCCGACAACCGCTACCAGAAGGCCTACCAAATTAAATCCCCAACTCAAAATGCCTGTCCCCTTGATATAGGCCAGGCCACCTTTCATGTATGAATCAATGAGATCAATGATGAGGCTAAGCGCAAAAACCGAATAGAACCAACGGCGCTTTGCCAGGAAATATTCATTCAAGTCGTCCACCTTATCCCAGTCCCGGGGAATAAGAAGAGCCACCTGAAGAAACAGGACCACCGCATAGCAGATGACGAGGAAGTAATTCCACAGGCTCCACTGTTTCAGGACTTCAAGCAGGCGAAATTCCCACCACCAGAAAAGCACCATTAAGAGAAATAAATAGGCCGACCAGAAAATAGTCGCCCAGCTGACACACAACGGACGCGGGTTCTCTGTAAAACGCTCGATCGCCCCACTAAGGCCTAAAAGGAGGTTGGTAATCCCCAGGCCGATGATGATGGAGGTCAGCACCATCACGTGCTGGAACTGGTCGCTCATATCAACCGAGGAGAATAAGGCCTAACTAGAATTAGACAGCATTTTGTTAGCTATTTCTTGTCGCAAGTAGCCCACGGCGGCGCTTCCAGTAATGGACGAAGTGATAGCGGAGGCGAAACGGCGCGGTATCGAGGTGATTGCGGCCCCAACAATGGAAGTCTGGCGCTTACAGGAGGACGTAAAGAAGGGCGAAGCGTACGCCATCGTGCATTGCCGTGTAGTCAACCACGCCGGCGTATCAACCGGCGCACTCCCCACACGATGAAAATCAAGACCGCGACTGCAATAATTGCCAGCGCCACAAGGTTGTGAATGGGATTAGTAAGAATGTAATTCGGATATCGCGCGTAAAAGCCGTTGAAGCGTTCAAGCGCTGCTTGGCAATGCTGTTAAATCTGCTCTCGCCAACTCAAGCCGATGCTCATTGGGATGGTAGTGAGATCCGAATCGGTAGGCGCGTCCTGCCGCGTTCAATTCAATATGGCCACCCAGGATATGGGTAAGCGGACGCGTCTTTAGAAAGTCGATAACCCGAAGAGCGCTTTCATGGTAAGCTGCCAGTATCCTCAATTAGCAATCGACCCGGCAGCAGAAAATCTCCCGAGAAAAGAATGCCGGTCCTATCGTCGTAAAATGCTATGTGGGTCTGGTTGTGTCCGGGCGTCGGAATTACGTCCACCAGTTCGGCCACCTAAATCCAGATGGGCCATCCCATTTGGCCAGTTATTGAAACCGTAGAACGCTCGAACTCCCTCCAAATCGAATGGCACGATCTGGACCGATGGAAGCGACGCAAACTGTGGATCGCCAGCGCGATGATCAAGATGCCTGTGGGTATGCGCCACCAGGAGCGGAAGCTTTTTGTGATCCTTATCCGGCAACAGCTCCAAGATCATTTTTGCCAACGGCATCGCTTTCGGATCTGCGACGGCACCAGTGTCGATCAAAAGAGCTTTGTCGGAGCCGATCAGAAGATAGATAAAATTTGCTTCGAAGTCCGCGCATGGACTCTGACGAAGGATAAACGTTTGAGATTCGTACTGATGGACCTGAAGAGGATCTTGCGGAGTTGCATTGCAATCTGCGGCGCCTTCGTTCCAGTGCACCTCTAACGATCCAGGCACTGGCTGAGACCAAGCCAGTGTTGCTGTCAGGAGAAACGCCCACAACGCAATCCCAGTCGCCACTTTCCAAGTTACACAAATGAATTGCGAGGCAGCGAAGGAAGTTCGTGACTGGCGCGCATCGCGATGGAAAACGGGAAGACCTTTTTTAGAATAGATCACGGCCGCCAGTCACGGTAAGCCTCGTGAGCACCGAGGGCGAGACTGGTTCGGGCTTTGCTATGCCGATCGATCTGTTCGGCAAGCCACTGAAACCATTCCCAATTTTTTTTCGAACCTGCGCGCTCACGTTCGTATTCAACGTAGCCGCGCAAATTGCGCCAGGCGATGCGCACTGTGCCGCCCAGTAGTTCGTCGACTACGTTCAACGGAACCATGCGCGCAAAGACCGCATAACCCAGAGATTCGAGAATGCAAGCTATGGACTGGACGGCTTGAAAAAGACGCGGATCGGCCTCGATTTGTGAGGCAGTCGTGCCCTCGGGAATTGCCTGCACCAGGGTCATCGATTGCATCCATGCCGGCGTCAGAATCGCCTGGACAGCTACGAAGGCTGCACGCTCCTCGCGCTCCTTGCGAGCGCGCCGCATCTCGATCAATCCGAAAACGACAGCCGTCAGAACGGTGAGGGCCGTTGCAATGTTTGCAAGCGTCGAAAGATCCACTGCATCAATTTGCTCAAACGCCTTGTTCGATGCCATGCAAATTTCATCTCGCGCGCACAATCCTGGTCCGACGTACGCTAGACGAGTCGAGGTTTTGGGCGATTGTTCATCAGTTAAAATCTTACCCGATTATGAGCGGCTTCTTTGAGGAATTGAAGCGGCGAAAAGTTTACCGCGTGGCAATCGCCTACGTGATTGCGAGCTGGGCGCTTGCTCAAGGTCTTGCTCAGGTTCTTCCCGTTTTCGAAATTCCCAATTCGGCGATCCGGAGCGTCATCGCGCTGATGCTGATCGGATTTCCGGTCGCGCTTGTTCTCGCTTGGGTGTTCGACGTCACGCCGCAAGGCATCCGCGCAACTCCGGCGCCGGGCGTACCCGTAGCACGCCGCCGCCGCAACGTGATAATGCTGATCGCGATCGGTATAATCATCTCCGCTGGAGCTGGTTTCTTCCTCTTGCCACGGGCGTCAGCGCGCAAGATCGACAAGTCGATCGCCGTGCTGCCGTTTCAAAATCTGAGCGATGAAAAGGAAAACGCCTATTTCGCTGATGGCATACAGGACGACATCCTGACAAATCTTTCGAAAATTGGCGATTTGAAAGTCATCTCGCGGATGTCGGTCATGTCATATCGGGGCGATGGCGTAGGCAACGCCCGCGAAATCGGCAAGGCGCTCGGCGTAGCCACGCTTCTGGAAGGCAGCGTCCGTCGGGCTGGCAATCGCGTTCGAGTGAGCGTGCAGCTGATCAACGCGAACAACGACGAGCATATTTGGGCGGAGGATTACGACCGCGACTTGACCGACGTGTTTGCGATTCAGACCGACCTCGCGCAAAAAATTGCTTCGGCGCTGCAAGCAAAACTCTCGCCGAACGAAAAAGCGCGGCTTGATCGGCGGCCGACACAAAATCCCGATGCCTATTTGCTCTTTCTTCAGGCGCACGATTACGCCACCCGGAAGGACATGCTCCACGACACGTTTTTGAAGGCCGTGCCACTTTTTGAACAAGCTATCAAACTCGATCCGAACTTTGCTCTGGCGTTTGCAGGTCTTTCGATGGCAGAAAGCTGGTTATACCACAGCTCTGACCCTGTGCCAGCTCGGCGGGAGAAAGCGCGTCTGAACGCGCACGAAGCGCTGCGATTGCAGCCAGATCTGCCCGAGGGCATCTTGCACTCGGATTCTCTTACTACTATGGCGATCGCGATTACGAGCGCGCTCTCGCCGAGTTCGAAATCGCGAAGCGCGACCTGCCAAACGAAGCTCAAGCCTACATGGCCATCGGCGCAATTCAGCGGCGTCAGGGCAAGTGGGCGGAATCAACCGCGAATTTGGAAAAAGCTGCCACACTCGATCCGAAAAACGTAAGCGTACTGACCAACCTTGGTTACAGTTACATGGCTTTGCGCAATTTCGAAGCCGCCGACAAGATTTTTGATCGCCTCGCCGCTGCAGCCCCACAGTCATTAGAGGCGGCTTTGTTGAAAGGAGGAGTGGCGGTACTTTGGAAAGGCGATCTTAGCGTGACCGAAAAACAACTTTCTTCAGTTCCGCCGGAAACCGACCCGGGTGGGCTGATGACTTGGGTGCGGGTTTGGTGCCTGACGCTAGAGCGGAAGTTTCCCGAGGCCCTTCAGGTCTTACAAAAATTTCGCGGTGAAACAATGTTTACTACCACTACCGCGCCATCCCCAAAGGCTTTCGTGGAAGGCATGATTCACCTGCTGCAAGGCGATAACGCCAGGGCGCAGGCAGAATTCGAGCGCGCCCGCATGATTTCGGAAAAGTCGCTGCAGGAAGTTCCAGAAGACCCTGCTAGACGCGCGCAGCATGGACTTATTCTTGCGGCATTAGGTCGAAAACAGGAGGCGATCGCCGAAGGCAAGCGTGCGGTCGAATTGTTGCCCGAATCCCAAGACGCCTTTGATGGACCGCAAGGAACAGCCGCGCTCGCCCAGATTTATGCCTGGACTGGTGAATCTGATGAAGCATTTGGCCTAGTCGATCATTTGCTCGGAATTCCAAACGGCCTCACGATCCCACTGCTCAAGCTCGATCCGGTGTGGGATCCGTTGCGCAAAGACCCTCGCTTCCAAGCGCTGATCGACAAACACGCAGCCAGTCGCTGACGCGACGTTTTAATGCGAAGACGATTTGCGGCGTCAGCTAAAAGCGAACCCGCGTTCGCAACGCCTGCAGATCTCACTCGACTCGCGGCAGGAATTCTTCGCGGACGATCTTTCCGTCCTTAACTGTGTATACGCCGACTTCGGATAATTTCCTGCGCTCTTTCGACTCCTTGTCTGTCACATCCGCGTCGTATTGAACGACGAATCGGTCGTGCCCAACAAATGGCTCGCTCGCTTTGAAGCTGTGCACTTCCATCGCCTTGACCCACCAATCGATTTTGCCGCGGACGCCTTCTTTTCCGCGCGTCTCCGGCGCGCCAGGATCCGCTTCCACGCTGACGATGTTGTCATCGTAAAGCGAGTCGAGCGCTTCGTACCACGCCTGTTTGCGAACCAATTCCACCACTTTTTTTGCAACTTCTTCGGTATTCATTTTTTCCTCCCATGTTTGGTTTTACAATTGTTGTAGGGCGTCCGCCACGGCGGACGCCAGGCGTTTCACAATAAAAATTTTTCGAGCCGATCGAGAACGCTGTTCCAACCTTCGTTGTGTCGGTCTCGCGACGCTTCACTCGGCAATTGAACGTGCGTCAATCGCAGTTCGGTGCCGCCGTCACGATCAGAAAATTCGACCGATATGACACTGGTATAATTTTCCCACGCTTCGTCGTCATCCCATTTCCAGGTGAAGACCACCTTCCTTGCGGGAACGAGCTCGCGGTATTCGCCGAACACACTCATTTTTTCGCCTTCCTGATTGATCAGGTCCCAGCGATATTTCCCGCCAACCCGCGTGTCGGCCACAATTGTTGAGCGTCCGAACCTCTTTCGGCCCCCACCACTCTTTTAGTTGCACCGGATCAGTCCACGCGGCGTAGACGCGATCGCGTGGCGCATTGATGAAACGTTTGATTTCGAGCGATGTCTTTTCTGCTGTTTTCGTAGTCATGATTTTCCTTTCTGTCACATGTCATCTGGGATTTCGGGCTCGACAAGTTTCGCCAGTGAGACGAGCGAATCCTGCCAGCCGAGATAACAAGCGTCCGCCGGAATGGCTGCGGGCAAACCTTCTTGCACGATGCTCACTTCCGTCCCGCACGAAACTTTTTTCAGCGTGATCGTGGTCTGCACTTCGCCGGGCAAATTGGGATCGTCGAACTTGTCCGTGTAACGGATACGTTCGCACGGCTTTAGTTCGAGATACGTTCCGCCGAAAGAATGGCTCTTGCCGTTCGTGAAATTCGTGAACGACATTTTGTAACTGCCGCCGACTTTCGTGTCCAGGTGATGCACCTTGCAGGTATATCCGTTAGGCGGAAGCCATTTCACTAATGCATCGGCCTCGAGAAATGCGCGATAGACTTTTTCCGGCGTTGCGCGCAGGACCCGGTGAAGCCGGACCGTGTTTGGCGACGCGGGTCTGGTTCCTCTTGCCATTATCCTTTCCTTTCCACGAATTGTTTGAGCTCCGAGTCGATGATCGAGGTCCATCCAGTCTCGAAGTTCTTCCGCGCATAGGCCGGCGTTTTTGGAAACGTTTCGATTCCGCTGTGCGTCAGCTTCAGTCGCGTCTTATCACCATCGGAAGCCAACTCGAATGTGACCAGCGAATCGCCCGACTCGCCTTTGTAGCGCCACGTGTAAGCGATTCTCTTTTGCGGAATCACTTCAGTAACGCGGCAAAGATGATGATAAGAATTGCCTTCGTGCTCGACCACGAACTCGAATTCAAATCCGACCTCCGGTTTGAATTCTTTCAAATCGAAATACCATTGCCGCATTTGATCGACATCGGTCAACGCTTGCCAAACCCGCGCCACCGGCGCGTTCAAAGTGCGCTCCAGGACAACCGCTTCTGCTAAATCCGTTTTTGTAGTCATATTTTCCCTTTCTTGATTATTTTGCTTTTTCGTCCGGTTCGATGATTCCGAAGACATTGCCGGCCGGATCTTCGGCGTAAGCGAGCCAGCCAATCTTCGGGATCGCCATCTTTGGAACACAAATTTTTCCACCGTACTGTTCGATCTTCTTGATGGCCTGATCGAGCGACGCAACAGCGACGGTGTTTATCGTGCCGGGATTTTGCCCTTCGCGCGGACGAGTCATTCCGCCGTTAATCCCCGGTTCCTTGTCGTCGCCGGTGATAACCAGCCAATATTCCATCGGCCCGCCTTCGAACTTCTGGAACTTCCAGCCGAACACGTCGCGATAGAACGGCTGCACCGTTTCCGGATCATCGGTGTAAATTTCAAAGTGAGTTACGCGATTCATATGTCGATCTTTCGCTAATCGTTGTTTGTATTCGTCGTGTCGCCGGACCCAATCCATCGTAGAAGTCGAGATGGTCCTCGTCGCGGCCTTTCGGCACGAGATCGAGGAAGTTGTAGGCGCCGACTAAGATGTCGAGTCCGCGCGCGTAAGTCGAATAAGTGTGAAAGATGTCGCCGTTTTCATCTTTATAAAACACGCTCAGCCCGGGTAGCTCGTCGTTGATGAATTCCCCGCCTTCGTAGTTGTAGTAGACCTTGTTCTTCTTCTCATCCTCTTTTGTGAACGAAACGTGGTAGTCGAAATTGAAATCGTTCCCTTGGGATGACACCCATTTGAAGCGCCAACCCATGCGCTTTTTGTAGCCTTCCAATTTGGAGAATGGTGCGCGCGAGATCGCGACGAAGGACACGTCGCGATGCGGCAAGTGCCAGTTTGCCCCATCGAAGTGGTCAGCCAGATAGGAACAGCTTTTGCAGCCTTCCTCCCAGTCCGGCCCAAACATGAAGTGGTAAACAATCAGCTGGCTGCGGCCTTCGAAGAGATCGGCCAGCGTCTCTTTCCCTTTTGGGCCGTCGAAGACGTAATCTTTTTCGACCTTCACCATCGGCAGTTGACGCCGGGCCGCGCTGAGCGCGTCTCGCTGGCGCGTGAATTCTTTTTCTCGCGTGAGCAAATCCTTGCGCGCTACGAGCCATTCCGCTTCCGAAACGACTTCTCGATCCAATTCCGTTTCTGCTAGTTTCATTTTGTTTTTCCTTTGTTCGATTTCTTCTGTTGTTTAGTGACGTCGTCGGCCTTCGAGTAGGCCCGGGCGGCGCGGAGTTGCACCAGGCCGGGTCGATCCTCATCCGTCGTGTTTGGTTCGTCGTGCCAGATCCACCACTCGTACGTCGGAGTCTGGGGATAGCTCTCGGGCGAATCCTCCCATTCCTCCTGGCGGCCAAGCGCTGTGATGTCGAGGTAGTTCCAAGTGTTCCCCATCTGCTCGTCGCCGCGGTTGTTGATGAAGTAGGTGCGGAACACACTGTCGCCGCCGCGAATGAAGGCGTTCGTGCCGTGCCATTCGTCCACGCCGAAGTCTTTGTCGAAGTCGTCCGTGATCGTGTACCAGGGCATCTCCCAGCCCATCCGCGCCTTCACGCGTTCGATGTCCTTCTGTGGCGCGCGCGAGGCGAACGCGAGAGTGGTGTCGCGGGTGTTCAGATGGGCGACGTGGGCGACCTGGTCGGCCACCATGGAACAGCCGACACAGGCATGCTCGGGCCACCCCTTCACGCCGGGTTCGAAAAAGGCGCGGTAAAGGATCAGTTGACGGCGGCCGTCGAACAGGTCAAGCAGGCTCGCTTTGCCCTTGGGTCCGTCGAGCTCGTACTCCTTCTCCACGGCCAGCCACGGCATCCGCCGACGCTCGGCTGCCAGCGCGTCACGGGCTCGGGTCAACTCCTTTTCCTTTACGAGCAGTTGCTGGCGCGCAGCCTCCCACTCCTGCGATGACACGATCGGGGGTATCTTCATTGTTTCTCTCCTTCCTTCATTTCCATTAGTTTCATTTTTAGTTCCTCTGATTTCCTCTTTGTTTCTTTCGTTTAAGAAATTTCGTGAGCGCGAACGTCGTCAACCCGCCGCTCGAAGTCGCGCCAATTGCGATCAAAACGAGATTGGCGAAGCAAACGGGACACATGGTTATTTATTTCCTTTCTTTGGCCACAGTTTTGTTTGTTTTTTCCAAATAAGCGGCGAGCCGATCGAGCGAGCCTTCCCAGAATTTGCGATACTCCTCGACCCATTGCGCGGCTTGTTTGAGCGGTTTGGCGTCCAGCTGCATTTCATGAACGCGTCCGTAGCGGCGTCGCCGCAACAATCCAGCTTTCTCCAAAACGCGGAGATGTTTCGAAACCGCGGGGAGGGACATGGCGTGCGGGCGGGCGAGGTCGGTAACGCGTCGGTCGCCCCGGGCCAGATGCGCCAGGATCCGGCGCCGGGTGGGATCGGCCAGCGCGGCGAACGTTCTGTTGAGCGTGCTCGAATATTTAACCATCTGGTTAACTATTAGCAGATCATTTTTGACGCGCAAACACTTTTTTTCCCGATTTATAGAACCCGGCTGATCGCGCCGGCCGCAGCAATAATGGGCCACGCGCAAAGCGCCAGCAGCGCCCCAAAGAGCAACGCTTCAATCGCAAACTGAACGTGATTCTCGCCCGCGAAAAAATCGCGGGCGAATTGGAGAACAAATCGCCCTCGTGTCGTTCGCACTCGTTTTATTTTCGAGACTGTTCGCTTAATGGTGATGACGCACATGTGTCAGCGTACTCACTCGCCTGGTGCGCGTCAGGTTACGAATTGTCAAAAGCGCGTGACATTAATTCGTCATTCGCCTGCCCGCCGAAGCCGCGGCGCAGGCGGGTCATTTGGATTTCGTCATTCCGATCAAGCCTCGAATTCTCAGCGGGACGAACCGCGGAGGGTGGATGGTAGTTGACCAGCGAAAGAATGCCATCTGCTCCCTCAACCAGTGCGGTGCAGCTCTCGACCCAATCACCGCAGTTATAATACGTCACGTTGCCGAACTCGCGGATGCCAGCGCTATGAATGTGGCCACACAGGACAGCATCCACCCGGTAGCGTTTCGCATAATGCGCCACAGCGGCTTCGAATTTCCCGATAAAGCTCACCGCATCTTTCACACGCCGCTTGGCATAAGCGCTGAGCGACCAGTAGCCGAGACCGAAGCGGCGCCTGACGAAATTGATGAGCGGATTGAGCGAGAGCAGAAATTGGTAACTAAGATCGCCAGCGAACGCGAGCCATTTCATCCGGCCGCTGCCGGACACCACCACATCGAGTTCGTGGCCATGGATCACCAAAATTCGTTCTCCGGATGCGGTCACGTGAATTGCCGTCTGCTTAATCACGATGTTCCCATAGGTCCCACAAAAGTCGGTCACCAGCTCGTCGTGATTTCCCGGGATGTAGATCACGTGCGTCCCTTTGCGGGATTTGCGCAAAATTTTTTGGATCACGTCGTTGTGCTGTTGCGGCCAGAAAATTCCGCGGCGCAGGGACCAGATATCGATCAGGTCGCCGACGATGTACAAGGTGTCGAAATCGTTTTCGCGCAGAAAATCGAGTAGCGCTGCGGCGTTACAGCCACGCGTACCGAGGTGCGCGTCGGAGATCCACCCGGCACGATAATGTTTCGACACCAGCGATTCCGGTTCGCCAAAAGTGAAACGCTGTTGGGCTGCGAAAGTTCGCGCTGAATTCCGCCGGGGGAAACCGAGTGATTGCATTCCAGATCGAGAGCAAACGTACGAACAACGCGGTACAACGACAAAGAAATTACTGTTACGTTTGTGTGGCGAGAGACCGGCGGCGGTAGCTGTCCGGCGGGAATGTAGATTGGGTTCGGTGGTCGGAGACCGGCGCTACAGCAAAGGATCAAAGCGCTCCGACTGTGCGTTCGAGCACGTAGCCGATCAGGCCGCTCGCTGGAAGAGTGAAAAGCCAGGCCCAAATAATTCGTTCGACCACTGTCCAGCGCATTCCGCTGAAACGTTTCACCGCGCCCACGCCCATAATCGATGTGGAAATCACGTGAGTAGTGGAAAGCGGAATGCCGTAGTAACTCGCCCCTTGAATGATCAACGCGGCTGTTGTTTCAGCCGCGAAGCCGTGCACTGGCTGCAATTTCACCATGCGATGGCCGAGCGTGCGAATGATTCGCCAGCCGCCAGCCGCTGTACCCACCGCCATCGTTACCGCGCAAAGGCCGATCACCCACTTGGGCAACACGAAGACCGGCGTTTTGAGAAAATCTAACCAGGCCGGGAAATGATCAAAACTCCCAGCTTTAGTGCCGGTAAAAAGTGCCAGCGTAATAATGCCCATGGTTTTTTGGGCATCATTAGTCCCGTGGCTGTGCGCCATCCAGGCTGCGCTGAAGATTTGCAGTTTACCAAACAGCGAATGGATGAAATGCGGTGTGAAACGATGCAACGTGACAAAAAGTAGAACCATCAGTAATGCGCCGAAAATAAACCCGGCGAATGGCGAGCTGATCATGGGGATGACAACTTTCGGCCAGACGCCTTCATTCCATTTTATGACGGACCAATTGCCGTGCGCCGCAGCCAACGCTGCGCCACAAAGCCCGCCGATCAGCGCGTGACTGGAACTGGACGGCAAACCAAACCACCACGTGGCGATGTTCCATGCAAATGCGGCGATCACAGCGGAGAGCACCGTCGTCATTGTGACGATGTCGGTGTCCACCAGTCCTTGTCCGATCGTGGAAGCAACCGCGCCGCCGAACAATGCGCCGGTGAGATTGAAAAACGCAGCCATCGCGATCGCTTGGCGTGGCGTTAGGACTCGGGTCGAGACTACGGTGGCAATCGCGTTTGCGGCGTCGTGAAAGCCGTTGCTGTATTCGAAAATGATCGCCGCAAGAACGGACGGAAATTAACGTGAGCACGCGATTGCTTACTACGAATATTTCAGCGCCACCTGCAGGATGATGTTCCCGGCATCGCGGCAGCGGTCGATTACTTTCTCCAACAAGCCATAAAGATCGTACAGAAAAATGATCTGCTTCGAATCGTATTTGCCCTTGAAGAGATCGTGGAGGCGATCCAGCTCGAGCTTGTCCGCGTCGCCTTCGATGCTTTGAAGTTTGGCGTTCATTTCACGCGCGGTCTGGGCGTCGATCCCTTTACGCAACTGTTTTACCATCGACAGTACCGTCTCGGCCGCTTGGTCAAGTAACTCAACCTGCTTCTGAAAACTGTGCCCGCGTAAATCGTCCGGGCAGATTAAGATCCGCTCACCGATTTTTTCGACGGTCTTCGGGATCTTATAAAGCGCAGCTGCCAGTTCCTGGATGTCCTCTCGCTCCAGCGGCGTGACGAATGTTTTTGAGAGCTGCTCGGTTAGTTCCTGTGTGATGCGTTTGTCCTCGCGTCGGCTGTGCGCAAACTCTTCGAGGTGCTCTGGCGTATCATTTTGCTGAAGTTTTTCCAGCAGCGCGACCAGATGATGGACACTGCTGTCGGCCTGCTGCGCGCTCGCTTCCAGCAAATCGTAAAACTTTCCGTCCCTGCCGATGAGTTTTTGAATCGAGAACATAAACGGTTCCTCGGGCAGCGAGTAATTTAGAAAAAACGCCGCAACGTGGCGAGTAAGACTTTAGACCACCACGCGCTGCCGGTTTACAACCCGTTCGAGGACTGCAGCGGCGGCTGCCGTTGACGTGGGCACACTGGACGATCGCCTGTGTCATCCTTAGATTCGCATCATGCGAGTCGCGATTTTGCTGGCGGCAATTCTCACGACGAGCGCTTCTGTGATGGCGGATGCGATCAGCATTACCAGCCCCGATCACGCGCAAACGTTTGCGTACGGCGAAATGATTTGGCACCAGCTCTATCTCGAACACAGCGGCGGAGAGTTAGCAGCGCGAATTACGTTTAGTAATTTGCCTTATGCTGGCGACGACGAGCCGCGCAGGGACGAATCGTTCGACTTTCGCTTTCCAAATGTCCGATTCGATTCCGTACGACGCACCTTTATTGTGAATAGCCGCCACGGTGAACGAATCCCGGTCGCGCGGTTTCGGAACGATCCGGCCTTTGGGTGGATTGATTTGGCCCCGGGCGCGAAGATCTATTTGCTGAAAGAAAGCGGTCGCGTCACTGTCACCTTGACGGCCACCAGTTATCCGCGGACCGGAACACGTTGGGTCCAGACCGATAACAACCTTTCGCTCCAAAATCTCTTGGTTGCGCTGTTCGGAGAGTTCCGCGTCGGGCCGGACAACTAATACCTTCCGAAACTCGAAACTGACGATTCCCACACGTGGGCAGCGGCGAGCTCGTTTGTGCTTCGCCTTTGTTCTTCATGCAATGCGTCGGCAGCCATTGCGGTGTAATAAAAAGCCCGCCGGAGTGGCTTTCCCGGCGGGCTTTGATTGACCTAACCGTGCTAGAATTTAAAGCTCAGGTCCGCCTGAAATATGTTGTACTTATCGACGGGATTGATAGTGATGTCGCCATTTTGTCCCCCGGTACCGAGTGCGCTGTCGATCCGCTGGGCATGGGCGTAGGAAAGCTGTAGTACCACCGCATCAGACAGCATGTACCCGGCTCGGACAACGATGCCTTGCAGGTTCAGGTCGCTGTTGAAGAAGTCTGAATCGATCAGGTTCGGATCCAGGGAATACTGTTGCTGATATTGCCACCATGCCTCGATCTGCCAATCATGTTTCTTCTTTAGCTGACCAATACCGAGTCCGATCTGGTACGCGTACCGGTCGCCTCCCTTGCCCGGATGCCCTGCTGCGTCGGCCCGTTCGTCGGCTTCGAGGTTCACCGCAAAATCCCCGAAGACACGCATTGGTATGTTCCAGAGTTTCCAGCCGATTTCAGCCGGCATATCGAACACCAAAAGACTGTTGATGCCCGTTTGATTGCCACTGGGATCGCCTGAGAAATGGATGTTAAACGTGTTGCCGTCGCCGGTGTAGTTGTAGAGAGTTGGCGCAAGCTGGAAGTACAAGATGTGCGGAAAATCAAACTTCGCTCCGACCTGCCAGCCGAGCAGGAATGCATTGGCGGTCGGGACCTGCTGAGTCTCACCGCCTATTGGCTGCGTCGTTGTCGGAATTGGGCCAATCGGGTTTGACGGGTTAGAATCGTCATAAACAAACTGACCGAAGTTTGCGAACAGGTCGAGCTTCAGGAAAGGCTCCGGCGCCGGTCCTGCTGCAACCGCTTTGCCATCCTTACTGTATGATGGAGGCGGGGGCGCCTCTTGTCCGAAGACAAATGTATGTTTCCACTGCTCGGCCAACCCTTCCGGGTTGATGTCATCGTCCCATACCAGTCGCGTGGTAACGAACGGGTTCGGCATTCTGCCGCCAGTTAACGTCACGCCAGGAAAACCTTTGTAACCGCCATATGCCTGCCCGACGAAGACACCGTCGCTACCTTTTGCAAATGGTCCGCCACCGCCCGCGGAGCTAGTCGATGTGTCGTCGCCAAATGTCACGTTTGTTGAGCGGGCGCTGGCGCTCGTCTCCAAACGCACACCAAAGAACCAATCATCCATAAGCGTTCCATGGAGGCCCAGGCGAAGACGATAACGCTCACGCTCGCGCTCCTGCCAATCATTTGGATGACTCGGGTCGTCATCTGGAAGTTCTGCCACCGCGGTATTCGTATCGCAGCCTCATGTCACCGAAGAGCTCGAGCTCGGTGATTGCCGGAAACAATTTCCATTTTTCGGCGCTGGCTAACGCAGGGACCAGTTTCTCGACGTAGGTCTTTCCGTCGTAAGTGACTTGCGTTTTTGTTTTTCCCTCGTGTACTGCAGCGACTGCGGCAGGCGCTGCGTGTTTCTTCAAGCTGCTGACCTCCGTTTTCAGCTCTGCGTTTTGTTTTTCCAACAACTCCACCGCGCGCTCAAGTTTTTCGATTCGCGCAGTGTCGGATGATGACTGCGCGCGCAGTGGCTGCGCAGTTAGCAACGCAATCGCAGCCAGGCTGGCGCCCGCTACCCGTAACGTGACTTTTTTGATGAGCATTTGTTTCTCCTTGGTGTTTGATGGTTTGGATCGAGAGGTAGAACCGCTCGGTTAAGCAACTGCCTATCCGAACACGGGCGACGCTAGAAGCCGATTGTTACAGGCGTATGACGAAACTGTGACGATTCGGCAAACTTTGGCGTTAACTGCCGAAGCAATTCTATCGAGTGGTACAGAAATATTGGAATTTAAGGCGCGAGCGAGTTGAATTGCTGTTCAAATGGAAACCGGCTCTGGCAGAAAAATTTTGATCATCGAAGATGAGAGCGACGTTGCCGACCTCCTTACGCTAAACTTGCGCAAGGCGGGCTTCAGGACTTCGACGGCTGCCGACGGTGCGAGCGGTTTGCAGAAGGCTCGTGACGACAGCCCTGATTTCATCGTGCTTGATCTGATGTTGCCAAAAATGTCGGGACTGGAAGTTTGCAAAATTTTGAAGAGCGACACGGCGACGTCTCACACTCCGATTCTGATGTTAACGGCGAAAGCGGAGGAGATTGATCGCATTGTCGGTCTGGAATTCGGCGCGGACGATTACGTGACGAAGCCGTTCAGCCCGCGTGAAATCGTGCTGCGAATTCGGGCAATTTTGCGGCGCGGCGAAAGCGGCACGCGAAACTCTGAAGGCTGGGCCGATCTCGATCGATCCCGCTCGCCATCAGGTTCGCGTTAACGGCAAGCAGGTGCATCTCACCAGTCTGGAGTTCAAACTGCTGCGCACATTGATGCAACGCCAGGGCCGCGTTCAGGACCGCGATCGGTTGCTGAATGAAGTTTGGGGCTACGAAAGCGTCATCGACACCCGCACGGTGGATACGCACGTGCGACGCCTGCGCGAAAAACTCGGCAAGGCCGGCGACGCGATTGAAACCGTTCGCGGTTTCGGTTATCGGCTGCGGGAAAATTATCGGGAATGATCTGGCTCCTGCTTTGCGCGATTGTTGCAGCCACAATCGCCCTTGCCTTGATCGCGCGGCGCAGATGGATCGCACCGTGGCGGCAGGTGGAGGAGCTCGTGAAAGAAATCGGGCGCGGCGAGCAGCCGCGCACCTTTTTGATTCACGGCGGCGCCGAGGCTCAACGTATCGGGTTCCAGTTGGAGAAAATCTTCCATGATCTGAAGCAGCTTGATAAGCAGATCGCCAAGCGTGAATCGGGCATGCAGACCATTTTCTCTGCGATGCAAGACGCATTGCTGGTGGTCGATTCCAACCGGCGAGTGATTTTGACTAACGAGACTTTTCGAAAACTTTTCGCGTTGCGGGAAATTTCGACCGGGCACGCCCCTGCTGGAGGTTGTTCGCGATGCTACGCTCGACCGAGCGATCGCCGATGCTTTCCGCGGCAGTGAATCAGTTCGCAGCGAGTTGACCCTGGACGGTTCGGAAATCGAGCTCCACGCCGTCGCGACAAGGAACGACGCGGGCGAAATCACTGGAGCACTCGTTTTGTTTCACGACATCACCGAGCTGAAGAAGATGGATCAGATCAGGCGGGATTTTGTCGCTAATGTCTCGCACGAATTGCGCACGCCATTGTCGATCTTGCGCGGCTACATCGAGACCTTGCTGGATAATCCGAAAACGTCGCGCGAGGAATTTTCTCGAATTCTCGGAGTGATGGAGCGCCATTCGAAGCGCCTCGACTTGCTCGCCCAGGACCTGCTTACGCTTGCGCAACTGGAATCGGCCAATCCGAATTTGCAATTGGGCAACGTCGATCTGCCGAGCTTCTTTGGAGAAGTGATTCGCGATTGGGAAAAGAAGCTCGCAAACAAACAGCTCAACGTCATTGTCGATGTTCCGCCTGACGCGCCCTCGATTCGCGCCGACCGGCAGCGGCTGCAGGAAGCACTCCACAATTTGCTCGATAACGCCGTGAAATATTCGCGTGAGCACGGCGAGATCAGGCTGATGGCTCGGCAGCGAGATGAAGAAATTGTCCTGAGCGTCAGCGACAACGGCATCGGCATCAGCAAAGAAGATTTGCCGCGCATTTTCGAGCGCTTCTACCGCGCCGACAAAGCGCGCAGCACCGAAAGCATTCGCGGCACCGGTCTCGGCCTCGCGATCGTCAAACACGTCGCGCAACTCCACGGCGGCCGCATTGAAGCCGAGAGCGAAATCGAGAAAGGCACAACGATTCGCGTGATTTTGCCGATTGCTGTAGCCGCGTCTCTGTGAGACGCGCAACGCGCACGCGATAAACACAGTTCAGTTCAGCGCTTCGCACAGCGAACCGGCTCCATTGTGACATTCTTGTGACACTCGCAATCGCGTTTGGACTGGTCCTCCCTCTAATCTAGCATTTGCTTGTGAAGAAAAACGTCCTTTTCATTTGCGTCCATAACAGCGCGCGCAGCCAGATGGCCGCAGCGCTTCTCAACCGGATTTGCGGCGAGTTTTTTCAGGCACAGAGCGCCGGACTCGAACCGGGAACACTCAACCCGCTGGCGGTGGAAGCGCTTCAGGAAATCGGGATCGATATCTCTGGCGTTAGGACGCAATCGATCTTTGACGTCTTCAAATCCGGGCAGCTGTTTGCCTACGTAATTACAGTTTGCAGTGAGTCCGAATCGAAGGGCTGCCCGGTGTTCGCGGGTGTAACGAAACGGCTGCACTGGCCATTTCCCGATCCGTCGCAGTTTACTGGAACGCATGAGGAGAAGATGGCCAGGACACGCGAAGTGTTGCAGCAAATTCGCGCGAGGATCGAAAACTTCTGCGAAGAGCATTGTGCCATCGAGCCGCGAGTTTAGCGTCTCAACGCCTTACCAGGCGAGCTTTTCCACGGCTCGGAAAATATCAACGGCTGTTGCTCAGTTGAAAAGTAGCTGCTCATCAAATTAGCGGGAGCGGTACGGGCCTCATTCGGTCGCTGTCACACAATCGTAACAGTAAAGGTTTTGACCGCACGAAATCGGATGCGGCAGTTTGTTGGCATGATGAAACTTCAATTGCCGAAAATTCTTGGGCTTATTGTTGCGCTGGGATTAAGCGCGAGCGCTTCGGCGCAAATGATGATCAACGGCGCAGGCGCGACGTTTCCGTATCCGATCTACTCGAAGTGGTTCGACGAATACGCGAAGGTCGATCCTTCCGTGCGGTTCAATTATCAATCGATCGGGTCCGGCGGCGGGCAAAAGCAAATCCTGGCGCAAACAGTCGATTTCGGCGCGTCCGACGGGCCGATGAGCGACGAAAATCTGGCAAAGGCACCGGGCAAACTCCTGCATATCCCGACAGTCGCAGGCGCGGATGTGGTCGCTTACAATCTGCCGGGCAATCCCGACATTGAAGCTTGATGCAGACACGATCGCGGGAATTTTTCTCGGCCAAATCAAAAAATGGAACGATCCAAAGCTAACAGCGCTCAATCCAGACGCAAAGCTGCCCGATCAAGAGATTGTGGTCGTGCACCGTTCCGATGGCAGCGGGACGACTTACATTTGGACCGATTACTTGAGCAAGATCAGCCCGGAATGGAAAACGAAAGTAGGGACGAACACCTCTGTAAATTGGCCGACTGGAATCGGTGGCAAAGGGAACGAGGGCGTGGCCGGCCAGGTGAAACAAACGCCCGGGCGCACTTGGATATGTGGAATTGATTTATGCAGTTCAAAACAAAATGCCGTACGCGGAGGTGAAAAATTCTGCCGGCAAATTCGTAAAGCCGTCGATCGAATCGGTCACCGCGGCGCTGGCCACGGCGCAATATCCCGGATGATTTCCGGTTCTCGATGACGAACGCGCCGGGCAAAGACGCGTATCCGATCGCGGGCGCGACTTGGTTGCTGGTTTACGAGCAGCAGAAAGATGCCGCGAAAGGGAAAAAGCTGGTGGAATTTCTGAAATGGGCCGCTAAAGACGGCGAGAAAATGGCCACGGACCTCCAGTATGCGCCATTGCCCGAAAGTGTTCAGCAGCGTGTCCTGAAACGGATTGACGAGATCAAAATGTAACCGAGGGAGCACAGCAGCAGCCTGTCGCTGCTAATGAAACAGTAAATCGTTATGGCTGTGGCCGCATCGATAGCGGTGGAAAATCGCTCTGCGCAAGCAAGAATGGCGTCTCCGTCGCGCTTTGGTGACAAGGCATTCGAGTGGCTTACGCTCGCGATGGCACTGGCGGTGGTTGTGCTGATTATCTTGATTGGTTGGCAGCTGTGGATTGGGTCTTCGGTCGCTATCAAGAAATTCGGTTTTCATTTTCTCATCACATCCACCTGGGACCCAGTGGCAGAACAATTCGGCGCGTTGCCATTTATTTACGGCACGCTGGTTTCTTCGATGATCGCGCTTGCTCATCGCCGTGCCACTGAGCATCGCCACAGCAGCGTATTTGACAGAACTCGCGCCTCTGTGGATTCGGCAGCCGCTCGTCTCGCTGATCGAAATGCTGGCGGCGATTCCGAGTGTCATCCTGGGGCTGTGGGGAATTTTCGTCATGATCCCATGGCTGCGTGATTATCCGTTTCCGTTCCTCAAGCGCTTCCTCGGCTGGACCCCATTTTTCACTGGGCCGATCTACGGGCCCAGCATGCTCGCTGGCGGAATTATTATCGCGATCATGATTCTGCCAATCATCACTTCGGTCTCACGCGAGATTTTGCGCAGTGTGCCGAACTTGCAGCGCGAGGCCGCCTACGCGCTTGGTGCAACGCGCTGGGAAGCCACACGGATCGCGGTGCTCAGTTATGCCAAGAAAGGGCTTGTTCGGCGCGGTGATTCTGGGTCTGGGGCGCGCTCTCGGCGAAACGATGGCGGTTACGATGGTGATCGGCAACACGCCGCAGATCGCGGCGTCGCTCTTCAAACCCGGCTACACGCTGGCCAGCGTGATTGCCAATGAGTTCACGGAAGCAACGACTGACATGTATCTCCAGGCGCTGTTCGAAATTGGCCTGGTTCTCTTTGGCATAACCATCCTGGTGAACCTCCTCGCGCAGCTCCTTCTGCGAACCATCGCGACAACCTCAGCAACACGCGCAGTGCAATAGCGATGCATTTGGAACGAGCAGACAATCACACCTGGCGCAAAATCTAAAAGCGCGCTGGCATCGACGATTGCGTTTGTTTCCGCGATTCTTGTGATCGCCCCATTGGGTCTGGTGTTTTTTCATCTCCTCGTCAATGGCGCCGGTTCAGTAAACTGGGACTTCTTCACCAAATTACCCGCGCCTGTCGGAGCGGTTGGCGGCGGCATGGCAAATGCCATCGTGGGCTCGCTCAAGCTCCTTGCACTCGCGAGCGTGATTGGAATTCCGGTCGGCGTTTTGGGCGGAGTTTACCTCGCCGAGTACGGTTCGGCTCGGATCAATTCTATTCTGCGGTTTCTAGCCGACGTTCTTAACGGAATTCCATCAATCACCTGGGGTGTGGTTGTTTACGGTTTGGTTGTCCTGCGTTTCAAAGGGTTCTCGGCTTATGCCGGCGGTCTCGCGCTCGGCCTTATCATGATTCCGTTGATCTTGCGCACGACAGAAGAAGTGGTCCTGCTTGTGCCGAATGGTTATCGCGAAGCCGCGCTGGCCCTCGGCGTGAGCCGGTGGAAAACCATTGTACACATCGTGATGAAAACCGCGTCCAGAGGTATCATCACTGGGATCCTGCTCGCGCTAGCCCGCGTCGGCGGCGAAACCGCGCCGCTCCTTTTCACCGCGTTCGGTAATCGATTTTGGAACCACAGTCTAAGTCAACCAATCGCAGCGCTCCCGTTGCAGATCTTTACCTACGCAATTTCTCCCTATGACGACTGGCACCGCCAAGCCTGGGCCGGGGCGCTTGTGCTCGTCACCGGCGTTTTTTGCGTTAATGTAATAGTTAGAATTCTGACTCGCGGGCATGCGGCGTCAGTGGTCTAGCCTTTCGCGAATGGAAAATTTAGTTATGGCAACACCCGAGCGCAGCGTTGTCGAGGCCGTTGACCGGATGACCGAGGCGCCGTCCACCGAGCCTATGCCGGCGTACACGTTTCAAGTTAAGAATCTTTCGATCTGGTACGGCGAAAAACGCGCCATCGATGATGTGACGCTGGACATCGCGTCCAATGCCGTGACCGCGATCATCGGGCCAAGTGGCTGCGGAAAATCCACTTTTATTCGCGCCCTCAATCGCATGCATGAGCTCGTGCCGAAAACGCGTGTTGAGGGGACAGTCTTTCTCAATGGCGAGGATCTTTATTCCAGCGCTGTCGATCCCGCGATCGTTCGGCGCCGCGTCGGCATGGTTTTCCAAAAATCGAATCCGTTCCCGACGATGTCGATCGGAGAAAATGTCGTCATTGGTTTGCGACTAAACGGCGTGCGCGACCGCAAATTCCTGAACGAACGGCTGGAGAAATCGCTTCGCATGGCGGCGTTGTGGGACGAAGTGAAAGATGATCTCCATAAACCCGGGCACGAGCCTTTCGGGCGGCCAGCAGCAGCGGCTTTGCATCGCGCGCGCGCTCGCCGTCGAGCCGGAAGTGCTTTTGATGGATGAGCCATGTTCGGCGCTCGATCCGATCGCCACGGCCAAGATTGAGGAATTAATCTACGAGCTCAAAGCCACATTACACCATCGTGACCGTGACCCATAATATGCAACAGGCGGGTCGCGTCTCCGATTACACTGCGTTCTTTTATCTTGGACGGCTAATCGAGTTCGGGCCAACGACCAAAATTTTCACAAACCCAACCGAAAGACAGACGGAAGATTATATTACTGGCAGATTTGGATAATTGTAGCCGTCGCCCTGTGGGCGACGCGCCGCGTCCCACAGGGATGCGGCTACAGTGAGTCACCCAACATCAATAGAGTAGGAATAAAGAGTAAGAGCACGAGCTGAATTCGACATGGTTACATCAAAACATATTCTTGGGACATTTGACGAATCGCTCGCGGCTCTCCGTAACAACGTGCTCATGATGGCTGGCCTGACCGAGCGCAGTCTGGAGCGGGCGATGAAGGGTTTGGTCAATCGCGACGACAATATTTGCATAACTGCAATCGTCGACGATGAAGAGATCGATCAGTTGGAGAAGCAGATCGATAAGGACGGCGTGGATATTTTGCTGCGCTTTCAGCCGGTTGCGTCCGATCTGCGCCGCGTCGTCGCGGCAATGAAACTTTCATCAAACCTCGAGCGCATGGCCGATATGGCGACCACAATTGCTCGACGGGCGCGGAAGTTAAATCAGCATCCGCCACTGGCCGAGGTCGAGCTGATCCGGCCGATGTATGAGCATGCCATGTCGATGTTCAAGGACAGCGTAGATGCGTTTGCACGCGAGGATGTCGATCTCGCACGCGCGCGTCGTTCCTCGTGATCAAAAACTGGATGACCTGAACCGCATGGCCAGTCATAAACTGGTCGATCGTATGGCGCAGGACCCGGATCAATTACGGGGCTATTTGAATCTGATTTTTGTTGGCCGCTGCCTCGAACGCGTCGGCGATCATGCTACCAACATTGCCGAGGACGCCGTTTACGCAGCAGCAGCAGAAGACATCAGGCATCAAACTGCCACGGCCTCCGTCTGACGTGGCACGCGTTGCATATGCGCAGTTAATTGTCGATGTTGAGAGATGCCGGAAGCTCAGGCAACTGCACGAACCGAAGAGGAAACCATCCCGACTCGTTGCTCCGCAAGTCGTGCAAACCGCGCATGAGCGTTTTTGGCGACCCGAAAAATTTCATTAACCGCGAGCTGAGCTGGCTCGAGTTCAACCGCCGCGTTCTGGAAGAAGCGCAGGACCCGACGCAGCCGCTGATCGAGCGGGTAAAATTCCTCACCATCTTCAGCTCGAATCTCGACGAATTTTTCGAGATCCGCGTCGCCGGCATCAAACAACAGATCGAGAGCGAGACGAGCGATGTCGGTCCGGACGGCTTAAGCCCGACCGAAACGTTCAACGCGATCCAGCGAACGGTCCGCGAATTGGTGGCGACGCAATACGCGCTTTGGAACGACGAATTAGCGCCGGCGCTGGCGAAGAATGGAATTCGGGTCCACGACGTCGCGGATCTGAACACGAAACGCGCGGCCTGGGCGCGCCGCTATTTTCAGGAGGAAGTTTTTCCGATGCTCACGCCGCTGGCGGTCGATGCCAGCCATCCGTTTCCGCAGCTCTTGAACAAGAGCCACAACTTGCTCGTGCGGGCGCGAAACGCAGCGGGCGGGCGAACCGCTCCATGCCATTGTGCAGGTGCCGCGCGCGTCTGCCGCGACTGATCCTCATGCCGCGCGGCAAAGGCGAAGACGAACCGTGGGATTACATTTATCTCGCGTCGCTCATCAAACATCACATCGCGCGATCTTTTCCCGGCTTGATTCTCGATGGCGTGCACGCTTTTCGCGTCACGCGGAACAGCGATCTCTATATCGACGAAGAAGAAGCGGAAAATCTTCTGCGCAGCATCGAGCAGGAACTGCGGCGTTCGAGCCGCGGCAACGCGGTCCGTCTGGAAGTGGAAGCAGATTGCCCGAAGGATTTTCGCGAATTGCTTCTCGAGTTTTTCGATCTGGGCGAAGCCGATCTTTACAAACTCGACGGACCGCTCTCGATGACGCACCTCGCGCCGCTGGTGGCGAATGATGCTTTCGCGAAATTGAAAGACCGCGCCTTTCAACCGGCGCGCGATCCGGCCTTGCCGCCGCATGCAGATCTTTTCGAAGTGATGCGCAAACAGGACGTGCTCCTGCATCATCCCTACGAAAGTTTCGATCCGATCGTGGAACTGATCGAAGAACGCCGCACAAGACCCGCAAGTTCTGGCGATCAAAATCACGCTGTATCGCACCAGCGGCGATTCGCCGATCGTCGAAGCGCTGATTCACGCCGCCAACGCGGGAAAACAGGTCACCGCGCTGGTCGAATTTCGGGCGCGATTCGATGAAGCGGCCAATATTCAATGGGCGCGGCGCCTGGAAGAAGCCGGCGCACATGTCGTCTATGGCGTCGTCGGACTGAAGACGCATTGCAAAGCGCTGCTCATCGTCAGGCGCGATGCCGATCGGCTCCGACATTATGTCCATCTCGGCACCGGCAATTATCATCCGCGCACGGCGCGCATCTACACCGACTTCAGTCTGCTCACCACCAATCCGAAGATTACCGAAGAAGTCGCGATCGTCTTCAACACGCTCACCGGCCTGGCCAGTTACCCTGGCCTGGAAAAACTGCTCGTCGCGCCGTTCGATTTGAACAAGCCGCGTTGATCGCATTGATCGAGCGCGAACGCGACAACGCCCTGGCCGGGCAAACCGGGCGCATCATCGTGCAAAGCTCAATTCGCTCGTCGATCAGGAGATCATCGAGAAACTCTACGAAGCTTCCTGCGCCGGCGTGAAGATCGATCTGATCGTCCGCGGCATCTGTTGTTTGCGCCCAAAGATTCCCGATCTCAGCGAAAACATTCGCGTCATCAGTATCGTCGGTCGATTTCTCGAGCACAGCCGGATTTACTATTTCGAAAATGCCGGCAACCCGAAGTCTGTACTCTCGCAGCGCCGATTGGATGCCGCGAAATTTCTTGCCGCCGCGTCGAGATTCGCGTTTCCGGTCGAAGATCCAGTCTTGCGCGACGAGATCATCAACGAAGTGCTTCCGAGTTTTTTGAACGATCACGTGAAAGCGCGCGAGCTTGCAGCCGAACGGAACTTACCGGCGACTGAAACCCGAAGGTTCGGAGCCGCGCGCGCAGGCGCAATGGCATTTCCGTGAAGTTTCCCGGGAACGCGCAAAAAAAATGACCGGCTCGAAGAAGAAATTGCGCGCCGACAAATTGATTCCGATCATGGTCGCCAGCGACAAACCTGCGGCTCCAGTGGAGCCTGGGACTGATTCGCAGCCGGCGTCATCCGCCTTCGCCAACCAGCCTTCGCATAAAGCTACGGCGAGTCGAGAGGCTACGGCGGACAAGCCGCCCTCGGCTGAAACGACGAAACAGTCGTGATGGACAGAAAAATCCTGGTCATCGATATCGGCGGCTCGAACGTGAAGCTGATGATTTCGCGTGCGGGAAAACGGAAATTCAAATCCGGGCTGAACTTGAAGCCGCGCGAGATGGTCGCGCAGATCGAACCGTTAGTCAGTGATTGGAAATTCGACGGGATCTCGATCGGATTCCCATCGCCCGTGCGCGACGGGCGAATCGTAAGCGAGCCGAAACATCTCGGAAAGGGCTGGGTTCGATTCGATTTCGAAAAAGCATTCGGCAAACCGGTTCGCATCATCAACGACGCATCCATGCAGGCGCTCGGCAGTTATCGTGGCGGCCGAATGCTTTTTCTCGGACTTGGGCACAGGCTTGGGCTCAGCCCTGGTGTGGAGCAATTACGTGCTCCCGCTGGAATTGGGTGATCTGCCGTATCGCAACGGCAGCATCATCGAAGATGATCTCGGGAAACCGGGTTTGGCGCGGCTTGGCGAAAAGACCTGGCGGCGCGACGTCGAGCACGCGCTCGTCCAGTTGAAAAAAGCGCTCATTGCCGATTACGTGGTCCTCGGCGGCGGCAACGCTAAAAAATTCGATGAACTGCCGGAAGGAATCGAACGCGGCCACAATCGCAATGCATTTTTGGGCGGAACACGCTTGTGGCAAATTGACCCGCGGACGCGTCGGACGAAGTGGCAAATCCTTTAAACGCTTTAACCCTTTAACGCTTCAACGATGGAACTCTATTTTCTGAGACATGGTGAGGCCGATTGGCCGGACTGGAACAAATCTGACGATGAACGTCCGCTGACCAAACGCGGCAAGAAAGAAATGCAGGAAGTAGCGAAATTTCTCGGGCGCCTGAAAGTGCGGCCCGACTTGATCGTCACGAGTCCCCTGCCGCGGGCATCGCAAACAGCTGAGATCGCAGCCGATTATTTGAAAGCGAAAGTTCGAAAGGACGAATTGCTCGCGCCCGGATTTGGGATGAGCGAACTGCGAACAGTGCTGAAACGGCATCGCGCAAAAGTCTTAATGCTGGTCGGGCACGAACCGGACTTTACGAATGTCATTTCGGGATTGACCGGCGCTTCGCTCAAACTTTCCAAAGCGGGCGTCGCACTGCTCGATGCAGATCCAGAATCTGAAGAAGGAAAACTTCTCTGGCTTTTCCCGCCAAAATTTTCTCGAAAATCTAAGTGACGAGCGCTTTCACCAGCGAGTGCGATGATTTGCCTTCCCACTCCTGGAGCCAGCTCATGACGCGAAAGCCAAAATCGCGCGGGCGCTCTGCAAAGAAATGTTCGGCCAGCTCCGCCGCGCCCCGCTGCAGATCGCTCTGACTGACTTCAATCACGGCGAGAAGCTTGTGACCTTCGCGTTGCCATTCCGATTTTCCATGTTCACTCCGCAATCTCTCGTCAAGGAAACTCAGGTCGTGCGCACGACCGAGCAGCTCGCCCAACGAATGCAGGTCGTTGCTCAGGGTCTTTAACACGACCGGATTGATTGGCCGAAGAATACGTAATTGATACCAAAGCGTTTTCGCCCTGGACCTGAACGCGTGAAAATTTTCGGTGGTCGGATTTGCTGTTGTTTTGGCGAGCGCTTTCCGGGCCTGCTTGTAGCTTGCCTGCACAGCGCCGCAGAGCTGCTTACTGTTAAGCTGGTCGAGGGTCCAGTGATCGATGGCTGAGCCCGCCTGCTCCAATAGAGGGACTGCCTGCGTTTGCCACTCCGCGAACGCAGCCATGAAATTTTCCAGTTCCATGGTGAGCATCGCCACCAGTTTTCCGTAGGTGCTGCGGCGATGGCGTTGGGTGACTTCTTGTAGTTGCCTCACGGTCTGCAAACGCACTTCCGCATCACGGATTTCCGAAGTCAGCCGCCCAACATCGCGCAGGCAATGGTCTTGCTGCTTAAACAGGCCGCGTCCGATTTCTTTGCGCACCAGCCTCAGGGCTGCACGCGTTTTTTTCAAATGCTTGCGGGTTTCGTGCACCGGCGTGTCGTTGGGCTTTTTCTCGCCTTTAGCACTGGCGATCGCCCATTCGATCTGTTGCCGGCAAATCCGGCGAAGGTTCTCCCCGAGAGTTTCGCGATGCTTCAATTGGTAACTCATGGCTGATTCATTCGCGGGCCAGTCTTACATTGCTGTAACGTTTTTCGCCGGTGATCTCACGCCCAAACCAGCGCGGCGGTTTGAATTGTTGGCAACTCGCGTGGCTTGGAAATTCCACTTCCGCCACCATCAAACCATGATTGCTGCCGTGATAAATGTCGATCTCAATTTTAAGATTTTTCCACGGAATTTCGTAGCGGGTTTTGCGCAGTCGCCGCCCCATTGTGGCCGGCCACAGCGTGGCAAATTGTTTCGGGCTCAACCGGATCTCGCGTTCTTCCCTGTCCGCCGCACGGTCCGACCTTGAACGTAAGGGAAGTCGTTTTTCTTTTTTTGCGCAAGCGGACGTGCCGCCCGCCCGGTTCGTTCGCCAAATAGCCCTGCGCGATTCGGAAATGCCGTGAGTGCAAGATTTCCAAAGGCAATCGCCTGATCAAAAATTTACGTTCGATCTCGCGCGACGAGACGTGATGAGGCCGGCGCATGTCGTCGATTCAAACGTTTCTTGAGCGAATCGCCAACAATTATTCGCCACAAAAATCTACATCTGGCGGCTGCGGCAACTTTTTTTTGCACTCGCGAAAGCGGCATCGGCACAAGACATCAGTCCCTGCAGGCAACCTGATCCGCTCTGAAATTGCTAAGCGGTGCTGCGAAATGCCGCGTATTACGGTTTCGCGGAGTCTGCTGGCGAAACGGCTGGTCGCGCGCTACCGGCGGGCAAAACACCTGCGCCGGAATCCGACGCCGGGGAGACACCCGATGAAGTCTGAGCAGGCGTAGTCGCTGGTGACGAAACCGGCGAAGATTTCGCCGCTCCAGGCGCAGGCGAAGTGGGCGGGGCGGCCTGCTTTTTCATCAACTCTCGACGGAAAGCGCTGTCGGCGCTGCTTTTGTGCGCATTAAGGATCGATATAGCAAACGTCACCGCGAAAAAAATGCCGGCCAGCCATGTGGTGAACTTCACCAGGACGTTGGTCGTCTGCGCGCCAAAGATATTTTCCGTGACCCCGCCGCCAAATGCCGCACCCAGGCCTTCGCTCTTTGGCCGTTGCATCAGGATCACCAGCACCATGAGCGCCGACACGAGCACAAAAAAACCCAGCAACAGGTTGATCAGGAGATTCATCGGGACGCGAAATATCGCTGGTTAATGACGAATGACAAATGACGAATGAAAACCCAAATGACGAAATCCGAAACAACGCGATCGCTGCGACGCCGTACTTCGTCATTCGTGCTTCGTCATTGATTCGGCATTCGTCATTCGTGCTTCGTCATTTTTAATCCCGTTCCAAATCTCATCCATTTCTGCTAATTCGACATCGCCCAGTTTCTTTCCGCGCGCTTTCAGCTCGTCCTCCACCCGGTTGAATCGCGCCACGAATTTGTCCGTGGCTTTCTGCAACGCGCCTTCCGCATCGATCTTGCATTTCCGAGCGAGGTTAACCACCGCGAACAGGACGTCGCCGATCTCATCTTGTATCTCGTGGCCCGGGCTTCCAGCCCGCGAATCATCGGCCGGATGCCGATGCCACTTCGCAATCGCATCTTTCACTTCGCGAAGTTCTTCTTCCACTTTCGCAATCACGTCACGCACTTCGGTCCAATCAAAATTTACCCGAGCCGCCTTCGATTGCGCTTTTTGCGCGCGCATCAGCGCCGGCAGCGCCTTGGGCAAACTCGCCAGATAATGCGAATCGGCTTTTTTCTCTTCGCGCTTGATCGCTTCCCATTGTTTGAGCACGGCGCCGGAATCGCGCGCGTCGCTGGTTCCAAAGACATGCGGATGTCGCCGCACCAGTTTGTCCGAAATTTCCTGAAGGACGTTGTCGATGTCGAAGCGTCCGGATTCCTGGGCGATCTCGGCGTGCATGACGACCAGCAGCAACAGATCGCCCAGTTCCTCGCGAAAATGCGCGTCGTTTTTCGCGCGTGCGGCTTCCGTCACTTCGTAAGCTTCTTCAATCAACGCCGGCAGCAGCGACTCGTGCGTTTGCTCCCGGTCCCATGGGCAACCGCCGGGCGCGCGCAGTTTGGCGACGATTTCGCAGAGCTTCGTCGAAACCCGTGGCATGACCGATAGTTGAGAGCGGCGGAGATCGGATCGGCTGATTCGGCCATGGTCGATCTCTCAACCATCAACTCTCAACTATCAACTAATTCAGATCCGCCACAGGGAGCGGTGCGTGCCGAACTCGGAAATTTCGCCGGAGGATTTCTTGCTGACGTAAATCGTGATGCAGATGACGCTGATGAAGGTGCCGACAAAAACGAGCGCAACCAGCCAGGACGGAATATGGCCGACGCGCAAGGCGCTGATAGAAACTGCCCACGCTGTCCATCGGCGCGCTCGGCGTGCAGGAAAATCTTCGTCACCCACGCCATCAAAATGAGAATGAAAATGAAAACGTAATTGCGTTTCAACCGTCGCCCGACCGCTTCGAGCTTGCTGATCTTGAAACAGGGCAAAATCAAATCTTCGCACACGAGTTTTTTCCATTCGCCCTGAAGCATCTCACGATTTTCCATCACCATCGGGACGAGAAAATGTGCTTCGAGCATTCGCACGCGGGCACGGAATGCGTCGTAAAAACGATATCGGCGCGCTTCGATCCAGAGCAGCACCCACACGATGGCCAGATTGAAAAAGAAAATAATGTGCGGCACTTCGCGCGTGGAAAACGCGATGGTAATAATGGCGGTGGTGCTGGTGATTGCCCAGTTTGTGGTTACATCGAGCCGCTGCCGCCAAACCATGATCCGTCCCATCTCGCCGCGATAAAAATGCGACATGGCGTTGACATAGCCCGGATCATAAATGCTCCGTTGCAAGGAGACTGTCCGCTCCTCTTTTGTCGCTACTGCTGTATCTTGGAGTGCCACGGGTTTTTTGTAGTGCGGCAGACGAGGCGCCTGCCCTACAATCTACTGGATAACTGGCTTTGCCCGATAATCCAATAAATCTGTATCATCAATGGCCATCGCCCTCTCCGACCTGCTCGACGAAAGACAGGTGGCCCTGCGGTTGCGCCCACGAAAACTGCCGAATGCGCTGCGCGAGATAGTCCAGTTGCTCGCGCAAAACGGAAAAATCGGTGACCCGGAGAGTTTTCTCGAACAAGTCCTCGCTCGTGAACAGGAACATCCAAGTGTCGTGGAAAACGGCGTGGCATTTCCGCATGCGCGCACCGATTTGGTTGATGAAATCGTGATCGGGATTGGGCGTAGCCGCGCCGGGATTGCAATCGGCGTGGATCAACAGCGCGCGCGATTGATTTTTGTAATCGGCGTGCCGGAACGCCTGGTGAACGATTATTTAGTTTGTGTCGGCACACTGGCGCGACTGGTTAGGGATGACACGACACGATCGAGGCTGTTGCACGCCGAAACGACGCGGGAATTTATCGACGCGCTCACGCCAACACTGTAGCCGCATCTCTGTGCGACGCGCGATGCGAGGCTGTCAAACACTACGCCCGCGCCTCGCACAGCGAGGCGGCTACATCAGCACACCTACACCGCGACGCGCTCGCCTTCGATTTCGCCTACCAGAGCAACGGTCAATTTGCTCCTGCGATATCGCCAGATCGCAAACGCTACGAACAAAAGATCGAGGACAATGAACGTCGCGACATACGTCTCGCCGCCGATGCCAAATCCGTAACTGTGCAGGCCTTTGCCCAGAACGAAGTTCACGCCGTACCACGCCATTAGCACAGCCAGAAAACAAACCACGCTTGCAACTGCCAGGCCGAACTGTGTCCACCAACCGGCGAGCCGGCCGTGCAACGCCAGAATGTAACAAAGGAGCGCGATCAAAGCCCACGTCTCTTTCGGGTCCCAGCCCCAGAACCTGCCCCAGGAATAATTTGCCCAGACACCGCCGAGGATTGTGCCTGCCGCGAGCAAAAGCACACCCAGCTGAAGCACACGGTACAGCCAGAAATGCATCGGCGCGTCCGCACGCGCTGCGGCGGGATCGCGCGCGTATCGCCAGAGCAAAATGTGTCCGAAACCCATGGCTAGCGCGAACGCGGCGTAGCTCAAGGTAATGGTGAGCACGTGAATCGTGAGCCAGAAATTGTCGCGTAACACTGGTACCAGCGGATCGATGCTCGACGGCATTGCAATTGGCATTTGATGCACCAGCAATAGTGCAATCAGCGTGACCGGTAACGCCGCCAGCAAATACACATGCGCCCGGTAACGCGCGAAAAAGATCATCCCGAAAAATGAAACTGCGAATGAAACCCAGATGATCGATTCATACATGTTGGTAACCGGCGGCCGGCCGGCAATCATGCAGCGCATCGCGATCCCGGCTGCATGAAACGCGAGACCGAGAAGCGCAACTGCGACGCCTACGTTTTGCAGCGCGCGACCTTTCCGTGGGGGCGCTTCGCGCAGCGAAGCGGCTACAGCTGTAGCCGCCGCCCTGTGGGCGGCGTTTCGGCGGAACTGGGCGACGAGCAACAAAACAAACGCAATTCCGTAACACCAGATGGCGCGGTAAAAGCCTCGAAATGATTGTAAAAATATTCGAGCCGCAGTTGTCGTTCCTGCGGATAAATTGATGGGCTCAGGCTGCGCAAATTTTCGCGAAGCTGACTCGCGGCATGACTGAAATTAAATCCGTCGCCGTTGACATAAGCGGTGGCAAGCGTCTGCAATTGAGTCTGGACCGGCGCGAATTGCGCTTCGGAATAATATTTCGACCAACCCGATGGATCGACCCACGGATCCGTTTCATTGGTCGGTGCGGGAATGATTAGCAACGCGCTCCCATCCATCACACGAGCAAAAAGCGTAAGCTGATCGCTGACGCCCAACGCTTCCTGTTGAACCCGGTCGAGCGGTTTCTCCGCGCGCTTGAGCGCCTGCGCCTCATTGGCGATTCGCTGTAACTCAGCAGATCCGGCCAATTGCGTGAAGGAAAATCGCCGTTGCGTTTTATCGAGCCCGAGCTGCTCTTTGAGCTTGCCAAACGAGACGAGCACCATCGGCTCGCTCTTCCAGTCGTGCGTCTCCAGCAAGTTGGATAAAACGAAATCGTTCGGCTGCCATTTACGGCCGGTTTTATCTGTGTATGTCGACCTTCCGGTGATGCGGATCAGTGTTTCCTTTGCAAACGTGTCCACCGGTTTGCGCCGGCCGCCGTCCTGGATCGCCATCAAGCCCCATTGCTTGAAATCCAAGCCGCTCGTATCTGCAGCGGACGGATGCGATGCAAGCGCGCTAGTCGCGGCTACAACAAAAATGAGGACTCGTGTTTTCAACCGGCGCGAAATGTAATTCTGGGGGCGCATTGTGTCGAGAGGACGTGGCGCAGACAATCGTGTCTGCGCGGTTTGGAGTTCCGCGTTTACGCGGTTCTGTAGTAGTGCACGGGCGTCAGCCGCCTGAAGGCGGAACTCCGAACGCGGACAGGATTGTCCGCGCCACAATTCCGTTTGCGCAAATTGAGATCACGCGGCTATCTTGAGACCCGTGTTCAGCTTGACCATGCTTGGCAGCGGGAGCGCGGGAAACAGCGCGCTGATCGCAACCGATCATTGCAAAATTCTCGTCGATGGCGGACTGAGCGCGCGGCAATTGGTGTTGCGTCTCGAGCAGTGCAGGGTGGCGCCGGAGCAACTGGACGGCGTCCTTCTCACGCACGAACACACCGATCATATCTGCGGACTTGAAGTTCTCTGCCGAAAATTTGATCTGCCGATCTATTGCAATCGACTCACGGCTGACGCACTTCGTTGCAACGGTCTCTTAGACAGACGTCGGAATTGGCGAATTTTTGAAACTGGTTCGGAGTTTTCCATCTGCGACATTACCGTGCAGACATTTCCCGTGCCGCACGACGCCGTAGACCCGGTGGGGTTCGTCTTTCACGCTGGCTCAGGCAGCCTTGGGTTCGTCACTGATCTCGGGTACGTGACTAAATTGATCGTCGAACGGTTGCGCCAGGTGCAAACGCTCGTGATCGAGACCAATCACGACGAAAAACTTTTGCAGAACGACACGCATCGGCCGTGGCCGGTGAAACAACGGATCCAATCGCGGCATGGTCATCTGTCGAACACAGCTGCAGCAGGCGTGATCGAGGAATTGTTACCGGGGAAAATCGAGCGCGTCGTGCTAGGCCATCTCAGCCGGGATTGCAACACGCCTGCGCTGGCGCTGGAGACAATGCGCGCGTCGCTGACAAAGTGCGGCCGGATGGAAATGGAAATCCACTGCGCTACCCAATTCGAAATCAGTCCGCAATTTCGAATCGGTGAAACCGAGCCCGGCCCATTTCAGCCAACGTTCGAGAACGCGTTTTTTCAAGACGCTGGGTAGCGGCTGTCTCAATCATTGGGCGTTGGACGTTCGATGTTGGGCGTTCGGCGTTTTCTTTTTCTTTCCGGAGACGTTGTTCGCCGCAGCCTCGAGAGCGGCGCGCACAACGCTCGCTCTCGCTGAAGCAAGATAAACATTCGTGGCACCTGCGCGGCCCCAGGCGCCGCTGCACGGTTTGAAAACCTCCGGAGCATCCTCGATGAACGCGCGCTGCTGCTTAGGAGTGAGCTTCACCATCCCCCAGTTTTCGTCGGGCACACCCAGTGACGCGAAAATCTTTCCGGCCACACGGAAATCGGGATGGTTCATGTGCGACCGCTCGACCGCGGTAGGAATTTCCAGCGCTAGCTTGCGAAATTCGTCAGCAGTCATGATTTAACCACGAACGGACACGAATAAACACGAATACAGAAGCCAATAACGCGCGCCGGGAATCACTTTTTTCTGTGGCCGAGCATTTCGCCGCGGAGCGTGCGGCGATCGACCCGGGTGAGATTTTTTTCCATTGCTGGTGTGAGCAATGAGATGTGCGGGATTTCACAGAGATATTCGGCGATGAACCAGGTCGGTTTTTCAGTCGTCATCCAGTTCAGATGATCGAACCGCGCGAGGTTCACCGGGCGCGAGTAGCGCCGGAGAGTGCGTTCGCCGCGCAGGTTGAAGTATATATTGAAGTAACTCATGGCCAGCTCGCGCAGGGTACGATACACCGGCTCGCGGTAACGGCAGCCGGTGAAATTGGATTTCGCCACCGCGCCCCAATGCCCGCGCACTTTGAAAATCGCGACGACGTGGTCGGTGTCCTGTTCAGCTTCCAAATCGAAGATCAACGGCGGAAACCCTATAACCCGCAGCGCGGCCGCGCCGAAAATTCCGCCTTCAAGACATGACGCGGTTCGATCAAGTAGGACTTTCTTTGGCGAGCGCGCGGTGAAGCTCAGATTGTAAGGCAGGTCGTCGAGAAACTTCTGAATGCCGGCGGGCGTTTTCAACGCGCGCAACGTACGTAGCTCTGATGGCGTGAAACCGAAATTCTCAGTGCTTCGCACGACTAAAGCTTCAACATCGAACCCCCAAGCTCCAGAGAAACCTCAAACTTCGAATTCTGCAAGCTAACCGAGGTGCGCACGATATAGTGAAGTTGAGTGAATGAAAGCGATGCGACGACGCATCGCACTCCGAAAGCACTTCGTGCAAAATCCATGGGAGACAATTCTGTTTCGCGGAAGCTTTAGGAGTGCGCACGCGTCCTCGCGTCGCTTTGCTCCTTCTGCTGCTTGGTGTTTGGGATTTGGAGCTTTCGGCTACAAGCCGATTGGATGTCTTGCGTCAAACCCGCGCGGTGGGCGATAGACGGCTTGCCAGCGCGGCGCCCATTTGCCGGTGTAATGGTCGTACGGCGTCGTGTCGAGTCGCAGCCCGGCAATAACTGCGAAGGTGTGACCTTCGCGTGCGTAGATGGTGATCCATTTGCCAGGGCCGCGCTCGCCGTAGCTGCGAAATTCGGTTGAGTTTATCGGCGAACTGATCAACCCGGCCGCAGCCAGCACATAGGAGACAGTGCCGGAACAATCGTAAGCGCGGTCATCAAACGATTTGTGGCCACCGCCGTACCGATAGGGCTTGGAGCGAAGTTGATTGGCCGCCCAGATCGCGCGTTTCACTGCGAGCGGCGCATGTTTCGGCGCAGCCGCACGGCCGAAATGAAGATGGGCTCTTTTTTGCCGAAACGATCGGTCCGGAATCTGGAAAGAGATCGGCCGATACCGGTGCAACAATCACTGCCGAGATTGCGATGCCGAGCAGGATCTGACGACTAGCCGAATCGATAAACTCCTCCGGAGCGGTCTTGTATAAAAGAAGAGCGATAGTTGGAAAGAAAAAAATTCAGAAATCTTGGTGGATCGTCTTGTCCCCAAGACGATGGCAGAGAAATCGCCGGAGGCGCAATATCAAGCGGCAAAGCCGCATTTCCAACGCGTTGAGGACAACGCGTTCCACCACAACGTGGCAAATCCCGTCCGACCCGTGAATTTTGTGGTAAACTTGCGACATGATCCGCGCGATCGTGTTGCCGGTGACGTTTCTCACCAGCGCAATGGTCGCACTAGCAGCGGATCAATCGAACAAATCCGACGAACCCGAGGCGTTCGACGTCGAGCCCCCGATACTTAAGCAAAACCTTTCGGATGAGCCAATGCCGGCGCTAGGGACGCCTGACGCGGAGGTTGCGCGTTTGGGAAAACAATTGGAACGCGCAAAAAGAAATGCAGAGGGCGCGGAGCGCCTCTACAAAATCGGCGTGCTCGCAAAGGTGGAAGTGGAGCAACGTTTGTTAAGGATCGTTCGAACTGAATCGGATCTCGCCACGGCGCGGGTCACACAAGGCAAAGAAAAAGTCGCCGAGGTGGAATCCCGCGTTGCGTCCGGTGAAAATGCGAAAGATGAGCTCGGTGCAGCTAAAGCGGCGCTGGCGCAATTAACCGAAGCCGCGCAAGTTGCACTGGCAAAACGCGAGCGCGCCGAGCTGGAAGCCGCGGAAGCAAACGTACGCCGCCAACAAAAACTTCTGAAGTTGGGCAGCGCGGGTAAATCCGACGTTGATCGCGCGGAAGAAAAGCTCGCCGAACTTAAAGCGCCGAAGAATTGATGAGTGGCATTGGCTTCCAGCCAATCTATCGGCAAGGATGCCGATGCCACGCCCTTCGCCGCGTCGCCGTTTCGCCGTTTCCGGGATCAATACCCAGCCGCCATTCCGTCTTTCCGCGATTCACTGGCCCCGACATAGACGCGCTGGCCGTCGTGCATCTCGACCTTGATCGCCTGGTAGCCGCCGTAACCGCCGACATCGAAGCGAACGTCGTGTCCTTTTTTGCGCAGTTCGCGCACGGTTTCGTACGGAACGCCACTCTCGACTTCGACGTAGCCGCCTGACTCAGTCATTTTTTCGCCGGTCGGTTCGTTATCGCCTTCGTGTTGCCAGCGCGAGGCGTCGCCCGCTTCCTGCACATTTAAACCAAAGTCGATTTGGTTCGTGAGCACCTGGACGTGCCCTTGCGGTTGCATGCCGCCGCCCATGACGCCAAATGCTTCCCACGGTTTGCCGTCTTTCATGACGAAACCCGGAATGATGGTGTGGAACGGCCGTTTCCCGGGTGCATAAACATTCGCGTGCTGCGGGTCCATCGAGAAAAGCTCGCCCCGGTCCTGAAACATGAAGCCGAGCCCCGGCACCACGATGCCGCTGCCCATCCCGCGATAGTTGCTTTGGATGAGTGAGACCATGTTACCTTCGTCATCGGCAGTGCACATGTAAATCGTGTCGCCTTGATCGAGCGCCGGATTGCCAGCCTCAACCTTTTTCGCAGCGCGATTTGGATCGATCAACTTGCGCCGCTGGGCGGCGTAACTTTTTGATAGTAACCCGGCGAGCGGAATTTTCGCGAACGCAGGGTCGGCATAAAACTTCGCGCGATCAGCCCAGGCGATTTTTTTCGCTTCAATCATGGTGTGCAGCGTCTCTGGCGAATTGCGACCCATTGCGCGCAGATCGAATCCTTCGAGGACATTCAACATTTGCAGCGCAGCGATACCCTGACCGTTCGGCGGAAGCTCGAACACATCGTATCCGCGATAATTCACGGAGACCGGCTCAACCCAAGTCGATGTATGCTTCTCGAAATCGATTTTACGCAGGAAACCGCCATTGGCCCGCATGAACGCGTCGATTTTGTCTGCGATCTCGCCTTTGTAAAAAGCGTCGCGCCCTTTTTCGCCGATTAATCGTAGCGTCTTTGCGAGCGCCGGATTCTTGAAAATGTCGCCCTTCGCCGGTGTGCGGCCCTTCCCGTCGAGCGTGTAAGTTTCGAGAAACGCGCCGGGCAATCCTTTATACAGGCGCGGCCCAAACGCCCAATAGTAGGCGATCAATTCCGTGACTGGAAAACCTTCCTCGGCATATCGAATCGCGGGTGCGAGATCGTCGCTCAGTTTCAGTTTTCCAAATTTTTTGTGCAGCTCCGACCATGCGTCCACGGTTCCAGGCACGCTTATTGGCAACATACCGAGCGGTGGAATGGTTTCGCGATGCAGTTTCGCCAGCTCGGCCTTCATTTGATCGTAACTCAGACCGGCTGGCGAACGGCCGCTCCCGTTGATTCCGTAAAGTTTGTTTTCCTTCGCGCTGTAAACGATTGCGAAAAAATCGCCGCCAATCCCGTTGGAGACGGGTTCCATCAAACCGAGTGTCGCATTTGCCGCGATCGCCGCGTCCACGGCGCTGCCGCCGCGTTTCAAAATCTCGACGCCGACCTGCGTCGCTGCAGGCACACTGGTACAAACCATTCCATGCCGCGCCAGAACTTCCGATCGCGTGGCGAAATTTTTTCCCGTGATGCGATCGATCTGGGCGTCGACCTGGAGACCAACCATTAATAGAACCAGCGGGGCAAAACTTAGTGGCTTAGTCCAGCGCATCAGCCACATTAATGCCTACCGTTTAAAGAGTGCACTTGAATTTTGGTCTCCAATTGTATTTGGTTGCTCACTGCGATGCGAATGTCTTCCGATGATCAAAAAGCGATCGGGCTAATCCTGGTCTGCTTGGGGTTTCTTTTCTTCCTGATCGGCCTTGCTGCACGACTGAAGGAAAGTTTTCATTCCCGCGCCGAAATCTCGACCGCGGGCTTCACCGCTGCCGCGATTGTGGCTGGATTAGGCGCAATCGTCTTTCTGTTTTCCTTGCGAAAGAAACGAGGCTGAGTCTCCAAGAAATCAAACAGGAGGTAACCAAGGTAACGAAGATCATTCCTCCAATGGCGGAGATAGCACCGTAGGTGCGTCATGTTTATAGCCTGTCCGTAAACAGAAGGTCTCAAGCTCCGTAGGAGCGGCATAATGCGGGTGCAGTAACATATGTCGCCCCTACGGGGCTGAGGCCTTGGATGGATTCCAAACTATAAATATTTCACGCCTATGGCGCTCCGGTCCGGCACCCGCAACGAGAAATTTTTCCCAGAGAGAAAAAAGGCGGCGACCATTTTCAGGTCGCCGCCTCCCCCTTTATCGCTGTGGACAACCCAAAGTTATTCTTGCATTGCGTCGTGCAGCTCTTTGTGAGCGTTCATCATGTCCTGATGCGCTTTTTGGATTGCATCGAGCTTCTTCTGCTGATCCGCATTGAGCAGCGGACGGATCTGCGACAGCGTGCCGTCCATCACCGTTTTCATTTTCTGCATCGCCTCCTGATGGATCGCGCGGATTTGCGGTTTGGCCGCGTCGAGAATTGGCTGAACCTTCGTCTGCTGTTCAGAAGTCAGGTTCAACTTGTCGGTTAGATGCCCCAGGCCAAACCCGTGACCGTGCGCGCATCCGCCTGGCCCGCCAAGGCCGGGTTGAGCCTGCAACGCGACAAAGCCGCCAAGCGCGATCGCCCCGGCGGCCACAAGTGCTAATATGTTTCGTTTCATAGTTTGTTTTTATTGTTGTTTTGCTGTGCGCTCCTCGCGCTTTTCAAGATATGACCGGATGCGAAGACAAGCGGTTACAAAATTTTTTGGTTTATCCGCCCACTGACTCCTGTGTCATTCCGAGCGAAGTCGAGGAATCCCTCGATCTAGATCTGACGAGACATGGCACGGGATTACAATTTTTTGGATCTACATCGTGACTAAATCGGAATCGCCTCTGTCCTGTACATTGGCGTGACGAACTGCAGGAGGATTAGCTTCAAGAGATTTCTCGACTTCGCTCGAAATGACAATCGAGCGATACTAAAATTGTAACCAAAGCGCGCCTGCGCTGGTCATAGCTACCAGAGTGGATGCGCTCTCGAATACATGGATGATTCTGACGCAAGCGCGCTGGTTCAGGCTGCGCTTCAGCATGATGATGAAGCAGCTCGCGCGCTGGTGCGGCAGCTTTATCCGACTGTGGCCAAAATCGTCCGGGCGCATCGACCACGCCGAACCGCCGAGGAGGACCTTTGCCAAATGATTTTCATCAAAGTTTTCCAAAAGTTATCGCAGTTCTCCGGTAAAGTGCCGCTGGAGCACTGGGTCTCGCGCATTGCAGTCAATACGTGCCTGAACCAAATCGAGTCGGAGAGGATACGCCCGGAACTTCGTCACGCCGATTTGAGCGCGGAAGAGCAAGCGGTAATCGAGAATCTCACGACCTCTACCGAAGAGTTGGCTCCGGACCAGCGTTTTGCTTCACGCCAATTGGTTGAACATCTCCTGGCGGCGCTGAAGCCGGTTGAGCGGCTGGCGATTGATTTGCTATACTTGCAGGGGCGTTCGGTCGAGGAGATCCGGAAAATCACTGGCTGGAGCGCGGCGCTGGTTAAGGTGCGCGCGTTCCGAGCTCGGCAAAAGATGAAAGCTCAGTTAGCCAGAATCGGAGAAAGACCATGAAAGATCACAAGATTAAACAGCAAGGAGCGGCGGTTTCCAAACCGCCGGGGCGATCTGGAGATCGCCCATCCTTGGATCGATTGCTGCGATCCGCCGCGCAGGCGGGCGAAGAAGCCGACGCTGCCATGCCGTTCGGCTTTGACACACGCGTGATTGCGCTCTGGCGCGCGGCTAGACCGACGGCGAACGGCGTTGTATCGCTCGTTCGGCGCGTGGCATTAATATCGGCAGCTGTAATCGCGATTTCGACAATCGCCGTCGTTCGTGAAGCGAATCAGAGCCGCGAAATCGGTGAATCTTTTGCGAATGAATTCGCCATCGCGGACACGGCCATTCAAAATGAATTCTCGCAATGAACCAGGCGTTGAAATGGAAACTCATCGCGGGATTCATCCTCGTGTTTGTCGCCGGGGGGATTAGTGGCGCGTTCCTTGGAGGATTGTATGCCCGCCATCTCTTCTTTGGATTTCATCATCCCGAGGAGATTGGCGCGCGAATGAAGGAAAGGCTCCGTACCGAGCTCAATCTGACGCCGGAACAAGTCGCCAAAATTTCGCCGATCATCGACAAGATGGCTCTGCAACTCCGAGAGATTCGGCGGGAGACTGCGCGGAATGTTCATGAGACGATTGCAGAGGCGCACCGGCAGATGGCTGTCAATCTCACAGACGAACAACGCCAAAAATTGCAACAAATCGAAGAGCGACACCGGCGCTGGCGCCATCGTGAATTTCACGAATCTCAAGCCGAATCGCCGTCGGCCAGTCCGTAGGTAGTGCTTCAATTGCTGCGTGTTGTTGTAGCCGCCTCGCTGCGTCGAGGCGTTGATTGCGTTGGCCTCGGCACGGCGACACAGCGCCGTGGCTACATCGCTTCCATGATTTCACAAAGAAGTCGCGGTCCGCGATAAACGAATCCGGTGTAAAGCTGAATGAGCTGTGCGCCGGCCTGCAATTTCTCCTGCGCCGATTTTGCGTCGAAAATTCCACCGGAAGCGATCACTGGAATCGCGGACTTCCCGACAATCTCGCGCACCAGCGCCGTCGATTTTTCCCGCAGCGGCGCTCCGCTCAAGCCGCCTTCCTCATGCAGCGCTGGTGGAATCGAGGAGTGATCGAGCGTCGTGTTCGTCGCGATGATGCCCGCCACTGCATTTTCCTCACAGGCTGCAAGGATCGCTTCCAGCTCAATCGGCGAAAGGTCGGGCGAAATTTTCACCAGGATCGGTTTGGTGGCTGCGCCCCGCTCGCGGCCAATCGCCTTTAACAACTGCGAAAGCCTTTGAGGTTCCTGCAGTTGGCGTAAGCCGGGCGTGTTGGGTGAGCTGACATTCAGCGTGACGTAATCGGCGAAATCCCGAAGCAATCGAAACGAGTGGAGATAATCGTCCGTCGCCTGTTCAAGCGGCGTTACCCGAGATTTGCCAATGTTGATGCCGACTGGAACCGGTGGCCATCGTCCGCTCATGCGCAGTCGGCGCAGTCGGTCCGCGATCGCGTCCGCACCGTCGTTGTTAAAGCCAAGGCGATTGATCAACGCCTTTTGCTCGGGCAATCGAAAGATGCGTGGTTTGGGATTTCCCGGCTGCGCTTTTGCAGTCACGGTTCCGATTTCGATAAAGCCGAAACCCAACGCTGCCCATGCGGGAATGGCAACGCCGTTCTTGTCCAATCCAGCCGCAAGTCCGATGGGATTTGGAAAGGTAAGACCGAAGAGCGTCTTTGATTTTGATGACGGCTGAAAAAATCGGAGCACGCGCAGCGCGAGATCGAAAGACGATGCCTGCCCCAGCAAGGCGATTGTGAAATGGTGCGCCGTTTCAGCGTCGAGCGAAAATAACAGCGGTCTGATGAATCGCTCGTAGCCGTTTTTCATGCGAACCGCCGCTTCAACGGTTTAATTCCGAAGATTCTCATCATCGCTTTGTCATTCTGAGCGGAGCGAAGAATCTCTAGTCATTTCTGAAGGCGATCGACGCGGAAAAACATCGAGATGTTTCGCTTCGCTCAACATGACAGCGCTATTGTCTGGATTAATTCCAGCATCATTTGCCGATACAAAACTGACTGAACACCGAGTCGAGAATTTGTTCCACATCGACCACGCCAATGACTTCCCCCACTGCGCGCAATCCCTGATCAAGATCAACCGCAACGTACTCCTGCGATAACCCCTGGCCCAATGCTGACCGCGCCCCATCACATGACTCCAACGCGCGGCGCAGGCAATCGCGGTGACGCGTATTGATCGCCACTGCACTTTCCGGCCTCAGATTTTGCTGCCTGATCCGCGCCAGAATTTCCTTTTGCAGCTGCGGCAGGCCTTCTCCGGTTACGCAGGAAATCCGCAGCGCCGAAAAATTTTTCCAGTCGTTGTCCTCGGGCAAATCGCTCTTGTTCAAAACTACAAGTTCATTCCGGTCGTCCTCGGTCCGGCCGTTGAACTCCGAAAGCTTTCGCGAGTTGAAATGCGCCGACCGAGGCGCGTTGCGATCGGCGATGTGCAGACGCAAGTCTGCCAGTTGCAGCGATTTTTCGGTGCGCGCGATTCCTTCGCTCTCCAGTTCGGTTTCCGACGCTCGCAGGCCGGCGGTGTCGAGCAATCGGATGGGCACACCGTCCAGGTTGACTGTTTCTTCGATCGTATCCCGCGTTGTCCCGTGGGTATCGCTAACGATCACTCGATCGTAGCCAAGCAGGCGATTGAGCAAACTCGATTTGCCTGCATTGGTCGCTCCGTAAATCACCACGCGCACGCCCTCGCGCAAAACGCGACCCTGATCGGCGGTGGCGAGCAAAGCGGCAATCTCTTCACGAACGGCATCGAGCCGGGCGCACAATGTCTCGCCTTCATCGGGCGCTATGCCCTCCTCCGGGAAATCGATTGACGCGTTGATGTGTGCCAGCAGCGCGATCAATTCGTCGCGGATCTTCCTGATTTGTTCGCCAAGTCTGCCTTCGAGTTGTTCAGTGGCTGAGCGGAGCGCGAGATCAGTGCGCGCGCGAATCAGATCGATCACGGCCTCGGCCTGGGTCAGGTCCATTTTGCCGTTGAGAAACGCGCGCTCAGTGAATTCGCCGGGACGTGCCGCCCTTGCGCCTGCGCGCAAACAAGCTTCAAGAACTTTCGCGGAAACGAGCGTGCCACCGTGGCAACTGATCTCCACCAAATCTTCGCCCGTGTAACTGGCGGGTGCGCGGTGAACCGAGATCACCGCTTGATCGATCAATTGATTTTCTGCGCTGAAAATTTCGCCCAGGTGTTGAACGTGTGACGCAAATCGCGACGGCTCTTCTTTGCCGCGAAAAATCTTGTCCGCGATTTGAATGGCATTCGCCCCTGAAACACGGACCAGCGCGATGGCGCCTTCACCGGGCGGTGTCGAGATAGCGGCAATCGTGTCAGAAACGGTCATGATTCGTTGAAGTAAAGCTCCGTTAGGAGCGCAACGTTTATAGTCAACACGCTCGAAGACCCGATCGAAGCTCCATCGGAGCGACATGTTAGAGGCATCGTTTCTTCCAGAGTTCGCATAATGTGCAAGCTGGTCTTGCAATGTCCAATGCCGCTCCTAACGGAGCTTGTCCGGCAGTGGTGGCGTTTCCAGCTATAAACATGTCGCGCCTACAGGCGCTGAAAGCCGTCCGCCCGTCCATCAGCCGAGCATCACTTCGCTCAACGCCGCGATTAATTTCCTATTCTCCTCCATCGTGCCGACGGTGATCCGAACCCATTCGGGTAAGCCATAACCTTTGAGTGGGCGCACGATAATTTGCCGTCGCAGCAATTTCTCGAAGACCGCGCAGCCATCGCCCACGTTTACCATCACAAAATTCGCGACGGCTGGCACGAAAGGAACCTGCATTTCGGCAAATTGTTCCTGCAAATAAGCGCGGCCTTCGTCGATCACGCGCTTCGTCTCGCGCAGGTGTGCATCGTCCTCCAGCGCCGCGAGCGCGCCCGCTTGCGCAATGCTGTTCACATTGAATGGCTGCCTCGTCTTGTGAAGGACCTCGATCAAATCGGCGGTCGCGATGCCATAACCGAGCCGCAGACCAGCGAGTCCATGGATTTTCGAAAACGTGCGTAGGACCACCACATTTCGCCCTTCGCGAACGTACTGCAGCGTGTCCGGCGGATCGTCGAGGAATTCGAAATACGCTTCGTCGAAAACGACAACAATGTTCTCGGAGACGCGCGACATGAAGCTGTCGATCGCGCGCTGCGAAACCAAGGCGCCCGTCGGATTGTTTGGATTAGGAATGAAAATCAGGCGCGTTTTCGGCGTGATTGCTTCCAACGTCGCGCCGAGGTCCTGTTGAAACTTCGGAGTCGGCAATTCGATCGTGCGCGCAGCGAAAGAGGTCGCAAGCAGTTTATAGATGATAAACGCGTACTGAAAAATAATTACGTCATCGCCCGGATTCAGAAACGCGTGACCGAGAAATTCGATCACCTCATTTGAGCCATTGCCGAGAATCACGTTGTCTGGCGCGAGACCGAGCTTGGCTGCGACCGCTTTGCATAAGTAAAAGCCGCTGCCATCCGGATACAGATGCGCATTGCTGAGCGCTGCGCGCATCGCCTCGATCGCCTTGGGAGAAGGCCCCAGCGGATTCTCGTTCGAGGCCAGCTTGATGATTGCGTCCGGTTCGATGCCGAGCTCGCGTGCTGTCTCTTCAATTGGTTTTCCGGGCTCGTAAACCGTGATTTCCCGCAGTTGCGGATTGGCCAGATCCCAGATCGACCCGCCTCGCGCCCGGAGGGCAGCCGATTGCTCCAATCGGCTGGGTCGCCCAGATCCTTCCTTCCGCTCGACCGCGGATGGCGCGTCATCTCTCTTGAAGGGGCTGCCCGCCTTCGGCGGGTTCGGCGAAGTCATGCGCGGGGAGATTAAATGGAAGTCGCCAAGTTTCCAACCGCGGCTGCTTTCGGTTTTCTTATTCTTGCTCCTCCTTCTGCTCCTGCGCATGCTCTGGCTCCCCTGAGGTGTCACGTGAACAAAATCGAAGCTCTATCACTGTCTGTCATCGCGGCGATTCTGCTGTCATCGATGCTGACAAGTTGCGGCAAGAAAACTCAGGACGGCAAAGAGAAGACCGCTCAAAAAAGCGAGGACAATTTTTTAGATAAGGACGCAAAACCGGATGAACGCAAATATCTCCTCGCGGCAAAACCGTTCTTCATTGCCATCGCCATCCGGAAATACGCGGACGCTTACGCGCTGCTCTCCAGCCACGCCAGAGCGCGGATGTCCTTCAACCAGTTTACGCCCGCTGAGGAACAGGCCACTTTCCAGCAATACGAATCACAACCGTATATGAACGTGACGGCGGCACAATTCGCCTACCTGATGCAATACGTCGAGGCGGCGCGTGGCGCACCGCGCGCGCCCAAGATGCTAAGCGTGTTTTCGACCGATCCCGACGTTTTGAACCGGCGCAGCAAGGAGCAATTCGGCGCGATGGACTCGATGTTCGCCATCGGCGCGATGCCCGACTGGATTCCCGCCAACATCCGGCGCGCGAGTTTACGCGGGCAGATCCACACGGAGCTCTCACCGCAGGAACTTGAAAAGATTGCGCAGCAGCAGGGCATTAGCGTGGAGGAGTTGAAGAAGGACGAAGATTTTGATCCCTACTTCAATCTCAAGGTCGTTCTCGTCGAAGAAGGCGGCCAACTCAAGGTCGGCTACTTCGAATTCCTGCCGCCGTCCATGATGGACTGACCTATAGTTGCCTCCGCTCCACCAGAATCAACAAAGACGTCGATTTCTGGGAACAACATTGCAGCAGCTGCGACTAGCTCTACAATGGAGTCCATGGCGGACGAGGAAATCGTTTACCTCGATAACAACGCGACCACGCCGCTCGATCCGGCGGTGATCGAGGAGATGCTGCCGTTTTTAACGAAGTATTACGGCAACCCATCCAGCGGCTACGCTTTTGCCGCGCGGGCGCGAAAAGCTGTCGATCTGGCGCGTGAACGGTTGGGAGCGTTACTCGGCTGTGCCCCTTCGGAAATTGTTTTTACCAGCGGCGGAACGGAATCGAACAATGCTGTAATTCATTCCGCGCTCCAGTTTGAGCCGCACGGGAAATTCGCCACAGGACGAATCCGCCGTGGTGGACATGTGGTGGCAAGCGCCGTGGAACACAGCGCTGTTTTGCGCCCATGCCAGGACCTCGAAAAACACGGCTGCGGCGTGACGTTTCTCGGCGTGGATCGGCAGGGCAATGTCGATCTGGCCGAATTAGAGGCCGCGATTCGCCCCGAGACTGCGCTTGTTTCGATGATGTGGGCGAACAACGAGACCGGTGTGCTCTTTCCCGTTCAGAAAATCGCTGAGATTTGTCGCCGGAAAGGTGTGCTCTTTCATACCGATGCTGTGCAGGCGGTCGGGAAAATTCCGATCCGGTTGCGCGAAACGGCAATCAATTTTCTTTCCCTTTCCGCGCACAAATTTCATGGGCCAAAAGGCGCAGGCGCGCTTTATGTCAACGGGCGAGCGCGCTTTAGTTCGTTGATCGCAGGCGGCGGCCAGGAAAATGGGCGCCGCGGCGGAACGGAAAACGTCGCCTCGATTGTCGGCCTTGGAAAAGCCGCTGAACTGGCTGCCAAATATCTCGCAGAAGGAAAATGCAGCGTCCGTTCGATGCGCGATCGCTTCGAAAAGGCGATTCTCGAATCCGTCAGTTGCGCATCCGTGAACGGCGGTGGGGCGCTGCGGATCCCGAACACATCGAGTCTTTCGTTCGAAGGAATCGAATCGCCCGCGGCGCTTCTGCTGCTCGATCGACATCATATTTGTTGCTCGGCCGGCTCTGCCTGCCGAACGGGTTCGCAGGAGGCTTCGCATGTGTTGCGCGCGATGAATCCTGATGGCGATGACGCCCGGCGCAGCCTGCGTTTTTCATTCGGCCGGTTCAACACCGAAGCCGAAATCGATCGCGCTATTGAAGTCGTCCCGAAAGTAATCGAGAAGCTGCGTCAAACCGCCGCACCGCGGGCAGTAGCCGCCGCCGCAGCGACCTAGTTTCGGAATGCCTGATGGAGACGCCACGAGATCCCGCCGCCTCGCATTACGAGCACGCCGGCGAAGGCCTGCGCCGGAGCGATCTCGACCCTGATCCAATCAAGCAATTTGCAAACTGGTTCACTGCCGCGATCGAAGCGGGTATTCGCGATATTAACGCGATGAGTCTCGCAACGGCTGGCCCGGAGGCCAGACCGTCAGCGCGGATTGTGTTGCTAAAAGGATTCGACCAGGATGGGTTCGTCTTTTTTACCAACTACGAGAGCGAGAAAGGAAAGCAGCTTGAGGCCAATCCGTACGCGGCACTGGCGTTTTACTGGATCGAGATGGACCGGCAGATTCGCATCAGCGGAAAAGTGAAAAAAACCTCACGCAAAGAATCGCAGACATATTTTCATTCGCGCCCGATTGGCAGCCAACTGAGCGCCTGGGCATCGCGTCAGAGCGAGGTGATCGACGCACGTCGCGTGCTCGACGCGCGCATGGCCGAAATGACCGAACGCTTCCGCGACAAGTCCATTCCGCTTCCGCCGCACTGGGGCGGTTACCGGCTTAAACCTGATACGATCGAATTCTGGCAAGGCCGGCTTAACCGCTTGCACGATCGCTTTCGTTACACTCGGCAGACGGATGGCAGTTGGTTGATCGAGCGCTTGGCGCCGTAAGCTAATGACACCCATCGCACGGCGCGATCCGTCGCTTCCGAAAACTGTTGTTAGACCAAATTAGCGTATCGCAATTCGCGCTTAACCGTTAAAGTGAGCTCCAGAAATGGATCCGCGCGTGACGGAATTTCAGTGCATCATGCCTTTGGCGAATATTCCTTCGGCGCTTAAGCACGGGATTCTTTCACACGAACGTGCATCGAAGCTTCCTCACCGTTCGGTTGCGATGGTGGAAGCGCAGGAGCGGCGTGAGCCAAAGCCAGTTCCAGGCGGCCTTAAGCTTCATCAGTATGCCAATTTATATTTTCACGCCCGGAATCCCATGATGTACAGCAGACAGGAACAAGCATCTTACCTATGCGTGTTGCGCGTCTCATTATCGATCCTGCAACTCGAAGGAGTAGTCATCGCCGACCGAAACGCAGCAAGTGATTGGGTTCGTTTTCTGCGTCCAGACCAGTTGCACCTGCTCGACTTCGACCGAATTTTTGCGCGGGATTGGAGAGATTCGAATCGGTTCGAGTACCTACGATCGAAAGTTAAAGAAGTGCGCTGAAGTTCTCGTTCCTCACGTGGTCGAACCTCGTTTCTTGATCGGTGCGTGGGTTGTTGACGAAGCCGCGGCAAAGCGCTTGGCTGAGCTTGGCTTCGGGCTTCGCATCGATATTGATTCCATGTTATTTTTTCAGTAAACGAGGACGCGATCCTTATGTTTAAACCACTGATCGGTGATCTTTTCGCCAGCAAGGCGCAAACGCTCGTGAACACGGTGAATTGCGTGGGCGTGATGGGTAAAGGCGTCGCCATGGGATTTCGTAAGCGTTTCCCGGCAATGTTCGAAGACTATCTCGAGCGTTGCGAGCGTGGCGAAGTGCGTCTCGGTGAACCGTATCTCTATCATGACCCATCCTGTGTTCGAATCGTGAATTTTCCAACAAAGAAGCATTGGCGCTCGCCGGCACGGCTCGCCGATATCGCAAATGGCTTGGATTACCTTCTCGCGCATGCGACTGAATGGGAGATCCGCAGCATCGCGTTCCCTCCGCTTGGCTGTGGCAACGGTGGCTTAGAGTGGTCTGAGGTGGGTCCGCTCATGTATGACAAGCTTCGCAGTGCTGATTTCGACGTGGAGGTTTTTGCGCCGTACGGCACTCCGAAAAACGAGTTAACGGAGGAGTTTTTGGCGGCACCCACCCAGATGAGTCTCGAAGGCAAAGGACATCGCCGGAAGAAATTTAATCCGGAGTGGGTGGTGGTCGCGGAAGTGCTTCGCGGACTCGGACGGCAGCCTTACGCGAATCCGGTTGGCCGTACGATCCTTCAGAAAATCGCTTACGTGATCACGGAGTTGGGAGTGGGAACTGAATTTCGTTTCGCTAAAGGAAGCTATGGACCGTTCGCGCCGGAAGTGAAGTTGGCTCTACACGAACTCGCAAATAAAAATTGGCTTCGCGAAGAGCAGTTGGGAAAGATGACGGCAGTTCGCGTAGGTGACGAGTACGAGCGCGATCGCTCAAAATTCGCCGACGTGATCGAGCGACACCGAAGATGGATCGATAAAACCGTCGACCTGTTCAGCCGGATCAAGAACACTGACCAAGCCGAGGACGTCACGACCGTCCTATTCGCCAGTCGCGAACTGAAAAGAGCGAAACTCGAGGAGCAGGTAACCGAAAAAGAGCTTTACGATTACATTCTGGATTGGAAGAAATCCTGGCGGACAGAAGAGAAACGGCGCGACGTTGCCAGCGCCATTCGAAATTTGGTGATGCTGGGCTGGCTACGGTTGCAGTTCAGTGAATCTCTACCTGAAGCTGCTTAGAGCGACTTGATGCTTTCGGACGCCGCGGCGAGATCAATCCGTGGGCAATGGAACTTCGATGGTGTTATTGACACGAACAAATTTTGCGGCCGAGGAAATAAACCGAACTCTTTCGCCGACTGCACCTCTGAATTCAGATCGCTGAGTTTTGAACGTTTGCGCTAAAATCGACATTGTCCGCGGCGACATCACGAAGGCCGATGTGGATGCCATTGTGAACGCGGCTAAAACGACGCTTCTCGGCGGCGGCGGAGTGGATGGAGCGATTCATCGCGCTGCCGGTCCCGAATTACTCGCAGAATGTCGAACGCTCGGCGGTTGTGAGCCCGGCGAGGCGAAACTGACTCGCGGCTATCGCTTGCCAGCGCGGTTCGTCATTCACAGTGTCGGGCCGATCTGGCGCGGCGGGAAACGCGGCGAGCCTGAGATTCTGGCAAATTGCTACCGGAATTCATTGCAGCTCGCGGTCGAAAACGGAATTAAGACGATAGCGTTTCCGGCGATCAGTTGCGGCGCATACGGCTATCCGATTCAGGAAGCAGCGGAGATCGCGGCTGAAAACCACGCGTGAGTTCCTCGCGAACACCGACAAGATCGACAAAGTGATCTTCGTTCTTTGGAGCGAAGATATCTTTGAGGCGTACCGCCGATTGCTGTAGTGGGAAGCGCATTTCGCGCGCTCCATGGAACGCCAGCGCCGCGTTTCGCACAGCGAAACGGCTACATCCGAGAGGCGCAATCGCGCCGCGTCATACGATTTCTTTTTGTATGATTAATCCGAACGAAAACGATCTTACGAGGGACGAACCGCTTCCGGCGCAGCTTCAGCCGAGCGAAGAAGAAATGGGCTCAACTGGGCGTGAGCAGTTTCGTCGAACCACAAGGAAAATTTCCACGGCCATGGGCCAGACGTGGGATGGAACAAAAGAAAAAGCCGGCCGTGCGCGGGAGCGCACCGAATATTTCGTGCGCGAAAATCCCGTGCCGACGATCCTCGGGGCGCTTGGAATCGGAATCGCCATTGGCTTCGCGATTCGTTTCGCCTCTACGAGCGAGCAAAAGGCAGAGGTTGAAGTGAAATCGCCGCTTGGCGATCTGAACTGGAGCGTTCTTTCTCTGCCGTTTCTCTGGCCGTTGTTCAAATCGGCCAGGGAAAAATATGAGAGATCTGCGGATGCGGTGACGGATGCAATGAAAGACGGCGTCAAGCGGTTGAAAAAAATCGATGTGGACCGTTACGCAAAGCCAATCCGCAAACGCTGGAAAGCGTGGACGCGCTGAATGGCGATAGCTCATCGGAGACGCTGCAGCAAGGCTTCTGCTGCGTCGGCCGCAGGAATTAAAAGCGGCGCAGCAGCGCCGCACTCCAAAACGCAAGCGAAGCCACCTTACTTGCAATGACGGCCACGTTTTGGAGTGCGGCAGTGTTCTGCCGCTTTTTCATGGGGACATGTGATACCTTTCATCCGATCTCGAACCAAAGCCCGAGCGCCGGTTCAGAATCATCCAGCTGCAAGAAACGTGTTGATGAGATCGGCCAACGGACGTGGATACTGCGCCATGAAAGCGTGCCCACCGCCAGGGAATTGACCTAGCCATGCGCCGGGAAGTGCGTTGACGAGCTTTAGCGCGTTAGCTGGCGGGATCACGATGTCCTCATAAATTTCTTCACCTTGAAACACACGGCAACCGAGGGTGACTTCCGTCGCCTTGCACTAGCCTCGAAAACTCAATCATTGAAGCGCGGTCTCGTCTCGCGGAAAGTGCGCTGTTCGCATGGGACACTCGAATTCACGGGAGCAGCCAGCGTGGCAACGCAACCCGGTCTTTGAATTTTTTGCGTCGCTCAAACTCGCTGTCGTTTTGCTCGCGGTCCTCATCGTTGCCGCGATTGCAGGCACGATTTACGAATCGAGTTTCGACGCGAAAGTTGCGCGCGCCTACGTTTACGGCGCGCCGTGGTTCAATCTCTGGCTCGTTTTGCTCGGGCGCGAACCTTGCCTGTTCCGCGCTCTCGCGCTGGCCGTGGCGCAAACATCATCTTGCGTTCCTCATCACTCATCTCGGCATCATCACGCTGTTGATCGGCTCGCTCATCGGCAGGATTTGGGGAATCGAAGGAACAATCACGCTTTTTAAAGGCGAACCGCCAACCAATCGGCTTCTGGTCGATCAACGCCAGCTTCGTGTGCACGATGTCGATGGAATCGTGAAAGGTTATCCGGCTGAATTCTTGCATCATCCGCCAACGCCGCAGCATCCGCGCGATCTTGGCCTTCTCGCCAGCGGCGCGCATTTGCAAATTGTCGATTACGCGCCTGCGATTGAGGGGAAACTGAATCCGAATGCCGTGAGCAAGCGGGCACGCCCGCCTCCGCTGAAGCTTCGGCAGGCAGGCCGGCGCTGCATTTCACAATTACGACTGCGATGATGAATCAGCATCTCGACAGCTGGCTCCTCGCTGATGATCCGCAGCACGGAAATTTTTCGATGGGTCTCGCAACCATCGAATTGAAGCGACGTGGACCGCGTAATCACGACGTCGCGATTCGTCGAGCGACCCGAGCAGCGACTCACAGCTTCGCACGAGCATCGACACGCAGGAGTGATCGAGTTAGAGGAATCGATCTTCGCATTTAGCAAAGCGCCGGACGAACAGATCGGCCACGTTCGCAAAGGCGGCAGCACCGGAGCGAAAGTCCGTTTGAGTCGCACCTGAGAACGGAAACAAAGGCCACGTCGTAGTTTCGGCTGGGCGAAAAGGAAACGATCTTCGATGTCGCAGAAAATCTTGGACGCGACGTGCCGATCGAGAACACACCGTTCACGCTCCGGATCGAGAATTACTGGCCCGATTTCCGGATCGAGAACGGGAAACCGAGTTCGTTCAGTGATCAGCCGAACAATCCGGCAGTGCTCGTCACGATCCGCGGCAAAGGCTGTTCCTGTTGCAGAAGCGACACCAATCCACATGGAGGCGGCAGAAACGATCAACCACAGGCGGCCCGCCGACGATGCCTGCACCCGGTGAAGAAGACGCAAAATCATCTCACGTTGTTCATCGCGGATGATGGCGCGATCACTTACGAGCTCGCCTCGCGAAAGAACGGCAAATCGAGCGGCAAGCTCGATTTGAATAAACCGCTGCCAACGGGCTGGGCCGATTGGCAGCTTGTCGTTGACGAGACGATGCCGCAGCGCGCAGGCGCAGATGGATTTCACGCCAGTGAAATCGGAGCAAACACCAGCACGCCTTCGTCCGCTGCGGCGGATTTGCCAGATGGCGTGCGCGTGCGCGTTCAACAAAACGGCGAAACATTTGAGCGCTGGGCTCCAGCCGGCTGGCAGATCACGATTCCGATCCGCCAAAGGACGGATTCGCCGGAGCGAACTTCGCCTGATGGAATTATGGTTGCCTACGGCTGGAAAACAGTTTCGACTGCCGATCGGACTGGAGCTGCTCGATTTTGAAGTGAAACGGAATGAAGGCAGCGACAGCCCTGCGGGATTCAAGAGCACGCTGCGCGTCGTCACCGCCGACGGCGAAACTGCCACCGGCGCGTGCTGGATGAATAATCCGTTTAGTTTTCCCGGGACCTGGTGGCGGACGTGGACCGGGTTGACCTACAAAATTTCGCAAGCGTCATGGAACCCGGAAAATCTCGACCAAAGCACCGTGCAGATTTTGCGCGACCCCGGCTGGCTATTGAAATGGATCGGTTCGTTGCTGGTAGTGATTGGCGTGTTCATGATGTTTTATCTCCAGCCGTACCGAAAACAAACCGAAGGCGAACCGATCACGCCTGCGGCGCCGAAGAAGGAAACAAAGCTTACCAGAGTGGAACCTGTCGCGGAAATCACACGCTAGGCTACCGGCGCAAGTTGCCGCGCGCGAAAAAAGCGGCTGCGGCAGCGCCGCACTCCAAAACGTGGCCGCCATTTGCATGCCCAATTCGCGCTTGCGTTTTGGAGTGCGCCGGTGCTCCGGCGCTTTGGATTCCCCTCGGCGCATTTGTCCATCGTTTTGCCTGTAGCGCTCCACACGGCGTGGAAGACGAGATTGAAGCGCCAGGTGAGGGTTGAATGTTGAGCGGTGAGCGTTGAACGTTTTGCTTTCGCATGGGAACGAAAAAGGGAATTCAATTATTCGGGCTCATTAGCCTGCTTGCCGCTCTGGCTGGCTGCGCATCACACAAACACTCGGACACGGCATCTGGCGCGACGCAAACCGGCTCAAGCGGCTCAAATGGGGCTACTACAGTGGCGAACCGGTGACGAAGTGGAATCCGGACGGGCGGACAATGACGCTGTTAACCGAGTTGAGTTACACCGATCCGCAGGGCATCATTTGGGTCGCGCCTGCCGGTTCGGTCGTCGATGGCGCATCCATTCCGCGTTACCTCTGGTCCTTCATGGGCGGACCGTTCGAAGGAAAATATCGGAACGCTTCCGTGTTGCATGATGTTGCGTACGGGGAACACAACCGGCCATGGTGGGATTGCGACCGCATGTTCTACAACGCCATGCGTTGCAGCGGCGTGAGCGTTGGTGAAGCAAAGACCATGTATTACGCGCTCTACAAATTCGGGCGTCATTGGAAATTTCCGATCAAACGCGGCAAACCGGTGAAGTATGAGGGTGAACTGGTAGCAAGAGGGGAGCAGATTCCGCGAGCGATCCCAGTAAATCCGGTTCAAATCAACGATGCGCGCGATTGGATCAGCAACACTGATCCGAGTCTCGAGCAAATCGAACAAAGAGCGAACGCCGAAACGCGGTGATATGTCTCCTTGCGCGGACGCGCATTTTCTGGGGAGCACAGGCTGCCAGCCTGTAGTTGCCGGCAGCCCTGCCGGCAACATCTTCGCACGCCAATTTCTAAGACGACGCCATTTTCCCGGTCTCGGCAAGCTGCCATAGACCTCGCAGGCGCGGGGCGAGCCTGCGCTCCCCGGAGTTTCGCGCACCGACTAGCCGCTTCGCTCAGCTCCATAGACGACCAAATTTCTTTCGCTATGGTTTCGGAGCCGAATTCAACGACTTCGAAAATGAAACCTTAACGAGAGGACATTTATGCTAGGCGAAAAGATTGGTGGAATATCGGGAAAGATTACTTCGCAGCGGGTATTGCCGAACCTGGGCGGAGCTCCAAAAATGGAAACCTCGTTTCAGGCAAACGGATCGTTGCTGGGCACTGACGTAAAGGACACGGGCACCTACTGGACCGTTGTCCGTCCGGACGGGACACACTACGGCGAAGGACAAGGGGTAATGATAACCAAGGACGGGAAAATGGCGACGTGGACAGGCCATGGCGTCGGCACGATGAAGAAAGACGGGAGCGCGACTTATCGCGGCGCCATTTATTTGCAAACCATGCCGCCAAATTGGTCCCGGCTGAACAAAGTCGCGGTGCTGTTCGAATACGAGGTGGACGCAGAGGGCAACATGCGCTCCGACTACTGGGAATGGAAGTAGGTCAGGAGCTTGCTAACATTCGCGTTTGGGCACACACGAGTCCACTCTTTGAACGTCACTATGAAAGCGCGATTGCTGATGATTGCGGCTGTCGGCCTGTTGATCGGGGCGTGCAACCGCCAGGAGCCGGCACCGGCGGCGCCAAAGACGGACTTGGACAGGTTTCAGGGCACCTGGTATCTCGTCATGGCGATGCAAGACGGAAAGACCTTGCCCGAAGACAAGGTGAAGCAGACGACGATCGTCTTTAAGGGCGACACCTTCCGCTTCCCCGGGTCGGCGGAGTACGCCACGAGCAAGGCGGGGACGATCAAGCTCGACGAAACGAAAACGCCAAAGGAGATGGACGCCATCTCGACCGAGAAAGAAGTCATGCTCGGCATCTACGCGCTGGACGAGGGCGGTTACAAAGTGTGCTTCGCCCCGGCCGGCAAGCCACGTCCCACCGCTATGGGTTCCGCCCCTGGGAGTGGCTACATCCTCCAGGTCTGGGCACGGCAGAAGACGCACTAACGCAGATCGGACCGCGACGTATCGCGGGACCATTTATTTTCAAACTTATCCTCAGCAATCGTCGCAGTTGAACAAGATCGCGGTGGTATTCGAATACCAGGTGGATGCAAGACGGCAACACGCGCTCCGAATTTTGGGAATGGATCTCCCTGAGCGTACGCTCTTGAAGGGCTGAGGTGAGGCAGGGAGTATCCTCGTGACAGATCTTAAAGCTTAAGCGAGGAAGAGTGGATGGAATCGGAGGCGACACTACATTGTCCGACCTGACCCCAATCGTCGCACCGGACGATTTTCCCGCGAGCAGGAAGAGTGTCTATCTCAACACCGCCTCTGTCTGCCTCATGTACAGCGGCGCGGAGCGGGCGGTGGTCGAATGGATGCACGATCTCGCGGAGAACGGGACGATCCATTTCGACGAGGCCGCTGAGGAGCGGGCGTTCGCGACACTGCACGCGTCGGCCGCGCGGCTGTTCAGCTGCCGTCCCGAGGAGATCGCGGTCGGTTCGAGCGCGACCGAGCTGCTAGCGTCCCTCGCCTGGGCCGTCGCGCCGACTGCTGGCAGCAACATCGTCAGCACCGGTCTCGAGTTTCCCAGCACGATCTACCCGTGGGCGCGCGTCGCGCGCCACACGGGAGCCGAAGTCAGACTCGCCGACATGAAGGGCGATTATCATCGGGCCGACGATCTGATCGGCCTGATCAATCCCGGGACCGCCGTCGTCTGCGTCTCCGATGTGATTTACAGCACCGGCCAGCGACTCGACGTGGCGAAGCTCGCTGAAGCCGCGCACCGGAACGGAGCCCTGCTCATCATCGACGCAACGCAGTCGGCCGGCGGGATCCCGATCGACGTCGGGGCGCTCGGGGTCGACGCGCTGATTACCGCATCCTACAAGTGGCTGTGCGGGCCCTTCGGCGTCGCCGTGATGTATCTCGCGCCCCATCTTCACGAACGCCTCGAGCCGGGGCTCGTCGGATTCCGATCCCATGAGCAGATGTGGGATCTGCGTGCCGATCGACTGAAGCTTCCCCCGAACGCCCACCGTTTCGAGTTCAGCACCATGGCCTACGGGTGCGCGCACGGTCTCGCCAGCTCGATCGATTACCTGCTGCGGCTGGACGTCGGGCGGATCTTCTCCAGGAACAAGACGCTCGCCGATCTCCTTATCGAAGGGTTGCGCGAAAGGAACGCCGAAATCCTGTCGCCCACGGACGACGGCGCGCGCTCCTCGATCGTCGCCACCCGGTTCGCCGACATGGACGTGCGGATCCTGGCCGAACGTCTCAACAAAGCCGGGATCGTCGTCTCGGCGCGCAGGGGCGTCCTGAGATTCTCCCCGCATCTTTATAATGACGCGGATGACATCGAGCAGGCACTCACGACGATTGATCGCTGGCTGACCTGAGGGCGTTGACGTGCGCCGACTCCCAAAATGACCGCGAGCCGAACCTGCGGCAGGCAACACAACACCATCGAAGCTTGAAGAGAGTGAATAAACCAAGCGCTGAAAACGCGATTAGATGGAACGCGTCGTCCTCAACGCGTTGTTAAATCTAGGCGGCTGTGCCGCGATTATTTTCGATCGTCTTCGGAGAAGCCGATCCACCTGATTACTGTTTCGAAGCAACGCTCTTCTCCATGGATCAATCACGGGGAGTGCGGATTCCCAGTTAATCTGGTCAAACCACAGAGAGCCTATCTATCGCTTTCCTCGCCGTCGCTAAATGAGGGGAATAGCACAGCCCAAATCTATTGCTCGACACGCAGATGAGTAAGGAGATTACAAGCCGATCTTTGTAGTCGGTCGCGCCGAACACAAATCCGATTTATAATTGCCCGGGATGTTAAGGCCGGGTTTGTTCAGTTCCGCCATTTTTCTGGCGCTGATCAGTATCGCTTCAAGCCAGACACTGGCGCCCAAGCCGCTTCCGAAAGGGCCGCTGGAAAAATATGATAACCCGCCCGCGCCGCTCGCTCCAGCCGTCGTCACTTCGCCCAGTCTCCTTTCGCAGTTCGGTCCGTACACCAGCCATCAGGTAAACCTCGACTCGAACGGCAACAACATCGTTGGCGATGCCGCAAATGAGCCCTCCATTTGCGTGAATCCTGCGAACGGAAACAAAATGAGCATCGGCTGGAGACAGTTCGACCACGTGTCGTCAAACTTTCGCCAGGCCGGTTTCGCATACACGACCAATGGCGGAAGGACATGGAGGTCTCCCGGCGTTCTCGAACACAACGTTTTCCGCAGCGATCCGGTGCTGAACTCCGATAGCGCCGGTAATTTTCTTTATCTCAGCCTTCTCCAGAACTTTTTTGACAATTTGTGGCGGTCACTCAACGGCGGCCAATCGTGGACGAATATCGCGCCGGCAGATGGCGGCGATAAACAGTGGTTTACGATCGACAAGACGAATAGCTCGGGACACGGGTTTCAGTACCAATCCTGGAGCACCGATGGAAATAACTACAACGGCAGACAATTTAGCCGATCCACCAACAACGGATTCACCTGGATGGATCCGATCAATATTCCGAACTCCCCTGCGTGGGGCACATTGGATGTTGATTCCAACGGCAATCTTTTTATTGGCGGCGTAAACCTGACCACCAACCGGATTTGGTGTGTTCGCTCCACAAACGCGAAGAACGGCGGCGTTACTCCGACTTTCGACCAAAGCACCGCCGTGAACCTTGGCGGCAATATCGTTTACAGCGAGCCGATTAATCCGGAAGGATTGGTCGGTCAGGTGTTTCTGGCGGTAGATCGTTCCGGCACGAGTACAAACAACAACGTTTACATGCTCGCGAGTGTTCAGCCCGCCGGCTTCACCACGGGCAGCGACGTAATGTTCATGCGCAGCACAAATGGAGGCCAAACGTTCAGCCCGGCGCACCGGATCAATGACGACCCTGTCAATCACGCGAAGTGGCACTGGTTCGGCACACTTTCGGTGGCGCCCAACGGACGAATTGATGTCGTCTGGTTCGACACGCGCAATGCCGCGAACAATACGACTTCGCAGCTTTTTTATTCCTATAGCGCAGATGGCGGCCATACCTGGTCGCGTAATGTCGCGATCAGCAATTCGTTTAACCCGTTCGTTGGTTATCCGAATCAGCAAAAAATCGGCGATTACATCACGACTGTTTCAGATAATGTCAGCGCCAATGTCGCGTATGCCGCCACATTCAACGGCGAAGAAGATATTTACTATGTCCGGATTCCCCCGGTAGTACCGGCCACAGATTTCAACAGTGACGCCAGGCCGGATTTTCTCCTTAGTAATCCAATCACGCGCCAAACAGCTGTTTGGTACATGAACAACAATATTCATTTCGCAAGCAACACTGGCCCTACTCTTCCTTCTGGCTGGAGTGTGGCGAGCGTGGCGGATTTCAACCGCGACGGTCACCCCGATTACCTGCTTTTCAATTCAACCACACACGAGACCGCCGTTTGGTATCTGGTTGGAGCGACGTTTCTCGCTGCCAATAACGGACCGACGCTGCCGACCGGTTGGGAAGTGGTGGCGACAAGTGACTTTAATGGGAATGGCCGGCCAGATCTTGTGCTTTACCGGCCCAGCACGGGCCAGACAGCAATTTGGTACATGAACAATAATGTGCATGTCGGAAGTGCCACTGGTCCTACTCTTCCGGGCGGCTGGAGCCTTGTGGCGGCTGCTGACTTCAATGGGGATGGCCAACCGGATTATCTGCTGTTCAGGCCGGGTACGCATGAAACCGTGATCTGGTATATGTCTGGAGTCACACATACAAACAGCAGGTCTGGGCCCACAATTTCGGCCGGATACGATTTGACCGGCGTTGCCGATTTCGACGGCAACGGCAGGCCCGATTATTTACTTTACAATTCGAACACACACCAAACGGCGATTTGGTATCTGAACGACAATGTTCGGATTGGCAGTGCTGCCGGTCCCACTCTTCCCGGCGGTTGGAACCTCGTCGGACCTTGAGGCATCGTGGCGTTGTTGCGGCAAGCCTATGCTGGCGTCTACTGATTATTAGGTGGAACGCGTTGTCCCTTGGCACGCCGTAGCGATGCGAAGGCGGCTCAACGCGTTGTTAAGTCTAGGCGGCTTTGCCGCGATTATTTTCCATCGTCTTCGGAGAAGCCGATCCACCTGATTGCTGGTTCGAAGCGCCGTTCTTCTCCAGCGCAACGGCCAGCACTTCATCGACGGTTTCGACCGGGACGAATTTGAGTTTTTGTTTCGCTTCCTCGGGGACATCGACGAGATCTTTTTCGTTGAGCTTGGGGATTATTACTGTCGTGATCCCGGCGCGCATCGCTGCCAGGCTTTTTTCCTTCAGACCGCCGATCGGCAGAACCAGCCCGCGCAAAGTGATTTCGCCGGTCATGGCCACATCGGGGCGAACCGGCCTGTTGCTGAAGAGCGAGGCGAGCGCGGTGAACATGGCGATGCCTGCTGATGGCCCATCTTTCGGCACTGCGCCGGCCGGCACGTGCACGTGGATATCCATCTTGCGAAAATCTTCTGAATTCACGCCCAGTTGGCCGTCGCGGCTGCGAAGGAGACTGAGCGCGGCCTGGACGGATTCTTTCATCACTTCGCCAATGTGTCCGGTGAGCGTGATGTTGCCTTTGCCGGGGTAACGCGTGGCTTCGATGTGCAACACTTCGCCGCCCTGCGGCGTGTAAGCCAGACCTGTGACCACTCCGGGTTTACTGGTCTTTAGCCTTGTTTCGCGAACATATTTCGCAGGGCCGAGCATTTCACGCACGATCTCCGGCGTGACCGTGACGTGCTCGGTTTTTCCGCGCGCGACCTGCGACGCAATGCCCCGACACACAGACGCGATCTGGCGCTCAAGTTCGCGCACGCCGGCTTCGTGTGTGTAATCGTTAATGATTCGGCGGAGCGCGTCCTCATGCCATTCGATTTGCTCGGGCTTGAGTCCGTTCTCCTCCAATTGCCGCTTCACGAGATATCGCTTGGCGATTTCGAGTTTCTCGCGCTCGGTGTAACCGGGTATTGAGATCACTTCGATCCGGTCGCGCAACGGTTCGGGCACGCCCGTCGATGTAATTCGCGGTGCCGATGAAAATCACGTCAGACAGATCAAACGGCACGTCGAGGTAACGATCGACAAACGCGTTGTTTTGCCGCGGGTCGAGCACTTCGAGCAACGCGCTGGCGGGATCGCCGCGAAAATCCGCGCCGATCTTGTCGATCTCATCGAGCATGAAAACTGGGTTGCGCGTGCCGGCGCGCCGCAATTCCTGAATGATGCGGCCCGGCATCGAGCCGATGTAGGTGCGCCGATGACCGCGAATCTCCGCTTCGTCGCGCATGCCGCCGAGACTGATCCGGACAAATTTGCGCCCCAGCGCGTCGGCAATCGATTGGCCGAGGCTTGTCTTGCCGACGCCGGGCGGCCCGAGAAAACAAAGGATCGCGCCGTGCCCCTGCGGATTGAGTTTGCGCACGGCCAGATATTCGATCAGCCGCTTCTTAACTTTTTCCAGATCGTAATGATCGCGATCAAGGATTTGCTGCGCCTGATCGAGATCGAGGTTGTCCTTGCTCAATTTATTCCATGGCAAATCGGCGATGATCTCGATGTAACTGACGATGACGGAGAACTCCGGGCTGGCCGGCGGAATGAAATCGAGCCGCTTCAATTCGCGCTCGGCCTGTTTCATCACTTCCTCCGGCGGCTTGGCTTCTTCGAGTCGCTTGCGCAATTGCTGCGCCTGTTCTTCGCTGCCGCCCTCGGCCTCGCCTAGTTCGCGCTGGATCGCCTTGATCTGCGAACGCAGATAAGCGCGTCGCTGCGCATCGGAAAATTGCGAGTCCACATCTTTTTGCAGTCGCTGTTGAATCTCCGCGATCTCCAATTGCGCCGAGATTTGCTTCTGCACGCGCGACTACACGCTTTTCGACATCGAGCTCCTCGAGAATCGCCTGTTTTTGTGCGACATCGACGTTCAGATTTGGCGCCAGGAAATCGGTGAGCTGCTCCGCGTTCTCGATATTGAAGACCATTAAACGCGCTTGCTCAGGTGCGTCCGGCGTTAACTCGAACAATCTCGCAGCCGAATCACGCAGGTTTCGGAAAGTTGCTTCCGATTCCTTGGTTTCTGGCGGCTGGATCGACTCGGGCAAATCGACTTCGGCGCGCAGAAACGGCGAAGTGGCGACAATTTTGCGGAGAGAAAAACGGCGCAGTCCTTGCGCGATGACCATCACATGGTCGTCCGCCTGGCGTATGAGCTTGAGCACAAGCGCGACGGTTCCGATTGAATAGAGGTCTTGTGGTGCCGGGTCTTCCTTCGTTTCATCGCGCTGCGCGAGCAACCCGATCACCTTTGTGCGCGGCAACGTGTCATCGAGCAGTTTCAGCGACGCCGCGCGCTGGATGTTGAGTGGAACAACTGTCCCGGGAAAAACGACGAATCCGCGCACCGGCAGGATCGATAATTCCTCCGGGATACGCGGCGTCTGGGTTTGGTCCGTGGGCGCCGCGATCGTGCTCTGGGGTCCCGGTTTAAGTTCGGCAGCCCGGCTGCAACGCGCTGATTTCTTCCGTGCTCATGATTCTTTTAGCGGCAGCGAAATCCAGAGCAATCCGTTTCGCTGTTCTGCGTGGGCCTGGTCGATTTCCACTTCGGCCGGCAACGGCACTTCCCGCATGAACGGCCCATAATCGATCTCCATTGCCAGTAATTGCACGGCGCTTCCCTCCTCGTGAGTCGGCTCTGGCAGCTCGCGCGCGCCGCGAATCACCACGCGTCGCGGTTCAACGGTGAGATCGATCAGCGAGCGATCAACGCCTGCCAGATCGACGCAGATGCGAATGCATGCTTCGCAGCGATACGCGTTGATAGCCGGCTCCCAGGCGTGCGGCGCAAACCTGGAAAATTGCGAGCGCGACAGTTCATAGGTGACGTCGTGCAAGGCACCGTGCAGCCAGCGCAGTTTAATGTTCCTGGTCGGGTCCATTGAGAAAATTAAACTTCTACCTCGTGCGCTTTGTTTTCAACTGAAGCGCGATCATCAGTGCCAGCTGTAGCCGTCGCCCTGTGGGCGACGTGGGTTTGAAAACTCCATCCGCATTGCGCTTCCCACAGGGAAGCGGCTACAGGTGTCGATCTTATCGCGTGGAATCTGTTTTCCTTATTTTCTTTTCCCCGGGCCCCACAGGCGCGGCCCGGTTTTGCGCCGGTGTGCTCGCCGTCTTTGAGAACCTGTACGCCGTTCACAAATACGTGTTTCACGCCGACTGCGTATTGGTGCGGTTTCTCGAATGTCGCGCGGTCCGCAATCGTTGCCGGATCAAAGACCACCACGTCAGCGAACATTCCCTCCTTGAGAAATCCGCGGTGATCGAGGCCGAGATTCGTGGCGGGCAATCCGCTCAGGCGATGGATTGCGTCGCTCATGGGCAGAACTCTTTCGTCGCGCACGTATTTGCCAAGCACGCGCGCAAAATTTCCGTAGGCGCGCGGATGCGGATTCGATTTCAAGAAAACACCTTGCGGCGCCTGTGACGCTTCGTCCGAGCCGAACGAAATCCATGGCTTGCCGAGCTCTTTCTTGATGTTCTCTTCCGAGATCATGAAATAAATCGTCCCGATGCGCGATCCGTCCTCGGCGATCAAATCCATCGCTGTGTCGATCGGATCTTTGCCGCGCATCTTCGCGACTTCGGCGAGCGTTTTGCCAGTGAGCGGTTTCAATTTGTCTGATTTGAACTGGCTGAGAAGAATGTGTTCCGGGCCGCCCGCGGCGAGATACATATTTTCCCACTCGTCGCTTGGTGTTTGCACTTGCGCTTTGATTTTCTCACGCGTCGCAGGATCGCGCAGTCGCTTAAACAACGCCGGGTATCCGCCGTCCTCAGTCCAGGGCGGGAGACAGGCGTCGAGCCCGGTCCCGCCAGCCGTATAAGTGTACATGTCGGCGGTAATTTTCAGTCCTTCCTTCTGCGCCGCTTCAATTCGCGAAAGAAGATCATCGATCTTGCCCCAATTCGGCTCGCCCGCCGCTTTAATGTGATAAACTTCCGCTGGAATCCCTGCTTCCCCGCTGATCCGGATGAGTTCGTCCAGCGCTTCAAGCAATCGGTTCCCTTCGCTGCGCATATGCGAGATGTATTTGCCCTGGTATTTCGCGGCGACTTTGCACAGCTCAATCAGCTCTTCCGTCTTCGCGTAAAACGCAGGCGGATAAATCAGTGAGGTGCCAATCCCCAGCGCGCCGCGCCTCCATCTCTTTGCGAACGAGTTCGCGCATTTGATCGAGTTGTTCCAAGGTCGGCTGCTTATCTTCGAAACCGATCACGTTCTCGCGGATCGTGGTCGCTCCGATGAACGATGCGACATTGCAGGAAATGCCGCGGCTCTCCAGATAACGCAGATATTCTGCGAGCGTATTCCATTTGATGTCGTATTTGATGTCGTTCTGCTCGCGCAGCATGTGTTCGCGCACGCGATCGTTCACCGGTCCCATCGATTCGCCCTCGCCCATGATTTCTGTAGTGACGCCCTGTCGAATCTCGCTTTGCGACCGGCCATCCTGAATTAACGACTCGGTTGACCAGGAAAGCATGTTTATGAAGCCGGGCGCCACGGCAAGCCCCTTCGCGGCGATGATTGTTTTTGCCTTTGCGTTCTTCAAATCGCCGACGCCTGCGATCCGATCGCCGCGAACCGCAACATCGACATGTCGCGGCTCAGCGCCCGTTCCGTCGTAAACCGTGCCGCCTTTGATGATCACGTCGAAATTCGGCGGCTCCTGCCCGAACACTGGCAAGAGACCTATCAGGAAAACAGAAAAAACAGCTCTCGTCATCGCGCGGTGCAAAATGAGCGTGCCGCGGTGCGAGTCAAGAAGCGAAAAAGGAAATTCAGATTTACTGAAACAGATTCACTGAAAGGGTGTTACATTATCTGATGAAAAGAATAACGAAATGCGAAAGTAAACGGTGTTGGCGAGGTGCCTTGCTGTCGTTGCTTTGCGCGGGCGTCGTCGCCGTCTTTATCACGGGCTGCGCGGAAGCGCCTCATATGACTGCGTACGACAGTGGGTATTATTATCCGAGCGGTAATTACTGGCGCGACTACGACGGCTACTACCAGGCGTACCCGTTCTCGGAGACGTCTAATGGTCCGCGTTACCGCATCATTGATGGACAGCGCGTTTACGAGCCGTACTACTACGGCGCTTACGCGACCGGTTACGCGACGGTTGGCGTTCCAGCCGAATGACAATTGCTAAGCCGCGCAACACGATTGCGCTTTCGCGGTGCAGCAGGAGTCGATGATCCGCGCTGCTGCGGCACGGCGGTGGCGCGCTTTGCAAGTTGCTGCTGGCGGTTCCAACAACACGTGCGTCGCATTTTCGTGCCGGGTCACTGAACGCACGTGATACGTCGATGGAAACAGATTTTCATCGCCGTATTCAACGCGAATCTCAGCGTCTAAATTGAGGGGGATCATCCCGCGCACTTGGTTGAAGATTTTTAGAAACTTGGCCGCCGTCATGTAGTCGTTGGCAGGATCAGGTGGCACCCACAGTTGCACCATTGTTTCATGCCAGCGGTTAGTTTGGCCGCCGCAATCGACCGTTTCGAATGAGGCGGCTTTTAATTCCGTGAGATGATAGCCGCGGCCTACCGCGTGACCTTTCAGATCGACAAAGATTAGCTGGTTGTTCGGCGCAACACGCAGTGCGGAGATGAACGCGCTGGTTTTCATTTGTTGGATGTCCCCTTTGGTTTTCTTCGGCTGATCCTGCAACAGACTTGATCGCGTCTGCGGCGCTCACCATTCATCCGATGGTCTCTGGCCATCCACTCGCGCAATCCCGCGAGCACGTGACGAACGAGCGGCTCGCCATGCTGCGCCCAGCGATAATGCATCCATTTGCCGTCGCGACGTGCTTCCACCAGGCCGGCCCGCTTCAGGTGAGCCAGGTGACGCGACACTTTCGGCTGCACCACGCGCAGCGTATCGGTCAGTTCGCAGACACAGGTTTCGCCAGAGGCGAGCAGGTTCAGCAAACGCAGCCGTGTCTGATCAGACAACGTTTTGAAAAGAAACGCAGGCGTAGCATTTTTCGATGAGGCCATGGGATACATATACGGAAAAACACATATATGTCAATGGGATCTTGCTCGACGTGTCCGGGAGTGTTTCGACTCGCGAAAAGCATTTTAACCTGCAGATGATATTATATCGATAGGGCGACCGATCAGGCTGCGTGATGCGAATTGTACAATAAAGGTCATCTGATAAAAGAGTGTCGTGTGCCTGACGAACCAACAGGCGAGACAGAGTCGCATGCGCGGCTCCACGATAGAAAAAGGGAAATTCAGAATTCAAGAAAGGGGAATGTCTGATGAAAAACACAATGAAATCCAAGCGTCGCAGTCGAGCATTGCTACTGTCGATCCTTTGCGCAGGCGTCGTTGCAACTTTTCTGGGCGGATGTGCAGAGGGGCCTTACATGACTGCGTATGACACCGGTTATTACTATCCAACCACGTATTATACGCCGTCGGTACTGGTACGACTATTATTACGGTTACCCGTCTTCTTATTACTACGCGCCGGGCACCCGGTATTACACCAGATACGGGACTACCTACTACGGCAGTTACTGGTATTAATTTGCGACGCGCGCTTGATTGACGCATCGGTGCCGTCCGGCAATTGCCGGATGTACCGATGCGCTCAATTTTTTTACTTGCGTTTGTATGAGCTGTTACGTCAAATGAGCGCCCAACACTCTTGTGACAGCACTTACGCAAAGACGTCGCGACATAACCTCATTCATCGTTTCACTATTGTGCGCCGCCAGCTTTGGGTTTCTGGTCGGCGGATGCGCTGAGATGTACTCCGTCGATACGGAGCACACGCCCGAGGCAAGGTACAACACTTATTATGGACCGGATTATTACCCTTACTATCCATATTACAGTTACTACGGGGGCGCGTATTACTAGCGACCGGCCCGACCATTTCTGAGTTCATCACGTCCACATTCCGGTCACTGGTAAATCGCAAACTCATCGGCGCGCAGATCATCTGCCCGCCCTACCAATGTGCCAGAGAGGCTGGGCGCGTTACTCCATAACGTGCCGCTGTCAGAAGTGACAGCAGCGTTACTTTTGCGATGAAACGCGAGCACTCAAACCGTTGTCTACGTTGACATGAACACGGAAACAACAAACTCCATACGCGTTTGCGCTTCTCGTTTTTTCAGTGATCGATATGCCTACAGGGCGCAGCCGAATTACTTATCTGAGCTGGTGGCCTTCGGGACAATTGTCTTCATCGCCGTCTGGCCAATCATTTTATTGGCTAACGCGATGGCGGCGGGACCGAGATAAGCGCAGACAGGTCAGTGGTCATGCTTCGACAAGTCCAGACCTACGCAGAGTTGCGGAAACAGATTCACCATGACCTGCGGAGCCAACATCCCGAATGGGTCCAGCCAAATGGCGAGTCTCCCACGTGTGATTCTTACGAGGCGCGCCTGATGGAATTGCTCGAGGGCTTAACGCAAAGGGAACCGAACAAATCTTATAACGACTATCGTGTCGAGCTAAAGCGACGACAGATCGAGTGAGTCTTTGCTGCGGTGCAGCTCAGTCTCGCTCATTTGCCGGGTTGGGAAGGGGCTGGCAGCGCGCCGTAGAAATACTCGCCATCGTCGTCCTGCTGCGGCGAGTTCATAAACACTTTGGCAACGTCACCGGCAGCAGGTCCGCTGGGAGCCTTGAACAGATAAAGGGTAATGCGCACGTTGTCGGCGCGCCCAGCGGTCACGACTTTCAGCGGGAATGCATATGTGAATGCCTCTCCCCCGAGAACCTGCCGCTGGCTCTCAGGTCCGTTCGTCGATTCAAAAATGGTTGTTGAGGAGCTTGACGGATCCGTTTGCTCCCCGGTCACGTTGCCCGCAAACCTGCCTGACTGATGGACGACCACGCTCACGCGGATCTCCGTCGGATGACTCTCGTCAGGAAAATACGACCACTCCTTTAGTTCAATCACATTCATTAGAGGTCTGCGACTGGCCATCAACGCCTGGTGTTCATTGGAGATGGCTAGACGGCGCAGTTTTCCGTAAGCGGCAACGCCTGTAACGAGCAGGATCACGGAAAGCACCATCGAGCCAAAGTGAATCCGCAACGCTCCTGACTTGGGAAACAACGGAACGGCGATTGAACTTAAAGTGACGTGGATTGCGACCAACGTGATGTAAGCCCAAAAGATAAGGCCCCGAAAATCCAGCGTGATCCAATTGCTGCTGCCGCCTCCGCCGAGCAACGCCCGATCCAGGAAATAGATTGGGACGGCGAGCAGCCCAAGAAACAGACAAATGCTGAGATGTTTGCGCCAGATGGATTTCATCACGGTTCGTTTATCAAATTTCCGAAGTGAATACACTTGGGTTGGTGGATCACATGGGCTGCCACTTGCGCCCGCTGAAGCGATAGTTGAGCTTCCGGCGCTCGTTAGCCCAAATGAAGCACAATCTTCCCGCTCTTCTCGCCATCGTTGTTTTAGGCGGTGCTGTGGCCACCGGCCAAACCATCAACGATCCCGCTCGAATGGAGATTTATGTCACGCCGTACTACAATTCCAAAGGCCCGGCTATCGACGTTGGCCCGTTTAGCAGTGGCTTGGCCGCGAAAAACGAACCCGAGTTTGTCGGGACGATTTCGAAGATGAAACAGTCATGGGCCACTCTCAATTTCGCCGAGGTGTACATCGCCGCGATTCGGCTCTATGATCTCGGTTTCAGAAAAGACTCAATTTACTGGTTTTATTCGGCCCAGTATCGCGGCCGTCTTCTTGCGACTCTGATCGATCAAGAGAAGATGGGCAGCATGGGCGATCCCGGATTCGAACTGTTCCAGGCGCAGAATGCCTTCCAACAGTTGGTCGGACCATACATCAACGGATACGCGTTTGGTGACATCGATCAGTTGATCCCAATCATTGAGAGAGTTCAGAAAGAAGGAAAAGTTGTGCCAGACCTAACGGAGATTTATCCGCGCGTGACCTTCAAGCCAAAGTCGGAATGGGACGCGGGAAACAAGGGGCTGAATGAGGGACTGACAAAACTGCTGATGACCCTCAAGAAACAAAAGGGAAGCATTAAGCAGCAAAGGATCGAACGCGGGATGGAAGCCAAATTCTCAAAGCTGCCGAGCAAAGACCTGCCAAAAGCAACGGGGCCATGATTTCCGAACTACTGATTGGGTTCAGTTTCCTTCAGCAGCTTCATTAACTCATCCTTCCACAAGCTGGCCAGCGTGTGGCTGCCGTGGCCGCGTGTTTTATCGCTCATCGGAATTACGATCGCTCGACCCCGCGGTACGCGCTTGATCTCGCGCTCGAAGATCCCAAGTTCCGGCGGATTGATGAGGTCGTCGGCAGAATTAATCGCCAGTAGCGGCGCGCGAATTTTTTCGAGATTTGGTCCGGGATCATAATCGTGTGACGCTTCGACGGCGTAGAGCACGTCGTTCGCATCGTCGCTTTAACGATTTGCTCCACGAATTTGTCGAGGACTTCGTCCGTTTTGGCCAGTGTGGGCGCGTCCTTTTGTCGTAACACCGGATTACTGCTCATGAACCAGAGCATCTGAGCCGCGGTGTGGAGGCTCGGTGGTTGAGTTTTGTATTCGCCGCCGTTCCATGCCGGATCGTTCCGGATCGCGTCGATAATCACGCGACGCCATGCGCGGTTGCGGCCGGAGATCTGGGTTGGCAAACTCGCCAGCGGCATGAGCGCGTCCATGAAATCAGGATGCAACTCGCCCCAGAGCCACGTGTGCATCCCGCCCATCGACGTTCCCATCACGAGGCGCGCGTGGTTCACTCCGAGTCCTTCGGCGAGCACACGGTAATCCGCCTCAATCATGTCGAGATAACCGTAGCGCGGAAATTTTGCATGCAGTCCATCGCTCGGCTTGCTCGATTTGCCGTGGCCGATCCCATCCGGCAGCACGATGAAGAATTTCGTCGCATCCAGCGGCTGACCTTTACCGAACAGTTCACCGGCGAATTCCGGGCGAATAAACTGCGCGCCGCTGCCAGTTGTCCCGTGCATGATGAGCACTGCGTTCATCGTTTTGCCCTGCGCATCTTTCTCCGGTTTGCCGATGGTCCGATAATGAAGACGCAGCTCTGGCACCGTCTCGCCAGAAGCAAACTTGAAATCGCGAATCGTGTAGTCGCCTTCGACCGGCGCAGGATAATCGGCGGACGACGCAAAACTCGCGGCCAAAATGGACAAGAGAAACGTTAAGACTCGGATTGTTGGGTTCATGCTAGAGGGCCCTCTCATAAGGCTAGTGTCATCTTGAGCAAAGCGAAACATCTCAGTCTATTCCGCTTGGCAGGTTAGGTCAGAAATGACCAGAGATTCTTCGCTACGCTCAGAATGACATTTGTAAAAAGGATTCTAATGATTTCGTTGCCGTTCGGCTGTGATTTGTTTGAGCAACTCGGTTTTGGTCCGATCCAAGTCGTGAGCGAATTTCACAGTTGCTTCCAGAGCTTGCGGATAGATTTCGAAACGTTTTCGCAATTTTCTGGTGGCCGGATCGTAAAAGAAAGAAAGGTCTTGGTCGAGATTCGGCACGATCAGTTCGTCGCTTAGTTTCTGGTAACGCTGCATGTCGCTCAAGCCCCAGCGAATTACGGATTCCATTTGCCGCAAGACCACGATCGTTTTCACGTCGAGCAATTCCACGCCGCCCGATTGAAGCAGCGTGGCGATGTCGCCCGGGCTGTAGTCAGTGGTGAAAACAAAGGGATGCAGTGGCGGCATCTCGCCGGCGTCAAGCGCGCGTCGAAACTCGGCGGCTTCTCGTTCTTCTTTCGCGGTCTCGACTTTTCCACTCTCGATTCCTCTGCGCAATTCTTGCTCGAGCGAGGCGAGGATTCGATCGCGCCGTCCCGCGTCCTGGCGGTGCTGCTGGTAATTGTTCAGCCAAAACGCCGCGTAAACGCCGACGAATACCAGGAGCAGCTCCGCCACCCAACGGCCGAAACGCGAGAGACGCGAATGTTTTTCGGTTGCCTCGCTCATTGTTAAACCACAAACGCTTTCGGGGGCTTCTCTTTGCGATGCTTAACATCATCGGCGTCGACATTCCAGCGCCCGACCAGATTTGGCGTCGCGTGCCCAAACAGAAAAGGGTTATTCATTGCGCGCCAGAATGGCATTCCTAAAGTAAGCGCTGACAACAATCGATGGAGCAAACGCAGTCAGTTGAAAACTTGATCGATTTCGTCGTGCGATCCATCCAAAGGCGCACAGGCGGACGATTCGCCGTTTTATCATTTGCGATTCGATCGCGTGTTTCCCGATGATTTCTACGCGGCGATGTTGCAAGCAATGCCGGTCGGAGACGGCGGCTACCGGGCGCTTTCTGGCAAAGCTAAACTAAGAAATGTCACAGCCGGAGGGAAAGCCGACCCGCACCAAGATCGATCTTTTCCCGGAATACATCCGCCACTTGCCGCCGGAGAAACGCGAAGTCTGGGACGTCGCAGGCCGCGTGCTCCGTTCCAAAGAGCTGGGAAAAGTTTTCGTAGAGCGACTTGCGCCCGGACTAAAACGCCGGTTCGGAGCCGATTTTGCGAAGGTCCGAATGTATCCAGTGCCAATCCTGACGCGCGACACTGCAGGATACTTCATTACCGCACACTCGGACACGCTCTGGAAAGGCATCACCGTCCAGTTCTACCTGCCATCGGACAATTCGACGCAGCAGATCGGCACGATTTTTCACGAGGCACTACCGAATGGCAAGAAGCCGAAAAGGGCGCAGATGCTATTCTCGCCGAATACGGGCTACGCGTTTGCAGTTGCCGATAATACCTGGCATTCGGTGGGTTTGGTCGGGCCGGAGGTAAAAACGCGCGACAGCATTTTGCTCACTTACTTCGTCGATGCCGGAGCTTGGAGATTTTTGCGCAATCGCGGCCGGCGGCTGCAAAATGTTTTGCTCAATGAGATGCGCAATCTGCGGCGCAACTGATTTGGCGGCTGACGACGCGCGCTTATCGGCGGGCATGTGTTGAGCGCCACAGGCGCTACTTTCACCGCAAGCCTGGGGCGACGCCCCAGGGAAAGATCGCAACCCAAACAAGCGGCAGCGCTGAAAGCGCAACTCATTTCCTGCGCCAGTTGGTTTCAGATCCAAAACCATGCGCCCATTGAAATCGCGCCTTCAGCGCTTGTTGATTGGGCTAATTCGAATCCCTGGGGCGCTGCCCCAAGCTAAGATGAGATCAGCGCCGGTGGCGCTAAAGAGATGTTATCAGCGAGGCAACGGTTGTTCCATGTTCGCAAGCGCATACGCGGCCACTGCGACGACGGCGGAATTTTCCGCCAGTTCTTTCGGGACAATTTTGTCCAGCGTGTCAGCGGCAGTGTGATGATAATTGAAATAGAAACGGCTGTCTTGAATCGGACTAAAACAGGGCACGCCTGCTTTCTCCAGCGGCTCGATGTCAGCGCCACAGTGTTCGACAAGATTGAGAATGCCCGCGCCTGAGTCCTGCAAAATTGCCGCGATGGGCACGAAAATCTTTTTCACTTCCGGCTTTCCCTTAATATTGATGCCGAGCGGGTGGCCGGCGCCACCATCAGTTTCCATAGCTGCAAAATGATCGCTCTTTTCCGTGATCCTTTGCGTACTGTTTTGAGCCGCGCGATCCATTCTCTTCGTTCATCCACGCGATCACGCGAATCGTGCGCTTCGGTTTAAGATGCAGTTTTTGGATCAGATTCGCGGCTTCCATCGAAACCGCGACGCCTGCGCCATCATCGATCGCGCCTGTGCCCAAATCCCATGAGTCCAGATGACCGGAAACAATGATCACTTGCTCGGGATGTTCGCTGCCCTTGATGTCACCGATGACATTGTAGCTCTCGACATCGGGTAGTTGCTGCGGTGTGAGAACCAATTTCATTTTCACCGGTCCTTGTCGGACCAGATCGACGATCAGATCTGCATCCTCCGCCGTGACCGCGCCGGCTGGAATTTTCGGCGCATCATCTGCGTAATTTGTCTGTCCAGTATGCGGGAGCCGATAGTCGGCGCCGCCGACTGAACGAATCAAACACGCGACAGCGCCCTGACGCGCTGCTGCGCTCGGGCCATCGCTGCGATAAACAACTGCTTCACCGTAGGCTTCGCCAGCACGACCTTCCGCGGCCATTTGCTTGTCGAATGGATAATCAAAGAGCACGATTTTGCCCGCGACTTTGTCACGAGGCATGGATTTGAGTTCCTCAAAATTTCTAACAGCGATTATCTCGGCTGTAATTCCGTGTTCCGGCGTCGCAACGCTTGCGCCGAGCGCGCACAAAACAATCTTCTGCGTCGTGTTGTTCGCCTGTCCTGGAAATTGAACGAGTGCCGCCGTTTCTTCGCCGCGCACCCAATGCGGCACCATCACTTTTTCCAACTGCACGTCGCAGCCGATGGCCTTCAATTCGCTCGCGACGTACTCAACTGCTTTGGCTGCCTGCGCCGATCCGCTCAATCGCGGCCCGATGTTGTTGGCCAGATGCGCGACCTGCCGGTAAGCATAATCGCTTTCCAGAGCTGCCTTCTGCAATTGTTTCAGTTCCGCCAGTGTCTGCTGCGAAAACACAGCCGGAGTCGGCAATGGCGATCCGTTCGGACTTGATGCGACCGCCGCTGTTCGTTGCGCATTCAATCGCTGAGCACAAGGAAACAACGCGAGTGAGAGAAACGCCATCACGCGAACTTGATTCACAAACATCTCGAATCCCGCTACAGCATCTTGGTCGGGTTTGCCAGGCTCGAATACGCGAAGCCGTTGCTATTTCTCTTTCCTAAACTGGATCTCTTCGCCGAAGAGCTCAGGATTGCGGGCGTTTTTTGTCAGGAGCGCAACGACGGTGGTTGAGTCCTTGGTTTCCTTTGGAACAACCTTGTCGTTGACGTTCCGCAATCTCAAGTTCCTGCCATCGTCCGACAATTTCCAAATGACGTAAGCATATTTGCGATCGCTCGAGTTGAGGTCCTGGACAGTCGCGAAAGGCGTTTCCGCGACGTCGGAGTGGTAAGCGCGAAAAAGATCACCGTCGTAGTAAACGATGTAGATGCTGTCGTCGAGGCTCCGCAGTTTCAGCTTTTCCTTGCCATCAGCCGACGTCCAGTCGCCAAGCAGTCGCTCCTGCACTTTTCGGGTCGGAGCCGATGTGATTGGGACGTCATATTGGCAAGCGGTGAAAGCCAGAGAGCAAAGACCAATCGCCACGCCGACTACTCGTAGCCAAGCTAAGTTCGATGAACTCACGGAGTTTTGCTCGCCTCTGGAAATCGGCCTTCGTCGAAATCGATCAGGTCAGGAATGCTGCAAATATCGTTGCGATCGGCGATTCCCATCTCTCTTTTTTCGTTGTTCGAGCCGCGGCGTCACGGAATCGCGCCATCCGAGTTTCGATGCGAATCCGTTCCAGACAAAAAGATCGCCATCGTTCAAGCGGCGGCCCTTTTCGAAACACCATTCCAGAATTTCCTCGTCCGTGCCGCCCTGCTTCACACGCTCAATCAGATCGCGATGGTGCACGCGCAGAAAATTGCAGCACACACCGTCTGCCGCTTTCAGCGCGCCGAAGTTTTCTCGATAATCTTCGTGGAGCTCGCCGCGCAGATGCAGCCGAATCTTGTCCAGCATGCGCGGGAAATACATCATGCCGCGCGTCATTTCTTTTGGGCTTTTCGGATAGGTCGTCATAAGACGAATGAATCGCATCCTCCGTGGGGGTGCAATATTTGCAGCTGTGATTTTCACAGAAAACACTCGGAAAGAGAGGCAGGCAGAGTTACTGTTTGGTGTGGAGAAAACCGCACAGAAATTCCGAAACTTCACGGAAGCAGAAAAAGCCGACCACAAATTTTACAAAAAGCTTACCGGCAACGAGCGGTTGCAGATTCTAGTCGATCTCCTCAATCATGGCTCTGAGCAAAGACTCGAAAGAGTTTCTCGAATCACTAAACTCCCGCGTAATTGATTACGTGATTGTAGGGGCGCATAGCCTGGCGTTCCATGGACGACCGCGCTACACCGGAGATCTCGATATTTTGGTTCGGGCGACACCCGAAAACGCCGCCAAGCTGGTCGATCTTTTGAATCACTTCGGTTTCGCCCATTCAGGTTTCAAGGAATCTGATTTCACTCAACCGGAGCAGCTGATTCAACTGGGGCGAGCGCCGAACCGAATTGATCTCCTAACGAGCATCACCGGCGTGACAACTGAGGAAGCGCTTGCGAGCAAGGTGGAGGCCGAACTCGACGGCATTCCCGTTTTCATTCTAAGCAAGGACGCGCTCATACGTAACAAGCGCGCGGTCGGACGGCCCCAAGACATCGCCGACCTGACTATGCTTGAGGGCTAATTGACGTCGTCATCGCGAGTGTTGGAACACAGGCTTTTTGCCTGTGCGCTCAGCGGGTTTGAAACCCGCTCTCTGCCGCCGCTTCAGCGGAGTGCCACTCCGCTGGCCGCACAGACCTAGAGGTCTATGTTCCGGCCGCAGGTCAGCGCCAAAATCCTCGCGCTGCTTCGCGCCGTAATCGAGGGAATGGAACCGCCGGATTTCATCGAGGCGACGCACACCATTGAGAGTATCGAGATAATGGGTGTAGCTCGCGGCCAGCTGGCTCGTTTCGAGATAACGGCCCCGCAGATTTGCATCGCGAAACGCTTCCGGGGCATTGACGCGCGAAAAGATGAAACCGCAACCAGCGCCGGTCAGTTTGTGAGACGCGCTGGGATTTTCGGAAAAATGCGACAAACAAAAGCAGAACAAGATAAGTATCGACCTGCGCCTGAAGCTCGAGATTGCGCGCAAAATCTTCCGATGCGATCTCGCGGATTCCTTTTTTGAACTGGAGCGCAGCGTGCAACGCATGATTGAGTTCCTCCACGAACATGATCAGCGATCGGATATTGCGATCGCCCAAGCCTGCGCGCGGATCATGTTGCTCCAGTTGTTCGATCAGCCAGCGCGAATAATAGATGCCAACGTATAGCTGGTCGCCTGCCCGGCGCAGGAACGTGCGCGCGAGCTCGCTCAATTCGCGCGCGGATTTGCCGGCCAACACCGACAATTGCGCGCAACGCGTCCGGTCAATCAGGCAATCTTCCAGATTGATCCCGACCTGCGCGTACGTTCGCTCGAATAATTTCTGGATTTGGCTGAAGAGCGTCTCGTTCATAGGCATCAAGGAGCGGCGGTCTCCCATGTCCGCCGTAGCGTCGGCGAAGGCGGAAGTCCGCCGTGCACCAGCAGTTCGATTTGGGAAAGAAACATCGCGTTCACAAACTGAGCGACGGTCGCGCGTCATCATCCAGATTGAGCAGTTGATCGGAAAGCTGATTTAGCGCGAGCCGAACGTCGCGGAACCGATCAGCCAATCCTTCGAAAACATCATCCAATTCACAGCGGCGAGCGACGGCGTGCGAGGCAACAAGTTGATAGTTGGTCCGGCCGACCTGCTCGTAAAATTCGATATCCGGTCCGCCGCGCAAACTCCGTCGCTGTCCCGCGACTGCGGGATGAAAAATTCCGCTGATGAAGAGCGAGTAATTCCCGATATGGGCCCGAAGCAGAAACGCCTGCTCTGGAGTACGCGCGGGTCAGCGCGATAAGCATGTCGGAAATGTATTGCTGCGCGAGATGATCGGCCTCGTCCGAGATCTGCAGCCGGCTCGCGTGCGAAAAAGTTTCAAGCAACGACCCGATATAATCGCAAAGCTTGCGGTCGCCGATTCCGCCCTGTTGCAAAACGTGCCGGGCCAAAACGTAAAAATAAAATTGAGACGATATCCGCAAATGTCCGCAGTGATTCAGGATTGCATCGACCAATCGCGGATGATCGAGAATTGAATCGCGCGTTTCGACATCGCTCAGACAGATCAACCAGCGAAACCTGATCGCTTTGCGAACGCGCCAGCGTGCGCACGATGAAGTCGAAATCCGCGGCGGTAAACCGCGCCCGACAATTCGCCCTGATCATCGGGACTTCATCATGCGCGAACGAGACGCGCTTGGCAAGCCAGATTGCTGACTGCCGTTACGCCATCGAAAAACGTATCTTTGCCTGGAACGGCACGCGGGCTTCCAGCCTCCGTGGCTAAGACCGCGATCTGATGAAGTCGCAGCGCGTTCGCCTTCGAAGGGACCCGCTCGCTCAACGTACACAAGATTCGGGTCGACTCTGACAATAAGCGGTTAGCGCGATGCTCCGACACGGCTTTAGCTCAATCCAGAAAGACAAAATAAATGAATACATTGAATAAAGTAATAACATGGAATCCGCTTAGAGAGATCGACGAAGCACAAAATCGCTTAAGTCGCTTCTTCCTGGGCGGCTTTCCGAATAGAATGGGCAGTGGCGAGATCCACAGCCTGGCAGTCGCAGATTGGTCGCCGGAGGTTGATATCAGCGAAGATGATCGCGGGTATCTGCTGAAAGCTGACCTGCCTGAAATGAAGAAGGATGACGTTAGGGTAACTGTCGAAGACGGCATCCTCTGCGTTTCCGGAGAACGCAAAACCGAGAAGGAAGATCAGAAGAAGAAATTCCATCGCATCGAGCGATCCTTTGGCACTTTCCGACGCAGCTTCACGCTGCCCGAAGATGCCGATAGCACGAAAGTCACGGCAGAGTTTCACGACGGAGTGCTGAAAGTGCACCTCCCGACAACGCCGATAGCAAGATCAAAAGCTACCGCAAGTTAAAGTGAAGTAATGCACTAACACTGATGGCGAGCGTGCGGAAGGTTCCGCGCGTTCGCCCCAGTGTAACGCGGCTAACTTAGTGACTGCACCTTGAACCAACGAAAAGAACCTTATGATATCGAAAATTATTAGCCGCGCAGCCTGTCTGGGAGAACTCGCTTCTAATCCCAAATCCTTCTCCAACTGTCCAGACTTGCACGGTGGTGTTCCGGACTTGCCAGAAGATAGAATCTGGACGAAGCCTGCTTTGGGAAAAAGGTCGTCGCGCCGGCAATTTGCAGTGCTTGTTCTTTATGGCTCTTTTCTCGGTCGATACGTGCCGTCAATTTTTTTCAACCCGATTTGGGACCAGCGCAACAAACCTAACTCTTACTCCTCCTAATAAAGCCAGGGAGCGAGAATAATAGCAGCTAAAAGGAAGAACTGAATTATTAAGGTAGATATGTCGCCGGTCATTTACTTCGCGCAGCTACGAAAGCCGAGCCCTAGCTTCCAGCTACTGCGTGTTCCAGTGCACGATGAGGAGGAACGATAGACTCGTTGGATCCCCTTCGCGTCAAAGTGTCGAGCATTTTCGTGAGACACGTCTCGTACGAATCGCACATGGGGGATTCGCCATTGGACTCAATCCATTCGGGATGTTGGATCCGCAGATCGTCGTGAATCTGTTGCTGGAGTTCGGCGTACGTGTGGATTCGAGGAGACATGGCAATCGGACTCGGTAAAAGATTCAAATGCGGGGCGAGAGGTATCCGAGGAAGTGCTCGGCGCGAATGGCGTACGGTCATGGGTGCCGTAAGCGCCCGCCACGGCCAGGTGAAGGTACTCCAAACGGCGGCGCGCATGTGCTTGCGTTGTGCACGACGCCAGGCCAACTGGCTTGTTTTGTAGCGCTGGCGTTGCAGCAACACGGCCAGCAGTCCGCTTTGTGTAAGGGTCGGGGTTAATTTTCTCATGACGTAATCTTTCTATTTTCTCTTGTCCGAAGGGCTCTGTAATTTACATCGTCAGTCAGTACGGTCTGGGCGTATTTTCCGAAAGACTCACCGTTTCTTGTCTTGCGAATCCCAGGCTCGGCAAGGGAGCCAACGACGTCCACCACCCCAACTGGGTCGAGCCGAACGGTAATTGCCCACCTGTGACTCGTATGAGTCACGCCTCGCCCGAACTGCTCAGCCTTTCATCGATTCTGCTTCGCTCGCATTTTTTCGGTCCTTGCGTCGTCAAAAACGGGATTCCAGTACGAGTCTAAGGTTTAGTCCATTTTTGTTGTGCGGTGAACTTCAAATCAGTTCGCGATTTCGTATATGGAATTCAGCGAACAAACCCGCGTGACAGGGATGGTGGCCCGAATGCGCGATTCTCCCGTCACTCTGGCCGCGATTCGGAGCTCGTCTTCTGTGAGCAGTTAACGACCAAACGATGCGTGATTTGGGCGACGTTTGCAGCGCGAGGAATAAGCAGTTCGAGCAACAATTTCTCGGTCTCTTCCGCGCTGAGACGGTGTCTGTGTACGACTGGAGAGATCGCATAGGCGATTTCTGCGTCGCGGACTATCTGGCGGAACTCGATATGGTGCACGTGATGAGATATTCTACACGATTCAGTCTCACTTGCGCCGCACGAGCTCATGCCCTCCCAACCAGTGATAACCCACGGCGAGAGAATGCTCTCTGGCTCTGCGACAGAGAGTGTCACAAAACAGTTATGCGGTGATTATTCGCGAAATTTGCTCGCAGCTCGTCGGACAGGGGCGTTGTGAGCATGTTGTTTGCGCTGCTTCGCAGAAACGTCTTCCAGTCGCGATGTATCACGCTTCGGCTTTCCGACCGAGGGTCTGCCACCGAAGTCATGTTTGCGTGTTTGCTTGGCCATGGCTGAACGTCGGTGAGTTGCCGCGATTTTACAATCAACTTGCAACATTTAGCCGCGTTGTCCCTTCATTTAGTTGATCTTGCGCGCGACGAACTTCTCGAGTTTGCCGATATCGGACGCGAGCTTGCGAATACCTTCCGCATCCCGTGCGGGGCTCAATCGGGCATCACACGCCGGAGTCGTTTGGCGAAGACGAGGATAGCGAAGGGGGGAGCGAGAGTGCGCAGCTTGTTGTCGAAGAAGGAATCAAAGAAGCGGAGCACGATCAGATGCTCCAAGCAGCCCGGGCAGCCCAGAAAAGGGACGAACGCGAACATTTTACGATGCAAGACGGGGATACAAGCGAGCGCTAATGAAGACCAAAATAGTCGACGTCAGGAGGGTGACAGCATAGTCGCAACTCGAGCGTGTCGGTTCATTGCCGATTATTCTTAATTTCGAAAAGCGGGTGAATTTGCTGATAGGGCCGAATAATGCTGCGAAATGATTTGAGCGATCGCGAATGATTAGGGTTGCTTGAGATCCAACCTCGTGAACAGAAAGCAGCTCCACAGATCCGGCGTGATTCGCCGATTTTTCTCTGCTCTCGGTCTAGGAGTAATCGCACGCGCAGCTATTTTTTGCGCTGTTGAATCCAGTTCAGAGTAAGACTTGGCTGCCTTCACTCAGGACGGTCCTGCGGCTGTTCCGATGCTTCCGTAAATGCGCGCTTCGTCGAATCCACGTAAACCGTGGATTCATCGTAGCTGATACGCGAAACCTTATCCGTGGATACGACTACTTTTTTGCCGGCGTACCAATGGCCGCATTCAACAACAATTTCACGGATTACCCATGTCCTTCCATCGATCAGAAAATCTGCCACTTCTCCGACTCTTCCATCGCTCGCTTCGACGTTGTAGCCGTTTATAGAGCGCGCACTTCGAAGATGTGAATCAGCTGCTTGTTGCTTTGTATCCTTTGCCGGTGGCGGAGGAACCACCACCGGGTAACCAGCCAAACCCCACAACGGCATTGATTTGGCGTAGTAAGGGTACCCGTAGTGCCGGTGATATTCCTCTTCATGTTGGCGTGACACAGGCTTGTGCTCGTCAATGGATGGACTGTCCTCAATTTGTTTTCGGGTCAGATTGACGAGAAGTACTTTCCCTTCGGGATGAAGGTGACCAAAGGCATGAGGAGAAATAAGAACCAAGCGCCCCGTCAGCCAGTGACCGGTGTCCGCTACCAGATAACGCACGGTCCAATTCTTATCATCAAAATAGAAGTCCCTGACATGCCCGATCTCACCGTCCGACGCGCGTAGTTTCTCTCCGTATCGTTCTTGAATGCTGTGTAACATGATTGAGCGTTCTTTCTTCTTACTAGGCTCCGTTTGCTATCGCATGTTCGGCATCGATCCGCGAAAAGCCGGATTCGGGGCCAACGCTGATCCGGGCAACGTTTGCGGCGCGAGGAATGCGCAGTTCGAGCAAGGCTTTTTCGATCTCTCCTTCGGTGAGACGATGTCCGCGCACCACTGAGGAGATGACGTTGGCGATTTCTGCGTCGCGGACTATCTGGTTGAACTGAATGTAGTGCATTCTGTCGGATACTCTGCACCAGTCCCGGGATTTACCATAATTATTGGTTTGGAACAGTTGGCGCGCCGAATGTAATCGATTCCGGGTTCCGGGGACGCGATAAATGAACCCCTGCCGCCTCTTCGCCTTCTGCCTCACTGACGCGAAAACTGTTGGAAAGTTTGCGCCATGCCGTATTACTTTTTGTCTGCTAGGTGCCCGACGAAATCCTGATCGAGCATGAGAAGAAGGATTCGAAGATGAGACCGGGAAAAATGAAAATGCGGTGGGTCGGCGTTGTGGACGATGACGGAAATGTGATCGGTCGTTACACTTCCATTTCTAATACTTATGCCTCCGATTTGGCGGTTGTCTCGCTTACGACATTCCCAACGATTCGAGCGTTGGCTTATCAATCGCCTCGGTCGTGTAGAGGCCGTGGTCGCCTGTTGATAGTTAGCCAGGGCCGCGCGGGTCTCCGGTCCGAGCAAGCCGTCTGCCTCGCCTTGGTAATAACCCTGCGCTTGCAGCGTGGACTGAACATTTGCGATCACCTGATTGGGCGGCAGATTGTTGTAGGCGTAAATAGGGCCATTATATGGGTAATAGGCGACAGCCGGATTGTAACCCCACGCCGGAAACCAATAGCCCGCATTCCAAAAATACCAGCCACCGCTGATCAGAACAATGCGGTTGTAGTGGTTGTGCCACCAGCCTTGATCGTGCCATTCGCCCCTGTAGTTCTGGAAAACGGCGTAATTCTGGCCCTTCCAGTTCTTACTGCCCTGAATGTGATAGTTCTGTTGGAACTTCATGCTCTCGATCTTCGAATTAGGCGAATTCGCAAGGTTAAAGTGTTTGGCTTCCAGCTTCACCTTGGAGTTTGACTGCACCGCTGGCACGTTGTTGTTCTGAGCGTTCAACCCGTGATGCTGGCCTTGGTCTTTCAAGTGCGAAGGGTTGTTTAGTTGCGAAGCGTTGTTCACGCCATGGTGCTTAGTCGCCACCTTCCCCTTGGAGTTTGACTGCACGACTGGCACGTTGTTGTTCTGAGCGTTCAACCCGTGATGCTGGCCTTGGCCTTTCAAGTGCGAAGGGTTGTTTAGTTGCGAAACCGTGTTCGCGCCATGGTGCTTAGTCGCCACCTTCCCCCTGGAGTTTGACTGCACGGCCGGCACGTTGTTGTTCTGAGCGTTCAACCCGTGATGCTGACCTTGGCCTTTCAAGTGCGAAGGGTTGTTTAGTTGCGAAGCGTTGTTCACGTTGTAGTGCTTGCCCTGGTTGCCCTGCTTCCCTGTTTGCTTCTGCGTTTGCTGACCTTGCGTCGTCTGCGTTTTCTTCTTGTTGTTATCCTGATTTGCTGCGCTGGCGACCAATGGGATCGCTAAGCAGCAAACCAATACAAAAAATAATCTCATAATTTTATGCCTCCTGGTTGGTTCGACTTTGGAATTACGCCTGCCGTCCCTATCTAGCCAATACTTCGTAGGCAAGGCGTCATACTTTCTAGGTATGGGAGGCGTTACGGCACGGGCCCCAATTGATCTAAGCATCGCGAAAAAGAACGTGATCCTTTTCGTGCTCAATTTCTTAGAGGCCTTCCTACAATGTTCGCCGTGAATCGTTAGGTCTAGTAACTTGCTTGCTGGTGTCTTTAATCTCGCCGGACCAATCAAAAGGCAGGCTGGGCAAGCGAGTCGAGCGGAGGTTGTTCTGGTAACTGTGCCAGCGTGCGTGAATTCGGCTGGACAACCCGCACGGTCATGAAGAGCGGATTTCGGCTCGCCCAGGAAAGCGCCTCTCGCTTCGTTTCAAAAAACCGATCAATCACTACTGCGTTTCGCTCATAAACGGTGCGCCCCGAAATTCGCGCCGCTTTGCGATTTCTTACCGCGGGGCCGGTGTCAACTGCCGCCGAAGTAGTGCCATCTGGAAAAATCAGCCTGCTGCCATAAGGAATGTGCCGCGTATCGACCGAGCAATCTCCGGTTTGTAGTCGCCGGCCGGTCGATTGATTATGGTTGGAACCAGCATCGCCGCTGGCCCAGTAAACCGTAACACGCGCCAGAAATGACTGCTCACCCGCGAAGGTGGCGGGCACTACCAGCAGAGCAAGTGCAATAGTTGTGATGAGCCGTTTCATAATCATCTCCAATCTTTCCGCGTGCAGGAAGTCGAAAACCGGAGCCTCTTACCAGAGGTTCTAGGGTCTTCTCCGTCGTTTATCCTGTGCGATCGCTTCAAGATTTGTTGTTCCCACCAGCAATTTTTCGCGCGTTACTACAGGAAGTTCGGCGACCTTTGCGTCGCACATAATTTGCTCAGCCTCCGCAACCGTCTGATCTTCGAAGCAATAGTCAATGTTTGTTTCCACTTGTGCTTCTACCGGTTCTGTCTTTGGGTCGTGCCCCAAACCACCCACCTTTTGGTTCATTTCGTTGCTCGACACAGTACCTAATAATTCCCCGCGTTGATTGGTTACTAGCGCCGAATCGATTCCCCGAGCCTGCATTTCGTCTAAAGCCGTCTGTACAGAAACCTCGCCCAGAACGGTCTTCGCGGGCTCGATAATGTCCTTGACTGGGCGGGCGTCGAGATTCGCGTCTTCAGCTGGGTTAGGTTTTGTTATTGATGTATTCATATTTTACCTTTCTGGAGTTAGTTAAAGCCATCTCGGTGCATCGCGCTCACCGCTTATTGCCAGAGGCGACCCTAATCTTGTGTACGTGGAGGAACAGGCTTTCGGTGACCGTCAGTGGTTTCGACCGGCTTCTGAGCGGCAACGCTACCAACTACAGGCGAAACAACACTCGCCTCGTCTCATCAAACGACCGTTATCGCGACTGCTCGTTTCACTTATTATTATTGAACGGTTGCGGCTTTTGTTGGTTCCCAAAATTCGCCCGCTGCTCCCCGACTTTGGGATTCGCGCGGCAAGAAACGGTCAATTTACCGAAAGACCCGCTCGAACTCGGTGAGATGCCCGAATTAAATGTATGAACTCGAGTACAAACGATAAAATCAAAGGCCGGATCCACGAAGCTAAAGGAAAAGTCAAAGAGGAGGCAGGGAAAGCGATTGGCAATCCCGATCTACGGGACCGAGGTACAACCGAGAAAGTCGCTGGCAAGGTGCAAAACAAAGTGGGCGACGTGAAGAAAGTGTTTGGGAAATAGCGCTTGGACGACGTGCCTCGTAAGGACCAGAAACGCTGTGTGATCCTAAATCCCAAGGCGGGGTCGGTGAAAGACCTGGACGCTGTAAAAAAGCAACTCCGGAGGCTCGAGGCGTCGTCCTTTCATCTGACAAAACATGAAGGAGCTGCAAAAGCATTCGCGCGCGAAGCGGTACGCGATCACTGCGATGAAATCATTGCCGCTGGCGGCGACGGCACATTGAACGAAGTGATCAACGGGATCGCAAAGCGCGTTGGTGATGTTCGCATCGGACTCATTCCGCTCGGTACCGGTAATGATTTTGCGCGATGCCTAAATTTGCCTGCAACCCTGGAAGAAAACATCGACATCGTCCTTTCTGGAGAAACAACCGCGATCGACGTCGTTCGGACCAAGAGTGATCGCATTCGATATTTCGTCAACGTTTCCGCAGGTGGTTTCAGCGGCCTGGCCAACGAAAAATTAACGCCAGAGCTGAAACGAACATGGGGTCCTCTCGCTTACCTGCGCAGCGCTGCGGCGGCATTGCCGCAATTGCGCTCGTATCGCACCGCTGTCAGGTTAGGTACGAAAGAAACGTTCTCGGTCGATCTTTACAACGTCGTCATCGCAAACGGCCGCTTCGCCGCCGGCGGTCTGCCGATCGCGCCCAACGCGAACCCGAGTGACGGATTGCTCGACATTATCTTGATTCCTGAGCGACCTGGATCTGAAATAACGCTCCTCGTGGCAAAGATAGTTTTAGGTAATCATCTCGATGCCGATGCCGTTGTGTTTCGGCGCGCGGCAAGAGTCTCAATCAGATCGCGCCCCGGGATGTGGTTCACCGTCGATGGAGAACTGATCGGCAATGACCCAATCGTATTTGAGGTGATGCCGCGCGCGTTGCAGTTTGTGGTGGGAAAAAGATGAGCGCGAAGATTATCGCCGTGGACGAACTGGCGACGCGCGCGCGTAACTGCATTCCCAGAGAATCGACACTTTGCACGAATCGCGCAGAATTACGCACTCGAAGTGTCCGAAATTGTCCGAACCCTCGCGCGCGCGTAGTTGTCGGATAACTCGATTGGCGGCTAAAGATAATATACCCCCATTCAGCGGGCGGCTCCCAACCCAGAAGGACCCGGTTGACTTCGCGAAAGAAATTCGTGTGCCCGTCCCCGAGCGCATGAAAAGACGAAGATCGTCGCGCGAAAGGGTCGCCGAATCGGGCCTTTCAGCCCGGTCGCCCGAAAAGTTCGCTATTTTTTAGCTGTTTCTCAAACTTCCGCTTCCGCGTCCCCCGAAAATAATCGCCAGCGCGAGCAGGATGACTGCGACCGGCACAAGCGGCGCGCTGGTGATGTAAGTGATCAGGACGAAGAGGATCGCGATAACGGCGAGGATTGTTGCGATGTTGTAGTTCATAGTTTTTCTATCGTGTGTTTGCCGACGCTACGGTGTGAGCCAACGCCGTGCAGATTGTGCGGTGGGGCTCAGGTCGCGTAGAATACCACGACTCGAATCCGTTAGTCGAGAAACAAAGACCCTGCGCTACCGGGAACGGGCCTCTTGCCGTAAGTGAGTCGTAATGTCTACAAATTTCCTATACGCCCATGCGTACTGCGGTATCTCAGTTCGCGACATTGGTACCCACGTCTCTAAAGTTTGTAATGCCTCTAAGATGTGCGCGATGTCGGACTTAATTTGTGTGACTTCTTCCCGAAGCTTTTTGAGTTCTTTCGCATCTTCGGTGACGGCGGTCTCGTGGTGCTCGACGGCGTGCTCAATCTTGCCACTACCCTTCACCTCCTTCACGGGCTTCAAATCCCGCACTCTGCCCTGCTGCTTCTTGCTCTTGGTTTTTTTTAGTGTCCTCCGCATTTTCGTTCACCCCCTTTGGTTGCTCCAATTATGGGATCGCACGTGTCCGGCTGCCAGGCTGCCAATAGATTAATTGAAACGGTAATAGCACCCAATTTCTGCCGTTTTCAATCGCTGGGCCTTATGCCAGCGATGGAAACGGGCGTGACCGATCACTTCTTGAGTTTGGAAGAAGTGGTTCCCTCATGATCCATGCCGCCCAGAACACTGTTGAGAGGAGTTGTCTTCGGGGTGCAAAACCGATTGTGAGGATGCACTACTGATACTGCCGGGGCGAAAACGGATTCGCTCAGAGCCCTCGTCTGCCTTGAATCAGCTGAATAACGAGCACGATGACGGCAATCACGAGCAGAAGATGGATCAGACCGCCGCCAAAGTGGCCGATAAAGCCCAGAAGCCAGAGCACGACTAGGATGACAATTATAGTCCAGAGCATAGATGTTTCTTTCGGTTGGGTTAAACTTTCGTCGGCCCATTTATCCAGGGTTTTATTCATTTGCCAAGATTTTTCAGACACTCAGCCGTGATTCGTTCGCTCGGCATTGATTTGTCGCGAGTGATTGCGGCCAGCGTGTGTGATCACCGCTTAGGCTACCAGCACGCTCGGCGGACCCACACTATCGCGGCGTTTAATTTCCTCCATCACATCTTCGCCGATGACTTCCAGCAGACGTTTTTCGCGTTCGGTCATTCGGCGTGGCTTGACATCGAGGATGCAGAGCGAGCCAATCGGAAGGTTGTTGCTGCGGAGCGGAACGCCGGCGTAAAAGCGCAGGCCGCGCTCTTTTAATAAGGGGTTGTTTGCAAATCTTCGGTCGCGAGCCAGGTCTTCGACCACGAGTAACTCGTCGTTCGCGATCACATGGCCGCACACCGAAAGCTCACGCGACGTCTGCTGCGCTTCGGCGATTTCCTCCGGCAGCCCGACTTGCGATTTAAACCACTGGTGATCGCGATCGATGAACGTGATAAGCGCAATCGGCACCTCAAAAACGCGCGCCAGTTTTTTCGTGATGCGGTCGAAAACTTCTTCACGCGTGCCATCCGCCAGATGCAAACGAGCCAGCTCTTCGAGGCGGTTTTCCTCGTTGTCCGGGATCGCGCCGGGGATCATCTCATCGGCAAGCGAAACGGAAAACTTCGCGAGCTGCACCACTGCCTCGGCGAGGGACACCACCACTTCGTCCGCACCGGAAGACCGCAGCCGTTCTCCCGCGCCCGCCATGTTTTCGGTCGCGCCCCAGATTCCGACCACGATCTTCGCGTGTGGCAATTGGGCGCGAAGTTTCGCGCTGAGATAGCGCGCATGGATCAGGGTGGAGGGTGCGACAACCGAGATGCAAATCGCTTCGGGATCCGACTTCGCCGCCATCTCGAGGAGCTCGCCACTGCTGAGCGCCGCCGAGGCGTTCTCGGCATCGAAACCTTGTTGTTGAAGCAGCTGCACGAGCATCGCTCCCGCAAGTTCATCACGGTAGGCGCGAGCCGGCACGCAAAGCACGCGGCACGTGGGACTGGAGAGAGGAAAGGGAGTGTGTTCGGCGACCTGCTTGTCCGCTTCCAACTGCGACTTCGACGGCGGGGCCGAGCCGAGATCTTCGATCAGATCGTGGATGTGACGATGAATCGCGGAACGCTGTTCGGGGCCCAGCTCGTCGCGTTGCGCGTCCATTTCCGCGAGTGTGACCGTCGGGATCAGAACGGAATCGTAAAGAGAAGTGAGTGAATTTGTTTTCACGTACGCTTCCGCGAGGTCGTTCGCTTCATCCAAACCGAACGCGAGCAGTCGGTGATAACATTCCTCGTGCGGAGCGAGTGCTTGCTCTTCGCTGAGAAGCACGCTCAAGAATTGCAACTTCGGCACGTGCCGGCCCATCACGGCAACGCACACGGTCAGCGGGATCGCGAGCACGAGCCCGATTGGTCCCCAAAGCCACGTCCAGAAAACCGCCGCGATGATCAGCGCGATGGACGAGACGCCGGTGCGGGATCCGTAGAGCCACGGCTCGAGCGCGTTGAAGTTAATCAATTCGAGCACGATGAAAAGACCGAGCGTCAGAAGCGGACTGAGCCAGCTCGTGGAAACTGCAAACGAAATCAGCACAGGAACCGCGGCCGCGATCCACACTCCGACGTACGGCACGAATCGCATGATCGCCGCGAACGCGCCCCAGAGCGCAGCGTTCGGCACGCCGATGAAGTAGAGTCCGATCGCAATGCACGAGCCAAAACTCACGTTCACCAGAAGCTGCATTGTAAGGTAACGGGCGACGCGGCTCCCGGCGTCGTCCATCGCCCGCGTGGTCGCGCTGATCCGGCCTTGCCCGATCAAGCGGATCATTCGGCCGCGCAGGTCCTCGCGCTTCAACAGCATGAAGATGACGAGGACAAAAACGAGGCCGGCCGTCCCGAGCGGTCCGAGCAATCCGGTCGCGGTGGTTTGCAGGATTTGCGGAAGACGGCTTTGCGATTCGACGATCCGAACCGGCATTGGCTGTTGACCCGCAGGCACGTTGCGAGAGCGCGCGGCCGTAGTGGCTTTTGTTTCCGGCACCGGACCGGTCGCATTCGCCGGCGGCTCCAACGAGTCCGGTGATTGCTTTTGCAGCTCGGAAACGCTGTGCGAAAAGCGGCCAAACGCACCGCCGGTGGGAAGTCGGATCGCGTGCAATCTGTTGTCGATGTTCGTCTGGTAATCGGGAAGCTTCGCCGCGAGGTCGATCAGTTGACGCGTTAACAACCAACCGGCTCCGCCGACGACGCTGAAGAGCATCGCCACGACGATCAGAACAGCCGCGATACGTCCGATCCAGCGTTCAATGTAGCCGACCAGCGGTGCGAGCAGGAAGGTCAGCATCGCCGCGAGCGCGAGCGGAATAAGCAGTTGGCGTCCGACGTAAAGAATCGTGACGACGAACGCCGTCAGCAAAATCATCCAGATCCCTACGAGCGCGGCGGTAGAGGCATTCTTCATCGCTCGCATGGCATGTTATCCGTCGTCCACAGTGCGGCTTCTAGCAAATGCGCGGCACGTCGCCCGCGGGCCCCAGATTTGATATGACATATAATATTTTTGCGGCCTTTTTGGAAGGTAACGCACGAAAAGAGAGTGTTTGCGTAACGCTCTCAAGGGGTGTGGATAGGTAAGAGAAGTGTTTTCTCGCGTTCAGGTTCTTCCGCGTTAACTTTGCGCGCATGAATACCCGGTGCCGTGGTATCTGAATCCACTCCTTCTGACTCCTGCTTTCGGGTTACTCGGGGTTGTCATAGGTGGCGTAATTACATTCGGTTCGTCGTATTTCCTCGACAAGACCCGGGCCAAAAGAGAAGTGAAATGCGCCGCGCGCTTAATTGCCTTGGAATTAGTATCGATGCGCTCGGTGGCAAATAGCTGCGTTGAGAAGAAAACATGGCCTGATCCAAATGTGCCACCACTCCTCTCGCTTTCGACCGAAGCGCGACTGAAGTATCTCGACGCCATCTCTCCGAACCTACCGAGTGACGCTTGGCTGTCTGTGCGCAATAGCGCTTCAAGCCCATCGCTATTCCCGATGACGTGGCTGAGTCGTTTCTTCCCCTGATAGAGAACATGGACAAGGGACGGCGCGCCCTGAGATTCTAACGCGGCCCAGTAACCCAGCGACTGCAGCACTCAGCGCGGGAAGTTACTCGTTAAGAAATCGCGAATCGGTCTGCGACGGCACCGATCGCGGCGACCGGACTTCGCATGACATATAATTTTTTAGGAAATTTTATCGGGCATCGTTTTTGCTGGATACCCCTCGGAGTTTCCGCTTCAACTCCTCCGATTCGAGAAGCTCTTCGCCGTTGACAGGCTCTGAATCTGTCGCTTTCTCGACTTGCTCTAATGCCTCTTTATTGGGGTCGCGCTATGAAGTCGGTCGCGACGTATTCTCATCCGTGATGCGTTTTTTCGAGTCGCCGACTTTGCGTTCTAGATCCTCAGATTCCAGAAGATCCTTGCTTTTGGTCGGCTCGGATTCGGTCGCTTTTTCCACCTGCTCCAAGGCTTTGTCGTTACGGTCGTGCTCAGGCATAATTGCAATATGCACGAACTCGGATGGTCTGCATCGGAAAATTTGTGCAGACTGGCTGGAAAAATCGCGCCACATTTTTATACGACATATAATTTTTTAGGAAATTCTTGCGATGGGGGAATGTAGTCTCCTAATGTGACTTTGCATTTTACGACGAGCCTTTTGGTATTCATCTAGCACACGCTCCATTTCCCGCATCTCCCGCATCTCACGCTGACATAACAAACACACAAAATTGTCGTCCGGCGTTGTGCTATCCTCCCGCTTGTTGCCACTCGGAAACGAATCGGCCTGGCGCCAACTTCCACACACGCCGCATTGCCAAATCTCCATACTAATTCAACCCCATTGCGTGGCCAGAGTTCCTCTGGCAGGAGATCAAGTGCGATTTTAGCGGACATATAATTTTTCACGAAATTTTGCCAAGTCGCAGATGTCCTTCGGGCGGGCCGCGCTTTTCGTCGCTTAATATGTTGGATGAGCCGACGATTTGTGGCCATAATTGGCTCTTCTTTCGCGACGATCCTAGGTAAACGATATGGCATCCGAGACCGATCTTCCAAGGCAAAGCGAGCACGAAAAGAGTGACGAGACGCTACGTGACTCAGATTTGGCTTCTGAGCATCAAGCGGACTTTGACCGGGATGCTGAACGAGTAGAAGCAGACAAGGCCAAATTGCAAAGCCGAAGCGATTCAGACGCTTCGCGTGATCTAGGGAGAGCGGATACGGCAAGAAGCGGCGCAGAACGCCAGGCTCAGGGAGATGAAAGACTACGCGTGGAAAGACAAACTTCGGACCAGGCAATCAAAGGCGAAAGACTCCGAGCTGATGCTGCTACAGAAAAAGGAAGGAGCCAATATCAGGCAGCCGCCAAGTCTTCCGCTGAATTATTATCCCAGGAACAGCAGAGCCACCAAAAGACCAGGGCGACTCTTACTACCAGGGAAGAATTCCTCGCTATCGTAAGCCATGACTTGAGGAACCCGCTCAATAACATATCACTGGCAGCGCAGATTCTGTTAGAGGAGCCGAGGGATGTAAAAGAGTTCGCCTCGTCAATAAACAGAAGCGCGGACGAAATGCTCCGGTTAATTGAGGATTTGTTAGACGTGGAAAGAATGGCCGTAGGTAAATTAACACTGCACATCGAGCAGCATGACGTTAGCGAAATCATTAAAGAAGCCGTAGAGAAATTCAAAGGAACCGCTGCTTCCAAGGGAATAACCTTGGAGGCAGCGCCTCAAGACGTGTGTGGCTACGTTGTCTGCGACCGAAGCCGCGTCATGCAGGTGTTGTCAAATCTGATTGGAAACGCGATTAAGTTTACACCGGCTAAAGGTCAAATTTGTGTAAGCTGTCAGAGAGCCGGTCCTGAAGGCGGAGAAGTGCGCATTTCAGTCAGCGATACCGGGGAGGGAATCGCCCCGGAGAAGATCAAAACTATCTTCGAGCGTTTCTCACAGATACATAACCAGGATCGTCGCGGCATAGGACTTGGACTCTACATTGCAAAAATGATGGTCGAAGAACATCAGGGAAGAATATGGGTCGAGTCGAAGCTCGGAGAGGGCAGCACGTTTCACTTCACTCTTCCCCTCCGTTCTGCTGATCCATGAAGCCAACAGCGGGCCTCGGAAGGCCTTGCGCTAAAACACGTGGAGCACTTTGAGGACGATGACGATAACGACAATGACTCCGATGATGTAGAAGATGTTTCTGTTCACGGATCGTGGATAACACGTCGCTATCCCCGGCGGCAAGCAATATATCGTCGCGTGTGATTTCCGTCTTCCTCCACACCCGGCGGTGCCCCGGGTCATCCTGAATGATCTGTGTGAGAGAATCGGAGATCTGGTAGACAAAGAACTACGTTTCCGCCATTTTCGTTGCCTCGTACGCGAGGCCAGCACAACCCAAGTGCAGCCAAAATCAGCGCTTCGGCTTTCAGATTGAAATCAAAGAAAACAAAACGCCTGGCGGCGAGCACTAATCTCGATCCGCCAGGCGCTGAATTGCTAGCTTGGTCTAAAAATTAACCAAGCAAACTTGCCATCTTAGTAGCGGTTCCGCGTCACGATGGAACTGTGTTGAAGACTACCTTTGCGTCGTCCGTTATGATTGAAAATGTGACGCCCCCGCGGTTACCTGATGACGGTGTTGCCCTCCCAAGTACGATATGAGTTCTGCCGTCTTTGTGCGTGACGGCCTTACCGGTAAAGTTGATGGCTGTTCCCGTCTGGAGTTTCCGAACCGCATCATCGGATGCCGCCAGGAGTAAACTGCCTTTCTCACTCTTAAAAAAATACGGCCTCACCTTGAGCTGATAGTCACCCACATAATTTCCGTCTCGATGTGCAAGCGGACTGACGATCAGGCTAGCTTTCCCCCGCAGGGCGAACGGAAGTGGAGCTTGGAATCGATAAACAGCTTTGCGTGTGCCCGCGTTCGATGTCCCCGCTCGTCGAATCAGGCCTCTCAGCGTGAATAACACTTGTGACGCCGAGTATTAGAAAAACGAAAGCCGCGATCGTCAATCTCACGATCAGGGGAGGGCCCGCACATCAGCAACTCGCGTTTCTGGTTTGTGCTTGCGCCGACTCAATCTTATCTGCCGGGACGCGGCGCAGATTTCGAACAAGTCTTAGTTTCGACAGCGTCCAGATGAGCCACTTGGTCGGGTCAAATTGCCATGGCTTCACTCCGTTACGGTAGTCATGCTGAAATTCGTGGTGGTAGTTGTGATAGCCTTCGCCCATGGTGAAAAGGGCGAGGAAGAAAGAGTCGCGCGCGCTGCACCTGGTTGAATACGGCTGTCGTCCGATCGTGTGACACGCGCTGTTAATCAGAAATGTGCAATGCTGCAGCACAACGATTCGCGCAACCCCCGCGATCAAGAAAGCGCCGAGCGCTCCATGCCACCCATTCCACAGAAAGCCGAGGATGGCCGGGATGCCGAAACTGACCAGGACCGCGATCCACTGGACGTGTCGATCTTGCCAGCAAACGAGCTTGTCTTTCTGCAGGTCGGCTACGTTGTCGTACGGCTGATCGGTCTTCAGCTTGAAAAGCAGCCAACCGATATGCGCGAAAAAAAACCCTTTCGAAATACAGTACGGATCATCGTCATGATCCACATGCTTATGATGACGCCGATGTTCGCTCGCCCACATCAAAACCGAATTTTCAAACGCAGCGGCGCCAAAAATAAGTGTGAAAAGCCGGATCGGCCAGCTTGCCTGGAAGGTAATGTGCGAGAAAAGCCGATGATAACCTAACGTGACGCTAAATCCGCAAGCGGCAAGCATCGCAAAGAAGAGCACGACCTGAAACCAATCAAGCCCGAAAAACCAGAGATAGAGCGGGACGGCGGTCAATGTGAGAGCCAGCGTGCCAATGAGAAAGGAACTGGTTAACCAATTGATGCGATCGAGTGGCAACCGGAAAAACAGGCGCTCCGGCCGCATGTTCGCTTTATCGGGAAACGTGAAGTTCCCTCCGTTGGCGATAAAGGAACTGTCGTTCATGCCGTCTGCTCGCCTTTGTTCCAGCGGCTCAGCGTGCCGATTTGATTGGCAGCGGTCTTGCGTTCCAACGCATCCCACGTGCGGAAACCCGTCCTGCCGTTTTTCAGCGCGCGGAGCAGCCGCTTCATTCGTCCCGATATAATCCGAGCGCCCAACGAACATTGCCGACGACTGAGCTCGAGATAACAGCCGAGCGGGAGTTTGGCGAAAGACAAATTCTCCGACAGACGTTCGTAAAGTCGGAGATCGTTTTACTGGGGCTTGCGATCTGTCGGCTGATCGATGGCTGGCGAATCAATTTCTTTTCAGCCAGGTCTGTGTCGCATCGGCGAACAGGGCGCCATTTTGTGTGATAGTTGGTTCCATAATCTGAGATTTACGTCTGTGCCAAGTGTGGCGCTGGCTTCCTTTGCTGCGATAGGGCGTTCATCCTCACGGGCTTCAGTGGTCCGAATCGTCTATTTTGAAACGCGCGGTAAACTTCGCGCCTTTATCTAATCCCTCGCTCGCGGCCTCCAAAGTTCCGCCGTGCGCTTTTATTAAAGTACGCGCAATCGAAAGACCGAGACCGAGACCGCCGTAGCGTCGATGAATGGACGAATCCCCTTGCTCGAACGGCGAAAAAATCCGCGAGAGTGCGTCTGCCGGAATGCCGATCCCGGTATCGCTCACTTCGATGACCAGCCTGCCGCTTGCCTCGTTGCGCGTGACGATCGAAACCTTGCCGCCTTTCGGCGTGAACTTCAGCGCGTTCCCAATCAGATTCGAGAGAACCTGTTCGAGCTTGAGCGCATCGGCTCGGATATAGCTATGCGGAGCCTCCAACCGGAGGTCGATTCCAATCCCCGCCCCTTTCTGCTGGCTCTCGAGATTCTTGAGTGCGAAGCGGATCACCTCGTGCGCGTCCACCTTCTCGAACTCCAGCCCCAAGGCATCGTTCGCGATATGGGTGAAGTCGAGCAACTCGGTGACCAGATGCACGAGACTTTGAACATTGCGGCGGATGAATGCCAAGGCGGACTTATCGAACTGCGGCGGCAAATCTTTCTTGTCGGGCATGCCGACCTCACCGTGACCCAGCTCGAGCACGTCGATCATTGACGAGATAGCCGCGAGCGGAGTGCGCAGCTCGTGGGAGAGCACAGCGATCACTTCATCTCTTGCTCTGCCTGCGAGCTCGAGCGTATCGGCGTGGCTCTTGGACGCCGCCTGAAATTCAGCCCGCACACTGATATCGCGGATGTTGCATTGGATCACTTTGTCTGACCCGACAAAGTAAACATTACTGACAAACTCGACTTGGATCTGTTTGCCGGCCTTCGTGCGGAGCGGGTGGTTTTCGTACCGGATGTACTCCTCTGTTTGCAGCTTTTCGAACGCTGCCTGATTCGCTGCGATGTCTTCGAATAGGCCGATCTCCCAGAGCTGGAGGCCGATCATGCTTTCGAACGGATAGTCGAGCAGATCGAGGAGAAATGGATTTACATCGATGATCTTGCCGGTATTCGCGTCGAGAATCAGGATGCCATCCTGCGCAGTTTCGAATAACCGGCGGTAGCGAAGCTCCGATACTTCCAAGGCGAGCTCCAACGAGTTTCCTCTGCCGCTGGCCGGCATTAGATTCGCCTTGGCTAATCGGCGCATTTGATGTCATGGGTCAAGACTCGCGGTCATTGAGATATTTGTTTTAAGCAGGCGGGCCATAGGACAGTTTGTTTTTGCCGCGATCGCCGCATCCATGAAACGCGCTTGAGAGGCGTCCGGAACGTTTGCATGGACGTCGAGTTGCATGTGCGTGACCGTCCAGCCCGCGGCTAAATCTTCCAGCGTCGCGGTCGCGGTGGTTTCGATGCGCTCCGGGTGAAAACCGCAAAGACCAAGCTCGTTGGACAGGGCCATCGAAAAACATCCGCCCAACGAAGCGGCGATCAGTTCGTCCGGATTGGTTCCCAGGCCTTCCGCGAATCGCGTCCGAAAAGAATATTGGGTTTCGGAAAGAACGCCGCTTTCGGTAGTTAATGTCCCTTCGCCCTCATGAAGGTTTCCTTTCCAAACAGCGGAAGCGTTTCGGTTCATAAATTAGTGTCCAGCATTCCAAACATCAGCCGGCATGCAGATCGATACGCCTCCGGTCGTGGTCCGGCCAATATCTTGTTGGTAGCACGTCATACTTTTTAAGTATGGCCGTCTGCCTGTGGCCGAGCCGGTCTGTCATAATCGGAAATTCTTTTTTTGCATTAACGTGTCGAGTCGGTTTACCCTAGATCTCTTAGCCCGATGGAACTTCGTCATCTGCGCTACTTCGTCGGCGTGGCGGAAGCGCTTAGCTTCACAAAAGCCGCCGAAAAGCTGCACACCGCGCAGCCTTCACTCACGCGGCAGATTAAGGATCTGGAAGAAGAGCTTGGCGTCCGGCTTCTCAATCGCACAAAGCAACAGGTCACGCTGACAGACGAGGGCCGCTCATTTCTCGCCGATGCCAAACGCCTTCTTGCTCTCGCAGCCGAAACGGTCGAGTCCGTCCGGCGATTGCACAGCGGCGAGGTTCGTGCGCTCAATATCGGGTACGTCAGCAATCTCTTTTACGATTTGCTGCCGAGGACTCTCGCTTCGTTCCGTCAATTGTTTCCCACTGTTTCGGTTAACCTCTTCGACATGTCGTGCGGTGAACAATTTCGCGCGCTTGAAGATGGCAAGCTCGATCTGGGTTTCGTTGGATTACACGAGCCAATTGCGCGGCGCGGATTGGAATTCCGAACCATTGCGTCCTACAAAACCGTCGCCGCCTTGCCCAAAGACAATCCGCTGGCGGGCAAAACGACGGTCGCGCTGAAAGCTCTCGCGCCCATGTTTTTCATCGGAATGTCAGAAGCGAGCTATCCCTACTATCACGAATGGTTGAGCAAGACCTGTCACCGCGCCGGCTTTACCCCGAAGGTTTTGCAGGATGTCGATCTTGAACGAACGATGATCCACGCCATCTCCGCCGGTTTGGGTGTCGCCCTCGTCCCCGAGCAGCTAAAAAAACTCCCGCACGAAAATGTCGTGTTTCGGCCAGTCATGCCGGCCGTGGCGACGGAAGCTTGTGTCGCGTGGAAAGGCGAAAATCCGTCCGCTCCTCTGAAAGCCTACGTGGAAATCGTCGAGCACGTTGGCCGGAGCCTCCGTTGAACCGAACTGTGGCAGGATTTGGTCGTGCGAAAATCAAAGCGCAAATCGAAAAATCAGGCGAGGAGAGCAGAACGCGACTTCGATCAAGCGGCGTTTACGCCTTTCCAAAAAGAAACGGGAATCAAGCAGTCCAAGACGCGCCGCTCGGCTCAACGGCATTCCCGCTCAGGTCGCGGACGATAAAGCATTCTGACGCGCTTTGCTCCCAGTGTCAGACGACGATCGCGTTGAACGCACTGAAAAATCTTGGCAAGTGAATGCAAAGTTGGATAAATGGGCCGACGAAAGTTTAATCTAACCGAAAGAAACATCCATATGCTCTGGACTATAATTGTAATACTAGTCGTGCTCTGGCTTCTGGGCTTTATCGGCCACTTTGGCGGCGCTCTGATTCATCTTCTGCTCGTGATTGCCGTCGTTGTGCTGATCATTAACCTGATTCAAGGCAGACGAGGGCTCTGAGCGAATCCGTTTTCGCCACGGCAGTATCAGTAGTGCATCCTCACAATCGGTTTGGAACCGGATCAATGCCATCATGGGACAGCTTTGAGAAGCGATTTTACGATCGAAAATCGTAACGGCATTTGCGGCTATCAGTCCGTTACGTGCTTCCCAGTAGAGTTTCCGAAAAGAAGACCTGAAACTCATCCACTACCGCTCTGCCGCATCCAATGTTTGAATCGAATTTCTAACCAGTAAGAAGCAATGGCCCTTAATCTTTTCAGGACGAAAAGCCCGGAGCATTTGATGGCCGAGGCGGCGGCGCCCGAGCGCCAGTTAAAGCGTGCTCTCTCGGCGTTCGATCTTACCTGCATCGGCATTGGCGCGATTATTGGGACCGGAATCTTCGCGCTGGCGGGAACGGCAGCGGCAGGGGAACAAGCACACGCAGTCGGGTCAATTTGGAAAACGCCGGTGTTGAATTTCGTTCAGTCGTGGACAACGCATGCGCCTTTGGTTTTTGGGCGGCCGGGCGCAGGACCGGCTGTTATGCTTTCATTTGTGGTGGCCGGGATCGCGTGCGGATTCGCAGCGCTTTGTTACGCCGAACTCGCCGCGATGATTCCGGTCTCGGGCTCGGCCTACACGTATTCGTATGCGACGCTGGGTGAGATCATCGCGTGGACTATCGGCTGGGACCTGATTCTCGAATACGCAGTTGGCAATATGGCGGTCGCGGTCGGCTGGTCCGGCTATTTCGTTAGACTGTGCGGCAGTCTCTTCAATCTGAAATTTCCGCTTTGGCTGGTGAGCGATCACACAACAGCGACGGGCATTATCGCGCAGGGCGGCGACGCGCTCGCAAACTATTCGTCGACTACGCTTCCAACCATTGCCGGCCACGCAATCGCACTGAATTTTCCGGCGCTTCTCATTGTCGCGGCAGTGACGGCGCTTCTGGTCTACGGAATTCGTGAGAGCGCGCGGACGAACACGACCATTGTCATCATCAAGATCGCCGTCGTCATGTTTGTGATTGCGTTTGGCGCATTCCTGGTTCACCCGACCAATTGGCATCCTTTTGTTCCGACCGGGATCGGCGGCGTGATGAGCGGGGCGGCAATCGTGTTTTTCGCCTTCATTGGATTCGATGCCGTCTCAACGACTGCGGAGGAAACAAAAAATCCTCAGCGCGACATGCCGATCGGAATCATCGCCAGCCTCATTATTTGCACAGTGCTCTACGTTTTAATGGCGGGAGTTATCACCGGGATGCGAAAGTATACCACTTATCTCGGCGATCCTGCGGCAGTCGCGACCGCATTCGCTGACCGGCCCTGGGCCACGGCGCTCATCAGTGCGGGCGCGCTCGCTGGTATTACTTCAGTGTTGCTCGTTTTCCAACTCGCCCAGCCACGCATTTTCATGGCCATGGCACGCGATGGGCTGCTGCCGCAATATTTCGCAAAAATTCACCCCCGGTTTCGCACGCCGCACATCACAACCATCTGGACTGGAGTCGCCGTCGGTGGCGTCGCGATGTTTACAGATATCGGGTCGCTTGCTGATCTTACGAACATCGGCACGCTTTTTGCCTTCGTGCTCGTCTGCCTCGGCGTGATCGTGCTGCGCCGGACGAATCGAGAACGTCCGCGTCCGTTTCGTGTTCCCTTCGTGCCGATCTTTCCGCTTCTCGGCGTGGTCTTCTGCTGCGCGCTGATGCTAAGCTTGCCGCTCGAGACGTGGGGTCGCTTCTTTATCTGGCTTGCGATCGGGCTCTCGATTTATTTCGCCTATAGTGTGCGCCACAGCAAACTGAGGCGCGGCGTTGACACCGGTATAACGGAAGATATCCCGCCGCCGCTGATTAAGACCTGAGATCGCGCTATACCGAGCATCGCAGCTTCGGAAGCGATTCGCGAAATTGCGTGGGAGAGCGACCGACGATTCGCTTAAACGCGCGATTGAAGTTCGTCATGGATTGAAAGCCGCATGCGAAGGCAGCTTCGCTAATTCGCGAGTTGGGATTGAGCAAAAGCGTCTTCGATTTCTCCACTCGAACTCTCGAGAGGTAATCGGTGAAATTCATCCCGGTCGCTTTCTTGAACATCTTGCAAAAGTAATGCCTGCTGATGTTAGCCACTTGGGCGATCCGCCCGAGCGACAGCGGCTCCGCTTGATGGACCTCGATAAATTGTCGCGCTCGCGTCATATTTGTGGACTGATCGTTGTTCGCGCCGTACGGCCAGTTGATTCGACAAGATCGAAAGGTGTTGCGCAAAAATACTCAGTAGCCGCAACATCGCGCGGTACCGGACAGGCGATAAAACGCACGACCGAAAATAGGCCCGCTCAAGTTGCTTCCAATCCGCATTGTAACCCCAAGCGCGAAGCTGCCGAGTAATGCTGGCGAAGTGTTTCTTTGTCGGGTTCTTAAGCAGTACTTCGCCCGTCTCGAGAAAACCGAGAATGTGGTCACCCACATACACTGGCACTGCGCTTTCTGAGAGTCCCGCAAACCAAGTGACGGTGCGCGTCGTCGATGAGGGTTCCTGGGATGCGTCCGTTTGGGCCCTTAGACATGCGGCGCGAGCCTTGTTGAAACGAGCCAGAATCGCGGCAAACGAAACGTGATCGGTTTTGCCATGGTGTGCAGGCGACCATGAATTGTGTCCTCGAATATTAAGCGGCAAACCCGTGGCTTCGCTGAAAGCCCGTTCGTAATCTTTGAAAATCTGAGAACGCGACAGATGTAGCATCACTTCCTGGTCAGACGATCGCGCTGGCGCGCCCCTTCCACGGGCGTTGCGGATCGGGCCGCTTCTTTTTGAGCGTCTCATTGGCGTCAATTATTTTTCGACACCGGTTTATCAACGGGGATGGCAGCTTCGACAGCCGGAGCACTCTCTCCTTTAGCGACACTCTTGCGCTCTGTTAAACTAGCCGCGGTCATGTCCAGCCGTTCGTGACCCGAGCTATGTTGGCAGCCCTCGGCACGCCGCATGTGATTAGAGCTTTGGTCGTGTCGTCTACAGTTAGGAGGTACTTGCGCACGATAGGATGAATTGCATATGCGACTTCAGCATCTCGCATTATTTCGCGGAATTGGATTAGGTGCATCTGACGTCAATCTTGGTAGCAGAATGCCTTCAACGCGCCTTGCACCGGACCGGTTGTGGCGTCTTCCTTTTGATCATCACAGGGTAACTGTTGAAGTTGCCCCGGGTTTCCCCCTTCGTTCTCCCAACGTCGCTCTGCGGCAAAATCGTTTTCTTCGTTTTGTGAAGTTGCGAAAGTCAGAGATTCATGATCGCAATCAATGAAGCGGCTCACCGTCCGTTGTCCTTATGAAGTCGTGGTACGATCAATAACTCGCCGAACGTCAGCTGCCGCCGAATATCCGGACCCCGCTTGCGCGCCGTAGCGCGAAACTTCTTGAAAAGTGCGGCACGAGCTTTTGAAGTTTTATGTTGCGCGTAATAGAGCGCGCAGTTCTGAGTCAATGTTGGTTCCATATTAATTCTCCGTTTATTTGCGCTGGCGGCAAATTGATGCGGGCGCTGATTTCTAAGCAATTCACGTCGAGGCGCGCGATATAAGCATCCAGGGACGCCACGAAAGTTACCCCTGAGACGGCAGTGTCGCCCGACAAGTCCTCGAGCAATTTTGTCAGCTCATCTTTATGAGCAGCGATAGCATTCATGATGCTGTTTTGTGTGCAGAGAGAAGGGGCCGCACACCTGCACGATCGATTGACGCTGCGACTATTAAGGAGCGAGCATACGGCTGCGACTGCCGTTTAGCTAATGGTATTTACCGCCACATTACACAGCTGAATCAGGAATCGAGGAGTTGCGAACGACGAAATAAACGGTACAGCGCTGAGGTAGCGGAGTTTGAACTCAACCTGCTCGTGTGTCCCGACTACGGCGATGGAGACGGCGACGGCTTTGCTTTCTTGTGTTGCTTGGCCGGTTTTGCACCGGGCGATGCAGCCGGACTAGCCGACGGTGCGGCTTTCGGTGCTGCGATCGTCTTCTGAATGTCATTCTTTAACGGAGAATTCTTCAAAACCTGATGCTCCGTTGGTGTCAGCGACGTTGACGTCACTGCGACGGCCGTTGACGGGGGCTGCGCGCGGTGCCGTCGGGCCAATTCCTGACGCGCCAATCGCAAAATCTCCGCCGCTTGTGCGGTGTGTCCGCGTGAGCTTTCGCAATTGTAAGCCTCCATTAAAAGGTAAAACGCTACGTCGTCCTGCCCAACGGTTACGTAAGTTGTGTTCACGACGTGGTGATAATCTACCCCAGCTGATGCTCCCGATATCGCCGTCGTGAGGGCATTCGCAGCCGCCTGTGCTTTCAACTGTTTGTCTGCGCTTACCGCCGTCTGAGGCGGCTCGACCTTACACGTGGTAGTACAGGCCGCCAGCGCCGACACCATCAATACACATGCAGTTGCTTGAATGAAGAGTTTCATATGCTGCCTTCCGTTTTGAGCGCGAGTTTTTCAAAAATCGAACAGCCTGTCGAGATTTTTTCTAACGAGAGACTGAAATCGATAAACCAAACGGTGTTTGTGAAGCCGTGCCGGCGTCGACCAAATGCGGATGCACGTGCCTATGGCAAGTCAGACATTTTAGCCACGGATTGACACGGATTTTCGCGGATTAATCAGGAACCCAGGAATGGAGCGAGCGGGACGAGCGACATAGAAGGTAAAGCTGCGAGGGCAGCAGCGAGCAAGACTGGGCGTCGAGCGAGTTTCAAATCAGGACCAGAATTTCCTGCGCTGTTGCAATCTCTCAACGAAAGCGAAGCGTTCTCCGTAAAGGAGCGTGGCTCCAACGGAGCTTTTAGGCTCTTAACCGTCAACTTTTCTGAAAAGGATTTTCCCGCTTCAATCGGCGGCTCAGGTAAATCATACCCGAATAGCGCACGAGTTCGGCGCTTTGCAGCAACTCCTCAGAATGCTCGTCGGACTCGGAATCGCGAGTTACGTATTATTCCGCTCCGATTCCCATGAGTAACCCATTCTCGAGCACGGATGGATTGATCGTCAGAAAAAGTACAACGCCGTTCACCGGCGAAACAATTTCTTCCAGAGTATCGCCAAACAAATCTCCTACCGTGCCGATCTGTTCTCCTTCTCTCACGGCATCGCCCGGCGCGACTTTCGGATACCACACGCCGGTGCTCTTCGTGTAAAGCCACTCAAACTTCGTCAAAACTGTTGTAGCCACGGCGCTGCGTGCCGTCTTGTTCGACTTCGATTTCGAATTTGTTTTGGATTTCGAGATTTGAAATTCGAAGTTGGCATCCTCGATCATCCCAAGGTGTCTCATCACGTTCACAACTCCATCAACCAAAAGCTCGATCGCCTCCTCCTGCATTTGCCCAACTCCTCCGGCTTCCGCTAGAATCGCTGGAATTCCTTTGTCCGCGGCCGCCGCGTAGCTCGATTGCCCTTTGCTCGGTTGAACGGGCTTACTGACCGTGAGCACGTACGGCAAACCAAACGCCATCGCGATTGCTTTCGATTTCTTAGCAACTTCGTCGTTACCTGCTCTGCAGATTACAAACGGCACGAGTGCTTCCGGGATATCGCCGCCGTGAAGGTCGACGTACGCGTCAGCATGGACGACGAATTCGTTAATACACGCATGCGTCATTTGCTCCGAATAACTGCCACGCGGATCGCCGGGGAACACGCGGTTCGGATTCACGTTGTCGATCGGACAAACAAAAGGCGTTCGCGTCCGAAACGCCGGCAGATTCAACACAGGCATCAAAATCACCGTGCCTGAAATCTTTTTTGGATCGAGCGTTTTGCCCAATCGGATCACCGCTTCGACCGCAGGATACTCGCCGCCGTGCACGCCTGCGTTGACGAATAACACCGGCCCCGGCTTCGCGCCCGCGACTGAAATTACCGGCCGCGGCTCATCGTTCGCTAACGCTGCGCCTGGCAATTTGATCAGGTGCCGCTGTGTTGTGCCGGGCGTCAGTTCGCCCAAAATCGGAATGTTCGCTGTATGCACTCAAAGAAGATGGAATCTGGAAACCATGAATCCAGGAGATTTATTCACTTTCCTGGTTTGAAACTCGCTCGGCTCCCGCTCTCGCTCGCTGCTTCCCTCGCAGTTTTGCCTTCTATCTCGGAAATCCCTTTCCTCGATTCCTGGCTTCCTGATTAGTCCGTTAACCCGCTCGGTAATCGCGGCGAGGAGAGCAGTTTGGCGAATTCGCTCCACCGTTTCTCGGGATCGGTGCCGCTTCGTTTCTCGATGTAACGGCGCACCATGTCTTCCCCGAGATTGTAGTTGATCACGTAACTTCGGTAACGCTGGATGAATTTCACCCGCTTCTGAGCGCGAGCTGGTTCCATCACGGCGTATTTTTGCAACCATTGCACCGCAGCGCTCTCGTCGATCTCACCGTTGATCAATCTTCGCGCGGCCTCGTTTGCCGCATAGTCGAGATCCTTCATCAAATCCTGCACGGCGTAATATTCGTCTGCGCGCTGATGCATCGATTCCCGCGGCGGGAAACAAGACTTCTTTCTCGAACTTCATTCGCTCGGTCTTAGTCGGGAACGCAACGTCCCGGCCGAAATTCGCCGTCCCTTCCGCGACGAGCGATTGCGGTGAGAACAGCGCGTAAACCGAAAACTCCACCCAGCCGCGATCGCGGACCAGGTTCTTTTCCAGCAGCGAATTGTAAACGTGATGACCGGGATAACCTTCGTGCGCCGCGAGATCGACCGCGCGATCGATGAAGATGGGCAGATCAGTATTCACCTGAATCACGCTATGGAAATTGCCTTTGTACCAATTGTAACCGCCCCACGGTTTATTGGTCACGTACTCGACGGCGAAACTCTCGTTAGGCGGAAGCGCAACGTGCGCCAGCGTCCGGGCGCGGCATTCCTTGATCGCGAGTTGAAACACGGTATCGAGTTTTTCCTTCGGAATCACAAACGGCTTGCGCCACATCTCGTACCGCTCCCACAACGAACCGCCAGTCCGGCCCGGACCCTTTCCCGGAATCTTTGCCTCCAGTTGGGCAATGATCTGATCGAATGCGAATCCGGAAAAGTTGGCGCAACGGCGTCGTAAAGCGCGCGCGACTCGTCGTCGAACTTTAATTTTTCGCCCTTCAACATCCGCACCCGCGCCGCCAGCGCGGCAACCTGTTTCTGCAAATATTCGCGCCGCAATTTGAGCATCTCATCGCCCGACGTTGCTGCGTCGGGAATTTTCGCCAGGGTCGCGCTCAGTTCGGCGGCCTCGGCGCCGATCGCATCCAGCGATTTCTTTTCCTTCTCCGCCTGCGTCTTCCACTCTGCCGGTCCGTAAAACGCGTCGACATAATCGGGATCATGTTGCCCAAGCGCGAGCACGAGATGCACGTACCGCTCGGCGACGGCATTCATGGCGTCTGCCGCCTGCGCGCCTCCGCTCGACATTAGGAAACCACAAAGAACGAAGACAAATATCCGGCGCATTGAAGAATCTTTCACCACGGAGCACACGAAGACCACGAAGAAAAACTAATCAGGAAGTCAGGAACCGAGGAATGGAGCGCGCGGACGCGCGACATAGAAGGTAAAACCGCGAGGGTAGCGGCGAGAGAGCGGGGACGCGACCGAGTTCCAAAGGGATTTCCGAATAGACAGCTATCGCAGTTGTCTCACGAAGTTGTTGTAGTCTTCGTGCGTGCCGATCCAAAACCAGACGACGAGATCGCCGTGTTTCTGCGCAACAGCGCGATAGTGATCTCCGATTCGTACTGACCAGACGTTTCCGACAAGCGGCTTGAACTGCATTGAAGGGTGAAACGGATCACGCAGCCAAAGTTGAAACTTTTCTCGCGCGAGACATTGGACGTGAGCTGGTAGTCGATTGAACTCGTGCCAGAAACGCCGATGCGTTCTCGACGTCACGGCATTTCGCGGGTGCGTCCGGACTTGATGTCCTCTTCGACTTCGTGCAAGACGTCATCGAGCTTGCCACTCCCGATGTCGCGCTTCATCTGCTCATCCCATTCGTCGTCATTCCAACCGTGCAACCACGCCGCCAACTCGGCGCGCTCTTCGAACGAAAGCTGTTCGATGGCAGTCTTGATTTCAGGAAGGCTCACGTTGGCGATCTTACCATCGCTCAATTGCTCTTCCAAGTTCCGGTAATCCAGTCGGAAAGACTGTCGATAGGAAGCTCTGACCCTTTCCACTCCTATAGACCCTCTTTCAAATATTTTGGGGCCCTTTTCCTTTTTCGCGCAAACTAGGAGTCTATGGAGAACGACCCTGAGATCAGTCATGCAAAGACGATGACGCACTTGCTCGCGCTTGAGGAACTTGTCATGCTAGTTGGGCAAAAATGCGGAATCTCCGAATTGGACCTGTTGAACTATTTGAAAAAGCAGAAAATGGCAAAATGGCAGGAATTTTTGGAGTTCGTGGAAAAGCACGATCCAGAACTTGCTGCGCGAATCGACAATCGAGGCATAGACGAAATCTCGCTCTAAGCTCCATCAGAGGCTAAGATAAATCTGTCGTCACTAGATTTGTCTCGTCGTCCGCTACTATGAGCATGATCGCCGGAAGCGAATTGAGATTCATCGAACTCGACAAGCCAGGCGTACACTTTCAAATCGTCCTCGCTCGGCCTGGCGCGGCAACCCTGTGGACGAGAGTGCCATTCACCCACGTATGTCACGTTTCCGAGCGTTACAGGTTGAAGGATACTGAGATCCTTTTGTAGTCTGGATCAGCGATGCCTGAGACGCCACCAAAGACGCCCTCGAAACTCGCTCGTTGGATCGAGAATGATTTAACCACCATTACGCTAGTTCGGGACCTTACCTCTGAAGAAATCCAGAAGAACGACTATTTCATGCCTCTAACCGGGGAAGCAATGGAACGCCTAGTCTTATTTAAAATGTTAGCCCAGAACTATGCCGAATGGCGATCCTATATTTCCTCGCTGCTCTCTGGGATTCCGTTTGGAGCGGAAAGTGAGGAAAAGACGAAACTAAACCGCTTGTTGCTGAACTATCTGACTTGCGCGTACACGATTCAAGAGCACTTCAAGGTGTCATTGAAACAACGGTTCCGAGCGGAACCAGCAAAAATCGAGGAATACGACTCATTTATGGATCGTCTGTGCAAGAAATCGCCGGAGACCGCGTTCTTTCTGGATTTCCGTGGTTACGTTCAACATCGCGGTTTTGGGATAACGACATACCGGCGACACGTGACTCCTACTTCCGTCGACCTAACGATTGCATGTGATGCGGCTGATTTGGTGCGTGAGAGTCGCAATTGGGAGCGCTCTAGACTCAGTGGAAAAGAAGGAAAAATTGACATCGTTCCCAAGCTCGCCGGCTTCCACGTTCATTTACTTAGGAGTTACGGACAGTTCGTTGCGAAGTTGATATATCCAGAACTTGAGCCAGCTGCTAAATTCTACACGGAACTTACGCGCGAAGCCGTGCAACGTCGCTCGCAATACCGAATGATATTTTGCGCCGCGCCAGCAGTGGAACAAACGGAAGCGGGCAGGAAAACCGGATGGTCTCTATTGTGTGCGCCCAACGATCTCTTTACAAAAGCCGGACTTGTCCCGTCGAAGTTTGTTTGACACCGTTATGCAAGTAACAAAACAGCCGAGCCCTTTGCGAGCTCGGCTGTTTGCTGATTGTTGTTTCGGCTGTTGCTTAGCCCCGAAATTCTTCGGGTTTCGACCGAGACGGTCTTAATAGTCCATGCTGCCCATGCGGTCCGGTGGCATTGGTGGTCCCGCGACTGCGGGATCCTTTTTGGGAATCTCAGTGACCAATGCTCTTGTCGCGCCGTAGCATTGCGGAGGCGGATCGGTGGTGAGCAACTCCGAAAGCCTTCGCGAGCCAGCAGGCCCGCTATTGACGCTGCGTTCATTACTCGGCCATCCGCAAAACGAGTCGGGTGATTGAATCCAAGTTCAATAATTCGCCAGGTGTGACGACGCGCACAGTTTGATAAAAGTTCTGATCGAAATGTCCGCGAGCAGTATTGACCGTGATGAGGTAATCGGCTGCTGCTGCAAAAGCGCATTCCAGGAAACGATTATCTGGTTCGTGCCGGATGATCCGCAGTTCGGTGATCGGATGACATAGCCGACAGCTCTCGACGATTTCGGCAAGGAAACCCGGATCGTCGCCGAGAACATCAGCATATTCCTCGAGGATTGCCGGGCTCGCCCAAGCTTCGATTAAGCCACGCCGTGCGAGTTCAAATACAAGCACCGACGCGTTGTTCTGGGCAGGAAAAGTAGCGAGCTTTAGGACGCAGGTATCAAGAACGACTCTCAAGATAAGGTTTGGCGCGACGCAGCGCACGCGCTCTGCGTTTTGCCTCCACGAACTCCACCGCCTTCGGTTCGCTCATCGTCTTGCCACGATTCGCGCGATGAGCGCGAGTAAGCGCGGGCGAGAGTTTAAACCGCACGACTTTTCCTTTCACTACAGCGGTCGCATGCATGATGGACAGATTACCGCTAAACGCGCGGTCAAACAATCGGCAAAAGCAAAACAGCCGAGCCCTTGCGAGCTCGGCTGTTCGAATTCATACTGTTGTTTCGGCTTAATAGTCCATGCCGCCCATGCCGCCCGGTGGCATTGGAGGAGTTTTTTCCTTTTCAGGAATCTCCGTGACCAATGCTTCGGTGGTGAGCAACAGGCCCGCGATGGACGCGGCGTTTTGCAGCGCCGTGCGCGTGACCTTGGTTGGATCGACAATGCCCGCCTTCACCAGATCGGTGTATTCATCAGCGGCGACATCGTAGCCTTCGTTGCCTTTGCGCTTTTTGATTTCCTCGACGACGAGCGCGCCTTCGCGGCCCGCGTTGTCGGCAAGTTGACGCGTCGGTTCTTCAATGGCGCGACGCACAATCGCTACGCCGACTTTCTCGTCGGGTTCGAGGTCCTTGATGTTATCGAGCGCTTTCTGCGTGCGCAGGAATGCGACACCGCCGCCAGGGACGATCCCTTCCTCGACCGCTGCACGTGTAGCGTGCAACGCATCTTCGACCCGAGCTTTCTTCTCTTTCATCTCGGTCTCGGTCGCAGCGCCGACGTTGATGACTGCAACGCCGCCCGCGAGTTTCGCCAGGCGCTCCTGCAATTTCTCTTTGTCGTAATCGCTGGTCGTCTCTTCAATCTGACGACGGAGCTGAGCGACGCGGCCCTGGATATCGGCTTTTTTGCCTTCGCCTTCGACAATGGTGGTGTTTTCCTTGTCGATGGTGACGCGCTTGGCTCTGCCCATGTCCTCGAGCTTGATGTTCTCGAGCTTGATACCGAGGTCTTCGCTGATCAGACGCCCGCCGGTTAGCACCGCGATGTCTTCCAGCATCGCCTTGCGACGATCGCCGAAGCCGGGCGCTTTCACCGCGCAGACCTGCAACGTGCCGCGCAGTTTGTTCACGACCAGAGTCGCGAGCGCTTCACCTTCCACGTCCTCGGAAATAATGAGGAGCGGACGGCCGGCTTTCGCGACTTTCTCGAGCAACGGAAGCAAGTCCTTCAAGCTCGAGATTTTTTTCTCGTAAATGAGGATGTAAGCGCTTTCGAGCACGGCTTCCATGTCCTCCGCGTTGGTCACGAAGTAGGGCGACAGATAACCTTTGTCGAACTGCATGCCCTCGACCACTTCCAGTGTGGTCTCGATCGATTTGGCTTCCTCGACCGTGATCGTGCCGTCCTTGCCAACCTTGTCCATGGCGTCGGCAATGATTTCGCCGATCGTCTTGTCCCAGTTGGCCGAAACGGTCGCGACCTGCGCGATCTCGGTGCGATCGCTGACTTTCTTGGAGAGCTTCTTCAGCTCCTCCACGATTGCCTCGACACCTTTCATGATGCCGCGCTGCAACGAAGTCGGATTCGCTCCGGCAGTGACGTTGCGCAGACCTTCGCGGTAAATGGATTCCGCGAGAATGGTCGCCGTGGTCGTGCCGTCGCCGGCGACGTCGGACGTTTTGGAAGCGACTTCGCGCACGAGCTGGGCGCCCATATTTTCATACGGGTCTTCGAGCTCGATCTCTTTCGCGACTGTCACACCGTCCTTGGTGATCGTGGGGCTGCCGAATTTCTTGTCGAGAATGACGTTGCGACCGCTAGGGCCGAGCGTGGCCTTCACGGCTTTCGCCAGTTTCTCGATACCGCGCAGCAATGTGTGCCGCGCATTTTCATCGAATTGTAGTTGTTTAGCTGCCATATTTTTTAGTTGATAGTCTTTAGTTGAGTGTTGATAGAGATGATCAACCGATGATGCCGAGGATGTCGTCCTCGCGCATGATCAGGTAATTTTGATCGTCGATTTTGATTTCGGTGCCGCCGTATTTCGAGATCAGCACCTTGTCGCCCTTTTTCACCGTGAAATCGATTTTCTTACCGTTGTCATCGATTTTTCCGGTGCCTAAAGCGACCACTTTCCCCTCTTGTGGTTTTTCCTTGGCGGTATCGGGGATGATGATCCCGCCCTTTTTCACTTCCTGCTCTTCAATCGGCTGCACCAGCACCCGATCTCCGAGCGGTTTTACGTTAACTGCTGCCATAAGCGTTTTTTCTTACTCCTTTGGTTGTTGTTTTTTGGTTTATGCCGGCGAGCTGCCGATTCTTGCGACAATCGCCGACAAATTGTTTCGCGTTACTTCTTCTTGTCTTCGTCCACGACTTCGAACTCGGCATCGACAACGTCGCCTTCGCCCCGCTTAGCGGGGCCGGCGCCTTCTTCGGCGCCGCCACGTGGTTGCGCTTCAGGTCCGGGTTGCGGACCCGGGCGCGGACCGCCGGCCTGCGCTGACGCTTGCTTGTAAAGCTCGGCGCTGACTTCCTGGAACTTGTTCTGTAAATCGTCGTAGGTCCGCTTCATTGCGTCGGTGTCGTTCCGATTGATCGCGTCGCGAACCGCGGCGATGGCGTCTTCGACTTGCTTCTTCTTGTCGCCGGAAATCTTGTCGCCCAACTCTTTCAATTGCTTCTCGGACTGATAGGCGAGCATGTCTGCGTTGTTCTTAATCTCGATGGCTTCCTTCGCCTTCTTGTCCTCTTCCGCATGCGCTTCGGCTTCGCGCTGCATCTTCTCGACTTCCTCCTTGGAAAGACCGGAGCTGCCGGTGATGGAAATTTTCTGTTCCTTCCCGGTGCCCAAATCTTTGGCCGAGACGTGCAGAATACCGTTCGCATCCGTATCGAACGTCACTTCGATTTGCGGAACACCGCGCGGGGCGGGTGGAATTCCGTCGAGGTGGAAGACGCCGAGTTGTTTGTTGTCGCGCGACAGTGGCCGCTCACCCTGTAACACCTTAATCTCCACGCCTGGCTGATTGTCGCTGTAAGTCGAGAAGATCTGCGATTTTCGCGTCGGAATGGTGGTGTTGCGCGGAATCATCGGTGTGGCCACGCCGCCGGCTGTTTCGATCGAAAGCGTAAGCGGTGTGACATCGAGAAGAAGCACGTCTTTGACGTCGCCCTTGAGAACGCCGCCCTGAATCCCAGCGCCGATCGCGACCACTTCGTCAGGGTTTACTCCCTTGTGAGGTTCCTTGCCGATAAGGTCGCGAGCAATCTGCTGTACCTTGGGCATGCGCGTCATGCCACCCACCAGCACGAGCTCATCGACGTCCTTCTCCGTGACGCCTGCGTCCTTCAAGCAAGCCTTTACCGGCGGAATGGTTCGTTGGAACAAATCATCGCAAAGCTGTTCCATCTTCGAGCGAGTCAACTTCTTCTGAATGTGCTTCGGCCCGCTCGCGTCCGCCGTGATGAACGGCAGATTGAGTTCGTATTCCTGCGTGGATGAAAGCGCGATCTTGGCTTTCTCAGCCTCCTCTTTGATGCGTTGAACCGCATCCGGCTGCTTGCTCAGATCGATGCCGGTCTCCTTTTTGAACTCATTGATGATCCAATCCATGATGCGCGCATCCCAGTCGTCACCGCCCAGGTGCGTATCGCCATTGGTCGCTTTCACTTCGAAAACGCCGTCGCCGATTTCGAGAACGGAAATGTCGAATGTGCCGCCGCCCAAATCGTAAACCGCAATCTCTTCGTCTTTTTTCTTGTCCAAACCGTAAGCGAGCGATGCGGCAGTGGGCTCGTTAATGATGCGCAGCACTTCCAAGCCTGCGATCTTGCCTGCGTCCTTGGTGGCGTTGCGCTGCGAGTCGTTGAAATACGCCGGCACGGTGATGACCGCCTGCGTGATTTTTTCGCCGAGCTTCGCTTCCGCGTCGGCTTTCATCTTGGACAAGATCATCGCCGAGATCTCCGGCGGCGAAAAATGTCTTGGGCTGCCCGTTTACTTCCACCTGAACGTGGGCGTCGCCGTTCGCGGCCTTCACAATCTTGTAGGGCACACGTTTCTGTTCCTCGTGCACCTCATCGAACTTGCGGCCCATGAACCGCTTGATGGAAAAGATTGTATTCTGCGGATTCGTGATCGCCTGACGCTTTGCGGCCTGGCCGACCAACCGCTCGCCGCTTTTTGTAAACGCAACGATCGACGGCGTCGTGCGCGCGCCTTCGCTGTTTTCCAAAACTACCGGGTCGCCACCCTCCATCACGGCCATGCATGAGTTGGTGGTCCCCAAATCGATACCTAAAACTTTAGCCATAAATTGAAAATCCTTTCTGGGTCGAGTCGGCCGACGGACGGATGTGCCGCGGCGAGACTTCGCCCAACAAGATCTAAGCAAGCAGTGGGCCAGCTACGCGTGCCGCACCCTAAGCCCTTGTTTAGCAGAACTTAGCGCTAATCAGAGGGTATTGCAATGTCCTCTGACCTGAGCCAATTCATCTCGATCCAAGCCTCGTCACAACCGCAACCCGCGCCAATCCGGCACGCTTTCTCTGGGGAGCACAGGCTGCTAGCCTGTAGTTCGCGGCAGCTTGCCGAGAACAGAATGTGAATCGTCATAACTGAAGGCGTCACCCAGGCATCACTTTAACAGTGTGAACACCTGCGTGTATGAGCCATCTGCATTCCGCGTACTGATCAACTGCCCACGTGCGCCCATATACTTTCCGGTCCCGCCTAATATCGCGCGCGCGCGCGGCTTGTCTGCCTCAAATTCACCGGCCGTCGGCGAGTAATCGGCAACACCCAAAGCGATAATTTGATCCTGGCGATCGCTAAAGGTAAAACACAGAAACGTTGTGCGCTGCTCGAAGTTTGGGTTGGCGTCAGTCGCCAGCTTGATCAGCGTCTTTGAGCCAAATACCTCGCCAATCACGGGACCGCCGGGGCTGGAGTGCAGCGGAGCAAAAAAATGATAGACGTCGCCCGGACTGTTCCCCGGCTCGCCGAGGTCAACCAGCTTCATCTTCGGTGCGTCTTGATAGATAGTGAGAGTTTCGGTGGAAGAATTCGTGGAACGCAGACCACACGCTGCCATCACAGTTGAAGCGAGCAGCGCAGCTAATGCTGCCATTCTCTGTGTAACAATCAGGTTCATGGTAAACTCCTTTCAAAAGTAAGACTGAATTCGTGAAGTATTCTAAACCTTCCGAGCATTACGCGGCTCGCAATCACAAAATCGCGATAGAAAGAAATTCTGTTTCGCGAACGTGCTGACCGCGATAAAATTTTCGCGTGCGCCAATATCACGATCTACTCCGGCTGGTGCTTGAGAAAGGCCGGTCCCGCACAGATCGCACAGGCACTGGTACTTTATCGGTGTTTGGTGCGCAGACTCGGTTTGACTTGCGCCCTGACGGGCCGGGGTTCCCGCTGCTCACCACGAAAAAGTTGCACATCAAATCGATCATTTACGAGCTGCTTTGGTTTTTGCGCGGCGACACCAACATTCGTTACCTCAACGAACACGGCGTCACGATTTGGGATGAATGGGCTGATGAAAACGGCGAGCTCGGTCGTGTTTATGGCGCGCAATGGCGCGATTGGCGCGGGGCAAACGGCGCGCGCGTGGACCAAATCGATAACCTCATCGCGCAAATAAAATCGAATCCGCAGAGCCGGCGGCTCATCGTGAGCGCATGGAATCCAGCCGAGACCGACAAGATGGCCCTGCCACCGTGCCACGTGCTCTTCCAATTCTATGTCCAAAACGGCGAGTTAAGCTGCCAGCTTTACCAGCGCAGCTGCGATCTTTTCCTCGGTGTTCCGTTCAACATCGCAAGCTACGCACTGCTCACGATGATGGTGGCGCGGGTTGTCGATCTTACGCCGGGCGATTTCGTTCACACCTTTGGCGATTTGCATCTTTACAAAAATCACCTCGACCAAGCCCGCGAACAGCTTTCACGTGAGTGTCGGCCCTTGCCGCGGATGAAACTGAATCCGGCGGTCAAAGACATTCACGATTTCAAGTTCGAGGATTTCGAGCTTGTCGGTTACGATCCGCACCCATCGATCAAAGCGCCAATCGCGGTGTAGGCGCGCCGGAAGTCCGCGCTGTCCTCAGCGCACCGTCTTCAACGCGGCCGAACCGGCTTAGTCTCACATCCGCTGAGACAGCGGACGCTACAGCACGCACCGAAGTGATTTTTTAAATCTCAGAGGCGCTGCTACGGCCGCTGTTGGGCCGGCGCCTTATCAATATTCGTGCTGGCTGTCTTCGGCCCGCTCGAAAAATCGACAAGATCAGTGAGGATGTTTAGTGCCTCGTCCCGCTCCGGATCGATAGCCGGTTCTTTATTGTCACTGTCGGAACCGGCGTTGCTGATCAAATCCGAATCCGCATCGGGAGCGGCTTCGGGATCAACTTTCGGCGCAACACCATTCTTTTTCGCCTCGGCCAATTTCCCCGGGTACATGATCAACTGGAGATTTGGCTTATCAACTGTATCAAGAGTCACGCGATAAATCTGCGGCTCCTGTTGGTTTCGCGCCAGCCGCTCTTTCGAACGCGTTTCCTTGCGCAGTTTGTCGTCAGCGAGTTCCTTCTTTCGCACATCTTCGTTCAGCGAAATTCGATTTTCATCGAGTTTGTGACGCAATCGACCCATGTCTTCCATTACGTAATGAAATTCAGCATCGTTCTTCACGCGTTCTTCCGAGCGGCGCCGCAATTGATCGATAAACAGCGAATGCGTATCGGACCATTTGGTGTATTTCGCTTTGGGCACTTCGTCGTACTGTAACGCGTTCTTTAGCGCGCCTTCGCCGAACTCCGGAAGATCGCTCAAGCTCGGCAGGATAATATCGGACGCCACGCCATGAAGTTGCGTGGAGCCGCCCGCAACCCGATAAAATTTTTGGATGGTCAACTTCAATGCGCCGTCTTCATCGGAATGGCTGCCCAGCAGTGAAGCGAACCGGCCGATCGGCAGAATTGTCTGCACGGTTCCTTTACCAAACGTATTCTTGTCACCGACGATCACCGCGCGACCATAGTCCTGGAGCGCAGCCGCGAAAATTTCGCTGGCCGACGCGCTTTGCCGGCTGGTCAAAACTATGAGCGGGCCGGTATAAGCGATGCCGTTGTCGGGATCAGACGAAATTCTAATGTAACCATTGTAATCTTTCGTCTGAACAATCGGGCCAGACTTCAAAAACAAGCCGGTGAGCGAGAGCGCCTCTTCCAGTGAGCCCCCACCGTTTTTCCGCAGATCAACAACCAGTCCGGCGATGTTTTCTTTCTTCAGCCGTTTGAGCAATGCCAGCACATCGCGCGTGGTGCTTTTCTGGTGTCTGTCCATGTCGGCATAAAAAGAAGGCAGCGTAAGCCATCCGAGTTTTACCGGATCGCCGTTCTCGTCTTTCTTAATGATGATATCGGCACGGGCTTCCTGATCTTTCAGCTTAATTTCATCCCGCACGAGCTCGACATTTTTCCGACGCGACGGATCGGTGGCATCCGAGGGAATGACGAGCAACCGCACACGCGTCCCCTTCTTACCGCGGATCATCTCGACAACTTTGTCGAGCCGCATCTCGCGAACATCGACAAACTCAGCCGGCCCCTGCGCTACGGCGGTAATGCGATCGCCCACTTTGAGCCTCCCATCCACTTGCGCGGGTCCACCGGGCACCAGACTCTCAATTTTCGCATAGCCATCTTCCGAGCGGAGCATGGCGCCGATGCCTACGAGCGAGAGGCCCATGTTGATGCTGAAATTCTTCATGTCGGCCTTGCTCAGATATTCCGAATGCGGGTCGTACGCCTGGGCGAGCGCATCGAGATAAAGTTTCATTTGCTCGTCCTTGTCCTGCTCGTGGACGGTGCGGGCGAGACGATCGTAACGGCGAGCAACCAGTTGCGGGGCGGGCTCAATCGGATGTTCGCTCAGATGCTCCTGCAATAGCTCGTTTGCGATACGACCACGCCAAAGCTGGTCGGCTTCCGCTTCATCTTTTGGCCATGGCGATTTTTGACGGCTCAACTCGACCGTCGCATTGCTCTTGAAATCGAGCGGCTGCTTCAACAGCTCTTTTATCTTGGCGACCCGCTCGTCAACGCGTTTCGTATACAGCGCGTAGATGTCGTAAGCCGGTTTTAGCGTGCCAAGGAGAACGTCTCCCGCCATTGAGCTGGCGTATTTGGCGTTCAGTTCATCGACGTCTTTTTGAGTGAAAAACAGATGACTGAAATCGAGCAACTCCAGATACGTCTGGAAGAATTTGTTCGAAATTTCCTCATTGTTGAGCTTTTGACGGGTGTAATGGCCTTCCTCCAAGAGGCGGCCCACGGACATGGTAACCGTTTCCTTCGAGCTCGCTATTGCCGGCGAACCTCCAGTCGCGGCTGCTAAAACGACGGCGCACAAAGCCAGGGATCGCTTCAAATGTGGTTTCATCAGTAATTAAGCGGTTTCCCACCTTGGCAGATTTCACGATCAAACGCAAGATGATCAAACAAGGCGACCATGTGAGTAGGAATCAGACAATCGAAACGAGTGAACATTCAATTAATTCGTAAAAACTCTCGCCTTCAGCCGTAGTCGCGCTTGTGTAAAGTCAGTCAGAATGAATTACGAGAGCTTTTGCGGCGGCATTTTTGAAACGAATTGCTATTTGGTCAAGGCGCCAGAGGGCTGGATTCTCTTCGACGCGCCCGAGGGCGCTTCCGAGTGGGTCGCGTTCACTTGGTGTCGATCTCAAACTTTTGCTCCTCACACACGGGCATATCGATCACGTCCAGGATGTTGCCAGGATCAAGCGCCAGTTCGGTTGCCAAATCGGGTGTCACCCGCTCACCGCGCCGATGATTTCCGATCGCGAATTTTTTCGCAACTTCGGGTTCCAGCTCGAAATCGAACCGGTGGAACCGGATTTTCTAATCGAAGAAACGCCAAACCGAAATTTTCTCGGCGCCGATTTTGAAGTTCTGGAAATTCCCGGCCATTGCCCGGGCAGTCTTTGTTTCTTTTTACGAAACGATCAGTTGCTGATCGGCGGCGATGTTCTTTTTGCCGGCAGCATCGGGAGAGGTGATTTGCCCGGCGGAGATATCGATCTGCTGATAACCGGGATCAGGAAAAAATTATTTCCGCTCGGAGACCAAGTCACAGTTCTTCCCGGCCACGGGCCGCCGACGAAAATTGGAATCGAACGGAAAACGAATCCATTTGCCGGCACCGGCTAACTCCGACTCTTCCGCTCTGACTCCTTGCTGGGACAGTTGAAACCGGCGGAGTCGAAGGGGCTTCGCTCATCGCGCCGCAGACATTCCAATTTTGACGCCGCGAGCATTTCTCGAAAGCGAAATTGTAATGGGGAAGCAAGAAATTCTCCTGGCCGATTAGCATCATCGTGTTGCTGCCATAAAAATAAGAGAGATTGCTATTAATATTAGAAACACTCTTTCAGGAAAGCCCTGATGTATTGTCAGTAACGACGTATATCCACTCAGCGTGATAAGCTCAGTTCTGATCCCAAAAAATTAAGACAAAATTGTATTGACATTAGGGGCATTCTTTCAGAAAACGCCTCTTTTACGTCAGGAACCACGCATACCTTCGCAGCGTGGGAGCCTCGGGCCCGTGGGAGCGCCCGCAGCACAGGAGCAACGCAAAGGCGGGCCAGAGCGGCGTTTAGTGGCGACATCCAGCAAGCGCGCAAGAACTGCTCGGTTCTTCGCAAAATCCAGGAAGAGAAGCTGCGACAGCATCCAGTTGGCTTGTTGGTTAACCAACGTTGCATAAGCCCCATGCACTCAATTTACGCCGCCAGTCCAACTGAAACTCCTAACTAGAACTCCTAACCAAAAGGAAAATCAAAAATGAAACCCTTCGGAACAAGTATGACAACGAAATTGACGATGCGCGCGGCCATTGCGCTGGTTGTAGCCTCGGCCGGCGCGACGTGGTGCCTGGCTACTACTCCATCTGCGGATATTTCCTCGGCAGGTCCGCTTACTCACGTTTGGGTGGGCAACGATCTGAGCTGCCAAGTCCAGCACATCGCTGACGCACCGGATTATGAGTTCTTTCCGCCAGACGTAATTCCCGGCGATTCCGGCACGTTCATCGCCATGGGCGGAGTCCTCTACGCGCCCGATTTTGCTAATCACGACAATACCGCCGCGGACAACACCTTCCCGAATACACCGTTTACCCCGATCAGCCAAACAGCCGTGACCGGCTCCGGAGCGGCGGCTGATCCTTTTAAAGTGGTTACGATCGTGGACGTGGCCGCAACGGGGCTGCAGCATCCAGCAGACCGACACCTATGTCGTCGGCCGGGAGTATTACACGACGGAGATCATGATCAGCAACAACGGTGCCGACACGGCAAGCGGTGTCCTCTATCGGGCGGTTGACGCGTTCCTGGGCGGGTCGATACCGGCTACGGTTTCACAGCAACTCTTCAGCGACAACCGCAACGCGGTGGGTTGCTCTGTCAATCCAAACAACTCGCCACCCGATAAGATCGAAGAGTTCATCCCATTGACAGGCGGCAACAATTATTTCCAGAACGAGTTCGATTTTGTCTGGAGTGCGATCGGTTCCCAAGTGCCGTTCGCCGGATACCGCCGCCTCCACAACCCTCCTGGACAACGGGGCCGGGATCAGTTGGAATTTCTCCATCCCCGCTGGCGGCTCTGCCACATACTCGCATGTGACGACATTTTCTCCTCTGGGGTTGGAAGGGCTCGTGACTTCCAAGACTGCTGACAGCCCGACGTCGCCGGCCGGAACACAAAACGGCTACACGATCACGATCCAGAACCCGAATGCGAACGACGTTACAGTGAGCTCGATCACTGACACGCTCCCGGCCGGGTTCACCTATGTGGGGCTCGACCACCGGCGCGACGAGCAACGATCCGGCGATTGCTGGTCAGATGCTGACCTGGAGCGGATCATTCACCGTGCCAGGAAAAGGCTCCATCTCACTCCATTTCGTAGTCACCGTTGCCACTACGCCAGGCGATTACTTCAACGAGGCTGGCGGGAGTGCCGAGGAAGGCTATAACGTCATCGGCACCGGCCCGACCGCGAAGATTACGGTTACCGCAGCCATCTCGCCGACAACGCTGACGGTGGCTCCAGCCTCCGGCACTTATGGCGGAACGGTTAACCTGTCTGCCACACTGACCTCGAGCGGATCACCCGTTGGCAGTAAGACCATCGACTTCACTCTGAACGGCAATTCGGTGGGGAGTGCGATCACCAATAGCAGCGGCGTGGCAACCATCACTGGCGCCAGCCTATCCGGAATCTTACCGGGGACGTATCCATCGGGGGTTGGGGCTAGTTTCGCAGGTGACAGCTCGTATTCCGCCAGCAGCGGGACAGCGTCCTTAACGGTTGTGTATGGCACGTGCACTGGGCCGGACCCGGAGGCGTCATTTTACCGCCGATCAATGCGGACGGTAGCAGCGTCTACAGAGCGCAGGGTGGCCGCACGATTCCAGTTAAGTTCACCGTGTGCGACGCCCATGGCAATCCCATCTCCGACCCGAACGCGGTCTTTCTCAACGGGTGTTGTGGTTCGATAACCGTGCTGACCCGCATGCGGGGCACGGTGGACAACGTGAACGAGATGGCCACTACGGATATTCCCGACACTGCGTTCCACCTTGTTGGTAACCACTGGCAGTTTAACCTCGTCACCACCAACCTGGACGCGGGTTACACCTACACGTTCCAGATCAATCTCAAGTTCGGCGCCATCCAATTCACGATAGCCGTGAAGTAACGCCAGAAACAATTCGCCCCCAGAGTCAAAATGTATTCAATATCAGCGCACGCCACCGCGTCATTGGACGCTACCTAAGACAGACTGGGCCCTACCTAAGAAAAACATGATTTGCCAGACTTTTCGTAACGCAATCTTGCGTATTGCTTTTCGTACGCACTTTTACGTATTGTCTAAAACTGGGAATCAGCGAGAATCCCGCCTCACGAAGGAAAAATTATTAAACGAGATTTTTTCGGAATTTCACACCGAAAAATCCGTAGAAGATAGTGACTCACCAATTTAATTGGTGAGATAAAAACAATCAGCGAAAACCCAGAATCCAAAAATGAAAAAAAGAACTAAAATCACCCTAAGAACAAAAATCTATCTGACAATTGCAGGGCTGTTAACGCTCACAGGAATGCATTTACGCCTCCAATCCAAGTGTCTTTGTCATGCCAGGCAACGGCGTCTCCCGGCCCATAAGCCCGGCCGTGTTCAAGGCTTCCCCGATTTTCCCTCATGGTCAGTTTTACGTGAGCCAATACGAAAACGGACAGATCCAGATGGTCGATTGCCTGGGGATGGGCTCGTTCTTCACGACGATTGTGAGCACATGGGTTGGTGGAAAAATACATGACCATCGCTCCAGCGGAGTCTGCGAATGCCGTGCCGCCGTTCACCCCGGGCGACCTTTTCGTCACACGAAACCAAACGGTCCTTAAGCTCACGCCACCTGCGAATGTCTTCATGCCGTTTGCGGATTGGTCCGGAGTATCAGGCGGCTGCCCCAATTCGGACCACAGCTCGCTTACGTTCGACAAAGTGGGCACATTTGGCAACAAAATGATCATAGCGTGCGAGAACGGCCGCCTCTTTACGGTTGATGGTATTGGTAGTACATGTCACGCACCTCGCGGACACGACGACCATAGCGCATGGGGTCACATTCATTGAAGGACCAGCTGGTACTGCCGTCAAGCTTCGGGCCCTTGGGCGGCCAGATCATGGTGGCTGACGACCAGCAACATCAGCTCTACACAATCGATAACGCTAGCCCCCCCAACGTTAACTATAACCCTTTCGGGTTCCCCGATGGCACCTTCTTTGGCGCAGAACAGATCCTCGTTATCCCGGAGTTTCCGTGCACCTACTGCGGGGACGACCACGCCTTCTTCACAGCGTCAGCAGTGAATGACACGATTACCTCATATCCGAAAAGCGACTTCGCTGGGCTTGGTGGCGACATCCTCGTTACGACCGAGCTCAACCCCAGCTTTGGCACCTTTCGCGTGCACTTCGATGTGCCTAGCAATTCCTATCAGTTCTTACCCTTCGATCCCGGCTCCATCTCGAACGAGGGCTCCGCTTTCGTTGACGGTTCCTGCCCTCCTTCGCCAACGCCGACGCCTACAGCTACATTTACGCCGACAGCTACGGCTACAGCTTTACGCCTACAGCTACAGCGACATTTACGCCTACAGCTACGGCTACGTTTACGCCTACAGCTACAGCTACATTTACGCCGACAGCGAATACGGCTACTGCTACAGCGACAGCAACGGCTACAGCTACAGCGACCTCGACGCCTACTCCTACTCCCACACCCACTCCGACTCCGTCGGGTCACGTGAGTCAGATCACGCCGACAGGAACGACTTGTACACAGTTCCGCGAACGGCACGGCCGAGACCCTCAGCAACCTGAATTACAGCGTCAAGAACGGGAAGATCAAAAACAAGTCACCCCCGGTGTGTTCTTCTACTGGGTGGCGGTGACGGCGCCAGCCGGGCAACAACAGCTTTACGATCACTCAAACGATCACGACGGGCAACTTCACCGGCATATTCGACTTCGCGAGCGGGAGCAATGTGTTTAACTCCAACTGTAATAGTGTGTCGGAGACGATCACGCAAAACCCCACGACCGGCACGGTGACCGTGCACGTTTAACGCACCGACTGCGGGCACTTACATCATCGGGATCAAGTACAACTCGAAGAGCATTGCGGGTGACCCCGCTCCCAGCCCGGCAACAACCGTTCACTACGACTTCGACGACGACGGGCGTGCCTGGGTCGACTCAGTGGGCTCGATCTGATCAAAACTAATAGACCGGATAGAGCAAACAAGTTCACAATCAGCCGTCACGCTTCACCGCGTGGCGGCTTTTTGTTTCACGCGACGCGCGTCCGAGCCCCGCGAACGCGCATGTTGCATCGATTCATAAGCCGTGTTCTTGGCTTGCGATAAACCCTAATTAGTTTTTCAGACGCTCTCCGTGCGCCGTGATTACAAGGCGCTGGGCGTAAAGCCGGTGGTTGATGCCGCAGCGAGCCAATAACAAAAACAAAGACCACGCCGGTACGCCGGAAAATTTCAAGCAGTTTGTTATCCCCGGTGCAACAGGAGGCGGTGCCGCAAACTGCACCGGAAGTTACAGCATTGACCGCGTCCGTTTGCCGGTAAGAGTAGTCCTGCCGTTTAGATTTGGAGCCGGAGTCGAGGCCGCTCAGTTAGTTGAGCGTCTCGCGATTAGACCTCTGCGAGAAAAGATGCGAGTGGCTGGAGATTGTCGATCTTTGCCACAACCGTGCGCAACGATCGCAATGCATTCGGAATGTATTGCAGGAAATGTTTCTGGCCTTTGACGAGGCCGAGGAAACCGTAAGCACCGAGCGCCTGCATCAGGCGTTGCATCGCGCAAAGCCGCAACTTCAAATCGAAGTCGCCGTCAATAGTGCTTTCGTTTTCCAGTCGCCGTCCGCGATAGTATGCGACCAACTCAGCTCGTTCAGCGTCTCGAAAGCTCGACATACGGATCGTAAAGAACGACGCGAGATCGTATTCGGCGAGACCGGGACGCATCCCCTGAAAATCAATCAGATAAGCCTGCCCGTTTCGCATGATGATGTTTTGGGATTGAAAATCGCGGTGCACCAAAACCCTTGGCAAACTCGCAAGGTGTTTTGCGATTTCGCGTAGAGCCGGAAGCGCTGCCAGCTCTTTGCGTTTTGACTCGCTGACGCTGAAATAGCGGCCGAGGCAATTCTGGAAAAAGTATTTCTGTTCCCATCGGTAAAGAGCAGCGTTGAACTCGGCCGGCAAATGCTCCTTCATTTCTACGCACACCGACTCTGGCAGACTGTGCAGCTTCACAATCTGGTCGAGCGCTGATTCATAGAACGCGCGGCGGACGAGCCAACTCTCGTGTTGGTAACTGTAAAGGTCGCGCTCACCCAAGTCTTCGATCCAGATCAGGCCTTCCGCTGGATCGTGAAAATAAATCTTCGGCACGCGAATGCCGTTCTTCGTCAGAAATTGTGCGATCTGGACGTAATGCCGGTTTTCTTCGCGCTCCAGATTGTATTTAACAAGAATCAACGCCTGATCCGCGTGGATTCGATAAAACTTCCGGTCCGAGCCTCCTTTTTCAATTGGCCTGATTTTTATGTGATCGACATCCAGACGCGGAAAATGCATTCGCGTTCGTCGGAGAAGCAGCGCGGTTCTCATACTGGAAAATTAAATGTCTATGTTGCGATGGATGCCGCTGACCTTTTTTTTGGAGCGGACAATACAACCGTGAAGCTGACTTTGGGAAGCAATTTGTGCACCCGGCCACAAAATAGTGTCTTCGAGGACCGCTTCTGCGCTCACTCGGCAATGTTCTCCGACAACTGAGCAGCCGCGCAATTCCGCGCTAGCAGTCAACGATGGCTGATTTGGCTACGCGCTCAGGCCAGTCGCGGATTTTAACGTAATGAGGTTTCCAATCTTCCCGCAAAATTCTGCGATGCACGTCCAGATATTCCGTGCGCGAACTAATGTTGAACCATTTTCCGTCGTTTATCATCAATCCGCCGATTTTGCCGCCCCGGCCTATCCAATCCGCGAGAATTGGAATAAACGAAATCTTTTTCTGTGCAGGAATTCGCTGGAAAACCGTTGAATTCCAAACAGCGATGTTGGCGAAATCGAGACTTCCCGCGATCGCCGTAGTGATTCGCGATATCCACAACGCGGTGGTCGCGCAAAGCAACCTCTGATGCCAAACCGGTGTCACGCAATGCGAGCGTTACGTCGTTCCCGCGACGGAAATGTTCGTCAATCAAAGGTTGCAGATTCACGTCGGTCAAAATGTCGCCGCTGTAAGTGATGAATGGATCGCTACCGAGGTAGCGTTCTGCGTTCTTGATGCCACCGCCGGTTTCCAGCAGTTCCGGCTCGTGAACAAGCGTCACCGAACGGCCGGCATAGTCGCTCCGGTTAAAAAAACTTTGAAATAATTCCGGGTGCCTGTGCGTGTTAATGACGAACTTGTCCACTCCCACGCCTGACAAATGATCGAGCGCAAAAGTGATGAGCGGTTTTTGAAAAATCGGTATGAGCGGCTTTGGCAGCTCGTCCGTTAACGGACGCAAACGTGTGCCAAGACCTGCGGCTAGAACGAACGCCTGTGTGATTTTGCTCACGACCAGAAAAATCAGAGATTCCTCGACTTCGCTCGGAATGACAAGATGAACGGATAAAGCTATGGCGCGGCACGCGACTTCATTCGGAATGACAAAGCCGATTGCCTTGTCGGTCGCTATCTTAAATAGAGCGTGCGCGATCCGAAGTCGATGATGCCGTGGTGCCGTCTCAACGTTTCCGCGCCGAGCAGACCGGCCACGGGCGCTCCGCCGTTGCGGGGTTCCAATAACCCGCCATGAATTAGTCCTTCCAGGTCAATAACGCCCACTTCCTTACCGATAATATCGACGGAGCCCACCGACAGTTTGCGAATAAGCGCCACGCGCACGCCGCGCTCTTTCAGATTCACAGCCGACGAACTGTATTGGGTCTCCCGAGTCGCAATTCGCATTCGCCGAACGAAAGATCGGTGCAGTAGCGTGGCGAATGAACCCGTATCGACCATGAGCTTGGCGGGTTTTCCGTTAACCGAACCACTAACATACAGATTATAATCATCGCTGACCTGAATTGGCACAGCTCGCAATCCGCGCCGGTCGAACCGGGGAAAGCTGCCAAGGACTTCGGGATCGGTCTTCAAAATGAGTAACTGCCGTTCGCAATCCAGCACCGCTTTGGTCGGAAAAAGAATGTCCGCTCCAATGATCCCGTCGATTTCCTGTTCGTGAGCGCGCCGCGCTGCGCGGGCAGAGTAGCCAAGGTCCACAGTAACCACCGGTTCATCGACCAGAGTCAGCGCTCCGAGCCGCAGCTCACGTGCGATCGCTACGCTATTGAACGCTCCGTTAATCTGAACACGTGCCGGCAACTTCGATTCGGCTGTGGTTGGTTTCAGCCGAAAATACTCGCGACGATCCAAAGTGATTGCGCTTACCGGCGCGCCGCTATCGACCGTAAGCCATGCTGGCTTGCCATTGATAAAAGCGCGCACCAGTAAATGATTTTGCCGCGAACGCACCAGCGGCAGCGCTTCGAACTGCGGGGTTCGCCCGCGCGTAAGCGCCCTGCGGCGCGGCAGCCAATTCGACAATCAGTGCCAACGCAACGCACGAAATCGACAAAAACTTCCGCAGGAAGGAGAGATGATTTGCGATCGGCACGGGGCGGGAGATTAGCACAGTTCTTTTTTACGCGTAAGCACTTTTGCGCTTTGAATAGCCGTTTTTTTGCATTGCACGATGCCCATCGGTGATGATTAACTCTGCGCCAAATCAATCCGCCTAGATGACAACTGCGATAACTGAAACACCTGTAGCCGAGCAGAAATTCGTCAGAGGACTCGGCTTGCTCGACTCAACGATGCTCGTGGCGGGCTCGATGATCGGCTCGGGCATTTTCATTGTTTCGGCCGACATCGCGCGGCTGGTTGGCTCCTCCGGCTGGCTGCTTGTCGTCTGGGCGGTGACGGGCGTGCTCACGATCATCGCCGCTCTCGCTTACGGCGAACTGGCGGCGATGATGCCGCAGCGCCGGCGGGCAATATGTCTATCTGCGCGAAGCATACGGTCCGCTGTGGGGATTTCTCTACGGCTGGACGCTGTTTCTTATCATTCAGACGGGCACGATCGCCGCGGTCGCGGTGGCATTCGCGCGTTTCCTCGGCGTGTTCACGCCGGTGATTTCGCCGACGAACTGGATCGTTCCGCCGATCATCCTTTCGACGAATTACGCAGTCAGCCTTTCCACGCAGCAGTTGGTCGCGATCCTGATCATCGTGTTTTTGACAATCGTGAATACGCGCGGCCTGCAGCTCGGCAAACTCATTCAAAATGTTTTCACCTCCGCCAAAACCTTGTCGCTGCTGGCACTGATCGTTCTCGGCATGTTTGTCGGTCGCAATGCCGACGCGCTTGCTGCCAACTTCACTCAACTTGTGGACGCCAGGTGGCGTCTCGCCAATCAAGTCGGATCTCTCGTTCGTCGCGTCGGTGTCGGCGACAGGCGGTGCGCTGGGAATGTTGGTCGCAGTGTGTGTAGCGCAAGTCGGCTCGCTGTTTTCCGCCGACGCTTGGAACAACGTCACGTTCACTGCCGGCGAAGTGAAAGATCCGCGCCGGAACCTGCCGCTGTCGCTGGCGTTGGGCACCGGCCTGGTCATCACGCTCTATCTGCTGGCGAACGTCGCTTATCTCTGCGTGCTGCCGCTGGAAAAAATTCAGCACGCGCGCGGACGACCGCGTCGGCACAGCAGCAATGGCCGTGATGTTTGGCGGCGCGGGCGCCGCGATCATGGCGGTGGCGATCATGATCTCGACTTTTGGATGTTGCAATGGACTGATCCTCGCGGGGCGCGCGTGTCTATTACGCGATGGCGCAGGACGGACTGTTTTTCAGATCGACAGGACGACTCAACGCGCGGCACGTTCCGGCGATGGCGCTGGTGTTGCAGGGCGTCTGGACCGGCGTTGCTCGTGCTGCCGCGCACGCGGTTGCGCGATCCAGTTACGAACGCACCGGTGCTGGACGCAACCGGGATGGAACAATACGGAAATCTCTACGGCATGCTGCTCGATTACGTCGTCTTCGCGGTACTGATTTTCTATGTGCTGACGATTGCCGGAGTGTTTGTGCTCAGACGCACGCAGCCGCAGGCGGAGCGGCCCTATCGTGCGTTCGGCTATCCGATGCTGCCGGCGTTCTACATCGTCGCAGCCACGGTGATTCTGCTCGTGTTGGCCGCTTTACCGTACGCAAACTTCATGGCCCGGTCTGCTGATTGTGCTGGCAGGTGTGCCGATTTATTTTCTCTGGAGAAAATCACGGCCGGCTTGACTTGCTAGCCGTTCAGCCCATTTAGCAAAACCAAAAACCAACTTCGCCCATGAATTTATTTCGACGAAAGAGCGTCACCGACCTGCAAGCTGAGGCGCTGACCGACCACAGTCTCAAGCGCGCGCTCGGCGCGCTGAATCTCACCGCGCTTGGCATTGGCGCGATCATCGGCACGGGCATCTTCGTGCTTACTGGCACGGTCGCGGCGCAGAATGCCGGACCCGCGGTGGTGCTTTCGTTCGTGCTGGCCGGCGTGGCCTCGGTCTTCGCGGCGTTGTGCTACAGCGAATTCGCCTCGCTCGTGCCGATGGCCGGCAGCGCCTACACCTACGGCTACGCCACGCTGGGCGAACTCTTCGCGTGGATCATTGGCTGGGACTTGATCCTCGAATACGCCGTCGGCGCGATCACCGTCGCCATCGGTTGGTCCGGCTACGTGGTGTCGTTCCTGCACGATTTTGGCATCAACATCCCGCCCGCGCTGTCGGCCGCGCGCGGCACGGAATTGATTCAACTTCCCGCTGCGCTCGCACCGCTCGTGAAAGCGAAAGTCGGCTGGGTGGTGAGCAGCGCATCTCTGCTGGATCAAATCAAGGCCGCGGGAACTGACCCGACGACGCTCGCCCAGGTGACGGCGATCTTCAATCTTGCCGGCCGTGTTCATCATCTTTGTGGTCACGACGCTGCTGGTGGTTGGCATCAAGGAGTCGGCGAACTTCAACAACGTCATCGTGATGGTGAAAGTGGCGGTGGTGCTGCTGTTCATCTTCGGCGCGTTTCACGCCATCAATCCGCGAACTGGCATCCGTTCATCCCGGCGAACACAGGCCAGTCCGGTCATTTCGGCTGGAGCGGCGTGATGACCGGCGCGGGCATCGTCTTCTTCGCCTATATCGGCTTCGACGCCGTCAGCACCGCGGCGCAGGAGGCAAAAAATCCGCAACGCGACATGCCCATCGGCATCATCGGCTCGCTGCTGATCTGCACGGTGCTCTACATCCTCGTGTCGGCGAATCGCGACCGGCGTTGTGCCTTACGGCGCAGCTCGACGTCCCGGACCCGATCGCGGTGGCGGCGGACCACGCGGGTATGGGCTGGATGGGGCGGTTGATCAAAGCTCGGCGCGATTGCCGGTCTTGTCGTCGGTCATTCTGGTGATGTTGCTGGGCCAATCGCGCGTATTTTACAGCATGGCGCGCGACGGTTTGCTGCCGCCGTTTGTGAGCCGGGTGCATCCGCGCTTCCGCACGCCGTGGATGACCTCCATCGTGACCGGCGTGGGCGTGGCGATCTTTTCCGCCGCTGTTCACCGTGCGCGAAGCGGGCAGCCTGTGCTCCATCGGCACATTGCTGGCGTTTGTCATCGTCTCAGTCGGCATCCTTGTCCTGCGCGTGCGCGAGCCGAATCTGCCGCGCAAATTCAAGACGCCTGGGTCTGGTTCGTCGCGCCCATGGGCGCGCTGTCGGCGCTCTACCTCATGATCGCTCTGCCATGGCCCACATGGCGGCGGCTGATCGTCTGGTTCGTCATCGGCATTGTGATTTACTTCTTCTACGGCGTCCGCCGCAGCAAACTCGCAAAGCCACGCGAAAACGCTGCGCCGATTTAACGGGACAATAGACTTACGACCCGGCTGAGGCCCAGTCGCCTTCGAATCCGCGTGATGGGCTGCTCGGGCCGAATGCAAGGGGCGCGCCAGTGCGCCTTGCAAGCTTTTCGGTGTCGGCCTCGTCGAAAGCGCGCTGCGCCGCTGCGATTTCGGGCAGGGAAACTTCCAGCCTGCGAAGAATTCTTTTCTCCTCTGGGCCCGGTCGCGTTCGCTCCCCGCCGC
>CAVUGV010000016.1:0-40695 GCA_963741065.1 uncultured Verrucomicrobiae bacterium | reverse complement strand
CTCACCGGTTCGATGGCCATGAATTACTATGCGCAGCCGCGCATGACTCGTGATATCGACATCGTAATCGCCATTACGCCCGAAGATGTTGGCCGCATCTCCGCGTTATTTCGACCGGACTACTACGTGAGTGAGCAAAACATCCGTGAATCGCTCGCCCACGAGTCAATTTTCAACCTGATTCATCAAGAGAGCGTGATCAAAGTGGACTGCATCATTCGCAAAAGCAGCGAATACCGGCGAATCGAGTTCGAGCGGCGCCAGAGGATTTCGATTCTCGACTTCACAACGTTCATCGTGAGCAAGGAACACCTCATCATCTCCAAACTTGCCTGGGCGAAGAATTCGCATTCCGAGGTCCAATTGAACGATGTTCGAAATCTGCTGGCGACTGGCTACGAAGCTGCCTATTTGCGGCGCTGGACGCGTGAGCTGGGTCTGGATAGTTTATTGGAGGAATGCCTAAAATGACCGATACATCACCGGAAATCGAGCGAATGGTGCGCGACGAAATCATGGCACGCTCGGGTGAGGAACGTTTCATCATGGGCGCACAAATGTTCGACAGCGCGCGTGAAATGCTAAAGGCATCCCTGCCGAAAGACTTATCAGAAACTGAACAACGACGGCTACTATTCAAACGCATCTACGGCAAAGAACTTATCGTCGAAACCTGATATGGGACTTACACTTGTTGAGAAGATTGCGGCGCGTCATGCGGACGGACTTGCTCCGGGAACACAGGTGCGCAGCGGCGATTTCGTTTCGATTCGCCCGCGCCATGTGATGACGCATGACAACACCGGCGCGGTGATTCCGAAATTCAAACAGATCGGCGCGACATCGATTGCCGATCCGGCACAGCCAGTGTTCGCCATCGATCACGACATCCAAAATACTTCGCCCGAAAATCTGGCGAAGTATGCGAAGATCGAAGCGTTCGCGCGCGAGCACGGCATCGATTTCTACCCAGCGGGAACCGGCATTTCCCATCAAGTGATGGTCGAACAGGGCTACGTCGTTCCCGGCTCGATGGTGGTCGCCAGCGATTCGCACTCGAATCTATATGGCGCGATGGCGGCACTCGGGACGCCGGTCGTGCGCACCGATGCCGCAAGCATCTGGGCAACCGGAGTTACATGGTGGCAAGTTCCGCCGGTCGCGAAAGTCGTGCTTAAGGGAAAACTTTCGCCGGGCGTGGTCGGCAAGGACGTGATCATCGCGTTATGCGGACTGTTCAACAAAGACGAGGTGCTCAATCACACAGTGGAATTCGTCGGCGACGGAGCAGCGAATCTTCCAATGTCAGCGCGAATGACGATTGCGAACATGACTACGGAATGGGGCGCGCTCGCAGGCGTTTTTCCTTTCGATGAAACAACGGTGAACTACTTGCGCTCGCGTGTTCCCGAGTTCACCAATCCGAAACGCCCGGGAACGCGCGGCGCGAAGAGCCGGTCCGGTTACACAAACGCCGATATCGAGAAGTGGTGGAAAAATCGCAGCGAATTCAGCGCCGATCCCGACGCCGCAGTATGCGATCGAGCTTGAACTCGATCTCGCGACGGTGGTTCCGCATGTGTCCGGGCCTAACGAAGTGAAAACGATGGTTTCGCTGCCGGAAATGGAACGCAAACGTGTGCCGATCCAAAAGGCCTATTTGCTCTCGTGCGTGAACGCGCGCTTCGAAGATTTGCGCGACGCCGCGGAAGTCATTCGCACCCGGGGCGGACGCGTCGCCGACGGCGTTGAATTCTATCTTGCGCCGGCCAGCGCGGAGACGCAGGCGCGCGCCGAGTCCAGTGGTGACTGGCAGACGCTGATCGGTGCTGGCGCAATTGCGTTGCCGCCTGGCTGTGGCGCGTGCATTGGACTCGGTCGCGGTCTCGTGCAAAAGGGCGAAAACGCAATCAGCGCCACGAATCGGAATTTCAAAGGCCGCATGGGCGATCGTGACGCGTTCGTTTATCTCGGTTCCCCCGCGGTCGTTGCCGCTAGTGCGCTGGCCGGCTTCATCTGCGCACCCACGAATTTCACCGACAAACCCGCAGGCACGGCGACCCGGCGACCTGAGAAGAAACCGAGGCCTGCGGCGTCGGTGCAGATCATGCAGGGTTTCCCCGCGAGCGTGCGCGGCCGGATTCTCTTTATCGACAAAGACAATTTGAACACTGACGGCATTTACGCAGGTAAACACACCTACCGCGACGACATGACGCCTGAGCAGATGGCAGCGGTAACATTTGAAAATTACGATCCGAACTTCAATGCGCTCTACCAAAAGGGCGACGTCGTCGTTGCCGGATTTAATTTCGGCACTGGCTCGAGCCGCGAGCAAGCCGCGACCGCGCTGAAGTTCAAAGGAATCCCGTGCGTCATCGCCGGCAGTTTTTCCGAGACATACAAGCGCAACGCGTTTAACAACGGCTTCGTTGTATTCGAATGCCCAGAGTTGGTCACGCACTTGCGCGATACGTTGACTGATCGTGCACCCAACAACAGTCGGCCCAGAAATCACAATCGACTACGCGAAATCAATCCTGACCGTTGACGGAAAATCATTCCCCTTCCCGCCGCTCAGCCCCGCCGCCCAGGAATTGATCGTCGCCGGCGGCGCCGAAAACCTCGTTGCAAGTCGCGTCTTCGCGCAATGCAGAAGACCGCGTAATTATTTTCACGCCCCTGCGATTCACCAATCCGGGAAGTACAGTCCGCTGCCCCGTTGGCGACCGCGAAAACGTTCGGGGCCACAGACCCTAGTGCATTTCATTATTTCAAATGCGATGCGAGTTGCCTTCGATCGAAATTGGGGAGGCAGTACGGGTTACTTCTGCGGATTTGAAGGTGATGTGAAGTTGCGGACCTCGTCAATCGTGAACACTGCAAACATGTACGGTTGAGATTCCAAGAAGTGCGCTAGGTCACTTAATGTCACCCCAAGATTCGACAGGCGGTCCTCATCAACGAAGATCTGGCTGTTTTCCGGATCAAAGGACGTAATCAGTTGCCTCACCTTCGGGTCGAACTTGTCATGCAGCATGTCCACAATCGCGGGCGCAAAGTGACGGCCGTCTGGCGACGACGGTTCTGGCGGCATGCCATGATCGGCTGTTACCGCGAGGAGGTAGTTGTCGCCGACCTTCGCCTGTAGCGAACTCAGTATTCGCGCCAACTGACGATCCATCTCCTCGAGTGTGACACGGAGTTCGTCCGAATCAGGACCGTGTTTATGGCCGACAAAATCCGGACCTTTATAGTTCATCAAAATCAGATCAGGAACGTTGTCTTCGCCCAGGGGCTCGCCCTCGATCATTGCGGTCATAGCATCGGCCTCGAATGCTGGAAACAGGGCCGAATGACGCACGGCAACAGCCGAGTCGATTCTGTGACCCATCCATTCTCCGTTGGGCGGAAACAGTGTTCTCGCGTTTCTGTTCTTCAGATATGACGGGAGCCGGAAGCAGTCGGGATTCGTGGTCCAGTCGCCAGTCTGCTGATCATAACTTGCGAGCACCACGCCCGTTCCATTCAACTGACACCCACCGTGACCCGCAAGCGGTGTCGCTGCCCGATCGATGCTGCCCTGCGCCAATATGATCGCGCGTCCAGCCGTGGCGAGCTGCCAGACATCCGCCAGAGTCAATGCCATCAAATCGCCCGGCGCTTCTCCGGCGAATAATTCATGGCGCTGGCTGTGGCTGCGGTCGTACACGCTGACCCCTGTGATGCCGTGCACTCGAGGATCCGTTCCCGTCGCGATAGTCGAATGTCCAACGGCAGTGTTGGTGGGAAGAAAATTAACTTCTGCGTGAGGAAACCATGCACTGCGCCGGCGAAGCGCAGTAAGTGTCGGCATAGATGCAGCGTAACGATCGAAGTAATCGCGGCGCATGCCATCCAAGACGAGCAGCATAACGGCTCGCGGCTGAGCAACACCCTTACGCAGCACAGGCAACACTCGGCCAGTGGTGGTTGGAGGCATGGTCACGCCAAGCGCAGCCGCAAGCGTCGGCGCAACGTCTTGTTGCACGGCGGGCATCGAGTACACTCCCGGCTTCACCGCAGGCCCCACAAACATCAGCGGAATCGCGACGTCATATGTCCAAGGGGAGCCGTGCATGTACGCGTAGTTTGGATCGGACCGCGTGATGAAGTCGCCTTCACGCGGCACGATCAGGAGTTGGCCCGTTCGTCCGGGGAAGTATGCGCGCGCGAACATCTCCAGGAAACGCTGTCGTTGTGCACGAACCGCACGGTCGCCCGGCGGCTTGCGCGGAGTTCGAGGCGTAGCACTCTGGTTGACCTGCTGCGAGGCCGTCCAGCCCACAGCAAAGAGCAGCGCGAACAAGACCACACCGCGAGCAATCAACTGTGAGTGGATAAGAAAAGTTCGCCGCAGCGCCATGGTAGCCTCACTCCTTCAAACCGGACGAATCTCGATCGTCAACTCTCAACGATCAACCATCGACGTTCCGCCAGCGACTTGCGAGTCGCAATGCGCGCCGATAAAGTCGCCTTCCTATGGCTAAATACAGAATTGCGTGGATGCCGGGCGACGGCGTGGGCAACGATGTGATGGAAGCAACGCGCATCGTTCTTGATCGGATGAACTTTGATGCGGAGTACGTCCCGTGCGACATCGGCTGGGAATTTTGGTGCAAGGAAGGTAACGCGCTTCCCGAGCGTACGGTGAAGGCGCTCAAGGACACGACCTGCGCGCTATTCGGCGCCATCACCAGCAAGCCACAGGATAAAGCGAAGGAAGAGCTGAGTCCGGAACTCAAAGGCAAAGGACTCTCCTATTTTTCGCCTATCGTGGGACTGCGTCAGCTTTTCAATCTCCACACTAACATGCGCCCGTGTAAGAGTTATCCGGGCAACCCGCTGAATTACCGCGGTAACAAGATCACGAATCCGAGCGGTGAAGACGTGCCGATCGATCAAGTCGTGTTTCGAGAAAACACCGAAGGGATGTACGGCGGCGTGGAGTTTTTCCCATTACCCGAGTCGGTTTACACCGCGCTGTGTGCAAATCCGAAAATGAAGAAGTGGAAGGACAAGGCTGGGCTTGGAAAACATCGCGCTTTCCACTCGCATCATGAGTGTGCAAGGTTGCACCAACATCTGCAAACAAGCGTTCGATTACGCGAAGAAAACCGGACGCAAACGCGTGACGCTGATCGAAAAACCGAATGTGCTGCGCGAGACCGGTGGATTAATGACGCACTGCTTCCGCGATGTGGCAAAGGATTATCCCGGACATCTGGGCCGACGAAGTGAACATCGACGCCATCTGCATGTGGATGTTCAAGAATCCGCAGGATTACTCGGTGCTCGTCGCAGAAAACATGTTCGGCGACATCGTCAGCGATTTGTGCGCCGGTCTGGTCGGCGGACTCGGCTTCGCGCCGAGCGCAAACCTCGGCGACAAGTACGCCGTCTTCGAACCGACCCACGGTTCTGCGCCGAAATACTCAGGCCAATACAAGGTCAATCCAATCGCGATGCTCTTAACAGCGAAACTGATGTTCGACTGGCTCAACGAAACCGAACATGGCCACGCGTCTCGAATCCGCCATCGCGCGTGTGATCGCCGAAGGCAAAGTGCGCACCTACGATATGGGCGGCAAAGATTCCACTCTCGACGTGGCCAAAGCCATCGCCGATTACGCCAGCTCATAATCAGCTCCATCGAATCCGGCAAACTCCGGCTCTCAAGATTTGCCCGCCATATCGATCTCGTGAATATTGCAATGTTGCGAATATTAATCACTGCTCGACCGCGACGTCGCACGGCGACCAAACGGGAACGCCGTTGTCGTCGCGGCAGTTTCAAGACTTCGTTTCCTTTCTTGATTTGAGCGGCGACGATGGCCGGTTTTCCATCCACCGTCACACGGGAGCCAATCACGGTGATTGTGTCGCTGGTTTCGATGCGCGGCGTCTGCTTATCGATGTACGAGGCAGGTCCCAGATGCACGGGGATAGTTTCCTTGTCCGTTTGCAGCATGAGATGAACTCCGTAGCCGCGACTTTTTGCCGGTGTAGTTTTCTCCACCGACAATACTTTTCCCTGGATGGTTTCAACCGTCTTTGGATCGTAGTTTCGCTGAGCAGCAGCGCTGGATGCTCCAAATGCCGCTGCGATTGCCGTAGCAACAATGATCAAGTTTGTTGTCTTCTTCATTTTTTCATTTCTTCTTTGGTTTCATTTGCCTTTTCTCTGTTTCTAAAGATTGCCATCGCTGACTGCCCGGTCGCAATAAACGGTGAGCTTTGAACAATCAACGCAAAGCATGATCCAGTTAGATGACTGAGGATTGACCCAAGCAAACCTTATGAACAACTTCACTGGAAACCCCGCGGCTGGATCCAAGCCGCTGATTTCATCGCTATGAAAAGACAAAGCATCATCTATCTCGTCGCCGGCACGCTCGTGCTAACCGGGCTCGCGCTCGGATATTGGGTGAACCAACTCTGGTTGCTTCTCGCGGCCTTTGTTGGGTTCAACCTTTTCCAGACCGCCTTCACCGGTTTCTGCCCGCTCGAGCGCATTCTCATCAAGCTGGGCATCGGCAGTGCTGGCGAAGAGTGCGGCGTCGCGCCACAATAGGCGCCGATGAAGTTCTCGCGTTCGCTTCTCACGATCGTCGCCGCTCTCGCGCCGGTCGCGTGTCATTCCAAAAAGCAAAACGCGTCCGAATCGCTGCCGCCGGTCGCGGTCCGCACCGTCGTGGTCGAAAATAAGGCGCGTCCGTCGAGCGAGGAAGTCGTCGGAACGGTGCGGGCAAAACTTCGCGCCGCGATCGAACCAAAAGTAAGTGCCCGGATCGAAGCGCTGCTCGTCGCCCCCGGACAGATGGTGAAGACCGGGGATCTGATCGCACAACTCGATCCGCGCGAGATTCAGGCCAAGCTCGATCAGGCGCTCGCCCTGCGCGAGCAGGCGACGCGCGACCTCGCCCGCAGTCGCGAACTGCTCGACAAAAAAATCACGACGCAAGCGGATTTCGACGCCGTGCAGGCGCGGGCGCGGGTCGCCGAAGGAGCGGCACGAGAGATGGAGACGATGCTCGGCTACACGAAGGTCGTTGCGCCTTTTGATGGAATCGTCACGCGCAAACTGGCTGATGTCGGCGATCTCGCTGCACCCGGAAAACCCATCATCGAAATGGAAGATCCGCGAGCGCTTCGCTTCGAGGCCGACGTGCCCGAGGCACTCATCGGCCACGTCAAAATCGGCGCCAAACTCCCCGTGCAAGTTGCCGAGGGCGCGGCGCCGATTGAGGGCGACAGTCGCCGAGGTGGCACCTGTGGCCGACGCCGCCAGCCGCACTTTTCTCGTGAAGCTCGATCTGCCTGCGGCGAAAGGTCATGCGCAGCGGACAGTTCGGGCGAGTTTGGGTGCCGACTGGCGAGAGCAAATCGATCCGCGTGGTCCGACGTCGGCCGTCATCGCGCGCGGACAAATGGAGTTGTCTTCGTCACGCGAACGGAACACGCCCAACTCCGCACTCGTTCGCACCGGCAAGCGCAACGCGAACGATATTCAACTACTCGCGGGCGTCACCGCGGGCGAGAGCGTCGTGATCGAAGGCGCGGAGCAGTTGAAGGACGGGCAGCGCATCACGGTTAACCAATCAACTAATCGCAACGAATGATCAGGAAATTACTCCAACTCACCATGACTACCTTTCTCGGATGCACTTCCGCCTCGGCGCAGTCGCCAACTCCGGAACATCACCACGTTCACTCCGCGCCCCCGCACGCGCACGGAGACACGCAGGAGAGCGCGGCGAACCAGTTCATGCACCAGGCCGACTTCGATCAGCTGGTCGCGCGTTTCGAAGATCCCGCGCGGGCGGAATGGCAGAAGCCCAAGAAGGTGATCGCCAGCCTCGAACCGCTCGAGGGCAAAACCGTCGCCGATATCGGCGTCGGCACCGGATACTTCGCTTTCCCGATCGCGCTGAAGGCGGCCAAAGTGATCGCGATCGATATCGACCAGCGGTTTCTGGATTACATCAATCATAAGAAGCAGACGCAGAAATCGGGCGGCAATATCGAAACGCGCCTGACGACGCCGGATTCTCCCGGCCTCAAAGGCGGCGAAGCCGATCTCGTGCTGATCGTGGACACGATTCACCACATCGAGAACCGGACCGAATATCTCCGGAAGCTGAAGCGGGGCCTGCGTGACGGTGGCGCGCTCGTTATCATCGATTTCAAGAAACACGAGACGCCGGCGGGTCCGCCCGTGGAACTCCGGCTGAGCGCGGACGAGGTGAAAAGCGACCTGGAAGCAGCCGGCTTCAAAGTCGCACCGACTGACATGGAGACGCTGCCCTATCAGGTACGTGATCAAGGCGCAATGAGCACGCAGCCGAGCAGCGCGCCCGTTGAAGCCGGCCGTGACCGCAGCGCGCGGACCTGCTTCGCGTCGCGCCAAGTTTTATCAACTCCAAGCTCACGCCGTTAATCGTGATCGCGGCGGTCCTGCTCGGGGTTGCCGCAGTTGTCTTGCTACCGCGCGAGGAGGAGCCGCAGATCAAGGTGCCGATGATCGACGTGAAGGTGAACATGGCCGGCTTCAGTGCAAAGGAAGTCGAGGAGCGCGCGACCCGACCGATGGAAAAGCTGCTCTGGGAAATCCCGGGCGTGGAATACATCTACTCGACGTCGCGCGACAGCGAGAGCCTTGTCATCGTGCGGTTCAAGGTCGGCTCCAATCCCGAGGAGTGTCTCGTGCGGCTAACGGAAAAACTGCGCTCGAACTACGACCGTATTCCGCACGGAGTCGGCACCCCGCTGATCAAGCCGAAGTCCATCGATGATGTGCCGATTCTCGCGCTCACTTTTCACAGCGCGCGCTACGATCATCTCACGCTTCGCCGGCTGGTGGCGGAAGTGGACGACGCTGTGAAAGCCGTCCCGCTTGTCGCGGAGACGACGATCATCGGCGGCGCGCGGCGCGAAGTGCGCGTGCTGCTCGACCCGGTGCGCCTCGCCTCGCGCAATCTCAGCGCGGCAGGCCTCGTGCCGATGCTGCAACAGGCGAACAGTCAATTTCGCGCAGGCGGCCTAACGACTAACAACGAGGAGTTCGTGATTGAAACCGGCGCGTTTCTCACCAGCGCGGAGGACGTTGGTAATGTTGTCGTCGGCGTCTTCGGCGGACGGCCCGTCTATCTGCGCGAGGTCGCGAAAATTGTCGATGGCGCGGAAGAGCCGTCGAACTACACCTTCTTCGGCCATGGCGCGGCACGCGCCTCAGCGCCGGATGAAGAACCGGCTGTCACACTCAGCATCGCGAAGCGACCGGGCGCGAACGCGATCTCAGTCACCCACGAGGTGTTGCGCAAGATCGAGACGCTCAAAGGGACGCTCATTCCGCGCGATGTAGAAGTTTCGATCACGCGCAACTACGGCCAAACGGCGGCGGAAAAATCGAACGAGCTCCTGTTCCACATGGGTCTCGCAATCATCGGCGTGTCGCTCCTCATCTGGCTCACGCTCGGCTGGCGCGAATCGACTATCGTCGCGCTCGCCATTCCGGCCACACTCGCGCTTACGCTGCTCGTTTTTTATCTTCTCGGTTTCACCCTCAATCGCATCACGCTTTTCGCGCTCATCTTCTCGATCGGCATTCTGGTCGATGACGCGATCGTGGTGGTGGAAAATATCGTCCGCCACTTTCATCTCCGGCAAAACAAAGGCCGCAACTGGGCCGCGATCGCGGTCGAAGCGGTGAGCGAAGTCGGCAACCCGACGATCCTCGCCACCTTCGCCGTCATCGCGGCGGTGCTGCCGATGGCGTTCGTGGGAGGATTGATGGGGCCATACATGCGGCCCATTCCGATCGGCGCAAGCGCGGCGATGGGCTGGTCGCTCGCGATCGCGTTTATCGTCACGCCGTGGGCTTCGATCCGCATCTTGCGCTGGGGTAAAAAATATTCGCGACTCACCGAAGGCACGGCGGCCGCCGGCACGCAAAGCCACTTCGCGCACGAGGAGGATTTCTTCACCCGGATCTATCGGCGCCTGATGGGACCGATGATCGCACGGTCGCGCTGGCGCTGGATTTTTCTCGGCTCGATTACGACGCTGCTGTTGCTTGCGATGGCAACCGTCGCGCTCGGCTGGGTGAAGGTGAAAATGTTGCCGTTCGATAACAAGAGCGAGTTCCAGGTGATCCTGAACATGCCCGAGGGCAGCTCGCTCGAACGCACCGCGCAGGCCGCGCGCGAAATCGCTGCCGCCGTCCGCACGGAACCGGAAGTGACCGATTACCAGATCTACGCCGGCGTCGCCGCGCCGTATAATTTCAACGGACTCGTGCGCCATTATTTTCTGCGCCAGGGCGCGAACGTCGCGGATATCCAGGTGAACCTTCTTCCGAAAGGCGAGCGCAGCGCGCAGAGCCACGACATCGCGAAACGCGTGCGCCCGCGCATCGCCGAAATCGCCGCGCGCTACGATGCGCGGGTCGCTGTTGCAGAAGTGCCGCCCGGTCCTCCCGTATTGCAAACGCTCGTCGCCGAAGTGTACGGTCCTAACGAACAGGACCGGCACGCGCTCGCCCGCAAAGTGCGCGACATTTTCAAAAGCACGCCGGGCGTGGTCGATGTCGATTGGTATCTCGAGGCCGACCAACCGAAGGCGCGCTTCGTAATCGATAAGGAAAAGGCCGCGCTGCACGGCATCAGCGCCGAGACGATTTCGCAGACGCTGCGCATCGCCGTCGGCGGCGAGTCGGTCGATCTCCTCCACCTGCCGCGCGAAAAGGAGGACGTGAACATCATGCTCGAGCTGCCGCGTTCCGCGCGGACGACGCCTGATGAATTGCTCGCGCTCCGCGTCCGATCCGGCGACGCCAATGCGCTGCCCGAGCCCGGCGCCACCGGCACCGCGCCGCTCATCCCGTTACGGGAGCTGGTGCACGTCGAACAGACCACGATCGAGAAAAGCATCTACCACAAAAACCTGATGCCCGTGACGTATGTGATCGGCGACGCGGCCGGCGTTACCGAAAGTCCCGTCTATGCGATCCTGAAAATGAACAAGGCGCTTGCCAAACTCGACACGCGCGAGTTCGGCGGCGACGGCACGCCGGTGCAAATCTACAACGCCGTCCAGCCTTTCACCGAAGCGAAACCGGCGCTGAAATGGGACGGCGAATGGCAAATCACGATCGAAGTCTTCCGTGATCTCGGCTCCGCCTTCGCCGTGGTACTCGTGCTCATCTACGTGCTGATGGTCGGCTGGTTCCGCAACTTCATCACGCCGATCGTGGTGATGGCCGCGATCCCATTCTCACTCGTTGGCATCCTGCCCGCGCACGGTCTCCTCGGGGCCTTCTTTTCCGCCACCTCGATGATCGGCTTTATGGCCGGCGCGGGAATTGTAGTGCGCAACTCCATCATCCTTGTCGATTTCATTGAGCGACGTCTCGCTGAGGGAATGCCGCTCGCCGAAGCCGTCGTCGATGCCGGCGCGGTCCGGTTTCGTCCGATGTTCCTCACCGCGCTCGCCGTCGTTGTTGGCGTGAGTGTCATCCTCACCGACCCGATTTTCAAAGGACTCGCCATCGCGTTGATGGCCGGCGAGATCGCGTCGCTCCTCATCAGCCGCATGGCGGTGCCGGTGCTTTATTTCATGGCAAATAACCGCGCGCACCCTGCATCACAACCGACCACCACACCCACATCATAAACAAATGGGACCGCTTCCCGCGTGGCCGCGGAACGGTCGCGTCCGCACCTACAACATATCTGGTCGCCGTGACGAGGCTGGCAATACTTCCAGGCTCGACGTGGTTAACGCGATTGCTAATTACGTCACCGGACAATCTTAACGTTTCTCACGCCGGTTTGTTAGTTTGAAAGAAACATTGACGGGACCTGAAAATCCGTGCTCGTTGGAGGCATGAAGATAACAACTATTGGATTGACTCTGGCGCTTTGCTTTTTCGCGGGGGCAGCGTGCTTCGCCGCTGACGACCCGCAGATGGGCACGTGGAAGCTAAACGAAGCTAAATCGAAGCTTACCCCTGAGACGGGAAAGAACACGACCGTTGTTTATGAGGCCGCTGGCGACCAGGTGAAAGTTACCATCGATGGCACCGACAAGGACGGTAAGCCGACGCATAATGAGTGGACGGGTAAATTTGACGGAAAGGACTATGCCGTCACCGGTGATCCAAAGTCAGATATGCGGGCGTACAAGAAGATTAGCGACCGCATCCTGGCGTTCACCGTAAAGAAGGATGGCAAGACAACTATCATAGGCCGCATTGTTGTAGCAGCCGATGGCAAGTCCCGCATGGTAACGGCGCACGGAGCTGATGAGCAGGGCAAGAAGTCCACAGAGAAAGCGGCATACGACAAGCAGTAACTCGATCGCTGTTTGGCACGGCGATCCGTTGAACCGTTGAATCGTTAAACGGCTCGACTCTGGTTACATAGGCGGCTCGCGTGATCGCCTCTCGAGCGCAGTGCGATCGCGCAGTTTTTCGAGCGGCATGATCACAGACCGTCCGCTACAACAATCGCCCGTAAAATCCGCGCCGCGGATCAGTTATCGCTACGAGGCTTAGCCGCGACGCTGACGAATGCTAGCTCCTAGTGGGAGACATGCCCAAACGCTTCAAGGTTTCGGCACGAAGGGCCAGAATATCGGGATGAGGATGCTCGCTACGATCCAGAGAAGGATATTGAGCGGCGCGCCGATCTTCGGGAAATCGGAGAAGCGATAACCACCCGCGCCAAAGACGTAGGTGTTGGTTTGATGTCCGATCGGGGTCGCGAAACTGGCTGCGCAACCGAACATGACCGCGACGGCGAACGGCCGCGCGTCGACTCCCATTGTGGCGGCGATTTCGAATGCGATCGGGGTTAAAAGGACCGCGACAGCGTTGTTGCTGATCAACTCAGTGAGCAGCGTCGCCACGAGATACGTGACCGAGAGAGTGACCGCCGGTCCGAAGTGACCGACAGCGCCGGTCAACCCACTGGCGATGAGGTGGGCGGCACCGGTCGTTTCCATCGCGGTGCCGAGCGCGAGCATGCCGAGAATCATGTAGAGGATTCTCCATTGGACCGCTCCGCGCGCCTCCTCGATGTCGAGGCAGCGGGTGACAACAACGAAGATGGCGGCGATCAACGCCAGGGCAGCGAGCGGCAGGACGTGAAACGCACCGAGCACGATGACGCTGCCGATGGCCATGATCGCCAACGGCGCTTTGTGTCGGCGAAAAGCGCGTTGTGTCGGCTCGGTGAGACTGAGGAAGTCGCGCTCCTGCATGAGGCGATGGATTCCCTCGGCCGGTCCTTGCACGAGAAGGGTGTCGCCAAAGTCCAACTCCACATCTTCGAAATGTTCGCGCAGGTTTTCCCCCTGACGATGGACGGCAAGGATGTGAACGCCGTATTGCTTGCGAAAATTGAGGTCGCGGAGCGTCTTGCCGAGGAAGGTGGAGCGGTTCCCGAGGATTCCTTCCATCAGGACGGCTTCGCGCTCGCCGGTGGTCGCAACGCCGAGCTCGGCTTCTGATTGGAAAAGCACCCCGGGCATTTCCTTGATTCCCTTGACCCCGGCGACGGGCGTTTCGAGTAGCAGTTGGTCGCCGGCGACAAAGCGCAGCCGATCGAGCGGCGTCTCGATCCTCTCACCGTCGCGCACCACGTCGATGATGCGCGCCTCGCGCAGCCGGGCGAGCGGCGTCTCGGCGATTGTTTTCCCAAGGAGCGGTGAAGCGTTGCTGATCACCGCCTGAGTGAGAAACAGCCTCGGCATTCCGCCGCCGATGAGAGCCGCGAGACTCTCACGATAAGGCAGGAGTTTGCGAGCAAAGATGAGTAGATAAGCGACCCCGACAGCCGCGTAGATAAGTCCGAGCGGCGTCATTTCAAACATCCCAAACGGCGCGAGACCGCTACGGTGGGCGATTCCGTTCACGAGCAGATTGGTGGATGTGCCGATGAGAGTGCAAGTGCCGCCGAGGATCGAGAAATAGGAAAGCGGGATAAGAAGGCGCGAAGCTTTCAGGTCGGTGTTACGCGCGAGGGTCAGGACCACAGGCACGAAGACCACGACCACTGGCATGTGGTTAACCATGGCCGAGAGCGGCAAGGTCAGAAGCGCGAGAGCGAGTAGGGCCCGCCATTCGTTCTTACCCGCCAGCCGCATAAAGACGCGCGCGAGCGAGTCGATCGCGCCGGTGCGCTCAAGTCCCGCGCTCAAGACGAACATGCAACCGATCACGACCGGCGCGCTGTTGCTGAAGACGGCGAGCGTTTCATCCGCGCTCAGGATACCCGTGACGAGCAGCACTCCCATCGCGCTCAGTGCCACCAGATCAGGCGACGCCCACTCGCGAAGGAAAGCAGTGAAGACCGTCGCCACCAGCGCGAAGACGATAATGAGATGAAGAGTGTGCACGCTCATGGCTCAGTCGCGGATTTCACGCCGCGCGCTGTTTTCGCCGACAACGCCGCCGATCACAATCGCGAAATTGGCCGGACCGCCAGCGGGGCGGAGCGCGCCCAGCTACTCGGAGCGCTGGCCGATGCTGAAGACACCCATCGGTTTCGCGTCGGGGTGGGAATCTGGGAAAGCGACGAGAGATCACTGACCGCGACGAGCGCCGATGATCTGTCCGAGATTGGCGAGGTCGTTGAGATTCATTGGTTCTCCAGTTGCGTAAATCGTTGTAGGGCAAGCGCGCCGCTTGCCAAACCAAAAAACGGCAGGCGATGCGCCTGCCCTACAATTCAGGTGCGCGCTTCAGTTGTCTTTCGTATTCCGCGGTATCGAAGTGGCCTCTCGATTCTGCGATCAAGTCCGGCGTTGTCGATCTTCCACAGCTCGTAGCCGCTGATCCGAACGTGATTTCCTGTTCCTGCTATTCGTTCCGGTTAACGTCCAGTGGAATGCGGTTCGGTCTCCGCGTGGCTCGAGTTTGTCGAAGGTGACGATCATGTCGGGAAAATCGCGCATGAAACTTCGCGCGACCTCGCCGATCGGCGTCGGCGCTCCATCGTTCACACTGATCGAGGCATTCGGTGCGTAGAAGGCAACGACAGCTTCCGGATTATGGCTGCACCACGCCTTTGCGTAACGGAAAGCGAAATCATCTAACTCGCCCATATCATCGGAATGGGAAGCTAACAGCTTCCCCTACAGTTGCAGCGATCGTTCATGGGTCTGTCTTCGGCCCAACGATCTCGCTTAGATTGAAGGCTGAGAAAGCCTTGGGCTTATCGTGCCGTGCGATGATCTCACCCACGACGCGGCCAAACTCTTCCGTGTGCCAATGTTTTCTCTGCTCCCACCATTCTTGTACTCCCGGATAAGCAATCACGTCGCTCAGCGTTCGCTCCATCTTGCCCCATGACGATGCCGTGAGTATCCCGTCGCAATGGGAGAAATACATTGCTTCGAAGTGGTTTAAGAAAGTGTTGAAGAACCCGCTGAACCTGAGTTTTGAGACAGGATCGAGATCGCTGAAAGATTGTACGCCGCGAAGAAAAATTGCGCTGAGCTCCGCGCTATCGTACAGAGCGCATGTCAGATCGCCCCACTGCGCAGTGAGAACATTCACCGCCGACTGTCGTCGTTCCTTCGTTTGTTCTCTGATTTGGACAGCGAGATAAATGAGGGAAGGGATCCCAACAAACACCGCCGCCAATTGCCCGAGCGCTGTCAACATTTCCCAGTTCATACTTTCGGAACAATTACCGTTCTGACGTGATCAATGGAATCCTGAAGTGCGTCCAGGGCCGCATTGATTTGGGCCGCGTCGAGATCGACAACGCGCAATGTCTCTGGCGGAAATCGAAGTTTCCCGCTGCGCGCGAATTCGAGGAGTGCTGGAAGTTCAGTCGCGAGATGATCGGAGACGCCGATGATCTCCGCTTCTTTGTTGATCAACTCCGTGTACGGAAGAATCGACATCGATTCGGCGGTTAACCCGACAAGAGCGGCGCGGCCGAGAGGGCCCAGGCAGAGTACGGCCTGGCGCATGGTTTTTGCAGATCCGATCAATTCGAGTGCGACATCACCCCTTTTCCAGCGGTTGCTTCTTTAATTTGCGCTGACCGGATCTGCTGTCCTGGCATCGATCGCAATGGCTCCCATGTTTGCGGCTGACGCCAGTTTCGCAGGATTGATGTCAACCACGTAGACATCTGCGCAATCGAACGCGCGTGCCAATTGCAACGCCGAAAATCCGAGTCCACCGAAGCCAAAAATCGCTATCGACTCGCCGGCTTTCAGGCGCGCCTTCTTCAGAGCATGAAGCGCAGTTGCCGATGAACACATCATGATTGCCCCGACCTCGAATGGAATCTCGTCAGGAAGCGCAAACGCATTCGCGCCGGGAACTTTGATGAATTCTGCGTAACCGCCGTCCCGATGTTTGCCGATCATCTGGCCGCTGCGACAGAACTGTTCCAAGCCGCGCACACAGAACTCACAAGCTCCGCAGCGTGCCAAATAATGCACGCAAACGCGGTCTCCCGCTGAGAGGTGCGTTACATCGCTGCCGACTTCCTCCACGCGGCCCGCGACTTCGTGCCCCAAGGTCAGCGGTAAATCGTCAATTTTTGAAATGCCCGCGCGATAATGCGCATCCGAGTGACAGATTCCGGCAGCCCCAACGCGAATCAAAACCTCGGACGGGCCAATCTCCGGAATTGGAACGTCGGCATGTTCCAAAGCCTTTCCGATGTGAGTGAGCTGTACCGCTCGCATCATCAGAACTCGTCACTCGTCACAGATCACTCATCCACTTGCCTTTGAGTTTGAACAGAAGATAACAAAGGAAACAAAGCTATTCCAACAATCTGAACTTGGTTGCCTTCGTTTCCTTCTGTTTATCGCTTCGTCTGACTTAGTCCTTTTCTTCGTCGTCCGTGTTGCTATAGGCCAAATTCGTCGGGTTTTGCGAAGACTCGCCCGCGAATCACGCTAATTCACGCGAATCAAAGAGGAGAGCCTTGTTCAAACGATCCTAAGCTCGGCGGTTGTGAAACCGCCGCTCCTTTGGCTCTATATTAGCGTTTATTCGCGTCATTCGCGGGCTAAACATTTCGGTTGCGGCGGAGCCGCGCTCGCTAATCCGCGGTTCATGCCGGTCCGGCTCGGACTTATTCCACCGTGATTACTACTTTTCCGCGCGCGTGGCCTTCCTCGATATATCGGATCGCGTCTGGAACTTCGCTCAACGATTTATAGGTTCGGTCGATGACCGTCTTCAATTTTCCTGACTGCACCATTTCGGCGAGGAGGGTCAGGTCTTGGGTGCTCGGCTGCGCCATCATCATGCCCATTTTCTGTTTAACGAAACGCGAATACACTGCCGCGTTCAGCGCTTTACCAAGGGCTCCAAGGAAGCCCTGCTCGTTCGCGCTGCCGCCGCCGATCATAACGTAAATACCGTTTGGCGTTAGCATGCGCCGGCATTCGGACAACGAATGGTTCGCGACGTTGTCGAGAATCACGTCGTACCTTTGGTCGCCTTTGGTGAAATCCTCTTTGGTGTAATCGATCACGTGATCCGCACCGAGCGATTGAACAAGCTCGACATTTCGCGTGCTGCACACGCCCGTCACATCCGCCCCGAAAGATTTGGCGATTTGCACCGCGAACGTGCCGACACCACCCGACGCGCCGTTAATCAAGACCTTCTGGCCCGGCTGAACTTTTCCTTTGTCACGAACACCCTGGAGCGCGGTGATGCCCGCGATGTTGATCGACGCTGCTTGCTCAAACGTGAGGCCCGCCGGCTTTAGCGCCACCGATCCCACTGCCCGACGGCATACGTATTGGGCAAATGCTCCGTCTCTTCCGCCAAACACATCATCGCCCGGTTTGTACTGGGTGACGTTCTTGCCGACGGCTTCGACCGTTCCGGCAAAATCAACACCCAGACGTATGTCTTTTGGTTTGCGCAATCCGCCGATCATCGCGCGCATGAAGTATGGCGTGCCCTCAACGAAGTGCCAGTCATACGGATTGACCGAAACCGCGCGAACCTTCACCAGGATCTGGTCGTCATTCGGCGTAGGCTTCTCAACGTCCTGATATTTGAGATTCGCCACACCGTAGTCGCAGCGGACGATCGCCTTCATGGGATTCTGTGGTGCCCCTGTCTGGCGATCGCAGTCATTGGTCGATCGCCAATAGGCGACAAACACAAAAAGGAATGCGAGCACCAACAGGATAAGGACGAGTCGAAGAACCCACTTCAGTAGTCGTTTCATAAGCCGGATGAATGTCTGAGATAATGGAGGTTGTCCATCATGAACGAAAATCTTAAGCCGTTCCAGTCTGCGATTGAATCGGCGCAGCCGGATTCAATCCTTTGAACAAAAGCCAAAAGCTTACGGCCAATTCGAACAAGGCCATCGGCGAATCGAAGATGTAATCGTTCACGATTTTGTTGAAGTTGGGGAAGATGAGAAAAATGAAAGCGCAGAGCACGCACCAGGCGGACGCGATTACGCCGAAGATAGCCAATCCGCGCGGAATGTAGTTCGACTTCAGCCATAACCAGGCGCAAACAGTAGCGGCCAATCCGAAAAACGGCAGTCCGACATAGTAATCGTCGAAGCTGGCGGCGATTTGCGCGCGAGCGAGCGCTTGCAGACGCTGCGGTTCGAAAACTTGTAAGTAACTCGAATCGCTCAGGAGTCGAAGCGCACCGAGGGAGTTGAGTGGGGCAAATAACCACAGCATCACGAAGACAAGGCGGAACAGCGCACCGGCCAGTGCGAGACCACGGTTGACCGGCGCGAAAATGACATAAAGGGCCGTGAGCAGGACAATGCCGCCGATGTCGTATGTGATGAAGCACGCGAGCGCGCACCGGAATTGGGTTTGGTGCGCGAGAATGTTGCGCGCTGTGTCGGCGGCATTGCGAGGCACGATGAGCGGTCCGAGCAATGCGTAGTTGCCGAAGACGACCAGGACGAATGTGAGGACGCCGGCGACTCCTGCGACTTTTGCCGCCGTGCGTTGTGAATTGTTCGCCACGGCGAATCCGTCCTTTGGCGGATCGATCTTATCAGTTGTCATTTTCCTCGCGTTTATTCGATCGTTACAACGACTTTACCGCGAGCGTGTCCTTCCTGAAGATATCGTTCCGCGGCCGCGAGGTCGTTTAATTTGTAAGTCCGGTCAATGACCGGTTTCACTTTTCCAGATTGCATCAGCTCAGCCAGCTCGGTCATGTCTTTTTTGTTCAACATAGCGAGATAGCTTATGAATTTTTGACTGGTCAATCGCGACCGGCCGTACGCATAAAGCTCGCCGGCCATGCGTCCGAGGATTCCGTCGTGCCAGCCAGATCCGCCGACGCCGGCCATGACGCAGATTCCGTTCGGGTTCAAAATCTGGCGCCGTTCGGAGAATGAATGATTGCAGACCAGATCGTAGATTAGATCGTAGCGCTGATTGGTCTTGGTGAAATCTTCTTTCGTGTAGTCGATCACGTGATCGGCGCCGATCGACCGAACAAGATCGACATTGCGTCCGCTGCAGACGCCGGTCACCTCAGCGCCATATGCTTTCGCAATTTGCACCGCAAACGTGCCGACACCGCCCGACGCGCCGTTGACCAAAACTTTTTGCCCAGCCTGAAGCTTTCCTTTGTCGCGCAGCCCTTGCAGCGCCGTGATCGCCGCAACCGGCACCGAGCCCGCTTCTTCGAACGTGACGTTCGCCGGCTTAAGCACAATCGCCCGATCGTCACGAACGCAGATGTATTCTGCAAACGCGCCGGTTTTCGCGCCAAACACTTCGTCACCTGGTTTGAACGCGGTTACGTTTTTGCCGACCGCTTCAACAGTGCCAGCGAAGTCAGTGACCGGCTCGCGTGAGTTTCGGTTTGCGCAATCCGCTAACAATGCGAGCGCGTCCGCGTATGCATTCCATCCAGAGGATTCGTCCCCGCCGCGCGCACTTTGACGAGGACCTCATTGTCTGCCGGAGTGGGCTTTTCGATTTCTTTGAGCTGCAAAACTTCGGGCGGACCGTACTCACAATAAACAATAGCTTTCATAGGATTATTCGGAGCAGCCGTGTAGCGATCGCAGTCATTGGTGGACGTCCAATAGGCGACGAACACCCAGCCAACGAGCACGACAAAGATCACGAAGCAGGCTCCATTTAAGGATACGTTTGAATCTTCATAGGCCTAACGAATCACGAAGCTTCGGCTGGCAATGCTGTTGCACGTTCGCGCCGCGAATTAGCAGCCAGAGCATGATCGCCAATTCGCCAAACAAGACCGGTTGCGACCAGTTAAAAGCGGCCCCGTAGTAGGCCGGGAAAAATAATGCGATCACGCTGAGAATGACATAGCCGAAACAGTTGATCATTAGCCAAACGCCAATGAAGCGCGGCAGGAAGCCGGAGCGGAAGACGAGCAGGCCAAAAGGAAAGAGCCACAATCCCCAGAACATCTCATCGATGAAGATTCCTTGGCTGTGCAGACGGATGAACAACATCCCGAGCGCGTCACGTTGGGGTTTGTCGAATACCGTAAGAAAATCCGCGCCATGGAAGAGAATACAGCGCGCCAATATTATTGAGCGTGTTGAGAAATCCGACCGCTGCCGAGACCAAAACGAATGCGACCATCAGCGGCAGCCCAGATCTTATTGACGCTGCTAAGCAAGCGATAGAGCGCAATTGCGAGGCAGATGAAAATCACTTGCCCGACGAGGTCGGCGAGAATCGAAAGCCGAAACATTGTTTCGTGAGCCGAGAACATTTCGGCAGTCGCGGCGGCGTTGCCGCGCACGATCAGCTTGCCGGGAACATAAATGAGACTAAACGGACCTGTGATTACCATCGAGAGGTAAATCGCCCCGGCGATGCGCGCGGCTTTTTTGAGTGGGTGCATGAGTTTTCTTCTGCTTTTCTGTTGCTTACTTGTTCGCCGGAAGCAGCCCCAGTTGTTGCATCATCGAAAGCTGATCAAACGCGGACCACTCTTCCTTGATTTTGCCATCGACGATTCGCCAGATCGTAATCCCGGCGAGTTCCGCCTTTTTGCCTGTTGCCGGTAGCCCGTTGCCTGTGCCGGTATTGGTACCCGCGCGCAATCCAATAGATCGTGACTAAATCGCCTTCCGCGATCAACTTCTCAGGCACGATGGATATGTCGGAAAATGCCTGGTGCCAACCTTTCAGCGCCGCCTGATCTTCTTCCAAGGTGGCATCGCGATGGATGCCGTGGTTGACGAAATCCCTGGCATAAAGTTGCTCCGCAAGTTCGAACCGGCCATGGCTGAGGATTTCTTCGAATGCCCGTCTCGCGATCGCCTTGTTTTGTTCCTGCAATGACGAGGCAAACAGCGAACCAGCAACCAGTAACAAACATGCACTAACAGTTTTGATTATTTTCATGAGCTTTGGGATTTCGTGATTGAACTGAAGAGGTGAATCAAATTGGTCCGCGATAGCGGCGCAGCCGGATCGCCGCGACGACAAATGCTGCGGCGCATATCAACCCAAGCCAGAGACCCGGCGTACTCGAGGTATCTCATCGGCGTGAGTTGTGGGCCTGTGATCGAGTGCGCGTTGAAGGCGAAAGCCTCCGGCGCGAATCCCATTAAGCGGTTCTTCAGCATCGAGGCGAAATGCGACGTGCCGAACGTGATCTTCTCGAAAAAACCGATCGCCAGAAACGGCACGACCGCCCAAAGAAACGTTGCGCGCCGCGCCCAGCCTGAGACCAACAGCGCCCACCCGTAGATCGGCGCATGCCAAAGCGCAATCGTGACTAATCCGTAGAGCAGGATCAGCGATTGCTGAAATAACGAGAAATTTGTCCAGGTCGAGGCGGGACTCATTCCGTGAGTCATGAGGAGCACGCTGGTCCAAAGCAGCATGACAAACTGCGTCGCGACGATGATCGCGAACGTGACCAGCGGCAGAACGATCAAGGGAATTGTCGCCTTCGAGAGCAGCGTGGTGAGATCGGACACCGGCAGCGATTTCCAGAACAGGATGCTTCGATCGCGGCGCTCGCCATGCAGCGCGTCGAGACAGTAGAACACGCCCGACGATGAACGCGGTGAAGATCAACATGATCGCCGCGACGTTGTACGGCGTGTCGATCGCAGCGCGCGCCTTGGCCGGGTCAAGCAGCAACACGGCGCGCCGGCGTTCCGGCAGACCAATCGTGCTGACGAGGAAGCCAAACAGCACGACTACTGCGACGATCAGCGGCGCGATATAAATCGAACGGTTCTCCCACACTTCGCGCCAAACCGACCAGTAGAAGGGACGCACCACTGACATCTGACCACTGACTACTGACCTCTCGTCTGCAGATGAAGTATTCATTTCGTTTTTCTCGTCACTCGTCACTTTCCACTCGTCACTGAGCTATTCCCCATCACGGCAACGAACAAATCGGCGATGCTCGGCGTGCGCACGTCGCCGAGCGCGGCGAGTTGGCCGCGATCGGCCTGGTCGAACAGCATGACGCTGCGGCCGAAGACCTGGCGTTCGTGCATCGGTTTGAGCGCACGCGCGCGGTCGGACTGCTCGGGATGCACCATCACTTCGACGTAGCGCGACTCGAATTCTTCCATGCTGCACTCGAGCACGATCCGGCCGCGGTCGATGAACATGAGATCCGTGAGGACGTCCTGGACCTCTTCCACCTGATGCGTCGTCACCACGATCGTGCGGCTGCGGTCGAAATAGTCGTTTAGCAGCGAATCGTAGAACTGCTTGCGAAACAAAATGTCGAGGCCAAGCGTCGGCTCGTCGAGGACCAGCAAGCTTCGCGTCGATCGCCATGACGAGCGCGAGATGCAACTGCGCGACCATGCCCTTCGACAATTCCCTGACTCTTGTCGTGCGCTTGATCGTCGTCTTCGCCAGGAAACCTTCCGCTTTCGCGCGATCGAATCGCGGATGCACGCCGGCGACGTATTCGAGCAACTGCGAAACCCGAATCCAGCGCGGCAGCACGGCAACGTCGGCGATGAAAGCAGACATCGCGCATGAGCTCATCGCGCGCGGCCCAAGGGTCGCGTCCGAGCACTTTCAGTTCGCCCTGGTACGAAGTCAGGCCAAGAATCGCGTTGAGCGCAGTGGTCTTGCCTGCCCGTTCGGGCCGATCATTCCCAGGATGCGGCCTTCTTCGACACGCAGATCGATGCCGTCCAGCGCGACGGTTGTGCCGAACGCTTTGCGAAGTCCACGTGCTTCAATGCAAGCCATGACGTCAGCGCTCCTTCTTTCGTTGGATTCGACCGGCGGCGATTGCCTTTCAAGAGTTCTTCCGGGCTGAGGCCGAGTCGTCGAATTGTCGCGTGATCTCTGGGCCAATGTTCGTTCAGAAATTTCTGGCGCTCGCCTTTCAGCAGCAACTGCGCGCGCCGGCTTTGACGAACATGCCGAGGCCGCGCCGCTTCTCGACGAGTTCCTCGTCCACCAGTTGCTGGTAAGCCTTGAGCACAGTCAGCGGATTCACGCGGTACTCGGCGGCGACATTCCGCACCGAGGGAAGCGGGTCGCCTTCTTTGAGGACGCCGTCGAGGATCATGTGCACGACGCGATCGCGAAGTTGGCGATAAATCGGCTGATGATCATTCCATTCACGATTCATTCGCTATTTCAGACGTCCCTTCGGCTGAAGTCTGCCGGCCGGCTCCGGTTGGTGGCTGCGTCTCATATGGTGATCTAGTTAACTAGAACACCAGCTCACATGCAAGTTCTTTTTTTGGTTTTTTGGAGGACACGATTTTCGTGCGCTGATAGCGCGCGGGACATAGTTGGCCCAGGCACCCCAGCCGGTAGGGCGCGTCACTCCGTGCGCGCCGAGGGATCTAGCGAACTAACAGGTCCAACTGGCGCACATCCAGCCCGGCATCGCGATAGTACTTCCGAGTCAGTTCGAGAAGGGTGAATCCGTCTTCGTAGGCTGCGAAGCTCCCATCTTGTGCCTTGTCGAGATAGATAAGGCCGCCCCCGACCACGAAGAGGGTTATCATCGGCTCGGGCGAATCTTCCGTGATCACCAGTGTGTGAGCCTCGCCGGCGGGCTCGTAAATGTAAGTCCCGGGCTTTGCAATCCAATCGTGCTCCAGGTATCGCCAGTGACCGCGCATCGTGTATCCATGAACGGTGCCAACGTGGTAGTGAGTTCCGACCATCGAGCCGGGGAGACCTTTCAGAACGACGCGAACCCACCAGATGTAACGTTGAAACAGCACGGTTGGAACCACACGCCATTCGCGTAAGGAACCCAGAGACGGTCATCCTCCAGATTGATGTTAGTAATGAAATGTTCGCGGCTCCTTCGATTCGCATCGAGACCGTCGGTGAAACTGTTGAAGGCAGTGATGGGCATGTGTTCTCCTTTTTCTGCGTCAGTGACTGTCTCGTTTTATTTTTTCTCAGGCGATGGCAATGGAAGGTCCGGATTCCAAATATCGACCGCAACCGATGGCGCTCTTCGTATCCGCGGGTAAAACTGAAGAGACAAAGGTGAATGAAAGCAGAGTAACGTAACCGGCTAGGACGAACTTAATTTTCATAATGCCATCGAGCCCGCATTTGGCATCGTCGTCAATGCTATTCGACACATGAATCAGGAACGCAGGAAGCAGCATGCCGGTGAGCGGTCATTCCGTTTAATGAGACCATTTCGCTGCAACGGTCCGTCATCAGTTCGCCAGAATTGGTAATGGCGGCGAGCGTCATGCAAAAAGCCAGCAACGTTGTCTTTTTCATGTTCGTTTTCTTTCAGCGGTTATTTCATCGGTTGATTAGGTTTTGGCGCCGCCTTGTTTCTCCGCCAATTTTACCAGCGTGAACAACGCGTGATTGACCGGTACGGATACGCCGAGTTCCGCCCCCCGACGGGCGATGTATCCGTTCAAGGCGTCGATCTCTGTCGGCCGGCCGCGGTTCAAGTCCTGCGCGGTGGATGACAACGCATCCGCCATTTGCGTCGCGATCTCCATTGCCGCGGCCATTCCCGACGCTCGGTTACGAATGCCGGGTAAAATGACGCGAGCGGTGTCAGCTACGGCCAGCACTTCGTCCACGATGTCTTGCATCAACTGTTTCGCGTCGGCGTTTTGTGCGATCTCACCATAACGTGCGTTTCCCAATGCAGAGATTGCGTTCAGCGCGCAGTTGCACAGGAGCTTCAGCCATAGTTCGCCTTCGATGTTGTCCGACACCCGGCACGGAACACCGGCACGAATAAAAAAATTTGCCAGCTCCGTTGTTCGTTTGGACGGCGGTCCAATGGTGAGATCACCGCGCGCAAGGTGCCTCACGCGTCCAGACTCCGGCACCGACACCGCGACGTAAACCGCGGCTGGTACGGCAACAACGTTTGCAGCGGCGCGAACTTGATCCGCGTTATCGACGCCGTTCTGCAGGCAAATCACCGTCGCCTCCGGCCTAACGAATGGAGCCATTTGTTTCGCGGTCGCTGATGTATCGTTCGCTTTGACGCAAAAGAGAATGAGCGAGCAATCTCGAATGGCGCTCATCTCGACTGTCGCGTTGACGTTGATTCGCTTCTGACCTTCCGACCTATCGACAATAAGACCTTTCGACTTAACTGCGTCAGCAAAATGCTTTCGCCCGATGAAAACAGTAGGCGCGCCCGCATGGGCGAACATTCCACCAAAATAACCACCCACCGCGCCGGCGCCTACGACTGCGACTCGTGGCCATTCTTGAAATTCGCTCATTGCCTGTCTGTAGGCAGCACGACCTGGTTCAAATCATAGGTCGAGTACGCCGAAGGCTTGTCGCCTCTGGCGATAATCGCGTCTACGACACGGACAAAGGTTTCGGTGTGCCAGTGTTTTCGTGTCTGCCACCATTGTCGAACACCATCGTAGGCAAGGAAGTCGCTCATGGTCCGCTCAATCTCTCCCCATAATTCCGGACTGAGTATGCCTTCGCACCGGGAGTAATACATTCCCTCGAAGTTTTTGAAGAAACGATTTTGGAACGCGCTAAAGCGGAGTTTGGATACGGCATCGAGATCGTGGAACGACTGCACACCGCGAAGAAACAGCGCCGTAAACTCCGGATTCTCATGCAGCGCCTTGGTGAGATCGCCCCATTGCACAGTGAGAGCATTCACCGCTGACTGCCGGCGTTCCCTGGTCTGCTCACGGAGCTGGATTGCGAAATAAATGATCGAAGGAACTCCAACGAATACCGTAGCGAGCTGACCGAAGGCTGTGAGCATTTCCCAATTCATCGAATGTGTTTTGTCTAACTGAACTGACCACCTTCCGGCGGGACAGGAACTTCACGATATGCGAGCTACTACTTTTTCTCAGCAGGTGCGGACGCCGAAGCCGCGAGATCGGAATTCCACATGTCGGCGGCACATTTCCAATTTCCGTCAGCTTGTTTTTCCCAGACCTCGAGGTATTTGCCCCGATCGTTGAGCCGGTTTGCCGCCCGCGTCGTTCATGGTCAGTTCGTACGTTCCGGTCGTGTAGGCGATGTCGCCAGACTTGGCCACTTCCACTTTGGTCGTCTTCCAACTAATGGCGAGGCCAGGACTTGCAAGCAGATCTTTCCAGGTGTTCCGGATCGCTTCCTTTGTTGTTGCTGCCGGAGCGTTTGTCGGCAACACGATGGCGTCCCCCGAATAGAAGGCGATAGTTTTCTCGAGGTCTTTGGCCCCGGCGGCTGCCGACCATTGGGCGTCGAGATCGCGAAGCGCTTGTTCGATGGCCTTGGTATCGGCGCCGGAGGCTACGCAGAGAAGGCTGAATAGAAGAAGAGCGATGCAGACGTTAGTTTTCATGCGCCAATCAAAGCGGCGAAATGACCTCAGCGTCAATTCTTTTTCACCCTAACGAGCGGACAGAGGCGCATCTCGCGCAAGCTTTCTCGCCTCTCCCCTTGAGCAACGGGAGAGGGCTAAGGTGAGGGGTTCGGAACCTCCAGCGTCAGTTGTTCCCAATCAGCGTCAATCCTCACCCTCCCCCTCTCCCTTGCGAAGGGCGAGGCGACCCATACCCCATGGCAAATTCTACCGACCAGTTTCGCGCGGCGCGATGCCGAGGGCTCTTTCGATCGCTACCGGCGTGTAAATTTTTCCGCCTTTGATTACCGTCGTGATCTTGTTGATGTCCTGGATGTTTTTCGTAGGGTCACCATCCACGAGAATCATGTCAGCCAGTTTACCCGCGGCAATAACGCCGCAGTCCTTGTTCACACCCATCACCAAAGCGGGCGTCCATGTCGCCATGCGTAGAACTTCAGCCGGAGCAATCCCGGCGCGCGCATAAAGCTCCAGCTCGTGGTGGAGCGTGTATCCGGGGAGTGCATCGGTTCCCGGAATAATTGTGACGCCCGCGTCATGAATTGCCTTGAGTAAGCGTAACATCGCCGGGAAAGCGTCGTGATAAGCCGCCTGTTTATCCCGCGGAACTTCGAGCGCGCCGCTCCGCATCGCGCGCCGCACCTGCGGCGGAAAGCGCAGCACGATTTCTTCCAAGCCGGGCGTAATCGCGCTCGGGTCTCCGCAAAAAAGCGCTTCAAAGACACTTATCGTCGGGTCGAGGACAGTGTGATGCTGGCGAAGAAAATCGATGAAATCACGGACCTCGGGTTTGTCCGGAGTAAATTCGCTGGCGTGCTCGGCGACTTTGATAAACCGATCGCGATTTCGCGTTTCCTTTACTTCGGGAAACAGAAAATTGAGCACGATAAAATTGAGGTGCTGAATTTCGTCGGCGCCGCCCTCGATGAATTGGCGTGCCGACATAAACGCGGGCACGTGCCCGCTCACACGCAACCCCCGCGCATGGGCGCGATCGGCGATGATCGGAACCAGCTCAGGTTTGACCGAGGAATAAATCTTAATTTGCACGTAGCCGTGCTCGGCATACCAATCGACGTCCTGTATGGCCTGCTCGGCATGTGTCCACCCGCATTTTAGTGGGGCCCGCAAACTCTCCGGTGCCGTCGATAATCCCTGCTTTCAGAACGCGCGGCCCGAGCTCGCTGCCATCATCGAAACGCGCGACCCGTTGGAGGAAGGCATCGGTGTCATTCGCCATATCGCGCGCGCTGGTCACGCCGTTGGCGAGATCGAGCGCGCCATCGTTGTCACTGAAATGCTGGTGATTGTCCCATAACCCCGGCATGAGGAACTGATCATGCGCATCGATAATCTCCGCGTTCGCAGATGGTTTAACGTCGGCGTCCGGTCCGACGCGCACAATTCGCTCGCCGGTAATGAGCACGCTCGTTGCCGGCGTGACGCGAAGATCGCGCGGATCGAACAAACGCGCGTTACGAATGACCAGGTCGCCACGCGGGATGTGCCCAAGTGTGCGTGCGAGGCGCTCCCACCGCGCAGCATCGGTTTTTTGTTGCGCGTCGCGCAATTGCGGGATTGAACCCTCGACTCCATCCGGCACGACCGAAAACCAGGACGACACGGATGCGGCTGTGCCATTATGATCTAACCAGATCGCTTGCGGCGAAAATCCGAGGCCAGTGATGCGGTATTCGGTTAGTTCGCTGTTGCCAACCGTTACCGTTGCTGTTTGTTCGATCGTTGCCTCGCCTGCAGGCAAGAGCGGCAGTTTGTGGTTCGGCGCTTTCAACAATGCCCGCGCGAGCACAGCGAAAAATTCCGGTGGCGCATTCATCGGCAGGTAGAACGCTTCGCCGGCCAAGGCATGCTCCCCTTGTTCGCTGCGATTTTTCCAACTCGCCCGGCGGTCCTTTATTTCGAAATGTTCTTCGATCGGCGCCTTCATGTAATCATTGCCGTGGCCGTCGTATTCGATCGGCACACCGGCACCGTCGAGTTTCCAGGTGGCAATGATGTGATCGCCGCGGCCGCGATCGTTATAGGAATATTCAGCACGCATCGCACCGTCAGCCTGGCGCTCCACGGTTTGCGTGCCGGCTGGGTTGCCCTGAATGAAGATTTTGTCGGTGCGTTTTCCTCCGGCTACCTGTTTAAACGGCAGGAGTCGCAACAACTGGGCCGCAGACAAAACAAAGGCAATGACTGCGACGCCGATGATAAATGTCGCGAACTTACGACGGCTCCAATATGGGATGACATCTCCGGGCGAAACATCCTGGGTTCGCTTCAACCCTTCGGGTGTCATCTCAAAATTCCACGAGACGAACACCGCGAATCCAAAACCAAGCGCCACAAGCAACATAAGTGCTTTCATCATCCATCCAGGCGCCTCAAAGATCGGCAGGAGAATCGATGCAACCGCAATCAGCAGCCACGACACGACCGCATAAACCAGCGCGACCTTATCAACGTGGCGCCGCTTCAATTCGGCAAAGAAGGAAGGTTTTTCGCTCATGACGTTCCGGGTAAACCGAGTTTTGCGAGCAAGTTCTTGTATCGAGCATCTTCGCGCAAGCCGCGTAATAACGGGTCCACCAATAGCCCAAGCATCCCGGCGTCCCGATCATCAAAGGCGGTTTGTAACCATTCAAAAGCTTTATCTTTCTCGTCTCGCAACGCGTAAACCTCGGCGATTTGATAAGCGAAACCCTCCCGGGCATTGGCGATCAGGTCTGCGAGTGCGGCGTCGGCTGTCTCCCGATCGCCTCGGACGTAATGTGCCACCGCCAGCTCGAATCGGCGAAAGCGGGGATCAGGCTCCAGTTGCGCTTCGCGCAAGGCCGCTTCGCGGTCACCGCGTTGGGCAGCGATGAGCACTTGGAATCGATGGCTGCCGGCCCCAGTCGGCTGCAGTTCTGCGGCCTTGCGTGCAGCCGAGTCTGCTTCATCGAGTTTTCCAGCATAAAAAAGAACGCGCGCCAGATTGCCGTGCGTTACAGTCGAAAGAGGGTCGAGCTCCACCGCCTGGCGAGCCTGACGCTCAGCCTCATCGATGCGCCCCAGATAAACGATGATTCGCGCCAGCAGATCGTTGGCAGTGGGATTTGCCGGCGACAGTTCTTTCGCGCGCTTTAGCTCGGCAAGGCCTTCAGTAAATTTCCATTCAGCCAGGCATAGTACGAAGCCGAGAGCCGCGCGCGCCTCCGCCAGATCGGGCGCAATCGCGACAGCTTTCTCCGCATCAACGTGGGCTTTTGGATACGCCGTCGGGCGCTGGCCAGTGAGATCTCCCATGAATACCAATGCTTCGGCGCGCTCTGCATGAGCAAGGGCATAATTGGGGTCGAGCTGGATCGCCTGATCGTAGTAATCGATAGCCTTGCGAAAATCTTCGGCGTTACGACGCACGAGATAGAAATGCCCTTGAAGGTAAGCGTTATGGGCTTCTGCATTGTCAGTAGCCGATGCCTGCGCCGACCTGCTATCAGTTCCCAGCAAGGTTACCTTCAATGACTCGGCGACCGCTCGAGCAATTTCCTGCTGAACGGTGAAAATATCTTTTAGTTGGCGATCGAATGTCTGCGTCCAGAGCTGAATCCCATCGGCGGCATTCACGAGTTCAGCTACAATCCGCACCCGGTCGCCTTGCTTCCGGACTGTGCCATCCAAAAGCGTAGTCACGCCCAGCTTTTCACCAATTGTTTTGGGGTCTTCTTTTCTGTCTTTGAACCGGAACGAAGAACTGCGACCGATCACCTTCAGCCCGGTGATTTGGGCCAGAGCTGCAATCAATTCTTCCGACAGTCCATCCGAAAAGTATTCGTCTTTCGGGTCACCGCTTTCATTGACCAATGGTAGCACCGCGATGGATTTTCGTGGAATCGCTGCAGCCGCCTCGCTCTGCTCCCCGCGCCGTAGCGCGGCGGAGGCGGGTTGAGGCGTTGCCCGTCCGGCAGTGTAGCGGCCGACAAAGAACAAACCGACAGACACCGCCGCACCGATTAGGACAATGTAAATCCAAGCGCCGCCACGGGACCGTTGTCCCGCGGCATCTGCGGCTTCTGTGCGTTTGATGCCTTCAGGCGTCAATTCAAATGCCCACGCGACGACGAGCGCGATTGGAAATCCGATGACAATCACCAGCACGACCAGTCGCACCGCCCAGTTCGGAATTTCGAAAAATGGAAAGACTTGGGTCGCGACCTGAACCAGCAACCAGCCAACGACCGCGTACGCGACCGCGACCTTGTAAACATTGCGCCGCTTTAGCTCGGCAAAAAAAGAAGGTTTCTCGTTCATCGTTCGCCAGAGTGCGGCAACTTGACGCCCAGTTTTTGGCACAAGGCGACAAAGCGCGGATCGTCGCGGTAATCGAAAACAAAAGGTGTTATTACCAACTGGGTCAGACCGGAATCGTGGGTGGCGTAAGCATTGTCGAGCCAGCGGAACATTTCATCTGGTTCTTTGCGAAGAGCGTGGATAACAGCAATTTGGTAGGCGCCGTTGGTCGCGTATTTGGAGGAAAAATTCTTGAGCGCGGTGTCAGCTGCGGCGCGATCGGGTTGCGTTTGCTGGACCAAGGTTAGCGCGTATTCGCGCCAAAAATCATCTGGCTCGAGTTGGGCCTGCTGCAAAGCAGCCGTCGGATTCTTCTGCAGGATATCAAGCGTGGCCAGGTAAGTATGAAAACGCGCCGCGTGCGGCTGGATTTCTAGTCCTTTGCGGAAACTTTCCTCCGCGTCTTGGTACCGACCGCCAGCCACGGCCAGCCTGCCCAAGTTATACCAAAGCACGGTCACAAGAGGGTCTAACAAAATCGCCTCTCGGCAAGTTTGCTCCGCTTCGGCCAGCCGGCCCTGGGCCATGAGTGCATAACTCATTGCGTTTTTTGCGCCGGCGTCGCCGGGAGATAATTCCAAGGCGCGCCGGAATTCCTTTTCCGCAGCGCGGAAATCAAGCCTTGGGGTCATCGATATCCATCCGATAGCCTTTCGCACTTCGACCAGGTTGGGCGCGAGAGAAGCAGCTTTTTCCGCGGCGACGCGGGCTTCCTCGTACGCTTTCTCGGCGTTGCCGGTCGCGAAGCTCGCAGCGTATTGGCGCCATGCCTGAGATAGTTTGGCATAGGCGAGCGCGTAGTTGGGATCCAGGCGTACCGCTTCCTGCGCGAAGCTGATGGCCTTTTGAATGCTCTCGGCCGTCTGCTGTTGAAAATAAAAATCGGATTGCAGGACGGCGTTATGCGCGGCTGGATTCTGATTCGACGGCACTGCATCCGAGAGGGTTTTCTCCCCTAACAATCTTACCTTCATTTGCTCCGCAACCGCCTTCGCGATCTCTTCCTGGACGGCGAACACATCTTTGAGTTCCCGATCGTACGTTTCCGACCAGAGTGAGCGGCCATCGGCTGCACTGATGAGCTCCGCGACGATGCGAACACGATCGCCCTGCTTGCGCACGCTGCCTTCGATCAGATTGGCGACACCGAGCTTCTGACCGATTGCAGCAGAATCGCCGGATTTTCCCTTGAAGAAGAAAGACGAACTGCGTCCAATGACCTTGAGGTCGGGAATCTTGGCTAGCACTGCGATTAATTCCTCGGAGAGGCCATCCGAAAAATACTCGTTGCTGGTATCGCCACTGGTGTTGACCAGCGGCAACACCGCAATCGATTTCTGTAGGTTCGACGCTGTAGCCGTCTCGCTCTGTCGAGCTGTTGTATTTCGGACCGTGTAGCGGCCGAGGAAAAAAAGGCCTAACGAAAGCGTTGCAGCGACGACAACAACCGCGATCCAAACACCCCCGCGCGAACGTTGGTGGGCCGCATCGGCGACTTCGGTGCGCTTGATTCCTTCGGGCGTGAGCTCGAATGCCCATGCAATAATCAGCGCGACAGGAAAGCCAATGATGAGCAGGAGAACCACCAGGCGCACTGCCCAATTAGGGATTTCGAAAAATGGAAAAATCTGGCTGGCGATTTGCATCAGAAGCCATGCAACAACAGCGTACGCGACCGCAACCTTGTAAACGTTGCGCCGCTTCAGCTCGGAGAAGAAGTTGTCGATCTTCATTACTTCGTGGGCCTTCGCTTCAAGCGCCAAGGAATACGTTAAATCAGCAAAGTTTGCATCCTAAAGGATTGGTCACTCCCCCGAAAGCATTCGGGGTCATGCCAATCCGGCAGCTGCCGAATTGCGTTACCGCCTACCCGCGTGGCTCCCGCTCGCGCGTGTTCACTTTGGTTTCTCTTCGCAGAGTTTCTGGAAGCGCGGATCGTTCCGGAGCGGATCGAACATCGGATCGAGCCGGAGTAGCGCGGGAGTGAGCGGCACGTTTGAAGCCAGCGCGCCTTCGTACGGTATCGAGAGTAGTTTCTGTAAAGCGACGATGGCGCGATCGGGCTCCCCGATGCCCGCCGCCACCCGGGCAAGGATCTCGACCGGAGCGGGACCATCTAATGCGTCTTTCTCGAGAGGGAGCACGGCCATGGCCCGTTCCGACAGAGCCAACGCGGCGCCTTTGTCACCGAGGCCCATAGCGACTAGCGCGAGATCGCTAATGAGGAGCCGATTTTCAGGCTGTTCTTTGAGGAAAGATTCCAGTTCGCTGCGCGCCTGTCGCCAACTGTCCTGGGCAGCGGCATGGTCGCCGGCGACTTCTTGCGCCCAGCCTAACCAAAAGCGCAGTTCGCCATTGTAAAATCCCAACGCTGGATCAGGCTTGGCAAGTATTTCCTTTAGCCGGGCGATGATTGGTGCAGGGCGGCGCTCCAGGATCGCTTGGTACGCTTGTGTTTCCACGGCGTTGATGTCGTCGGCGTTCGGATGCAGCGGAGCGAGAAGCGCCGAGGCCCCCGGGAGGTCGCCCTCGGCTTGTGCAATAGCCGCCTTTACCACGAGGGTATCCACGTCGTCCGGCGTAATATCGAGAACCTGATCAAGCTTTCGCAATGCTTCGGGGAAACGACGAAGGTCTTTATAGGAAAGCGCGTGCTGGCTGAGTAGGGAAACGTTGCGCGGGTCGAGCCGCTCGGTTTCGTTGAAGAAGGACTCGCTCCGCTCCCACTGGCCTCGCCTCCGTGCGACATATGCTAGCATTTCAGGAATCCGGCTGCTATTCGGCAGGAACTGACGCGCTTGCTCAAAGTAGCGCACTGCAGTGTCGTAATCCTTTAGGCAAGAGTAGTGGTAATAGCCTTTGGCCACTAGGGCCTCGCCGAGATTGGGCTGAAGAGTGAGCGCGGTTTCGGCTGCTTGCCGTGCCTCTTCACGGAGTGCGACCGTGTGTTGAAGAGCCTGTGTGAGGTAGCCGCGCGCTTCCACCCATGATAGTAGCGCCCAACCAAGGGCGAACTTCGGGTCCAACCTCACCGCTTCTCTGAGATATTTCTGTGCGCCAAGGAGGGCGGCGGGTGTGTTTGTGCTTTTCAGGCTATACGCCAGACCGCGCAGGTAGGCGTCGTAGGCCTCAGGATTGTCTGTCGGTTTAGCGGCGATGACTTGCTCTTCGTGACCGGTAAGTTTCGCTCGCAATTGGTCGGCGATGGCTTTCGCCACCTCAGTCTCGACCGAAAAGATGTCAGTCAGTTTTCGGTCAAAGGTATCCGCCCAAATATGGGAATCATTGGTTGCGTTGATCAGCTGCACGTTAATGCGCACGGCATCGCCGCTTTTTTGCACCGTTCCTTCCAGAATGTGCGCCACGCCAAGTTGCTTTGCGATCTCAGGCAGGTTTTCAGGTGCGCTCTTGTAATGCTGCGTGGATGTACGCGAGATCACCTTAAGATCGGCGATCTTCGATAGGCGCGTCAGAATCTCGTCCTGGATACCATCGGCGAAGTAGGCATTCTCTTTCTCGCTACTTAAATTCTCGAAGGGAAGAACCGCGATGCTCTTTTCGGGAATCCCAGCCAGCGCACCAACAACATTTGCCGCGGGAGCAAGTGCTCTCGTTGTTGGTGGCGCTCGATGAAGAAAGATCAAAGAACTGATCACCAATGCGAAGGCCGCCACCACTAAAGCAACTGCAATCAGCAACTTTGGCCAACGCAGCGCGCTGATTGGTCGAACCGCAACAGGAGCCTGCTTCCACCTCTTCCCTCGCTTTAGTTTCTCGGGCAGATGTGGATTTCCGAGACCATCCTTGTAGAGATTAACCAGGTGCAGCCTCAGCCCGCGCTTCACCTCACATTCGCCGAGATCATGCAGGTGAGGCCGCCAGTGTCGGGTACTCCGCTAAGTCATCGGCCAAACGTTTCGACAAAAGAATGTGACCGGCATCGCCGCAATCCATCACCCGTTGTGCGATATTGATACCAGCGCCGGCGATGTTCGCTTGCTCGTTCAGATCGACAACTTCGTTAACCGGGCCGCTGTGAATCCCCATCCGTACACGAAGCTCGGGATGCTTCTTCAGTTCCCGACTAATCTCCATCGCGCACAGAACATGAGCTTCCGGACTGTTTCGAAACACCAGTGCGCCGCCATCGCCAGTCGGCAAGCGCAACAGTTTTCCCTCGGCCTCAGCTTTCCGGACTTCTTCAGTGCCGCGAACAATCTGCTTCAACTTTTGAATCTGTTCACTCTGTTCGTTAATGAGCAACTTCGAGTAACCGACGATGTCGATGAACAGGACATGGCCGATCTCAAATTTCAAGTCGGGCGAGGACTCAGATGGCACGAGATTTCTTTCTACACCGAAAGCACAACTTAACGAGTCGAATCAGCGGCCTGCGCACGCGAAGGTCAACTTGTAAACATTGCGCCGCTTCAGCTCGGCGAAGAAGTTGTCGATCTTCACGCTTTCGACTTGGCGTTCACGGCGGAAAGTTCATTTTCTTATAGAGAGCCTGAAAGCGGGGATCCGAACGCAATGGATCGAACATCGGCTCCACTTTGAGCCAGGCGATCCAGACTGACCGCTCTTCGTAGGCTTTTTCAAGCCAGTCGATCGCTTTGTTGTTGTCGCGCAAGCCTAGATAGATTATCGCCTGACAAAAAGGAGTAACGAAGCGGTGGCCAGCGAGCTGATTCAGTTCATTCAGCGTTTCCATCGCTTTGTCTCTTTGCCCGCTTCTGGCGTAGGCGTATCCAAGGTAGGCCGTGATTATCGGATGCGTTTCCATCGCCTGAGCCATGCGAAATTCCTCAATCGCCTTCGAATAGTTTTCCCGCGCGCATTTCAATGGTTCCCAGGACGAAATGGGGAAGGAAAAAGCTGGGATCGAGCTCGATCGCTTTGCGGCACTGTGCGATCGCCTTGTCGTATTCTTTTGCTTCTGACCAGTTCATTGGTGAGGCACATTGAGGTCCGTCGTCATCCCCGGCGAAAGCGGGTCCAGTTCGACCGCGCGCTCCATTTCGTTAAGGGCTTCCTCCGCCCGCCCGAGAAAGACCAGCAGCCATCCATATTGCCAGTGAGCGACGGCATAATTCGGTTTGAGTTGGATGGCGCGCTGGAACTCTTTCTCTGATTCCGCCCATTGGAACTCGATCGCATTGTTCATCGCGGCCAGGGCGGTGTGCGCTTCCGCCAGCGAATCATCCAACTCCAGCGCACGCTGAGCCGCGGCCTTCGCTTTTGACCTGGCTTCGTTCGGCGAAATGTTGGCGTCGGCAGCGCCCCAGTAGGCGTCCGCGAGCCCTGCCCAGGCCAGGGCAAATTTGGGATCGATTTCCTTGGCCGCGATTGAAATGTTTCAAAGCTTCATCTGAAAGCCTTTTCACTTTGTCGATTCCAGGCTTGACGGCCTAACAAGTATTCCTGCAAAGCGGCCGGGTTCACCGTGCGCGCGTTGCTCAGCCGTGAGGATTGCTCCGGCGAAACTGTCACCCGAATCTCACGCGCGATATCTTCGACCACTTCGTTTCGCATCTTGAAGATGTTGGTGACATCGCGCTCAAATTTTTTCGCCCAAAGGTGGCGATCAGTCTGGGTGTCGATTAATTGCACGTTGACCGTGACTTGGTTTCCTTCACGGAGTACCGAACCCTCCACGATTGCGTCGACCCGCAGTTCCTGTCCGATCTCGGGCATAGATTTCGTTGAGCCTTTGAACTTCAACGCCGATTGGTGCGATTTCACCGTGAGCGCGCCAATCCCGCTCAGTTCGGTTGTCAACAGATCGGTCATTCCATCGGCAAAATATTCCTGGCTCGTCCCGCGAGTAATTCTTGAACGGCAGCACGGCAAGCGACGTAATTGCGCGAACGGAAAGCGATGGCGGCGGAGTTCTGCGGGAAAGCGTTGTCCACCACCAACCAATGCCGATCATCAACAGCACGAGAACAACGACAGCTCCTACACGCCGATTGCGCGGCGGCTTGGTTTCGTCGGACGATCCGCTTCGGTTTGGATGCGATCCACAGCCTTTTGCTCCCACGGCAGCACGATGCGAAACAAATCCATCGGCACCGGAAATGTTCTTCAACTCCGTCGGCGCCAGCTTCTCAAACCGCGCCTCCAGCGCGTTGCGAATCTGCCGCTCCACGTCCATGGATACGCAAATCCCGCCCGCGCCCGCCAGCGGCTCGATCCGCGAGGCGATGTTCACGCCGTCGCCGTAAACATCGCCGCCCCGATGCACCACGTCGCCAATGTGAATGCCGATCTTCATTTCGATGCGTCGGTCGGCGGGTGACGTCGTGTTGCGCTTGGCCAGCGTCGCTGGATTTCGATCGCGCACTGGGCCGCTTCCAACGCGCTGTGGAACTCGACCAGGAAAGCGTCGCCGATGGTTTTGATTTCGGTGCCGTTGAACCGGGGAAAGATTTCGCGCAGCAGCTGCGCGATGTTCCTCCAGCAATTCCAGCGCGAGCTTTTCGTTGCGTTGCGCCAGCGCGCTGTAGCCCACCATGTCGGTGAACATGATGGCGGCGAGCTTGCGTTGTTCGCCTGCGCTCATTGATCGAATCCAACTTTCGTCTCGGCGAAGAAGCTTGATTGACTCGCGTCCCCGCTCATCAACAGCACTCCGCCCGGGTCGTGACCCCGACCCATCCGTCGATGTCTCTCGGCTCCCGCCAGTTCCGTTGTCGATCTTCATCGCGGTTCGCCAGAGAAGATGCGCGTAATGAGTTTCTTAAACCGCGGATCGCTCCGCAGCGGGTCGAGGCGATGATCAACCAGGATCCAGCCCAAGTCCACGGAGTCGAAGGGTGCGTGGTCCGCATAGCTCTTCTCGAGCAAGCGGAGGGCTTCGTCCTTGTCGCCAAATCCTAGTTGAACCAAAGCGAGCGAATAAGCCGGCACGTATTGTTTTTCGGACAAAGCTTTCAGCTTATCCCACAGCTGCTGCGCCTCAGCTTTCCGACCGACGAGATAGTAGCCACGTGCGAGGTTGGCGTCGGAAATAGGGTCTGCACCGAGGGAATGAGATTTCTGGTACTCGACAATTGCTTCCCGGAGCCGGCCATTATGCTCGAGAACATTCCCTAACAAGTCGTGCGAATTGAAAAAGTTCGGGTCCATCTCGATCGTTTTGTGCAGGTGGGCAATCGCCTCGTCGCTTTTTCCGACCGTATCGAGCGCGAATCCGACGAGTGAATTAATTACGAGCGAGAGCGGATCCAGCTCTCTCGCGCGCTTCAGCTCCACCAAAGCCTCTTGCAGCTTCCCCTGGCTCTGCAGGCATTCACCGAACCATTGATGCGCTGTGGCATATTTATCATTAAGTTCGAGCGCTCGCTTGAATTCGGCCTCCGCGGCGGGGAGTTGCAGAGTGGAGGCCAGCACTCGCGCCAGAGACGTGTGGGCCTCGGCCAGCTCTCCATCGAGCTCGACTGCTTTGCGCGCCGCCGCCAACGCTTTGGGTAACTCGTCCCTCGGATAACTTCCGAGCCCCGCATAAGCCGGCAAGAGAACATGGCAATCGGCCAGTCCCGCATAGGCCAGGGCGTAATTCGGGTCTTTCGCGATCGCCTCCTGGAAATAATTCGCTGCTTTCTGCAGATTGACGCCGGTGCGCCGGTTCCAAAAGTAGCGGCCCTTCAAGTATAATTCATGCGCTTCCGGATTTTCCGTCGGCCGCGCGGCCAGCACTTCTTCGGCGCGACCATTCAATCGCGCGTTCAAATTTTCCGCCACGCTTTTCGCGATCTCGCTCTCGACAGCAAAGATATCAGTCAGTTTTCGATCGAAGGTTTCAGCCCAAAGATGCGCGTCGGTCAGCGCGTTGATCAGCTGCACATTCACGCGCACCTGATCGTTAGACTTCTGCACGCTGCCTTCGAGAACGTGCATCACACCCAACTGCTTCGCGATATGTGGCAGATTATCTGGAGAGCTTTTGAAATGCTGCGTCGATGTACGCGAAACGACTTTCAAGTCTGATACCTTTGCCAGACGAGTGAGAATCTCGTCCTGCACGCCTTCGCAAAAGTAAGCGTTGTCCGGGTCGCGGCTAAGATTGTCGAACGGCAGAACAGCGATGCTTTTTTCCGGGATCGCCGAACCGGTAGGAGGTGGCTCGACCGCGGCGTTTTTCTTACCAGAAAGTTCGCCCTGCAACTCATCGGTGATTTTCTTGGCGACTGCGCTCTTAATGGTATCGGCCAACGAAGGGAGCGCTGTGGCGCTCGGTTGAGGCAGCGCCGCTGACACGCGTTTGTCGAGCGTGCGCATGATCGCGGGCGCGAAAATCACTGACACGATGGCAAGCACAAAGATGAGTGCGATGACTAACCCGACGATAATAAAGATCGCGCGCGCGAATGGAGAAAGTCCTTTACGCGTCCCTGTCGAGTGAGCGAGACGGCTCCGCGCGCTTTCCCGATTCGCGTCGGCGGGTTGGGATTGCCAATTGTCTCGGCATAAAGATTAACTAACGAGACAACAACTCCGTGTTTCACTTCCACGTCGCCGAGTTCGTGAAGATACGGCTGCCAACGACGCTGTTGCGCCAGATCGTCGGCGACGCGTTTGCTCACGAGAATGTGGCCGGCGTCGCCGCAATCCATCACTCGCTGCGCGATGTTGATGCCTACGCCGGCGATGTTTTCGCGCCCGTTTGCATCCTTCACATGATGGATCGGGCCGCTGTGGATTCCCATTCTCACCGGCAGACTCGGCTGCGCGCGCAAAGCGTGGCTGATCTCCAAGGCGCATTCGACCGGCTCTTCCACAGAACCGGTGAAAACCAGCGCCATGCCATCGCCGCTCGGCAAAATCGTAAGTGTTCGCGCAGCCTCGGCCTCGCGGACCGCTTCGGTGTTGCGCACAATCTGGTTCAACTCCTGAAGCGCTTCCGATTGTTCGTCGGTCAGTAGCTTGGAATAGTCGACGATGTCCATGAAGAGCACGTGCGCGATCTCCAGGCGCAGCTTTGTCTTTTCTTCCTCTGCCATACGCGTCGGGTAGTGCTAATCTAATCCAACCTTTTTCAGCAGCGCCTGGAAGCGCGGCTCGTTGCGCACGCTGTCGTAAATCGGATTAACCTTTAGATACCAACAGGCGCTCTCCTGATTCTCATAAGCTATTTCCAGCCAATCCAACGCTTTCTCCTTTTCGCCAAGTCCTAGATGTATGTCAGCGAACGCTGTCGAATTGACGTATTGCCGTTTTGCCATCTCTTCGAGTTCGCGCAACATCTGCTCAGCTTTGGAGCGATCTCCAGAAATGGCATAAGCGTAGCCGAGGAGTCCTTGATACCACGCACCGGTTACCACTATTTTAGTTCGTTGAAATTCTGCGATTGCGCCCGCCGTGTCGCCTTTCCACAGGAGGCAGCAGCCTAACAAATGATGAGCGAGCGTTGCAGCGGGATCCAGTTCGAGCGTCTTTTTGATTTGGACAATTGCGTCGTCATATCGACGTGCGTGATACAGAAAGTAAGCTAGAGCAGCTTGAAAGAACGAATT
>CAVUGV010000015.1:0-5663 GCA_963741065.1 uncultured Verrucomicrobiae bacterium | reverse complement strand
GTGGAGACAAACCGCGGACAGATGGGACGTGATTCGTTGAAGGGTTAAAGCGTTGACGCGTTTTCGTCATTCTGAGCGAAGCGAAGAATCTCTGGTTAATTTTCAGCGCTGGTCTGCTGGAACCCGATCGTCAGAGATATGTTTCGCTCCGCTCAACATGACGGCAACAGGCTCGCCGGCTCCAACCCTTCAAAGCTTGAGCGATTTAACGATTTAACGAGGCGATAGTCAATGATTGCGGTTAGTCTCGATAATCTTCTTTTCCTTCTGCTGATTGCCGTCGCAGCTTTGTTTCAGCTGCTGTCGAAAGCAATAAGCAAAGCAGGCAAAATGGATTCGAACGAAACCTCGAGCTCACCGAAGCCAGAAACACCTCGACCAATTCAACGTGCGCCTCGCGAATCCGACGCAGATCGAATACGCAAATTTCTCGAAGCACTGGGTCAGCCGCCAACGTCGACTCCGCCTCCTCCGGTTGCGCCTCGCACCGACGTTCCGCCTCGACGGCTGGCGCCTGTGCAGCCGCCACCCGTGATAATGTCACGCGCGTGGCGATTACCTGGGGAATACCGAGAGAAATCGGATGTTAGTCGAAGAGAAAACGCCCCACTTGAACAGCCGAGTCGTTTGCAGGAAATCGTTCCACCACCCGTACCGCCTCCGGCTACGCCAGGGTTCGAAGTTCATGAAGGGTTACCAGTTGAGCTTCAGCAGCCGGCGATTATGACGCAGTCGGTCGAAGCTTACGCAGCCCAGAAAGCTTTCGGGATTGCCAAGCGCACAGATTTCAAGACGGATATCGCCTCTTTGCTCGTATCGAACTCTGGTTTGCGCGAAGCAATCCTCCTCCGTGAGATTTTAGGACCACCTCGTGGTTTGCAGACACTGGATGCGACACTGTAGCCGTCGCCTTTTGCCATCTGGACAGCTTCGGGCGCGAGACAACGTAGCTTAGCAAGCCGCTTCAGATCGCCTGTGCTGCCACGCTCCAGAAAATCCAGCGGCATTGGCTCCAAGGGCCGGCTGTGTTGATTTCGCGCGGTTGCGCTCGTGTGTTTACGGGCAATCTGCGCGTTGCGTTTTCCGGCAGATTCGTGTGGCGGGGCCGCCCCAGGTTACCGGAACAGTTGAGCGAGAACCGATCCGCGATCAGCTCCTCTTTTACGCTCTCGTACCCGATGAACCGTTGCTCCGCGAGGGCAAGTCCCAACGCCTGGAAAAATTCATCGTCCTCGCTGTCCAGACGTCGCACAATGTCGTCGAGCGCGAACGCCGCATCGTCGCTGGAATGCCAAGATCTTTCAAATCTCCTTCTGAGATGTTGCTTTTTCTTTTTTGACGCTAATCGCCAACGCGGAACGTCGCCCAAGCTGCGCGTCCCTTCTCACTCCGAAGGCGCCGCAGCATGGTCAGAGCCCATGTTGTGCATCAAAGGTGTTTTCGAGATGACTTTCGTAACTTGGGTAAGCCTGCCCGTGGGCCAGTGTGATCTTACCCGGTGAATGATGAGCGACTTTCGCTCGACGGTTTTCGGCTTTTGATGTTGGATCGTCGCCGAGTAGCGATCGCAGAGCTCAGCGAGCGTAAGTTTCCCTTGCGCAGGATCGGCTTGCTCGCGCTCTTGTTTTAACCAGGCGAGCGCGCCTTGTGCTGAAGCGCGATCAGTGGTCCGCAGCGAGCGGCGGATTTCCTTGCCGCCACTCTCGAACCGCGCATAATAAACGCCGCTCGATGAATAGCGGTACAGACACTCGCCGACTTTGTGGAATGCGCTCTTGTTTTGACGCGTTCTCACTTGCTCCTGAGTGTATTCCGGATAAAAAAGCCGGATAAGGACAATTTTTGGCCCTTTTCGTAAGGCCGTTTTTCATATGTGAAACGGGGTCTTAGCTCAGTTGGTAGAGCGCCTCAATGGCATTGAGGAGGTCACGGGTTCGAATCCCGTAGGCTCCACTTACATCTCCAATTGACTGGTGCACCACCGCTCTCCCGCGGTAACAAGCGCGTAACCTTTCTTATACAGCGTGTTGCCTGAATTGCTGCGATCTCTACAGGCATGAAAATAATAAGCCATCCTTCAGAAATGGTTCTAGCAGGAACGAGAATGGTCCTCTAGAAGACAAGTTAGAAAAAAGAATTAAACCTCGGCAACGCTTCATTAGTCGTCGTGCGTTCCTCGGCAGATCACTCGCCGCTGGAGCAGGAACAATCGGCGTAGGGCTGCTGAGCGGCACCCCCACCGCAGAAGCAAGTCGCGGCGGTCTAACAACGGGAGACGCGGCCCTGCTCCGGTTCCCAGCGGCGCTGGAACTAATCGAGGCCGATTTTTGGATCCAATACAACGAACTTGGCGGCATCCAAGACCCTGAAGTGCCAGGCGGCACTGGCAATCCACTCTACACTACCGCTCTCGCGGTGTTGGACGAAGACATGGATCAGTACATCCACGACAACACTGATGATGAGATCACTCACCACACGTTTCTAAACGCGTACCTGGTCTCGAAGGGAGCGGCTCCTGCAAATCTCGATCCGTTCCGCACCTTGATGGGCAGCACTGCCACCGGGGTTAACCCTGCCCTGATCGGGCATCGGCTTACCAACCTGACCCAACTCACAGTGGACACCAGTTGGTGGACGCGTTATCGCGACGACAGCCATAACCCGGATCTTGATCCAAACCACGTCTTTCCGCAGGCCGTCCCAACTTTAGGAGTGAACCAGCACACGGCAATTCCGAGGACCGATGCTGACACAACGGATCCTAATTTCCTACAGGCGATCGCGAATACGGCGGGCTTCCACTTTCCAACCATTGAACAAGGTGGCAACAGCCTGTACCCCTCGCTGGCACAGAGGGCGACCCATGACGAAGTCATACGAATCCTGATCAGCATAGGCCCCACCGAGACCATGCATTTTCAGACTTGGGCGGATAAGGCAGGTAATGCACCGCCATTGACTAACGTAATCGATCCCGTGACTGGTGTGTCGGTGACGTTTCCGGATCTGGACGTCAGCGATCCACTCTTGAAAAAGAACCTGATCATGCCGGAACCATGCCCGTTCCTGGACAGAAGCCTGCCGATTGTTTCGATCATTCGACCAACCAAGACCGAAGGCGCTGCGATGGGTGCTCTCACGTTTCTAACGAACATGGGACTTTTCATCGGCCAATCGTCAGCGTTTTTTGCGTATCTGACCGAACTGGCGCAAGCAGCAGACCACGCTCACCACGGTCGTGGTTGAGTAGTGTAACGGCCCAAATTAACCAGAGAACAGAAGTCGGTGAGCGGTCGCACGAAATGCGGCCGCTCAACCGTTAGTCGGCGTCGCATCCGGATGTGGAAGGCGACGATTTTTCTCTTTCACAAAAATGCTTTTCGGGGAACTATCCATTGCTCCGCGGAAGTTGCGCAACATCGCTGGCCGAGCGGTTTTCCATCTGACGCTGGCCATTCCATGCACAGAGTAAACTCGATCCTCATGCAGGCGCCGAAGATAATGATCTTCGAAACAGCCGCCAACCTGGAACTGTGGCCAAAAATTTTGCCGCATTATCGCTACATCCGATTTCTGGAGCGCGGGCACGATCGCAACCTGGTGATTATGGCGGCCACGCGTTCCGGCATCCCAATCTCCTGGACCTCGGAGCAAATCATCGACCGCGACAAGTTCGAAATTCATTTCCATCATTTGAAAGCCTGGACAAAAGGAATGCGCGTCGTTTGGACATTTTCCGAAAGCGGAGGTGGTGTGCTCGTAGCGATTTCACACGATTTGCGGTTTCGTCTTCCCCCGCTTGCGCCAATCATGAATCCAATAATAGGCGATTTTTTCATCCATAGCGTCGCCAACAAGACCTTGCACTGCATGAAAGCTTACGTGGAGGCAAGAGCAGACAAGGTGACCGCATGAGCCGAAGACGCGCGGTCATCACAGGTATCGGGCCGATCACGTGCATCGGCACCGGTGTTGAACATTTCTGGAACGGAATCCTGGCAGAAAGGAGTGGTATCGACAGCATCACAAGCTTCGATCCGAGCGTGTTCCACGTGCGATGCGCGGGCGAAATTCGCGATTGGAATGCCGAAGAATACTTTTTACCGCACCGCCTGAAACGGCTGGATCGTTACGCTCAATTCGCAGTCGTATCTGCAAAGCTCGCGCTGGAGGACGCGCGCATCGACTATTCTCGCGACAAGCCGCAGGATCGCGTGGGCGTTAGCTTCGGCACGGCGCTTGGCGGCGTCTGCAAAGCCGAGGAGCAATACATCAGATATCTAAAAAAGGGCGCGCGCGGCGTCCAACCCACTCTTGCCGTCCAAGTCTTCGGTGGTTCGGCGCATTCGAACATTGCAATCGAATTCGGCTTTCGCGGCGTCGGCACGACGAATTCAAACAGTTGCGCCAGTGGCACAGTCTCGGTCGGCGAAGCACTGCGTTACATTCGCGACGACTTTGCAGATGTAGTTGTGGCCGGCGGAGCGGAAGCGCCGCTGACTGCCATTACGATTGGCGCGTTCGATATTATCAAGACGATGAGCAGATGGGCGGGTGAGCCGAGTCTGGCTTGTCGTCCATTCGACGCGCTCCGCGATGGATTTGTCATGGGCGAAGGTGGCGCTTCGCTCGTTATGGAAGAACTGGAACACGCACTCGCTCGCGGCGCCCACATCTATGCGGAAGTGCTCGGGTACAGCTTAAACAACGATGCTTTTCACATGACTACGCCTCTCCCGGGCGGCGAATCGTGCATTCGCGCAATGCGCGAAGCGCTCGCAGACGCGCAATTGCCGCCAGAGCAGATCGATTACATCAACGCACACGCCAGTTCGACGCAGCTTAACGACAGCGCGGAAACGGCGTCGATTAAACAAGTGTTCGGCGATCACGCACGGCGCATTCCCGTAAGCGGGACCAAGGGCTATTACGCGCATCCGCTCGGCGCTACCGGCGCAATCGAAGCGGCGCTTTGCGCGCTTTCGTTGGATCGACAATGGATTCCGCCGACCGTCAATTATCAAAACCCCGATCCAGCGTGCGATCTCGACGTGGTGCCAAACCATGGTCGGCCGGCCGAGTTGAATTACGTGATGAGCAATTCATTCGGCTTCGGCGGTATCAACGCGTCCGTCGTCCTAGGCCGTGTCAGGTAGGCGCGTTTCACCCGAACCACCTGGGCGATTGAGGTCAATCGCCTCTGCCTAACAAATCCGGGCGATTCTCACGGGTGCGCTTGATGGCTTGGTCTTTACGCCACTTCACGATTTCTGCGTGATTCCCGGAGAGCAAAACCTCCGGAACTTTCCAACTACGAAAGTCGGCGGGGCGGGTGTACTGCGGCGCCTCCAAAAGACCGTTGCTGAAGCTGTCGTCCGCGGCCGAATGCTCATGCCCAAGCGCTCCCGGCAATAAACGCACAATTGAATCAACCAAAACAACGGCAGCAATCGCGCCGTTCGTGAGCACGTAATCGCCAATCGAAATCTCCAGATCAATCAGATGTTCGATCACGCGATGATCGACTCCTTCGTAATGTCCGGAAATGATAATGAGATGCGGCTCTTGTGACAGCTGCGCCGCCATCTGTTGATCGAACCGACGGCCTGCAGGCGACATCAGGAGGATTTGCGATTTATGATTTGCGATTTGCGATTTCA
>CAVUGV010000014.1:0-20036 GCA_963741065.1 uncultured Verrucomicrobiae bacterium | reverse complement strand
AAGCTGATTTTGCGGCAAATTAAAGCCTGCCGATGTGGTGCGTTACTGGATTGCGCAAAATTCTTGCGGCAGCCGGTTGCTGCCCCGGTGGTCACGAAATTCCTTCGGGGCGGGTGCCGCTGTCACTTAATCACCCCGCACGTTGGTCCGGCGCTGCTTGCAGAATTTCTTTTACGTTCGCGCTCGTGTACGTCGTGTTGAACGCAGCCACTGCGGAAGGCACTTCGGGAAATTCATTCTATGGCCTGGCCATCGGCATGACCGTCATGACCGGCGCGTTCGCTGTCGGTGACATTTCAGGCGGCGCATTTAATCCCGCGGTCGCTTTCGGCATCTGCGTTATGGGCATTTCAAGTTGGGGAAACATCTGGATTTATCTGCTGGCCGACTTCGCTGCCGCTGTTGTCGCAGCCGTAATTTTCCAGATGATTAATCCGCCGATGCAGACCACGCCGATCGCAACGGACGAGCCGCCTTACGAGACTCCGCGCTAACTGAAGCGTTAACAGGGGCAAACAGAGACAACGGAAAAAAAACTCTTTGAACAGAAGATAACAAAGGAAGCGAAGAATTGTAGGCCGTCTCTGCAAGACGGCTTCGAAAAACAAGCTGGCATCTGACACAGACGCCCTACAATAAAAATGTCAGCATGCAACGTCTCGCCGCTGACTTGTTAGGTTGCACTCGTTCTTCCGATTCGGGCCACTAATCTTGTGAATCGTCTTCCACATCGTCCTCGGTTACTTTCCAGGTTTTGTCCGGATTGTACCGGTCCATGCTTTGAAACGTCTTCAGTGTATCGGGCCCGAGATCCTTCTCGTAAACGACTCCGTCGGGGCCAACGATGAATGTCTGCACTCCGGTCACACGATATTCAGCGGGCGCAGCGGCGAGGGCGAATCCGCCGATCATCGCCCCGCCAACCACGAAGTCCATCTCTCCCATCGGGGCCGCAGGTCCTTGTCCCTTCAGCACCTTAAAGTAGTAACCGTGATACGGCTGAGGTTGACTCGGATTCGAATAGCCCTGCTCGAGCGCTTTGGCGACTCCTTCTCCAACCGGACCTCCCCACGTTCCGTCCGCGTTCTGCCACGCCAGCCCGTCATGTTTTCCCGGTGAGCTGATGATTCGCTGCGCGTATTGGTTCACCTTCGAATCATCGTGCTTTTCCAGGGCATACTCGTGTTGTGCCTCGACGAAACCACGACAAATCTGAATGGCGTTCAGTTCGTTGGCACCGATACGCCGATTTAATATTTCCTCGCGGCCTACTTTCGTATCAAACAACCACTTGCCTCTGCGCTTCACGATCGGAATGGGAAGCAGGAAAATCATCGTTACCCACCAGGAGAATGGCGCGCTTCGGATCTTTCTTATCGATTTCAACCGAGTTCTTTTCCTTTGCCTTGGCTGCAAACTCGGCCGCACGGTTCTTGTCTTGAACGGGATCTTCTGAAGCAATGAGATCTTCACCGTCCGGCCCCAGAATTTCCTTTGCAGCGGCGACATCGAAGTTCGTCGCTACCTGAATAAGGGCATCGGCCGCCTGTTTCGGTGAGTCGAATTCTTTTTGTTTTGGCTCCGACGCCGCAGGCGCATCCGTTTTGGCCGGTGGCGCAGCGTGCACCGCGATGCTTAACAAACAAGAAGTAAGGATCGCAGAAGCGACCAGAGAAATTTTCGGCGAAGTCATAATATTTGTTTCTGTTTTCATTTGTCTCCTCCTCATTGACCGCTCGTTTATCTTCGGCGTCCACCGCCGCCGCCGCCGCGTCCTCCGCCGCCACCGCCGCGACCGCCGCCGCCGCCACCGCCGCCGCCACCACCGCCGCCGCCACCGCCGCGACTATATCCGCCGCCTCCCATGCTATGACCGCCTCGGCTGCTGCTGGCTCGCGCGTAGTTTCCGCTACCGCCGCCGCCAAATCCTCCCCCGCCTCGAGAAGCGGAACTAGGTCGAGACGATGCGCTGCGGTTACCGACTTGGTTCTTAGCGCTACCGCCAGCTGGGCGAGCACCAGCTCCAGCGCCGCCGCCGGGACGAGCTCCCGCTCCAGCGCCACCAGCACCGCCGGGCTTTCCGACACCACCAACGCCACCCGCACCGCCGGCACCACCGGGTCTCCCGGCACCACCAACGCCGCCGCGCACCACCGGGTCTTCCGGCACCACCAACGCCGCCCGCACCACCGACGCCACCGGGTCTTCCGGCACCACCAACGCCGCCGGCACCGCCGGCTCCACCGGGTCTTCCGACACCACCAACGCCGCCCGCACCGCCGACACCACCGGGTCTTCCGGCACCACCAACGCCACCCGCACCACCGGCGCCACCCGGACCACGTCCGCCGAATTTATTGGCCGTATTTCGGTCGCCATAGGGGGCATTTCCGCGGTGTTGCGCGATTGTGCTGCCACGTCGCCTTGCCCTTGCAGCTCGATCCCCGGTTGATGTTGTTATTGTTGTTCCGATTGAAATTGTTGTTGTTGTTGATGTTGATGTCGCCGCTGCCCCAGTTGCAATTGCCCCAGGAGCCGCCCCAAGCGCCCCAAGCTGCGGCACCCAGCGCGATTCCCGCGCCCCACATCAAAGCCGTGCCTGGCATGTAGCCCGGATAGGTATAGGGATAATAAGGATACGCTGGAGGAGCAGCTCCATAAACGACAGTCGGGTCATACGACGGCACGTAAACTACGTCCGGGTTGGCTGGTTCAATTGCGATGACCTGCTTGCCGCCCTCGACTGTCTGAGTTTGCACTGTCTGTTGTGAGCTAGTCTTTAGATTTCCTGTGCCCTGAGCTTTCGCGCGCATGCGCTGGACTGCGTCCATCACGTCAGATTGCTGTGCCAGGAATGCGTTGCCCAAATCCGTCGTCCATTGAATATTGCCGGCCATACGCTCTATCACGTCTGGAAACGCTACTAATCCCTGTACGCTTGGGTCCCACGGCTGCTTTGCCACCGCGTCCGCCAGCGCTTTGCCTTCCAAATTCTTGTTCCGACCCATCCACTGCTGAAGTTGGATGATCTCGAGTGGATAAGTGGAAGCAGCCAGAGTCTGAGCCAGGAGTTGATCTGAATAAAGAGCAATCGGCGCGACCAGAGAATCCAATTCACCGCTCGCAAGCTTCGGCGTTTGCTCCGTAGTCGTCATAACCTGGGATTGAGCTTGCTGTGCCAACACGATTGAGGCCGGTGAGAACAGCGTGGTACATAGCGTGGCGCATAAGATGGCGATCACGCTGTGAAATAGTTTGCGGCTTGGTGATTTCATAACTCTTTTACTTTTCAACCCGCAAATATTGACGAAGTTCCTCGATTGTCATATAGAACTTTTCTCCAATGGAAGCCGACGGAGAAAAGTCCTAATTTGGTGGCACAAACAAAAATCGCAGGAGATACAACTATGAATAATGTCAAGAAAATCGCAGTTCTATTGCTCGTGATCGCAGGGATGACAGGATTCACGCAGGCAGCTACTCATGAATCAAAACCAGACGCAACCTTGCGGCTGAGCGGGGGTTCATTCGCCCTTGGAATCGGTTTCAGGTGGGGGTCCGGGACGCTGACCTACAAGGGCAAAAACTATCCGGTCAAGGTGAACGGACTATCGGTAGGCAAAGTCGGCATGACAGGCAGTTCCGCGTATGGCGAGATTTTCAATCTGAAGCATCTTCAAGATTTCAACGGTCATTATAATGTCGGTGGCGCCGGCACGCGCGGCGTGACTGTTGGCAGTGGGAAAGCTTCCACCCTCATGTCAAATCAGGCCGGTGTGATAGTCCGCCTTGCCGCCACGCAACAAGGCCTTGATGTCAACGCCACTGGTGGCGGCGTTGACATGCAAATCCAGAGATAACGGGGTTGCACTGATAAATAAATGCGTGCCGCCGGGCAGACGGCGCGTAGCGCAAATCCTCAATGGCTGCGCTTTCCTCATCCGCTGCTGTAGTTGAAATCGCAGATGCAGCGTCATGGGGTTCGAAGATCGCCATCACCTTGGGTGCGCAGCCCGGTTTGGGACGGGTTCTGGATGCTCAGTGCGCTCTGGCTCGCGCCCATCATCCTCTGGCTCTCCCATGGATATTCCAATCCGGAGTCGAGTCCGCTCGATCTGCTTTACTTTGGTTTAACCGCGCTCTTTTGGATTGGTCACCGATTGTCCAGCACCTATCTCGCGTACTGCACCGAAGCGTACCGGCCGCTCCTTCGCGCACAGCCGGTTCGGTTCGTCGTGCTCCCGCTTCTCGTCACAGCCGGATGTTTTGCCCTATTTCTCCCCGCGGACTCGGCGCTGCCATGGACGCGCGAGGAGCGACTCATTGGACTGGCGATCGTCGATTACGCCTGCGTGACGTATCATTTCGCAGCGCAGCATTTCGGTGCTCTTTCACTCTACCGTTCGCGCGCGGAGCGTGGCCGGTGCATTCTGACTAGACGCCTGGATCGTTTCTTCGCGCTGGCCGTGGGCGGCGTGCTTGTTTTTGTAGCGGACATTCTCGCCGGAGCCGTCGCCTATCAGGATCACTGGATCGATCGCTGGTCGTTCGCCGCGTGGATTGTGTCGGCGCAGAACGGAATTCGCGGCGGCGCAATCCTGGCGCTGTTTATCGCGACAGCGATAATGTTGTTTGCAGAGGCGCGCGAGTCGCGGTGGTCGTTGCCTCGCGTGTTATACATTGTCGGCATCGCGGTGATGGTCGGCCTCGCTCTTCGTCCGAGGAGTTTGTTTCTCTTTCTCGTGATCTGGACGTCGCAGCACTGGATTCTGGCTACGGGGCTGGCCTCGCAAACACCGTGCGCAGAGCCAGCTCCAACGCGCGGCATTGTGCGCCGAGTTCTGCATGGGTTGAACGTTCGGCCGTGGGCGGTCATGCTCTTTTTGATGTTGTTATCGGTGGTTTTGTTGCCTCTGTTCGAGGTGGAAGCGAACCAGGAGACAGGCACATACTATGGCGACCGGATATTCGGCGCGATTGCGACACAATTACGGACCTCATCCTGGGTACCTGTGCTGGTAGCTCTCGGATTTGCGACGGGGTTCATTCATTACCTGCTCGATCGCAGCGTTTATCGAATGTCGGACCCGCAAGTCCGCGCAGCCGCGCGCGGTCTGCTTACATAAGCTAGCAAAGACGTGCTCCAAAGAGCACAAGTACCGATCGAGACGTCTATCGATCGACGTCCCTAACCAATCAAGTGCCGAGGCGAGCTATTGCCTTACGTCCTCCTTCTCTTGAGGATTGCCATCATTAATGCAAGACCGACAATAATCAGTAAAGGGTAGAGAATAGCTGGCTTTGGCAGCGTTTGCTTCGATGTTTGGCCTCTTGGCCGGTTGGCGAACTCAATTGGAATCTTGAGTTGCGCCACCGTCACTGTACCCGGGTCGAAACGCCACCGTGAATAGGCTTCAAGGGCAGAACCATCGAGTTGCTTGTTTCCGGTGCTCTGCAGCATCTGCGCCCCGATAACATTGCCCGTCTGTTTATCGATAGTGACCAGGACAACCCCTTTCCCGGTGAGCCCCTGTTTTGCCCATTCGGGTCGATATTCAGGTTTCGGTGTGAAGACAGCCTTCGGTGCGGCCACGCGCCGCGCCGGGGTTGGAGACTGAGCGAGTAATGACGAGAGAGAGACGAGCGCGACAACGAGGGCAACAAACGAGCCTGGGCATCATGAGATCAAATTTCTCAGAATGTGAGTTAGCCGAAATCGTCCCACTGTCGGATTAGAGCGCCAATAGGACTTTGGGGCAATACCTCGCACTCGCCGGAAGTTGAATGTCTTGCCCGACTACGCGTGCAATTAAAGGTTGGACAGAAGACGCGCATGGCGATCGGCTGATCCGATTCAGGCGAAGAGTCGAAGCAATATCGCGCACGATTGTGAAACGGCCTGTCCCCATAACTGTTGCCTTGGTTTTCATCTTCACTTTGTTTATTCAGACCGAAGTGGCGGAATCCGGTCCTTTCCACGACTTTTTTAGAGCACTACGTAGCTCGATCGCGCACCCGGAGCAGAAATCGCGACCGCACCGAAGCAGCCGTAAGGAGCATAATGAAACGCCGCCGGGCGATGCTTCGAATAGTCAGACCACCGGGCCTCCGGATGGACACAACGTCCGCGTGGCGAAGGCAACCTCGGCCCCGGAACAAGAATGGAGCAACCTGCCTTACGGAACTCCCGTGCCAGGCAAACAAGGTTTAGTTACCAGTCCATTCTCGCCAGACGGCGGTTACGTCGATGTCCATGGTTTCCCGCCCGGAACGCCAGTAAAAGATCCTTACACAGGCAAGATTTTTCTCACGCCGTGATGCGCCCAGTCAGATATCTTACTCGATATCGATCTCACGGACCCGTTTTTGCTGGCGAATGATCTCGACCTGATTGCGCAATTTGTCCGCGAGTCCAACCCTCGAGGGCACAGCGTCGATCAAAACAAGTGGTGACGACGTGTCCGATGTATTCATCTGCACATTCTCAACGCCGACCAAACGCGAAAGAAAGGGCTGCCGCGTTTCGATGTCCTTTACCCGATATAACTCGAGCGTGTCGGTGACTTTGCTAAAAACGCCAGACGTGATTTTAAAACGCTGAGTCGTTAGTTCGAAGATCTTGCATTTCGTTTGGAGATAACGGGCTAACGCGAAAAAGATCGGCACGATGAGCCAGCAAAACAGACCGCACAAAAGATATGCGCCGAAATTTTTCCATTGCGACGATGTGCCGCGCCAGACGATCTGTTCCACCATTCCTGAACTTGTCTCGGCCACGGAAAGTTCTTTAGCAACGAGCCCCTGCGATCGCAAGCCGGAAACATATCGAACAGGTATTTGTGCGATGCGAGCAAAATTGCTACCGCTCTCTTCGAGGAAGAAAATACGATAGCGGAATTCCGGCGAGCGTCGCCAGAAGGCTCAGCAGAGCAATCTGAGGCGCATATCTGATTAGAAAAAAAGGCGAATAGCTCTGGTAAAGCGCAAAGCCGGGAAGGTATCTTTCCCATGGCAGACGAAATAGCAGTATAAGGCCAAGGGCAGAACAAATCGGCATGCCCAGGGCATTGTATCGGACAGTTTTCCAGCAATACGCGCTGCTAACAATAAGCGACGCCAGAAGTGCCAACGAGAGGCACACTCCAGCCACACGCCGGAACATCGCGCCGCCAATCGGCGTTGAATAGCGAAGAAGATTGTTCTCAAGCAGGTTCGAAATCGCTTCGACTTGATCCGCAGCTTCGCCGCTCACCGACACTCTGCGCGAGTAATCTCTCAAATCAATTGTGACAGATGAGATCGGCTTATCCAGTCGGTAGTAACTGTAAGAAAACCTGAAAACGACCTTCGGGAACGCAACGCTGCTTGCAAGGGAGAAGTGGGGTATCTCGATCTCTTTGCCGCCAACGCCTACCGTCACGCTTTCTCGAATAGAATCTTGCTCGCCTGAAGGACCGTTCGCTGCGGCAATAAATGAATGAGCCTTTTGCAAAATTGTGTCGAGATCGGCCGCCAGCAATTTCAGAGGAGGCAGATCGCGGTTGCGTGAGAATTCCGGTCCCTTAGCAGACAGCGAAATTGTCGCGAACGAAAGGCATACGCTGACAAGAACCGGTAGATGTTTTCGTGCGCAAGGTCTTCCTCTCATTAAGGACAAGTAAGTCGATCCCTATCGCAGCAGGGCGCCAATCAGGGCCAGGACGCCGAACAACATGATCAGCACTGCCATCACGCCGGATATCGATTGCGGTAGTCCGGGGCAACGTTCGCGCAGCGCCTTCATTGCCCGCCGCTCCTGCCAATTCGCGAGAATCAAGCCGACCAGCCCAATGGTGATCATCACGAGGCCAATCGCACGTGGGCTGAGCACCGTCGCTGTTTCACCCTGTTTCTCGCGCAGGTACTGAAAAAACCTTGCAATGACGAACCCAAACGAGATCAGTGCGAACGCCGTTCGCACCCAGGCGATCCGCGTGCGTTCGTACGCGAGAAACGTGCGCTCAAAGGCGAGTTGCACTCTGGGGTCAGGGTCTGTGGCCGCTGGCTTATGGATCGCTTCGTTGTTCATATTTCCTTTTTTCTGAATGATCGGCTCAATCGAATTCTGCCGATTGTCCAGTCGCAGCTAGGACCGACCGCCACCAGCCGCTGGCAGGATCGAGGCGTTTGGTGTGCGTGGCGAGTAATTCGATCGGCACATGAATGAAGCGCTGGTGCAGGAAACCAATAACAATGCCTGTCTTGCCTGCCATCGCCGCGTGAACCGCATGACGCGCGAACAAATCGCAGAGCAGCGCGTCCTCGCTGTTGGCTGGCCGGCTTCGAACCTGATAGCTCGGATCAAAGTAACGAATCACGACTGAGATGCCTTCGGCTTTAAAGTATGACTTTATTTTCTCACACAGGAACGGCCCGATATCCTTGAGTTTCACGTTGCCGGACGCGTCGCGCTCAGTCGTGGTCAAGCCGACTAGGTCCTGGCCTGCGCCTTCTGCGACCGCGATCACGGCGTGAGATTTGTTCACCATCCGTTGCTTGAGCGCGGCCAAAAAACTTTCGAGCTTGAACGGCACCTCAGGGATCAATGCGAAGTTCACGTCCTGGCTCGCGACAACCGCACCGGCAGTGATGAACCCTGCATGGCGACCCATCAACTTCACCAAACCAATACCGCCGGGCACGCTACACGCCTCTGTGTGCGCGCAATCAAGTACGCGTTTTGCTTCATCAACAGCGCTAAAAAAGCCGAACGTGCGCGAAACGAAACCAACATCGTTGTCGATTGTTTTTGGTACGCCAACAACGGCGAGCGCATAACCGCGCTTGCGCGCTTCCTGATAGAGATCGTTCGCTCCGCGCTGTGTTCCATCGCCGCCCACGGTGAAAAGAATGTTCACGCCGCGCGCAATGAGATTGTCCACCGCTCTGGCAATATCGACCGGCCCACGCGATGTGCCGAGAACCGTCCCGCCATGTTGATGAATACTATCAACAAACGCCGGCGTGATCTTCACGGGCTCGACTCCGCATTTCGGATCGAGCCCGCTGTAGCCGCCGTGGAACCCGAGCACTTCAGCTACGCCATAGCCATAGTGCAACTCAAGAAAGAGGGAGCGAATGACGTTGTTGAGGCCCGGGCATAACCCACCGCACGTCACGATTCCAGCGCGCGTTTTCTTCGCGTCGAAGAAAAGCTTCTTGCGCGGACCGGCGAGTTCGAACTGCAAACCCGGGTCGGCGCCGACTTCGATCCGCTCTGGAATGCGAATGTCATCACTGATGGTGTGACTGAGTTTGGAAGCAAAGCGCGCTTCACCCAGGGTAGGCGTGTTCATGGAAAACAATAATTGCCAGAAATTGCGCGCAAAGGATGCACAGAAGCGTAGTCAACGGATGCATGCCCACGACGCAGACGCATGCGGCCCGAGAATTTCTTTTTCCGACTCGCCGGTTTTTTCTTGCGCCCTCGACGTGAGACGGCGCGTCTTGTTTTCCCGTCCACGAATGGATTTCCTTTTGGCATCTGTTTAGCGCCAACCGCGCTGTCTCATGCAAGCCTGGGGCATCGCCCCAGGAATTCGGATTATCGGATAAACCAAGCGCTGAAAGCGCGCTTCAATCGGGCGGATGGGTTCCCACTTCCGAAACATACCGCTCCTCGAAATCAATGCGGTGCCATGATGGCAGGAAATGATGTCGGAAGTGAATCGCGCTTTCAGCGCTCGGGCTTTTTTGCGTGCGATGAACCCTGGGGCGCTGCCCCAGGCTGCCAATGAGTCCTGCACCTTCGGCGCTAAATACATTTCGTTCTTTGGTGGACGCGCGACTGTTTCGAAGGTGGCTGCGCGGCGAGCCAGGCGGCGCGGTTTTCGCGGATCAGCGCGACGCATTCGTCGATCGTGTTTACGCAATGCGGGATGGTAAAATCGATTTCGCTGGCGAGTTCGTTGCCTTTGCGGAGCATCGAGCGGCGACCCCATTCGACGAGGTCGGCCCACATTTTTCCCGACCAGAATGAGAGGCGTGTTGTAAAGCTTGCGGACTTGGAGGAGTTGCCATGCGAGCGATAACTCGAACAGAGTTCCGATACCACCTGGAACGACTACGAACGCGTCGGAGATGATCATGAAATGGTGGAGTCGCGAAAAGAAGGTGCGGTGTTCGTACGCCTGGCCGACGAACGGGTTGATCTCCTGCTCAAATGGCAACTCCACGCGGATGCCTACGGAGCGTTTGTGCGCCTCCGGCCCGATTGATTGCGCGCCTTCGTTCGCGGCCTGCATCAGGCCAGGGCCGCCGCCGCTGATGATGTCGCAACCCATCTTTGTCAGTTCGGCGGCGAGTTGTTTCACTCCCTCATATACAGGCGTGCCGGGTTTGAGCCGCGCAGAACCGAAGATAGTCACCCGATAATTTTGGCGAGTGGTGCGGCGGAAGCGCGTTAATTCGTTAACGACTTCCCACAGACCGGTCACTGCGCGCTCAATGAGTTCGGTGGCCGCATCTTCGTCACTGAGGCGAACGATGTCGGATTGTCCGAAGGATGATTTTTTCTTGCTCATGTTAATTGATTTTCAGAGTTCGATGACCTCGCCAATCTTCGGCAGTTTGGATGGCAGCCGGTAGCGCTGTTGAATGAGTTTGGCGAGAGCGGCGCGCTGGTCGTCTTCGCCGTGGGTCAGTACCACGCGCGGCTTGCTCGGCGCGATCACATCAAACCAACGCATCAGATCGGTTTGCCCCGCGTGCGCGCTGAATCCGCCCAATGTGTGAATCGTCGCTTTCACGGCGATTTTTTCTCCGAAAATCTTCACCTCTTTCTCGCCATCAACAAGCCGTCGGCCAAGCGAACCCTGACCCTGATAACCGACGATCAGCACATGCGTGCTCGGCTTCCAAAGGTTGGCTCGCAGATGATGAAGAATGCGGCCGCCGTTGCACATTCCCGCGCCGGCCATGACAAGACACGCGCCAAGCACATCGTTGATTTTGCGCGATTCGTCTGCGGTCGGCGTGGGTTTCATCGTCTTCAGATCGGCGCGCAACGGGCGATCGCGAATGAACGCTTTCATCTCATCGTCGAAAAGCTCCATGTGCTTCGCGTAAATGTTCGTTGCTTCGACAGCCATTGGGCTGTCGAGGAAGATCGGAAACGGCTTTACTTTTCCGGCGCGGAACATTTTCGCCGAGCAGCAACGTGATCAGTTGGGCGCGACCGACGGCGAACGTCGGCACAAGCATCTTGCCGCCGCGATTGACTGCGTCGATCACGATTCGCTCGAACTCCGCGACCGTGTCTGCAAACGAGCGATGATCCCTTCCGCCATAAGTTGATTCAAGAAAAACAAGGTCGGCCTGCTGGAACGGCTCGAACTCGCGCAGTATCGGCGCGCTGCGTGGCCCGAGATCACCGGAGAAAACGACACGCTTGGTCGCGCCGTCTTCATCGACAATTAGTTGGATGCTGGCTGAGCCCAGCATATGACCCGCATCGTGCCAGATCGCTTTGATTCCGGGCGCTACGTCGAACGGTTTTTGATATGGCACTGGTCGCAGTTGCGAGAGAATCTTCTCCGCGTCATCTGGTGTGTAGAGTGGTTCCTGCGGCGGTTCGCCCGCGCGCAGGCGTTTTCGATTCTTCCGCTCGGTATCGGCAAGTTGCAGGCGGGCGGAATCGCGCAGGATCAAGCCCGTCATGTCCAGCGTCGCAGGCGTCCCGTAGATGGGGCCAGTGTAACCCATCCTGGCGAGCAACGGCAGACGTCCGGTATGATCCAGATGCCCGTGGGTGAGCAACACCGCATCGAGTTTGAGATTCGGAGTCGTTGGCGGACGATTCAGCGCCTCAGATTTTTTGCCACCTTGAAAGAGACCGCAATCGACGAGAACACGCGCTTGTTTTGTCTGGACGACGTAACATGAACCGGTGACTTCGCCTCCAGCCGCGCCAATGAGAGTGATCTTCATCGTGCGGTAACTCAGCTAATTCTCGATGGCGAGAGCCAAGTTCGGCTATTGGACTTTCGTCCTATGACTATTTTGGGCGCTGACTCATCGTGCGCTCCAAATCGCATGAGGGCGGCTCGATCAGCGTTCCGCTATTTAGTCGCTGCCGATTTCTGGCGACGAATTATCTCGGCCAGACTGCGCAGGGAGCTGTTCACGGCCTTTGCATTAGGAAACACCTTGGCTACGTCCGGTTCCAAGACGACGACATTGCTGCCGCGTGCGTAGCGTCGCGCGTATTTGCCGCGCACAGCTTTTGAAAAATCATACTCCACCTGCATGTCGCCGTTTTTGTCATGTAGCTTTTTCATAAACTCGTCGTTCTCGTCTGCTAGCGATGCGTGCGCTGATGATGCGGATATCGTCGTCTCGTTCGGTATGCACGACAACCAGCAATTTGCCGCGATGCGAAGAGCCGATGGTCACAAAGCGATCTTCTGTGGCCGAGTGAACTGGATCAGGAATCGTTAACGACCGGCGATCTCCAAAAACTGTGGAAGCTTCTTCAAAAGCGATCCCGTGTTTCGCCAGATTCGTCCTCGCTTTGTTCGCGTCCCATTCAAACGTCAGCGCCATCGTTTGAAGTCACCGTGCCGTCGAATCCGGGAATGCTCAAGCGAACACGGTTGGCGATCGAGTCTTCAGACAGTGGGTTGCGCGGTTGACATGTCCTGTGCCTCCAAGCGCATGAGCTCAATTCGATAATTCGCATTCGGATTTCGCGGCGAGGGGCCTGCGACGAGCATCACTCGTTCCGCGGTGATTCCGTTTTCGCGCACCCAGTGCACAGTCCATTGACGCCAATCGTCCGGCTCCTCCGCGAGATCGACGGGATGCACGCCGTAGGAAAACGCAAGATTTTGACAGACACCGGGATCGGAGGTGGGCGCGACAATCCACACCGGCGGTTTGAAGCACGAGATGGCGCGCGCCACGGTGCCGCCACGCGTCGGCACAAGCACGAGATCGCATGGGACCGTGTAGAGTGCGTGCTCGACCAGGGACGCCATGCGGTCGCGGGCTCGAGTCGTTGCCTTCTGCTGCGCGACGTCGCGTTGAACCTCAGAGCTCCTGGGAGGCCGATGTGTTTCGGTGAACGCGGCGATCTTCGCGAGCATCGTCACAGCTTCCTCAGGGAATTTGCCCATCGCCGATTCGCCGGAAAGCATCACGCAATCGGTGCCGTCAAGGATTGCGTTCGCCACATCAGTCGCCTCGGCGCGCGTGGGCAAACGGCTCGCGACCATCGATTCGAGCATTTGCGTCGCAGTGATCACCGGTTTGCCAGCAAGGTTCGCTTTCGCGATCAATTGCTTCTGCGTATATGCGATTTCCTCGATCGGCACTTCCACGCCGAGATCGCCGCGCGCGACCATGATTCCGTCGGAAGCGGCGAGGATTTCGTCGAAGTGCGACAGTGCGTCGGCCCGCTCGATCTTGGCAATGATGAACGGATGCCGCCCGAGTTTCGCCGCCGCCTCGCGCACCGCCTGGATGTCGGCGGCGCAGTGGACGAACGACTGGCTGACTGCATCCACACCAACGCCGAGCGCGAATTCGAGAGCGGCGCGATCCTTCTCAGTAAATGCACTGATGCCCAGATCGATGCCCGGCAGATTCAGACCCTTCCGCGAACGTAGCTCCCCACCGACAGCGACCGTGCATTCCACGTCGTTGCCCACCACGCGCTCGACCACGAGCTGCACGAGACCATCGTTGAGAAAGATGCGATCGCCCGGCTTTACGACACGCGGCAGCGGCTCGAAGCTCATCGAGACTCGGTGTGCATTGCCGACGATGTCTTCGTTCGTTAGCGTGAAGCGCGCGCCGGGCAAAAGCTGAATCGGCTCAGGGTCAATTTTCCCCAGCCGCATCTTCGGTCCCGGCAGATCAGCCATGATTGCCACGCGGCGTGCGGTTGTCCGCGCTGCGTCGCGTATCCGGTGAATGAGTTCGGCGTGATATGAAAAGTCGCCGTGCGAAAAATTGAGCCGCGCGACGTTCACTCCCGCGCGAATGAGTCGCACGAGCATCTCCGGTGATTCCGACGCCGGGCCAATCGTGGCGACGATTTTGGTTTTGTGTGCGGGAAACGCCGCGGTCATGACGCGAACATCGTTTTCCCGTTGCCGCGCAAGTCGCTCACGGCCTGCTTCACGCGTTCGGCCATCGCCGCTTCCGCGAGCGCGAGATACGACCGAGGGTCGTAAGATTTCTTGCTGCCGAGTTCGCCGTCCACTTTCAGCACGCCGTCATAATTTTTGAACATGTGCCCGGCGACCGCGCGCGTGAACGCATACTGCATGTCGGTGTCCACGTTCATTTTCACCACGCCGTAGTCGAGCGACTCGTGAATTTCTTCCTGTGTCGAGCCGGAGCCGCCGTGGAAAACAAGATAAAAGCGCGCCTTCTCTCCGTGCGCCTTCACGACCGCGTCCTGGCATTCCTTCAGCACCTTGGGCTTCAGTTTCACGTGCCCGGGTTTATAGACGCCGTGCACGTTGCCGAATGTTGCCGCGAGCAGATAACGTCCGCCGATCGGGTTGAGCCGTCGCGCCACTTCGAGCGTGTCCTCGGGCGTAGTGTAGAGCTTCGCGGCATGATCGCCGACAACGTCATCCTCTTCGCCGCCCACAGCACCTGTTTCGATCTCAAGCACGAGATCATTTTTGGCGAAGCGTTCGAGAAGCTTTGCGGAAATATCGAGGTTCTCTTGTAACGAAAGATTGCTGCCGTCGAACATGTGTCCGTTGAAAAGATTCGGCTGGCCCGCGGCGCGGCGTTTTTCCGTTTCCTCGACGAGCGGCAGGACAAATTTGTCGAGCTTGTCTTTCAAACAATGATCGGTGTGCAGCGCCACGTAAATCGGATAGCGCTCCGCGGCGCGATGAACGTGCTCCGCGATGGAGATCGCGCCAAGTGCAGAGTCCTTGATCGTCGTGCCAGACGCGAACGCGCCGCCGCCTGTGGAAATCTGAATGATGCCGTCGGCTTTGCTCTCAGCGAGTCCGCGCAAGACGGCGTTGGCGGTGGTCAGCGACGTGACATTGGCAGCTGGAAGGGCGAACCGTCCGGCACGCGCGCGGTCGAGTATTGCGCAGTAGGTTTTGTAATCAGCGACTGGCATGGTGTTTCGCCTCAGCGCATTTTCCCGCCGTAGATCGCGTCCTCGCCCAGCTCTTCCTCGATCCGCAGAAGCTGATTGTATTTTGCGACGCGGTCGGTGCGGCTGAGCGAACCGGTCTTTATCTGTCCGGCGTTTGTGGCCACGGCGATGTCCGCGATCGTCGTGTCCTCGGTTTCTCCCGAGCGATGACTGATGACTGCGGTATATTTGTTTTCCTTTGCGAGTTCGATGCAGTCGAGTGTCTCGGTGAGCGAGCCGATCTGGTTCACTTTGATGAGAATGGAGTTGGCGATGCCGCGATCGATCGCTTTGCGCAAAAACTTAACGTTGGTCACCAGGAGGTCGTCAGCGACGAGCTGCATCTTCGCGCCCATGGCGTCGGTCAATTTCTTCCAGCCGTCCCAATCGTTCTCCGCGCAGCCGTCTTCGAGCGAGATAATCGGAAACTTCTTTGCCAGCTCCTGGTAATACGAAATCAGATCCTCGACGTTGCGTTTGGAACCATCGGATTTCTTGAACACGTATTGCTTCTGCTGTGCGTCGTAGAACTCGGACGCGGCGACATCCAGCGCGATGAAAATTTCTTCGCCGAGCTTGTAACCGGCTTTCTCTACCGCCTTGACGATGGTGCTCCAGCGCGTCGTCCGCGCTCTTGAAGTTCGGCGCGAAACCACCCTCGTCGCCCACCGCCGTCGAAAGGCCGCGATCTTTCAGCACGCTTTTCAGATGATGGAAAATCTCTGACCCCGCCCGCAGGGCTTCCGAGAAGCTGGGCACTCCTTTCGGCATGATCATGAACTCCTGAAAATCGATCGGCGCATCCGAGTGCGCGCCGCCGTTGACGATGTTCATCATTGGGACCGGAAGCACCCTGGCATTTGGTCCGCCGAGGTATCTGAAAAGTGGAAGGCCAAGCTGGTTGGCCGCAGCGCGCGCAGTTGCCAGTGAGACAGCGAGGATCGCGTTCGCGCCGAGCTTGCTTTTGTTAGGTGTGCCGTCGAGCGCGATCATCGCCTTGTCCAGCCGGACCTGATCGAGCGCGTCCATGCCGGTGACTTCCTTTGCGATGATTTCTTTAACATTCGCCACGGCCTTGACGAACGCCGCGGCCAAGGAAGCGTTCTTTCACGCCATCGCGCAGTTCCCACGCCTCGTGCTCGCCGGTGCTCGCGCCGCTCGGGACGATGGCGCTGCCGGTCCCACCGCCGGCAAGGGTAACTACGGCTTCGACAGTTGGGTTACCGCGGGAGTCGAGGACTTGGCGGCCGTGAACTCGGACGATCTTCGTAACAGACATAACAGGTTTTTCTTTTGAATTGTCATTGGGCAGCGAGGACTTCTGCCTGCTCACTGTGATTGTGGTTGTGCATTCAGCGTTGTCCCGGGAAGAAAAGGCTGACCGGTAGCGAATGCCACAAGATTCGCCACCGTCACGCGCGCAATTTCTGCGAGCGCTTCTCGAGTGAGAAAAGCCTGGTGCGCGGTGATGAGCACGTTGGGAAACGTAAGCAGACGGGCCAATTCGTCATCCTGCAAGATCTGGCCGGACAGATCTTCAAAAAAAACGCCCTCCTCTTCTTCGTACACGTCGAGGGCGACGCCGCCGAGCCGGCCGGACTTCAGCGCTTCAATCAGCGCTTTGGTATCGATGAGCGCGCCGCGGCTGACGTTGATCAGGATCGTGCCCGGCTTCATCAGCTCAAGCGTTTCGCGACGAATGATGTGGTACGTCTCAGGAGTGAGCGGCGTGTGCAGCGAGATCACTTCGCACTCGCGCGTGAGCGTTCGGGCGTCGGTGTATATGACGCCATGCTCCTTCGCCCACTCGTGCGATGGCACCACGTCGAAAGCCAGCACTTTCATCCCAAAGCCTCGCAGAATTTGCGCCGTCACGCGTCCGATTTTGCCGGTGCCGAAAATCCCCGCTGTTTTGCCGTGGAGATCGAAACCGACGAGACCATTGAGCGAAAAGTTTAAGTCATGAACACGATTGCTCGCGCGTGGGATCTTTCGATTGAGCGCGAGAAGCAAGGCGACCGCATGCTCCGCCACTGCGTAAGGCGAGTACGCCGGGACGCGCGTGACCGAAAGCCCAAGCTCGGTCGCGGCTTCGATGTCAACGCTGTTGTATCCGGCGCAACGAAGCGCAACATGTTTCACGCCTCGCGAAGCGAGTGCTTCGAGGCACGCGCGATCAGCGTGGTCATTTACAAAAATGCAGACTGCCCGCGCCCCCTCGGCGGACGCTGCGGTTTCCGCCGAGAGCCGCCAATCCATGAAGCGCCATTCAACATTCCCATTGGAGCTGGCGCGTTGAAGCGATTCGCGGTCGTAGGGTTTGGTGTCGAAGACCGCCGTCTGCAGAGTGGTCATAAAGGTTTATTGTCCGGGTTTGATGTTCCAGACGCGGTCGCAGTAATCGCGGATCGAGCGATCTGAGGAAAATTTTCCCATCCGCGCGGTGTTGAGAATGGAGACACGCGTCCACGCTTTCGGCTTGCGCCAGAGCGCGCTCACTCGCTCCTGCGCATCGATGTAGGCTTGATAGTCGGCAAGCAATAGAAACGGATCGTGATCGAGGAGATTTTCAACAATCGGCCGAAACAATTCCCCGTCGCCGCGACCGAGCGCGCCATTGGCGACGAAATCGATGACCTCTCGCAGCGCCCTATTTTTTTTGTAGTAATCACGCGGGCGATAGCCGCCTGCCTTCACCTTCTCCACTTCTTCGGCAGTAAGGCCGAAGAGAAAAAAATTCTCCGCACCAACTTCTTCGCGGATTTCCACATTCGCGCCGTCGAGCGTTCCAATCGTGAGCGCGCCGTTCAGGGCAAATTTCATATTGCCGGTGCCGCTCGCTTCTTTTCCGGCAGTGGAGATTTGTTCGGACAAATCGGCCGCAGGATAAACGAACTGCGCGTTCTTGACGTTGAAGTCGGGGAAGTAAACCACCTTGAGCCGATCGCGCACGTCCCGATCGACATTCACGATGTCGCCGATGGAATTGATGAGCTTGATGATGCGCTTCGCCATGAAATAGCCGGGCGCGGCTTTGCCGCCGAATATGAACGTACGCGCCGGAACATCGGCGTGCGGATCGCGTTTCAATCGCAGATAAAGGGTAAGAATGTGCAGCGCGGCGAGGTGCTGACGTTTGTATTCGTGAATGCGCTTCACCTGAATGTCGAAAAGTGATTGCGGATCAACATCGATATCGGTGCGTTCCTTAATAAGCGCGGCGAGGCGGGATTTATTCGCAAGCTTCACGTCGCGCCACTGTTTCTGAAACTTGGGATCGTCAGCGAGCGGTTCGAGCCGACGAAGCCGGCTGAGATCTTGCAGCCAACCGTCGCCGATGGAGTCCGTGATCAGCTTCGTGAGTCCGGGATTGCTAAGCGCGACGAAGCGGCGAGGCGTAACGCCATTGGTCACGTTACAGAATTTCTCCGGCCACAGCTCGGCGAAATCCCGCATTACGGTTTGCTTGAGCAACTCGGAGTGAAGCTGCGCGACGCCGTTGATCCTGTGGCTGGCAACAGTGGCGAGATTCGCCATGCGCACGTACCGCGGCCCGCTTTCATCGATGAGCGAGAGTCGCGCGATCCGAGCTTCGTCGCCGGGAAATTTCGCGCGCACGTCGTCAAGAAATCGGCGATTGATTTCGTAAATGATTTCCAGGTGGCGCGGCAATAACGCGCGGAAAAGATCGACACTCCATTTCTCCAAGGCTTCCGGCAGCAGGGTGTGATTTGTGTAAGCAAAAGTCGCGCACGTGATTTTCCAGGCTTCGTCCCAATCGAGAGCGTGTTCATCGACCAGCAGGCGCATTAACTCCGCAACGGCAATGGCAGGATGCGTATCGTTCAACTGCACCGCCCACTTTTCGTGAAATGTTTCCGGCGTTCCGCCGAGCACCGCGTGGATGCGCAGCATGTCCTGGAGCGAACAACTTGAGAAAAAGAATTGTTGTTTGAGCCGCAGTTCCTTGCCGGCGGCGACTTCATCATTCGGATAGAGAACCTTCGTGATGTTTTCCGAAACCATCTTGTCCTGCACCGCCCGGTAGTAATCGCCGTGATTGAATGCGGCGAAATCGAACGACTCGACGGCTTCGGCTTTCCACAATCTCAGAATGTCGCAGGTGCCTACGCGATAACCGGTGATCGGCGTGTCGTAAGCGATTCCTTTCACTTCCGTCTCTGGAATCCAGCGCACACGCGAGCGGCCATGCTCGTCCGTGTAGGTTTCGCTGCGCCCGCCGAATTTTACCGGATAGGCGATTTCCGACCGCGCGAGTTCCCACGGATTACCGAAACGCAACCATTTATCGGTGATCTCGCATTGCCAACCGTCACGAATGACTTGATCGAAAATGCCGAACTCGTAGCGAATGCCATAGCCGATTGCCGGCACTTCGACCGACGCGAGCGAATCCATGTAACAGGAAGCGAGCCGCCCAAGTCCACCGTTGCCCAGGCCGGGCTCTTCTTCCTGCGCGATGATTTCATCGAGATCGATATCGAGTGATCGCAGCGCTTCACGAGTCGCTTCAGTGATGCCGAGATTGAGAAGGTTGTTCGCGAGATGCGGACCGGGGAGATACTCCGCAGAAAGGTAGGCGACCCGGCGCGCGTTCGCCCCTCCGTACGTTTCCATGCTCTCGACCGTGCGCTGCGAGTACGCGGTCGCGAACCGTGAGCGCAAGCGCGTAATACTGATCATACCTGGTTGCGAAGCGTTCGGCACGGCCAAGTCCGCAACACAAATTCTCGTGGAAATCCTGTTTGATTTCCTCACTTGTCAGGCCGGTGCGGACCGTCTCGGGCGAGGTCATATGATCGTCCTTGATGACGTTTCGTGAAGCATGTTTCTCCACAGGGTGCGTTAACGGGGCCTTATTCCG